>CAZSIJ010000030.1:0-41428 GCA_964607065.1 uncultured Desulfobulbus sp. | reverse complement strand
GCGGAATAAAGCGTAGCTCTTTTTCGGAATATAATCACACGGGACCCTACAATTAACAAAGAGGGCACCGTAACAGCCTATTATCCTCTGCTCGACGAATCCGGGAAAAATAACATTGGCATAAACTTCGCGGACCGGCCCTTCATTCCGCAACTCAGGCAGTATCTCAAGCCGATGCTCTCAGAAATAGTAATGAGCAAGATCGGAGATTCCAAGCCAATAGTCATTATGCTTTCACCTATAATTATTCATGAAGAATACAGCGGATTCATCTCCGGTGTTTTAAGTCTAGAACAGATTCAAGAGGTTCTCGATAAAAGCTCAGCGCAAAAGAACACCCTCTACACGTTGTTAGATAAAAACAACAACGTCATCATGTCCAACCGCTCCGATCAAACGATAATGGCGCCATTCTTACGGCGCAAAGGGACACTCAACCACCTTAGTGGAGAAATTAGTCAATGGGTGCCAGACGTGCTCCCCAATACCCCTATCTCGGAACGTTGGAAACAATCTTTCTATGTTGCTGAATCCATGATTGGCAACTTGGCAGAATGGAAACTGATTCTCGAACAGCCGGTAGCACCCTACCAGATAAGGCTCTACGATAGCTACACGAGCAAGCTCTTGCTGTTGTTTCTGATTTTACTAGGATCGCTGGCACTGGCCGAATTATTGAGTCGCCATTTTATTACCACACTCGAAAATTTACGATTGATTACCGACGAGTTACCATTTCAACTCGCTACCAATGAAGGAGAAATTACCTGGCCTGAAAGCGGCATGCTGGAAACCCATCACCTGGTTAATAATTTCAGAAAGATGGCGATATGGTTAACGGCACAGTTCAATGAGAATAACCAGATAAATGAATCACTGGAGCACCGGGTAGCCGAACGGACGGCAGAACTGGCAGAAAGTGAGGAACGCTTAAGCGCAGCTGCAAAGGTCGCACACTTCGGCGTTTATTCGTATCATTTTGAGACAGGACCAGCATATTATTCGCCTGAATTCCTGGCCATTTTTGGTTTACCTCCCGATGCGGCGCTAGAACTGGATGAGGACTTAATTACCAAGGCGCTTCATCCTGACGACAAACCTGCCTTCCTTGCTTGTGTGCAAGCAGCCAGTGACCCCTGCGGCTCAGGCGTCCTCGAACACGAACATCGGATCATTCTCCATGATGGTCAGGTACGCTGGCTGCGGGTGATTGGACAGACAAAATTTAACGGCATGAAACCGACGGATCACCCGCTTCATGCCCACGGCATTATCCAGGATATTACTGAACGCAAGCAGATAGAACAAGTGCTCCAACAAAGCGAAATACGCCTCAATCTGGCATTAAAAGCAAATCAAAATGCGGTATGGGACTGGGACTTGCTAGCCAATGAGCTTTACTACTCCCCGCACTGGTGGAGTATGATTGGCTATGAAGAAAACGAGTTGGCATCCGACCCTGACCTCTGGCGTCGGCTCATGCATCCAGACGATCTTGAACGAGCCAACCAAGTCGTTCGCAACGCCCTGGCAGGAACGGATGACTCCTTTCAAACAGAAACCCGTCTACTGCACAAACATGGGCAGTATGTGCCTATCCTCACACGAGGTTTCATCCTTCGTGATGACAACTCAAACCCGGTGCGAGTTTCCGGGACGAATACTGATCTAACCGAAAGGAAGTTAGTAGAAGAAGCTAACCGACAACTCTCCCAGAAACTGCAACAGCTTGAGAAAACCGAGAGCCTGAACCGTATGGCCGGGGCCATTGCCCATACTTTCAACAACCTGCTCGGGGCGACGATGGGTTACCTCGAAATAGTAATGGAGGACCTGCCACTGGAAGGGCGCTCATCAAAGTTTCTTGCCTCAGCCTTTCAAGCTACTGAACGAGCGGCAGACGTCAGCCGCATGATGCTGACCTACCTGGGAATGTCGCTCGATGAACACATCAGTCTGGATCTTTCAGAGGTCTGCAGCAGCAGTCTTGCCGCCCTTAAAGATCTTATAAAGAAAGATGTGGTCTTCGCCTCCGATTTCCCATCGCCTGGTCCAATAATTGTTGCCAATGCAAAACAGGTGCAACAATTGTTGAGAAACCTAGTAATCAATGCTGACGAGGCGATCCTGGACGTACAGGGGACGATTACCCTGATAATTAGAACAGTTTCCTCGTCTGACATCCCTACCGCGCATCGCTTCCCGGTTGACTGGCAACCACTGGGGGATCGTTTTGCCTGTTTAGTGGTCAAGGATACCGGAGAGGGGATCACCGCCAAAGATATCGACAAGCTTTTCGATCCGTTTTTCACTAGTAAGTTCGCAGGTAGAGGACTAGGACTAGCAATAGTTTTGGGTATTTTAAAGATGCACAAAGGGTTGATTACTGTGGAAAGCGGACCAGACCGTGGCAGTGTTTTCCAGGTCTACCTGCCCTTATCAACAGAACACGTTCCGCTCGAACAGGACACTTCAACTCAGAGTCCAGCATTTGAAGTTAGCCATACTGTCTGTTGATTGAAGATGAGTAACCGATGCGTGAAATGGCCGAAACTATGCTGACACGCCTTGGGTTCGTTGTGTTCACTGCAAAAAATGGTATCGAGGCGATCGAGATATTTCGAGAAAATCAAAATAAAATCCACATCGTATTGTGCGATATAACCATGCCGGGTCTGGATTGATGGGAGACTCTGGCAACCCTGCGCACTATGGCACCCCTCATTGCAGAACACCTTATCTGGCGCAATCACCTTTGCATGGCGCAGCACCTTCGTCAACTTCGGTTGCCCCCTGTAACTCTTCGACAACAGCATCCTCCGGATGGTTGACGTTAAGATGGCCGGCATAAGAAATAGACAAGGCCATCACAATTGAACATATGCCTGCCAAAAACATTACTATGGTAAGTGGGTATTTTTTGAACATGAGACTCTTGAATGATTTTAACGAATTTTTTGTGTCTGGATAATAGCATGCTCATCAAAAGGGAGGAGATGGCACAGATGATATAGCTAGCGGTGAACGATGTAGCCAAAATAGCTATTTTACAGGTTGGGTTAGGATGGCCTTGGTCGCTGTCCAGTATGAATTGGAACTCCCCTCTTTTTTGACCCTTACGGCTGAAGACATAACGGTACCTTCTTCCCAATAAACCTTCTCGCCCTTGTTTAACTTGACACATTCCCCTGTTTTGACACTAGCCGTTACATCTTTCAAAAAAGTTGCATCATCCCTTTGCATAAGTATATTTCGGAGTCTCTTGAATTTTTCCTTGTCTATGCAACCGTAATATCCTGTATCTATAACCTGATAGGTTCTTTGTACATCGCTGGATGAAGGGACAACCTGTTCTGCAACAGCATCATCCTGTTTTGGTGGGATGACAGCTGAATCCTTGGCAGATTGAAGAGGTGGTGGTTGTAGCTTTGATACTTGAGCATTGATGACACTCAACAGTTGATCACTTCGTTGGGAGTACCAAGCAAGTAAACACTGTTTATCGATGCAGGTAGCTTCCCTTTTTTTCCATTCTCGCTCTCCTTGAGCCTTGAACTCGGCAGGAGATGCCGCCAAAGACTTGGCTTTTGAATAAATCTTTGCCAAATCATCGTCCAGCGATGACAGCTCAGAGTCCGAGCAAACAAGAATCTCGGCACGCGATTTCGCTTTCGCACAGTCAAAACTTGCCGCGTAAATATCGATAGAAAAAGCGGTCATAATCAGTACAACGATAGCAATACGTATAGGTATCATGCCCTATTTTCCCCTCTCTTTCTTGAAACGAACTAAATATCAAGGCCCTGCGCTGTATCTATACCAATTCGTCCACTAATGACAGCGACAGATCATACTCTGCTATATCTCGCTTGTTACCGTCAACTTTGGCTATTGCCAGATCCTGTTCAATTGTTTCCTTGAGGAGTTGCTTGGGGTCCACCCTCATGTTTTCAGGAAAAAACGGCATTTCATCCCTTAATATTGCCAAGCGATTTTGAAGGGTTTTTCGTAACTGATCCCGCATGGTACACCTTGTGATTAATATGAACTGTACAGGGAACCCCTGAAGGGCAAAAATAAAGGCCCGCTTTTTTATCCAGGCTAATACCTGGAAGCGGACCTCCTTGAAGAGGACAACCCGTCCTCTTGCTTTAAAAATATATATCGAAGCTCTGTCTGTCAATCTTCCTTCAGATATTTTATGACTCCGGTTGGCTCTCGACTGACACCCAAGTCCACATATCTCCTGGAGCGAGGCTCAGCTGCCGCTCAGGCTCATTCCCTGGCAAAATCAGAAGCCTTCCCCTTCACACCTGAGCATCATTGTTGTGCTTAGGATTATGCAGAAACCATTCCCGGTCCAGTTATGACAATGTCGGTTTTGCATATAGAACTGATATAAAACGCGAGTCGAAGTATGTCCGGCGAAACAAGAGTGAAAAATCGAGGATAAAAAAAAACCCATATGGAACAAGGAATCTCAAGCGCGGACCGGAGGGCGACCGGAGAATGAAAAAAGGACCTAGAGGGGGTCTCTAAGTCCTTGATTTTGTGGTGCGCCAGGCAGGATTCGAACCTGCGACCATCGGATTCGTAGTCCCTTTTTGTAACTTTTGTTTGGATTCATTTAATATCACAATCATGCTTTTTTATATTGCTTAATCAGTAAGATATAAATATTATATTTCATATACTATAATTCAGCTTAATGCTATTTCCTCTACCGAAGGCGGGACAGGAGCGGGACTGAATCAACAAGCGACCTACGGATATTTCTCTTGAGGGCTACATGTCGGACTGGATCAAATGCAACACACCAGGCGTTAGGTATCGACTTCATGCTACACGAAAGAATGGTGTCGGATACGATAGGTATTACACGATTCGATACAAGATTAGCGGCAGGGAGAAATCAGAAGGCCTTGGCTGGGCAAGTGCGGGATGGTCCGAAAAGAAAGTGGCTGCAATCCTCTCCGAATTGAAAGCGAATCATACCACAGGGATAGGGCCAAAGACTTTGTCTGAAAAAAGAGAGCTACAGACTCAGACGAAGAATGAAGCGGTGGCTAAGGAGCAGAAAGAGAAGGCTTTTAATATTACTTTTGGTGAAATATTTACAGGCCTATATTTTCCACATATACAGATTAACAGACGCAGCCCCCGAACCATACAACGTGAGGAGGGTCTTTTCAGGTTATGGATAAACCCAGTTATCGGCAAACGGCCCATACGGGAAGTAATGCCCATGCATTTGGAGAAAATCAAAAAGGAAATGACCAAAGCAGGGCAATCAGCGAGGAGTATTCAATATTGCCTTGCCGTTGTTCGGCAGATTTTCAATCACGCTTTGAAGGATGATCTATTCATCGGCAAGAACCCGGCAGGCGTCAACGGAGGAGTAAAGCGACCTGTATTAGATAACAGACGATCTCGTTTCTTGACCAGACAGGAAGCGTCCGACCTTCTAACTGAACTGGCAAGACGGTCTACAGACATTCACGACATGGCTTTGTTCAGCCTTTACACTGGGGCCAGGGCGGGCGAGATTTTCAGCCTTCAATGGTCTGACCTGGATTTGTCCAACGACGTTGTACTCCTCAAGGACACCAAGAGCGGCAAGAACAGGCCTGTCTTCCTTACTGAGGGGGTCAACGCAATGTTGACTAGCAGGAGATCTGAAAACACTCAGGCTGAAGCCTTGGTATTCCCAAATAAAGAAGGCAAAAAAATTGCACAAATCTCTAACAGCTTTGACAGGGCGATAGACAAGTTGCAGTTTAACCAGGGAATAACAGATCGTCGGCAGCGGGTCACCTTTCACACGTTAAGGCACTCATACGCGTCATGGCTCGCAATGGATGGCGTTGACTTGTACCACATCAAGGAACTTCTTGGACATTCTGATTTGAAGCTTACGGAGCGTTATAGCCATTTGTCGGAATCAGTGTTGCGGGCAGCGGCAATGAGGATTCAAAACGGATAGCACTCGTCAATATTTCAGACTGGCTAGGATGGCCACCCGAAAGGCCGCCCCCCCTAGCGGCTTGCCAGTCTGGTTTTTCATTAGGGCCAACCCTAGGGAGGTTGAACACATGGAACGGTGGACTACCGGACATAATTTACTGGCTACTACCTATCAAGGTAACGAGGACGAATTTTTTACGGATATTGAAGGCGGTCGGCTTATTCCATGTTCCAAAGATCCGATCATGGAAGATATTGGCGGCCATCGGCTTTTTCCGCCCGGTGTTAATAAATTGCGCTCTAAAATTTCTCAATATGAACAACTTAAGCGTTTCCTCGAAAGAACAGATGACGAACTTATAAAGCAACATTTTGACCACCCGAACACCAAGTGTGGTCAAGAGAATTTCGATATTTTTAAGGCTAAGAATGGGAAGGAACTGCTTGAAATATTGTCACGATTACGACCAGAAAAAGAAGCTGAATTTGAAAAGTTACGCCGCGAAATTGGTAACACAGATGAAGCCCTGTTACCTGCCGCCGTGTGGAGGGGCGTCACGGTTACGACCAAAATCCGAGAAATGTTACTGGAAGCCAGATACCTTGTCGGGGACGAGGTGTTGGAATCATCCGCCGTATATAAAGAGTGGGTGTACATAACTAAGCGAGAATATCCGAAAAAAGCGGCCTGCTGTTTGTCTACTTTTAAAAAAAGGGTAAATGAGGCGGTGGATATAGATTATGACCTCGACCAGGAAAAAAAGGGAGCAAAAAGGTTGAGAGAAAACGACTTGTTCAGCATCATCAATCAGACATACAGAAAAGAGCCCAAGTAGAAAAATATTTCTACAACCCTTTACACCCCGCTTTTTACAACCCTAGTCAAATCCCAAAATTACACGCCCTGATTGACTTCCGAGTCATTCGGGGCGTTCCTGTTTTACAACCCTTTGAGCCCTCCTGTTTGCAACCATAACCACATGCAATCATTATGTTTTTTATCTTTACAACCGCTTAATTCCTCTTATTATAAGACCATACAAAGCACCGCATGCGGCTAATTGGCTTGGGACTCGAGAACCAGGCCAGAAATGCAGGACAAAGGGAACCAAACAATGAAAGATTTAAAAACAAAGCAAAACAGGCAGGCAGCAATATCAATCATCGAACAATCGGGTGCAAAGTGGAAGTCAAGTTTTATAACCCGTGATGAGATCCCCGGTTTTACCGGCGGCGCGTTCTCAGCGGGACACTTGGCAAACCTGGACAGTCAAGGCCTTGGGCCAGAAGGTGCCTTTAAGGTCGGACGGCGGCAATGTTACGGGATCGACTCGCTGATTGCCTGGCTCATCGACCGATTGGAGGTGGCTCAATGAAGGCAGAAATGAGAAACCCCGAACCAGTTGGCGCTGGTATCGGGGCAAAGAACAGAGGTCTTGGAGAAAAACCTTACAAGAATAGTACATTTATTAACCCTTTGAGTCAAATGACTTTCGACCAACTCGTGCACATTCTCCGAAGTAATCACCGTGTGCCGGTCGGTGGTGTAACGCCCGTCTTCCGGCAAGCGGCCGAAGGTATTGTGAACGGTTCGCTTCATCGCTTTTTTCCGTACAAATCAATAAAAGCACACTACTTCTGTCAGATAGGAGAAATCCACGGGCCCATCATTCTGTGTCAATATTTTGACAGTGTAGCCGAAAGCATCCATCGCGGCACAGGTCATGCCGTCATTGCGCCGCTTGATGACAGATACTTTTCTTCCGTCCTCTGTCATCTTCACAGCCAATTCCCCTGTTCTAAACTCCTTGTGGCGGTACAGGATGCTGATTGTAAGGACTATTTCGAACTATGGGACACGCAACCCTTGTTCCAGAGGGGGCCGCAAGATGAATAAGCCAACCCCTCTTGAAGTCAGCCCGGCCAACGTACCGCAAGAGCTAAAGGACCGCCCACAGTGGGTTTTATGGCGCTATGAGCTGGCCGGGGCAAAGTGGACCAAGCCGCCATATAGACCTGACGGTTTTAAAGCCAGCAAGACCAACCCGGCACATTATTCAACATTCCAAGATGTGATGGCGGCTTATGAGAAAGGCGGCTTTCATGGCGTCGGCTTTGTACTGACTGCCGCTGATCCATTTGTGGCCATTGATATTGACCACTTCATGGACGATCAAGACGTAATGGCCGAGGCGTTGCGGATAATTGAAGCCCTGAACAGTTATACAGAATTGTCACCATCAGGCAACGGGCTGCACATCTGGGTCAAAGGCACTGTCCCGAGCAACGTCAAAAAGAGTATCGAGATATACAGTTATGATTCGTATGTGACTGTAACGGGGCAATTATGGGCGCAATGATCCAGTTCAGACAGGCAGAGCTCGACAACCTTTACAGGCAGTATGCCCCTTGTGTTCTGCTACCTTTGGCCGCTCCACCCTGCCCGCCACCCGACATAGCGGATCACACAAAGGAAGACCATGATCTGGCCTTTCTGATTGCTTGCAGCGGGCAAGGAGCCAAGTATCAAAAACTTTATGCGGGTGAGTGGTCGAATGATTACGGGAGCCAATCAGAGGCAGATTTGGCGCTGGCCAACATCTTGGCCTATTGGTCCGGAAAGGACAGCGGGCAGATAGACCGCATGTTCCGCCGATCCGCTCTCTATAGAAATAAGTGGGACCGTCGGCACGGGCGGGCGACTTATGGCCAACTGACCATTGAAAAGGCTATTGCCGGGACTGGTGCCACTGCACCACCTGTGCCAGTACCACCCGCTGACTGGTTTGCTCAGGCCTTGGCTGGTGCATCAGTGGGACGACTGATTGATAACGCGCCACCGCCCTTGGATTGGGTTTTTGACGATTCGCTACTGGCCGGGACTGTCGGCGCGTTGGTCGGCGCAGGTGGTACCGGCAAGTCAACGCTTGCGCTCCTGCTGTTGATTAGCATAGCCACAGGATTAGAAGTGCTACCAGGCGTCTTTCATCCCACCCGAGCCGGTAGGGTGGTGGCCGTGTTTGCAGAGGAAGACAGCGTTATATTGCATCATCGCTTTAAAAGCCTTGTGTCTGGCTTATTCCCTTTTGAGGCAGATACCGGCCACCAGGCTTTAAGGCAAAATATGTCCATTATTCCGGCAGCCGGTCGTGACCTGCGATTACTGACCGGAGACAACCCAACCCCGTTCTTCAATAACCTATTGGAATCCGTGAAAAATATCCCTGATTTGCGCCTAATTGTGATTGATCCATTGTCGCGTTTTTTTGGAGCGGTTGAAAATGACAACCAAGCCGGAACACTGTTTGTCAGTTTATTGGAACAGCTCGCACAGGCAACGGGAGCGGCGATTGTTATTTGTCATCACACTGGGAAAAAGACGGCGTTTGTCGCTGGCAAGTTCGACCTTGATTCTGCTTTGCATCAGGATAGTGCCCGTGGTGCAACTGCCCTAACTAACGCCTTTAGATGGCAATGCAACCTTGTAGGACTTCCAGACAAAGAGGCCCGGAGGATTGTTTGTGTCAGAGATGCTATACCGGGCCAGTTCCTAGCTCTACAGGTAAGCAAAAAGAACTATGGCAAGCCTGAACCTATTCATTTCCTGCAACGTTTACCGGGCGGTGTTCTGAAACCGTTCAAACTTATCAGCCACACTGACCCGGAACTTGATTCTGTCATCCTAAAACTGATCGTGGAAAAGGTTAATGAGTCGAACCAATCAGGCATGTATCTAACACAGAAAGCCGTAAAAGATACCTGCCCAGCAGCGTGGAAAACCATTGATAATAGAATCACCAAGAGTGAGGTGGCGAGAATCTTAACCGTTTCTATTCTCGATAATCACATTCACGAGAGAGCAGATATAAATAAATCCGGCAGAAAAACTTTTTATCTATTCACAGAAAAGTACCGGACAGGAAAAGTACCGGCAGAACCGGCAGAACCGGACAGCGCACCCCGTCCGGTACTTTTATCTAATAATACCAATTAGTTGGAGAACCGGACAGAAAAGTACCGGACGGGCGTTTTTGACGGTTCGTAAGTGCTTGATTTTACGGAAGTGTTTACCGGACAGAACCGGCCCCCTATAGGGGGGATATTTCCCCGTCCGGTTCTAGCCGACGGTGGTTAATCCCCAAAACCCTTGTGGATAAAATTTTATAGATTGGAGATTAGTAATGAATGACGATTGGAAGAGCCAAGACCCTTTTGCAGGTAAGCCAGCAGCAGCAGGCAATAGCGGATGGGGCCAGACGGACGACCCGGTCCCAAACCGGCCAAGGGTTCTGTTCACTGGACAGCAATCTGTGAAAGCCAAAATCGCCTTCAGTTAAAACAAAGCTCGCAAGCGGGGCAAAGTACCAGTTACCGCCGATGCTGCCAAGGCAGAGGCGTACAGCGCTCCGGTGGCTATCAAATGGCAGTCGATAGGGACAGACGAAAATCGGCACAGAGTAGCGCTAGCAGATGGTGGCAAGTTAACCAAATTTCTGACCGCTGTCCGCTGGCCACACGGTAAAGACACAGACGGAGACTTTTATGAAACATATAGACGATTCGATTCTACAGGTGATGATAGATAACGGTGAGCAACAGAAAGTCATTGCCCGCTTCTTTGGGGTGAGCGAGCCAGCAATCAGTAAGCGGCTTAAACGGTTAAGAAAACAAGAGGTACATGCGGCTGTATTTGAAAGCCTTAGTGAAAAGGAGCGGCTTTTTGTAGCGGCTAGAGTGGGCGGCGATAACCAAACCAAAGCGGCTAGCATTGCTTTTGATTGCGGGAGCGCTGACAGCGCCAAGAGCATTGGCTATCAGCTATCAAAAGACCCGCGCATACAGGAGGCAATTGCTACAGTGATGAACGAGGAGGGGCTTGACCGCCGCTATTTGGTCAAACGTCTTAAAAGGCATGTCGATAATCAAGACCCTCATGTATCGTTGAAGAGTCTCGACATGAGCTTCCGATTAACTGAGAGCTACCCAGCCACCAAGAGTATTAACCTTAAT
Organism: uncultured Desulfobulbus sp.; assembly: GCA_964607065.1. GTDB lineage: Bacteria > Desulfobacterota > Desulfobulbia > Desulfobulbales > Desulfobulbaceae > Desulfobulbus. Next base: position 30,454 of record CAZSIJ010000030.1, on the reverse strand, counting down.
GCTACGTTGGAAGGATTTGTACCTATTGACCTATCACTTTACGAATAGCACTATTTTATTCTAGTATTGCCGTGCCCTTGAAGAAAATGAGAGGGAGGGATTACAGAGGGGCCTTTTCATTGAATATTTTTTCAAAATCAATCTTGTATGATTTCGGAGTATCATTCTGATAAACCCAATACGCAGCAATTGATTTTACTTTAGCGATATCAATAACATTACAATCATAAAGTGTTTTTAATAATTGAAGTGATGTGAATGACGAAATTTCGTACTCTTTAGCTAATAGTAACATATCGCTATCATCTGTTACTATAGGGATTTTTAATGTGTAGCAATACGACAGAGCAATTATATCAATTCGTGAAACGCCGAATTTTTCATCTTGAGCGGTCTCACGTATAAAGAAAGTAGCGGTCTGAATTTCAGATCTAATTTGCGATTTTAAGCAGAAACATTTTTCTCTATTCTCTATATACTCAGATTGACTTGCCCATGAGAACTTATTGCTTAATCTGTTGTTTTTTTTGTATTCATCATCCAGCTCGTTAATCACACAAAGGCAATACCCTTCTTCGCAATACTTAGTTTTTAACAATGGAATAATGCTTTGCGCTAATCTAAAATAAGAGCAAGAATCAATCAGTAGCGAACAAGACATTGCTTAACAAATCTCTTCGTAGAAAGCATGCGCATCCACAGGGGAGAGATTCAAAACTTCCTGCAAGAAGCCAACAGATTTCTTTTCTTTTTTAAGGAAATCACGAAGAGATTCAAAAAATGGACTATCAAAAAAAATCTTAGCTGATTCGAAATATTCTTTAGGATGGGTAGGAGAATGTTTAAACAAAGTTTCTGAAACTAAATTATACTTGCTGCAAAAAGCAGTATTTACTTTAAAAATTTGTCTGTTGCCCTCAAGGTCTATTCTACTTTTTTTTGTAAAATCTGCATACTTGTTTATTTCATAATAGATTGTCAATGGTGAAATTACTAAATTTTCAGCAACTTCTTTTATTCTATTTAATTGACTGGCCTCATTTGATAACCTTCTCAGGTGGATGTATTCTTTTTCTGCTAATTCTTGGTTCACAAGCAAAGCTCCGGCAAAAGAATCTGCAAAATCTTCACCTTCATCTCCCACTAAAGACGGAGCCTTGACATGTCCCAATTCATGAGCCATCCAAAACTTAAAATCGTGAATTTTACTGTCCAGATTTAGATAAATCCACGTGGTCATGGAGTCTGGAAGAAATACATGCAGAGCGTTTTCATGATTTTTCTTGCTTCCCCAAAAAACAGGTATGATCACAGCGTGATATTTATTGAAAAATTTAATTAAATCTTTGAATTCAACAACATCGTCTATGTTTTTTGTTATTTCTCGGCGAACCTTGCTCGCCACTTCTTGGATATATTGGTATGATGTCGAGGGTTTTATAAGTATGGGAGGGGTAGACTGATTATCGTACGGCAGGTAAGAAACTAATTTTTCTAATAAATAGCCCTTGTTTTTTGCGGCTTCGTAATATTCTGTAGTTATTTTGTGATTGCCCTTTCTTCTAAACGCTATTGCAGGTTCATGGGAAAGGTCTAATTTTATAACCATATCTGGGAACTTTAGACCAAGCAACTGGGCCAACCTTAACAGCTTTGCAGGTCGGGGAAATTTTTTCCCATTTATCCAGTTTGAAATTGTCTGCTTGGAAACATCAAGCCTTTTAGCAAGTTCCGAACTGGAAAAGCCAAGATTGCCCATCTGGCGTTCGACATTATCTCTGTTTAGTTTTTTTGATAAAGTTTCCATATTGATTTTTTGCCTCAATTGTCAACTTTTGTCAACTTTTATCCAGTTTTGGTGAAATTTTAATTTCAAATTCTGGCAATGTTAAAATAAAATCGCAGAGATATCCGGTAACACCAAGAGCCTCTCTTTATATAGATAATTTTAGACGGAACAACAGACTGATATTAATTTGACGATTGTACCGACTCCATGTGACAAGTCGCTTGATTACGCCCTGATTGGTGGTACTGTACAGGATGGTCAATTCAAAACAGGGCGGATTTTATGAAAATTGTTATTGGGGTCTTGATTGTCATCGTGGCCATCTTGGGGTGGCAACTCATTGAGAGAGACACGACAAACAACCAGCTACGAGGCCAGTTGAATTATCTAACAATAAAGCTAAAAGATAAAACCGTGCATGAAAATCTTGAGCAAAAGGAAAAATGTGCTACACAGGCAGATAAGGTTTTTCGACAATTGGGGTATGACTTAAATGGCGGTGGTACACTCCAAAACCATTTTAATATTAGGCTCAACAAATGTTTTATGAGCGTCGGAACCTCCATAAAAGACTTCTCGTTTTTATTTTTAATAGATGCGTATGAGCAGAAAGGATATGCCGAACTTTCAGAAAGTCGATCGTCTTTCGATTGCAGCCTAACACCTCCTGCGGAAGAGAAGCGCACGTGTAAATCCAGAAGCGAATATGAGGCGTTTACATCTAACTATATGGAATAATTATATATTAAAATCAATGGTTCCTGTTGATAGAAATCACAAGGTAGGGCTTAACGGTTCTGCCTTTTTTGTTCAGGGTTTGATTTGCTACCATTTGTCCATTTCAGCCTATACTTTTTTCTGTGGGCTATTTACTGACAGAAAGAGCGGGTGAATTTTTAAAAATTTTGTGGGGGACCACTCTCCACCAGTTAACCCCTTTTAAAAATTTTTAGCCGCGCTGGGGCTAACCTCTGACGATGGTTTAGAATCTGAACCCACCCGGCCCCGGCATCCCACCGCCAGCAAGGGAAACGGTCCACCAAACCTTTATTGATATCAATGCCAACAATGTTTTTCCCATCGGCCTTTCACATCACGAGCGATTTAATATGGAACTACAGTATGTTATTAATATAGTAGCTAGGCCGTCTTTATGTGACAAGCTGCTTGAATCCGTATTAAACCACTGTTACCATGCAACCTCGATCAATTCAAATGGGAGGTAACTAATGGTAACAGATTTTAACTTTACATGGTGCATGTCGAGACGGCTGGAAAATCACAAGAGGTGCGGTTGGGTAGATCGAGCTATTGAGGAGTCAGTTATGACGAAACGAGCCATTAGCGGCGATACCCGCACGGCTTCACATAAGATTGACCTTATCAATCTGGACGCGATTACCCGCCTCAATTGGGAGATGTTCTGTGACGATTACCCAGAAGCAGTTGAAGCGCTCATGTATCTAAGCACCAAGAGCTAACTGAAAAAACTAACCTATAAGACATCGCAAAAAATTACACCCTCATATTGATATGGATATCAATATACAGCTAACTTCCTCCATTCTCCTAATTATTCAAAACTCGAATTAACCCCCCCCGACAAAACGTCCACGATTGCCAAGAAACTAAATGCAATCCCCCCCCCCTTGAACTAAAAAAAGCAGGGCATCCATTGTGATCAAGTGGCTGTTTAATCAACCCTTGAAAATTGAAAAGGCGGGACAGGAGCGGGACCAAACACCTTTGAAACAAAAAAAGCACTTACCGAATTAACGATAAGTGCTTGATTTTCTTGGTGCGCCAGGCAGGATTCGAACCTGCGACCATCGGATTCGTAGTCCGGTACTCTATCCAGCTGAGCTACTGGCGCATTTGCAATGAAAAAGCTCTATATCCTGAAAAGTGGCTTTACACAAGTGGTTTCTGCCTAACGGGTTGGTGGTGAAGCTACCTCTAGCGCTCTCTTGAGAATCAGCAACAAAATCGGGCCATCGGGCAAGGCTTATCGAGTGGGCTCAGTCTCTAGAAAATCGATCTGATTTTCTGCTGGTTTCATTTCCACCCGTGGTATGATGTCGATCTTGGCATTGTGCTTGGCTTCCAGATCGGCCAGCTCCGCGCGTTTTTTATTCAGCAGATACTGGGCAACATCAAGGGGCAGGCGACAATCAACTCTGGCGATACTCTTCCGACTGATACCGGTCTGAATGCGTCGCAGATAATACAGAGCCAGGGTTTCAACGGATCGTACCACACCGCGGCCTTGGCAATATTCGCAGGTTCGATAGCTTCCCTTCTCTATAGGCGCCCCCATTTTCTGACGGGAAATCTGCATGAGACCAAAGCGCGAAATTTTACTGATGTCGACCTTGGCCTTGTCACGCTTCATGCTGACTTTTACTTGCCGCTCTACTTCCCGGATATGCTTTTTATTGCGCATATCGATAAAATCAACGACGATCAGGCCACCCAAGTCGCGCAGCCTGAGCTGTCGGGCCAGTTCTGCGGCTGCTTCCATATTGGCGAGAAAAATTGTGTCGTCAAAATCGCTGTTTTTTGAAGTTCGACCAGAGTTAACGTCGATAGCAACCAGCGCTTCAGTGGGATCGATAACGATGGACCCCCCTGACGGCAGAGTAACCTGTGGTTTATAGATCGATTCGATCTGTTCTTCGATGTTATGCTGATTGAAAATGGGTTTAGTGCCGCGATGGAGCCTGACTTTGACCTTTTTCTGCTTGGCCGGCAACTGCTCGATAAAGGCGTTGACGTTGTTCAACGACTCCTGGGTGTCGACCGTGATTTCCTGAATTTCCTGGAAAAAATGGTCGCGTAAAAAGCGGACGACCGTATCCTGTTCCTCATAGACGAGGGCCGGAGCTTCCATGGTCTGCCCGCGCTTCTTGATTTCTTCCCAGAGGCTGAGCAGCATCTGCAGATCTTTCTGGAGGGTAACCGCCGTTATTTCAGCGCTGGCGGTTCTGATGATGTAGCCAATCCCTTCCGGTATCTCAAACTCACTCATGATTTCGCGAAGACTGGAGCGGCGTTCCTCACCTACAATTTTTCGCGAAATACCAGCACTGTCGCTTCCGGGCATGAGAACAAGGCAACGACCTGGCAAAGAAAGAAAGGTGGTCATATTGGCGCCCTTGTTGCCGGTCACCTCCTTCACCACCTGGACAAGCACTTCCTGCCCTTTCTGAACGACTTCTTCAATTTTCAGTTTTTTCCACTGCTGCTGGGCGATAATATTGCGATTTTTCTCATTGACATCCTGGCGAAAATATTCGGGATGAATTTCGTTGAAGGGTAAAAAACCATTCCTTCCAGTACCGATATCGACAAAGGCTGCCTGTAAATTCGCCTCAATAGAGACAATTCTTCCTTTGTAGATATTGTTTTTGGTGGGTTCACGATCGATCGTGGTAACATGGAAAGATTCGAGCCGACCATCTTCCAACAAGGCAATCCGGCACTCCTCCGGTTCTTCTGCATTGATCAGCAGCTTATAGGTGACATTCTTATCTGGAGATTCCGGCATCTCTGCCTCAGGCTGATCATCCTCGTCAGGAGCCGCGTCGTCTGCCCCTTCGTCCTCTTGCTCTCCCTCTCCAGGTGCAATATCCTCTGGTTTCGGGCGTTTTTTACCACTTCTGCGAGGCCTTCTTTTTCTCTTGGCCGGAGGCTTATCCTCTACCGGACCGGCACTTTCCTCAATCTCGTTCCCTGACGTTACTTCTTGAGGACTGGGTGCTTGATCCGCAACAGGTGGGTGCGTTGTTGCCTGCACAACATTTTCCGAAGCGATTAAGCGAGCAGGCGCAACAACTTCTGCTTCGATTTCACCTGCCACTTCGCGGCTCGGAGCTGTTGACTCTGACTGTTGCAGAGGCCCCTCCGAGGAGGTGTTGGGTACGCTTTTCCACCAAGCACCGGTTCTGGCCTTGCGCACACGGGGAGGCTTGTTATCATTTGAGTTTTGTTCATTTTCTGTCATTAGTAACCTTCGTGTAAATTTTTAAAGCAACACAGACCGTTTGTAGCTTCATCGTCCTGACGCAAGGAAAACTTGATCTTCCACGTCATTGTATTGTCGACGATTGCTGATAGTAACACTCGTTCGTGTGGACCTGCCGCTGCAGAACACCCGAGTTTACAAACGGTTCGAGCAGTTGCTCAACCTTGTCCGGACCACCTAGTTGAAAAATCCGGTCTATATCAGCGGCGGTACAAGGCCGTCGCTGTAACATCTGTAAAATTTCATCCAGCATCTCATCTGCAGACAAAGGATGGGTTGTTTTCATAGGCCCAGGCCGAAGCGCCTGGGCGGATCGGTCTGAGGGAGTGAAGGGAAGATCAACCGGAATTGCCAGTTCCTCTTGAAAAAGCTGGGCAATTTCCAGCAGCCTTTCGGACTTCACTGGTAGTGCAAAAGGCTCCGCAGGCGGTCGGACTACGGTGTTGAGCTGAATTCTGTCAAGGCGCATCACCCTGAGTACCGATACCAGCGCCTCGATATCCTGGTCAGAATCGTTAACATCCTGAACCAAAAGAATTTCCAGCCATAATTTACCTTGGTATTCATGGGAAAAGACCCTCAGTCCATCAATGACTTCCTGCAGATCGATACCAGCGGCCGGGCGATCAATTTTCAAGAAACTCTCACGCCGGGCCGAATCGAGTGAGGGTATAACAATATCTGCAACAGTGAGTTCCTGGCGGACATCCTGGTACATCAGGGTTGTTCCGTTGGTCAGGACTGCAACCGGTTTATCGGTCATCCGTTTGCTATGGCGGAGAATCTCGCCAAGTCCGCGATGCAATGTCGGTTCACCTTTGGCGGTAACTGTAAGCACATCGACAGCGTCCAGCCGACGGGGATCCGCGCAAAAGGTGTTGATCTCTTCAATGATTGCTTGCGTGGAGGTATAGACGGCGCGTTGATGGACGAGGGAGGCAGTAGCCCCTACTTCGCAATATATACAGTTGAGATTGCAGGTTTTCCCTGAAAACAGATCAATGCCGAGAGAACGGCCTAGTCGCCTGGAGTTCACCGGGCCGAAGATATATTTCATACAGCGTTGCGAATGGTTGATGCTTCTGCAAGCCATGGAAAATCAGGCCATTAGGCAATATTCTCGACTTTCGATACTTATACTAATTTCCATAGTGACGCAAGGCAAATTTACGACTTTTCACTTGACACAATACCTGTGTACACGTACATTCGAAATCGTCATTTTGGTTAGTATCTTCACTTTTTTTGTGTCGATACGACCAGTTGGATTGTCGAACTAAACCAAGTTACGGTTTCCAAAAACAAATATTCCTCTTCCTTACCTTACTCCCCCACAGGAGCCGATCGAGGTGAAGCATATCAAACCATCATCTCCGATCCTGGCATTTTTCTTTGTCTTTATTGCGAGTTCATTCCTGGTAGCATCGCTGGTGTCGGCTGAATCTACCAACGGCCAATGGGAGATAACCGCCGATAAAATTACCAAGTATGAAGAGCCTCCTCGCGTTATCGCTGAAGGCCATGTTGTTCTCGAGAAGAAAGAACCTGTAACCCGACCCAAGGAGACCCGTCCCACTCAATGGAACAGTTTATTGGGAGAACAACAGGGTGTCCAAGCCGGGGATGAAGTTGCGGAAACAGTTACTGAAACCAAAACAGTGACGACCGTCAAAGCGGATTGGGCAGCATACGACGTCACTCTCGGCAAGATAACTGCCCGTGGAAACCTTCTGATCGACAACGGCACTGATCAGTTGACCGCTGAATCCGGTAACATCAACGTGCAAGGTTCAACAGGCACCTTCGACAACGCGGTAATAGTCGGTCCATATATGGATATGCACTTGGAAGGCAAGGTGGTGGAAAAAACGGGCGACCTTACCTACCACATTGCAGATGGTTGGATTGTCACCTGTAAACTGCAACAAGGGGAAACCCCGCCGTGGAGTTTCGGGGCTGCTGATGTGGAAATTACTGATGGCGGCTATGCCTATCTCAAGCATGCAACCTTTCGTATCAAAGATGTGCCAGTGTTGTATTCTCCGATTATGTTGTTGCCAGCGAAACGGAAACGGCAGACGGGTTTTCTCTTTCCTTCCATTTTCACGTCGAGTCGGGACGGTTTCGGTATCGAGACGCCTTTTTTTATCAACCTCTCACCGAATACAGACATCACCCTCCTTGCCCGGTATATGGCCAATCGCGGCATGATGAACGGTGCAGAATTCCGTTATGTTCTCGACGAAACCAGCAAGGGCATGCTGACGGGGAATTATCTTGCTGATACCCTGTCCGATCCTTCCAATTCTTCTCATACATCCTACATTCAGGACGGACAGTTCACCCATACCAACTCGGATCGCTACTGGGTTCGCGGCAAAGCAGACCAAAATATTGGCCAATGGGTTACCCGCCTGGATATAGACATTGCTTCCGATTTGGATTTCCTGCGGGAATTCGATTCCGGGTCAACAGGTTTTGACACCAACCAAGCAAAATTTTCTGAGGTTTTCGGGCGTGGTTTTATCGATAAAACGAGCAGTTATCGTGCCAACACGCTTGCATTTCTTCGTTCCTGGGACAACGGAACTTCCCTGCAAGGGGAATTTCTAGCGGTCAACGACCTAACTCAGCAGATATATACTGCAGACAATCCCTCGCAGGTCTGGAGAATGCCTTCGATTACCCACTCCGGTCTCCTGCCTTTGTACAAGACCGGCGGCCCCGATATTTCCTGGGATGCCAACTACGTTAATTTCTGGCGGGAAAAAGGCGTTGGCGCCCAGCGTCTCGACCTAGCCCCCAAAATAGCGACGGGGATACCCATAAGCCCCTATCTCGAAACAATCGCCAGCGGTGGTGTCCGGGACACTCTGTATATGATTCAGGACAATGGTGCGTCCGCTTGGGAAGATAGTAATTCGAAAAACCGTTACCTCTATAATTTGGGCGGAGAGATAGGAACTACCTTGATGCACGATTTCACCACCAATATCGGTGACGTCAAAGCCTGGAGCCATACGCTTCGCCCCTATGTTGCATACAGTTACACCTCGATTCCCAAAGATGTGTTATTGCCGCAATTCGACAGCATAGATACGCTCAGAGATCAAAACATCATATACTACGGGGTTAACAATTTCTTTGACATCTCCGGAGAGCGTAAAGGTCGCGAATATGAACGTACCTATGCCTTTCTTAAGGTGAAGCAGGGGTATGACCTGCTCAATAAAGACAGCAACGCCCCGTTGACTTCTGTTGAAACGCCCAGCAGTTTTTTCGGGAACCTCCCCCCTATGATTTCAGGTTCCGGTCCACTGACCCCCGTTGAAATTAAAACCGGTTTTTATCCCCTCGAACGCATCCGTCTCATGTACACAACGGACCTCGACATGTACGGCAGCGGTGCCTATCTTCATTCAATCGAGGCCGATTATGCGAGTGGACGAGGCGATCTGTTCGCTTTAGATTACAGATATAACTCGATCACCAACGTCAATTCCGTCAGTGGTAGTGTCTGGCATCTGCTGCCGTATAATTTTGCAGCCGGATACAGCCTGCAACGCGCCATTTCCACGAATGTAACTCTCGAGGAAAAAATAAGGTTGAGGTACCACCAACCGTGCTGGTCGCTCGAGCTTGCGGCAAATTCGACCCCGGGAGTGCAAAGCTTGACGCTCACCTTTAGTCTCGCCAATATTGGGAATGGTTTTAATGTTCCGGGTTTTTAAGAAGAGGTTATCGGTCTCCTTCTTCACCTTCGTTTGTCCATGAATTGCATCGATGTGTTCAATGGGGATGCAGATGGCATCTGCGCACTGCAGCAACTCCGCCTACATCAGCCGCAACCGGAAGCACGACTCATAACCGGGGTCAAGCGAGACATCGCGCTCCTTTCCCGGCTCACAGATACCGCCGCAAGCCGCATCACCGTACTGGATATCTCGCTTGATCGAAACCGGAATGCACTTGAACAACTGTTGTTAAACAGGAATATCGTCTTTTACGCAGATCACCATTACAGCGGCGACATTCCCGACTCATCCTTCCTTGAAGCGCACATCGACCCTTCGCCTCACCTCTGCACCGCCCTCATCATCGATCGGCTGCTGGCAGGGAAATTTCGAACATGGGCGATAGCAGGAGCTTTTGGCGACAATCTCGATGAAGTGGCAGGCGAATATGCCGGGGCAATCAAGCTGCAAGCAGAACAGATTCAAAAACTCCGCGAAATCGGCCTTCTCCTCAATTACAATGGTTATGGATTTTCAATTGAGGACCTTCTTGTCCATCCCGCCGATTTGTTTCGTGAGGTGCAGCACTATCCTGACCCTTTCAATTTTTACCAGGACTCGGCAATACTCCAGAATATTCGGGTGAAATATGAACGCGACATGGCCAATGCGGCAGATCTACGCCCCTTCAGGATATATGCGACGGGGCGCGTCTTCTGGCTCCCAGAGGCCACCTGGTCGAGAAGGGTAGTCGGTGTTTTCGCTAACCAAATGGCCCGCGAACAGCCTGAGATGGCACACGCAACCGTGATCGTTAATCCTGACGGCAGCCTGAGGGTCAGTGTCCGTGCACCTTTAACAACCCGCAAGGGAGCAGATACTCTTTGCCGTCAATTCGTGACCGGTGGTGGCAGGGCTTCCGCTGCGGGGATCAACAAGCTACCCGCACACGAGTCGGAAACTTTTTTCTCCATGTTTTCTCATCATCTTTTTTGTTAAATTGTTTTCCTGGTGCTCTTATGATTGATTGTTTACTGACCAGGCGTCTCAACACCCTGACACGGATGGCTTTTCAAACCGTACTGTGGCTGCTGTTGCTGCAGGTCTCCTGTTGTTCCCCGGTCGTAGCCCAAGAATTGCCAGCAGACCTCGTTGAAGATGGGCAACCGATTGATCTGCAGCAGGAAAAATACCAGCAACTTTTTGCCGAACTCAGTCAGAAGTATCAGTTTACCCCCCAGGAATTGCAAACAATTTTTAAAGGCCAGGCCATCAACAGGCAGGTGCTCGTCATGATGGATAAACAGTGGGAGGCCAAGCCCTACTATCAATATGCGCCCCGGTTTATCACCCCGGAAAATATAAGAGAAGGCAAGGCAAAGCTAGCGCAGCACAAAGAACTGCTCGACAGAATCGAAGCAACCTTCGGCGTCAACCGTGAGGTGGTGGTGGCCATCTGGGGCGTGGAAACCCGATATGGCGCCAGCCAGGGCAAATTTGATGTTCTCCAGACTCTGAATACCCTTTTTGATGCCTACCCCCGCCGGTCTGATTTCTATCGCAAAGAACTGATAGCATATCTCCTTCTCTGCCGGGAAAACGGCGTCGATCCCCACGGTATCATGGGCTCCTATGGAGCGGCTTTCGGTCAAACCCAATTCATTCCTTCCTCATTCCGCGAATACTCAGTCAGTTTTGATGGCGATGACAAGCGGGATGTCTGGCATTCGGTCCCAGACATCCTCGCCTCTATTGCCAACTACTTGAAACGAAGCAAATGGACCCTCAATGCCCCCATTTATGGTGAACTGGGCCATGTCCTCAAGGATCCGCTTCTGGTTGCGGCTGAGTTAAAAGGTCGTAAGGAACTGGTCCCGTTCGATTTGGTGCGCAAGGTGCAAAATCCTGAGCTTCCCCTTTCTCCGCAAAATAGACCGCTCACTATCATCGGGCTGGAGCTGCCACCGGGTGGGGAATTTGCCAAACGTTTTATTGCCGGCTACCCTAACTTTCAGGCGATCACCGAATGGAACCATTCCAACCGTTATGCTATGGCGGTGACCGAATTGGCGGAGGCCTTTGTCCGCTGACTAGAGAAAATAACCGTCGAATCGATACGGTGACCATCTGGAAGAATACGCCCCTGTGTATCTTCAGTGCCGTCATTTTTCTCCTGCTAACGACAGGTGCGGCTTTTTCGTCTCTCGTGCCCCTGCAGGTATCGCAACACCCCACCTTCCATGATGATCTGCAGTTGCAAGAGCTCAATAGCACCCTTGACCATAGCCTTGCTTTCCTGCGCACCGTTCCGGCCTCTACCTGCTATCAGGTGGCTGGAGTCTCTGTTCCCGTTCAGCGCCTGATCGATTCCGCCCTTTTTTTTCAAAAAATATTACAGTCATCTCCCTCGCCGGAGCAACTGAATCAGCAAATCCAGCGCTCCTATACCGTGTACCGGATCGAAGGCGATCAAAGTACAAAAGCACGCCGCATGCTGATTACCGGTTATTACCAACCCGTTTTTGCAGGAAGCCTTGAACGGCACCCACCCTTTCTCTATCCTCTCTATACAGTCCCCAAGACCCTCAAAGTCCAAGAATCCGCGAGCAGGAAAAAAAATATTGGTCGCATGCAAGGGGGGCGGCTCATCCCCTTCTGGACGAGAAAAGAAATTGAGCTGCGCAACCTGCTCCAAGGGCAGGAATTGGTCTGGTTACGGGATCCCTTCGATACCTTTGTGCTCCATGTTCAAGGTTCTGGAATGATTCAGCTGGCCGACGGCAGCATGCGCAGTGTTCATTTCGCGCAAGGCAATGGCCACCAATACACGAGTGTCGGCAAATACCTGGTCGACAGCGGCCGGATGCTCCTTGCGGATGTTAATATGGACAGCATCCGGCAATACCTGGTTGATCATCCCGAAGAACGGGACCTGATTCTGCATCAGAATGAGTCCTTTGTCTTCTTCCATTGGAGCAAAACAGGATCGGTGACCGGTAACCTCGGGCAGGAATTGACGGCAGGGCGATCCATTGCCGCTGATCAGCTGTGGTATCCCCCAGGAGCGCTGGTCTTTGTGGACAGCAGGAAGCCGGAGATGGCCAACGGGCAGGTGGTTAGCTGGAAACCGTTGCAACGATTTGCCAGTGTTCAGGATACCGGCTCCGCATTGACCGGGCCGGGTCGGGTCGATATCTTCTGGGGATCGGGCGAGCAGGCGGGAATGGAGGCGGGGCAGATGAAAGAGAACGGGAGCGTCTACCTGTTGTTGCTCAACGAAGGAGTACGACTAAGTGATTAAGCTCCATCCTTAACATGACGAAACTTCTGTAGTTTTGTAGAGAGCCTCTCACCCCAACTTCTCCTCTACGCTCCGCACCTTATCGGCCATGCTCTGATCGCGGTCAATACGGGTGCCAAGCTTGATGGTGGTGGTGATGCGTGGTGCGCCCATTGCATGGACCCGTTCATGACATTGCTTGACCGCCGCCATAACCACATCCCAGTCGCCTTCTATGTTGGTGCCGTAGGCATGCAGTTGCGTCTTGAGCCCAGCCGCCATCAGAACCCGGTGGCACTCGGCAACATAGGTAGAAACGGAAACGCCCACTCCGAGAGGTACGATACACAGATCCATGATCACTTGCATACTTTTCTCCAGTCCATCAGGTAGGCCCGAACTCAGCTGCGACGCAGCAAACCACCAAAGAACTCGTCATCCTCACGAAAACAGGTGATTTCTCTTTTCCCATTTACCTCTTTTTCCACTATGCTACAAAAAGCTATTGAAGACAACCTGTAACCCCTGCCCATGAGGTTATGTCATGCGTATCCTGATTCTCGAAGATTCCAAACCCACCCAGCACCTTCTGCAAAGCCGCCTCGAAAAAGCCGGCATCACGGTCGACACCGCCGATAACGGCCACCAGGGCTTCCAGTTGGCGACTTCAAACGCCTATGACATTATCCTCAGCGACATCGAGATGCCGCATTGGGATGGGTTCAAATTTATCGAGGCCATCCAGGTGGTCAATCCGCACTTGCCAATCATCATCACCACTTCCTCCCATGATGACCGGAAGATCTTGGATCGATTGGAACAATACCCCAACGTCATCGGGGTGCTTGCCAAACCTTTTGATTTTGATCTCCTGTTCAAACAGCTGGCCAGTATTCCCACCCTGGCCCACACGAGCGTCAACAAAAAAGCAAAAATCGTCTGTACCATCGGCCCGGCCAGCAACAGCCCGGAGATGCTTGGCAAGATGATTCTCGCCGGCATGGATGTGGCCCGTCTCAATTTCTCGCATGGCAGTTATGAGGCACACGAAGCAACCTTGCTGGCGATCCGGGAGGCAGAGAAGAGCTGGGAAAAACCCATTGCCGTGCTCCAGGATCTCTGCGGCCCTAAGATCCGTACCGGGCTGATGGCTGATGGTGCCATTCGGCTCCTCGCCGGCGAGGTGCTCATTATCCAGGCCGAAGCTGTGGAGGGGAACGTGGATCGGATCTCGACAATCACCCCGGCCATCATCGCCGATCTGCGGGTCGGCGATCCGGTGCTGCTCGATGATGGTCTGCTGGAATTACGGGTGGTCAAGGAAGGTGTAACCGAGGTCCATTGCGAGGTGATCGTCGGCGGCACCCTGAAGTCAAGCAAGGGGATCAATCTCCCTGCAACGTCCATCTCGCTGCCGAGTGTCACTGAAAAGGACTGGCTCGATCTTGACTGGGGGCTCAACCATTCCATCGATTACGTCGCCCTTTCTTTTGTAAGAACCGCTGAGGAAATCCGAACAATCAAAGAGTACATCAAAGCCTCGGGCAAACGCAATCTTAAGGTGGTGGCCAAGATCGAAAAACCCGAGGCAGTGCAGAATATCAAAGAAATCATCGAGGTTGCCGACGCCATCATGATCGCCCGTGGCGACATGGGGGTGGAACTGCCGGCAGCACGGGTGCCCCGCATCCAGGAACGCATCATCCAACTCTGCTGGGAAATGAACACCCCGGTCATCACCGCAACCCAGATGCTCGACTCCATGACCATCAATGCCCGGCCAACCAGGGCGGAGGTGACCGATGTCAGTATGGCAATCAAGGAGGGGACCGATGCGGTGATGCTCTCCCAGGAAACCGCGACCGGGGTTGACCCGGTCAATGTGGTGCGCACCATGGCCTCGATCATCTGCGAGGAAGAGCGGTATTCAGGGAGCAGTGCCGAGCATTACAAAGAACTTATTGCGGATGCAGCGGTCAATCCCGCTCTTTCTGCGGTCGCTAACCTTAGCGCCAATGCCGCCACCCTGTTGCTTGACCCGGACGGCACCCTCTATCCAATGCTTTCCAAGTGGAACCGCAAGGTACCCACCCTGCTGGTCACCAAGTCGCTGCATGTGGCCCGCCACGCCAATCTCTACAACAATATTTTCCCCCTCATCATCAGGGAAGAGCTCGGCCGCACGGAGATGGTTTTCCGTTCCATCGCCATGGCAAAGGAGTGGGGATACATCCATGCCGGCGAGATTATCGCCGTGGTCGAGGGCGCACGCCTGACCCACAGCGGCATCAGGCAAATGGCGGCTGTCCAGGTGATCCGGGTCGAGAAAGACTGAGCAGGGGGCATTGATAAGTTGCGCCTGAAGAGCGGTTACGATGCAACCGCCAGTCGTCGAACCTGGTTCATGACGTCCTGTAAATTGATGGTGAGGAGTTCCCGGTTATGAACTACCAGTTGCCCGTTGACAATAACTGTGCGGACATCGGCAGCGCCTGCGCTGTAGACGAGGAGATTGGGACTGTTAAACGGCTGGAGGTGAGACTGCTGCTGGTCAATCAAGATCAGGTCGGCGGGCGATCCAGGAGCGAGCAAGCCATGACCGGGGCCGAAGCCTAGAACATTGGCGCCACCGCTGGTGGCTATCGCAAGAATCTGCTCAGCCGGAACTGCCACCGGATCGCAGGGACTGACTTTCTGGATTTTGGCGGCCATGTCCATTTCGCGGAACATATCCAGACTGTTGTTGGAGGCAGCTCCGTCCGTGCCCAGACCAACGCGGATTTGTCGTTCCAGCATGGCCAGCAACGGCGCCCTGCCGGAAGCTAGCTTCAGGTTGCTTTGTGGGCAGACCACCACCCCGGCCTGACGCTCTGCCAGGATATCGAGGTCATGGTCATCTGCCCAGGCACAATGAACACAGACGGTGTCCCGGTCCAACAGGCCGAGCGCATCCAGGTGGCGGATCGGCGTTGCCGCAATCGGGGTGGCGATTTGATGGATCTCATCCCGGGTTTCGGCAACATGAATAAACAAAGACGCCCTATATTTCCGGGTCAGTTCTTTAGCCCTGAGCAGGGTCTGATTGGCGCAGGTATAGGGTGAATGGGCAAAGACCGCCGGGGTGATGAGCGGATCGCGATTCTGCCACTGCTCCAGAAAACATTGCGCAGCCTCGATGTTTTCGGCCGGATCGGCCACGCCCGGCGCCGGAAAATCAATAACACCCTGGGCCGCAACACATCGTATCCCCGTTTCCGCACAGGCGCGGGCCACCACATCCTCGAAAAAATAGCCGTCCGCAACCGTGGTGACACCCCCCAGCAGCATTTCGGCAGCAGCCAGTTGCGCGCACCAGTAGACCATCTCGGAATGCACATGCCGTGCCTCGGCAGGGAAAATATGCTCATGGAGCCAGGTGGTCAGGGCCAGGTCGTCGGCCATCCCCCGAAACAGGGTCATGGGGGCATGGCAATGGCTATTGATCAGGCCGGGCATGGCCAATTGTCCTTGTCCGTCCAGGTGTGTCCTGATTTCGGTTACTGGACATTCCGCCATCGGCCCGATCTGAGTGATGCGTGAATTGCTGATGGCGATAAATGAGGGGGCGAGCATCGTGTCGTTGCCCGGGCAGGGGAGCAGGACGCAGTTGGTTATCAGGATGTCGATTTTCATAACTGCTTGCGCAAGGCGTAAGAGATAGTGTATCACAGGGAACCGGCCTGACCGGTGAAATCAAAGCAACTATACCCGAAATACCGGGGGTGAGGCAGTTGTATGACGCATGCAATCGAAAAAAAGATCTTTGTCGCCCAACTGATTGCCGGACAACAGGTGCAGGATGTATTCCTGGTTGCACGAAAATCCCTGGCTGAAACCAAGGCTGGCAAGCCCTACCTGGCGCTGGGCTTGATGGATAAAACCGGAGAAATCGAGGCCCGGCTCTGGGATAATGCCCATCAATTTGAGGCATTGGCAGAAGAAGGGAGTTTTGTGCGGGTGCAGGGCGTTGCTAAAGCCTTTCGTGACCAGTTACAGTTAGGTGTCAACTCTCTGCAGCAGGTGGCGGAAGAGGCGGTCCAACTCGGCGATTTTATGCCCACCAGCGCCCGACCGCGTGCAGAAATGGCCGAAGAGTTGGACACGGTCATCGAGGGCATTACCGATCCGCCCTTACAGGCCCTCCTTCGCGAGATCTTCCAGGGGGAAACGTATGCTCGGTTCCTGCGGGCTCCGGCAGCCAAAAAAATGCATCACGCCTATATTGGTGGCCTGATCGAGCATACTCTGTCGATCGTTGCCATGGCGGAAAAAACCGCTGCCCATTACCCACTGCTGAACCGGGACATGTTTATAGCCGGTGCCCTGCTCCATGACCTTGCCAAAATCGAGGAATTCGATTTTGCCCGGCCACCCTTTAGCTACACTGACCGGGGCCGATTGGTCGGCCATCTTGTCCTGGGTGTGGAACTGGTCCGCAAGGCCGCAGAAAAAGTAGCTGATATTACGAGCGACCAGGTCGATCAGCTGATGCATATCATTCTCAGCCACCACGGCCAGTTTGCCTTTGGCTCCCCGGTCCTGCCGATGACCCCTGAGGCCATCCTCTTGCACCATCTTGATGATATGGATGCCAAGATGAACTATATGGAAGGGCTTCGTAATAAAATGGCGGGTTCAGGCTGGCAATGGACGGATTACCAAAGGCCGTTGGAGCGGTATCTCTATCTTCGGGCCAGCGGAATCGAAGAAGAGCCGACTGAAACGGGGGATGAGCCACAAGAAGCTCGATCCTTTCAGGGGCAGGCAATCGCTACGCCTTCGCTCCCCCCCAAGCCAGATGCCAAGCGCCAGCAAACCCTGTTCTAAATCATGGCTTTTTCCACGATTCTCGGCCAAGCCAAGGCCCTCACCCTCCTAAGTCGGGCGCAGACCAGTGGACGGTTGGCCCATGCTTATCTCTTCACCGGCCCGGATGGGGTCGGCAAAACCACCGTGGCCCTCGACCTGGCCGCTGTTCTCCTCTGTCGGCAGCCGCAATCCGGGCGACCGTGCGGGTCCTGCCCTGGTTGCCGCAAGTTTCATTCAGGCAATCACCCTGATTTCGTGCGCATTCGACCTGATGGAGCGGCAATCAAGATCGACCAGATCCGCCACCTGAAAAAAGCACTGAACTTCGCGCCGTTCGAGAGTAAACAACGAATCGTCCTGCTCGAAGATGTGCATACCATGCGGCGAGAAGCAGGTAACAGTCTGCTTAAAATGCTGGAAGAGCCACCCGCCGACAATCTCCTTATTCTGGTGGGGAACTCGACCGGATCTATGCTTGTCACCATTGTTTCCCGCTGTCAGGTCATTCCCTTCACCCCTTTGCCGTTGCCGTTGGCGGCCGAGATCATCCTGCGCCACAAGCCGCAGCTCGATGCGGCCGGCAGCATGGCGCTAGCGGCCCTGGTCGATGGGTGTCCTGGTCAGGCGCTGACCCTTGAGGCAGACGATGTCCTGGCGCTCCACAGCCGATTGGTCCAGCAACTGGTTGCCAAGTCAGGAAGTCAGGCAGAGCGGGTTGAAACAGCTCTGACCCTTGCCGTCGAGCTGGCGGAGTGCAAGGAGGGAGGAGCATCGTTGCTCACCCTTTTACGAATATTTATGAAGAACAGCATGGCGGCTCGAACATCAGCCACTTGCGCCTCCTTCACTCAGGACGTGATGCTGGCAAGAGAACGCTGGAATTTACAGCAGTTTTCTGCTAAGATAGCCGCTATTGACCTGGCGGAACAAGCGCTTGCCAGAAACTGCAACCGTGGTCTGACCAGCGAAGTACTCCTCCTGGATCTTTTTGACTGCAGTACCCATTCACCGTGAAATGACATGACAGACGTGCACACCGGGCCCCCTCTTGCTGATTTCCCCCGTATCAGGGAAAGTGGCAGTAGGGATGTGGCCCTCCATTATTATAAAATTCGATTCCGCGAGCAAGGGCAGGAGTTTATTGCCAGCGCCCATGTTGCCGATTTTGTCCGAGGCGATCAGGTAATGGTTCGGACAGAGCAGGGCCCGGAACCAGCGGTTGTCGTCATCCGCTCTGCCGGGGCAATTAACGAAGAAATCGATCGTCCCGTAACCTACCGTATCCAACGACGCGCCAGTGACGAAGAAAAGGAAAAATACGCTCTCTTGCCTCTTGCTGAACAGGAGGCTTTTCGGCTCTGCCGTAAACAGATCGGGATGCTGCAGTTGCCGATGCATCTGGTCCGGGTAGAACGATTTTCCAACGGCTCCAAGATCATTTTCTACTTCACTGCCGAAAGCCGAGTCGATTTCAGAGAATTGGTCAAGGCGCTCGTTCAAGAATTCCGCACCCGGGTAGAAATGCGCCAGATAGGCGTCCGCCATGAAACACAAATGATTGGCGGGCTTGGGGCGTGCGGACGAGAGTTATGCTGCACCTCGTTTTTGACCAAATTTGATTCGGTATCGATCAAAATGGCCAAGATTCAGGATCTACCGCTTAATCCGGCGAAAATCTCCGGGTTATGCAATCGTCTGCTCTGCTGCCTGACGTATGAATACGAGGCCTACCGGACCATGAAAAAGGGTATGCCTAGGGTGGGACGCTCCATCCAGTTTGAAGGAAAATCATATCTGGTGATTCGGCAGGTGCCTCTGCTCGGCAAGGTGGTTACGGTCTCATCCGAGGGAGAAGAACGATTATTTACCGAGGAAGAATGGCGGGCTGCGGATCCGATGCCAAAAACGGTCGTCCGCAAAGGGTCAGGACGAAAAGGGAATAACTCGTCCCGACAGTCATCTATTGATATCTGGGGGATACAGGACCACGAACAGGATCCGGAGGAAGATTCCCCACAGGACGACTGACTTTTCGCTGCAAGGGGACGAAGCGAGGGTGGTCGGTTTGAGTTATTGAGATGACAAGATGAAAACACCCTGTCTATCGCTATCGTTCTGACCGTTTCGAGCCTATAAGATGTACAATCTAACAACCTAAGTCGTTATTTTCTCATTATGACAACCTACGTCACCACACCGATCTATTACGTCAATGCAATGCCTCACTTGGGACATGCGTACACCACGATTGTCACCGATGCCTACAGCCGGTATAAGCGGCTTTGCGGTGACGATGTCCGCTTTCAGACCGGCACCGACGAACACGGAGAAAAAATCGCTGAGGCCGCAGCCAAGGCCGGAGAAACGCCACGGCAATATGTCGACCGGATTGCTTTGACCTTTAAAGAGACCTGGCCGCTACTCTCCATTTGTCAGGATTACACCATCCGCACCACCGACCCCGACCATATCCAGACCGTGCAGGATATCCTTCAGTTGGTGCATGACCGAGGCGATATCTATTTCAGTGAATATTCTGGACTCTACTGCCAAGGCTGCGAGCGTTTTCTGACGGAGAAAGAGCTGGTGGATGGCAAATGCCCCGATCACTTGGTCGAGCCGAAGGCAATCAGCGAACAGAATTATTTCTTCCGGATGTCGAAATATCAGGATTGGCTGATTGATCACATCCAGACCCATCCGGAGTTCATCACTCCGGAGCGCTACCGCAACGAGGTATTATCCTTTCTCAGTGAGCCGCTGGAAGATCTGTGTATTTCCCGACCGACCTCCCGCCTGACCTGGGGCATCCCCTTGCCTTTTGACAACAAGTTTGTCACCTATGTCTGGTTTGACGCCCTGATCAATTACCTGACCGGTATTGGCTATCCCGACGGCGCTGATTTCGCAATGTACTGGGCCGCAGCCGAGCATGTTATTGCCAAGGATATTCTCAAACCTCATGCCATCTATTGGCCGACCATGATTCGAGCGCTGGGACTAGAGCCCTTCCAGCGGCTCCACGTGCACGGTTATTGGAATGTAGATGCCACCAAAATGTCCAAGTCTCTGGGCAACGTGGTCAGGCCGAAGGAACTGGTTGATACCTACGGGGTGGACACGGTTCGTTATTTTCTCCTGCGAGAGATGAGTTTCGGACTAGATTCCTCTTTTTCAGCAGATGCTATCCTCGCCCGCCACAACGCTGACCTTGCCAATGACCTTGGCAATCTGTTTTCCCGCTCGTTGACCATGATCGATAAGTATGCCGACGGTCGAATCCCGGACTGCAGCGGCGACGGTATGTTCACACCGGAAGACCAGGAATTGATGAGCTCCATGGCCTCCATGGTTGCCCAGTACCGGGAATACATGGAAAACTTCAAATTTCACAAAGCCCTGCAGGCGATCTGGGAGGTTATCAGTTTACTCAACCGCTATATCGTCGGCAATGCTCCCTGGGAACTGGCCAAGGATGCACGTCATGGCGACCGGTTAAAGATGGTCCTGTATCATCTCGCCGAGGCCTTGTGGATGATCGCGCTGGTCCTCAAACCAATCATGCCGGGAACAGCCGAGAAAATGGCGTCTGCCCTGGGATTGCGGAAACAGTTTGCCGATGCTGGCCTTGACTCCGTAGGGCAGTGGGGTGAAGTACCCAGCGGTACCGTCATCGATAAAGGCGCGCAGCTCTTCCCGCGCGTGGAAAAGAAAGCGGGGGCGCCAGCGGTACCTTCAGCTGGTCAGCCGCTCGCACCAGGCAAACCGGAAACCAATATCGGCGAGGGGTTGATCACCTTTGATCAGTTTAAGGATGTCGAACTCCGAGTAGCGGAAATCGTTGCAGCTGAGAAAGTGACAAAGTCGGAGAAATTGCTCAAGCTGACTGTCAAGGCCCCTGAGGAGCGAACTATTGTCGCAGGAATTGCCCTGCATTACACCCCAGAGGCTCTCATCGGGCAACGGGTCATCATTGTTGCCAACCTGAAACCGGCGAAACTGATGGGCATTTTGTCGCACGGTATGGTGCTGGCAGCCAAGGAGCAGCTGGCAGACGGTTCGGAACGCCTGGTTCTGGCAACGGTTGCCGCGCCCATTACGAGCGGCAGCCGGGTGGCTTGACGATGTGTTTAACCCTTAAATATCGTGCCAGGACAAACGCTGTTGAGCGTACGTTCTTCCCCGATTATATGGCCCTCCAGCCTCTTTTTTCATTCTTTTCAGGAATCTGCTATGTTTATGCTCGGTAATTTTCTCATGGCCATCGCCAAACTGATAAATTTTGCCCTCAGTGCCTATATGTGGGTGGTTATCGGCAGTGCTGTCATCTCCTGGGTGAATGCTGATCCGTATAATCCCATTGTCCGGTTTCTCCGGCAGGCGACTGACCCACTCTTGTTGAGAATTCGGCGGGTGCTGCCGGTGATGGGCGGCTTTGATCTGAGCCCGATGGTGCTCATCCTAGCCATTGTTTTTCTCCAAAGTTTTCTGGTGCCGACTCTGATGCAGATTGGTCAAAGCCTGCAGTAGTAGCCCAGGAGCAATGGACAAGGATACCTGAGTCCGTTTCTTGATTTGATTTCCTGATGGGACTGGTGAAGGTCATGGCATATCCGCCCGAAGCAGTCACAAACGTCCACTAACCCCTGAAAATGCCGGCCCATACGGAGACACCTTGTTTACAAAACCTGCCGGATGGCTCCCTGCTCTTGCGGTTGCATGTCCATCCCCGTGCCTCGGCCAATGAGCTGGCGGGGCTGCAGGGAGACGCGCTCAAGCTCCGCCTGACCACCCCACCGGTTGATGGCAAGGCCAACAAAGCGGTGATCGCTTATCTGGCAAAATTCCTGCATCTGCCCAAATCGGCTCTCAGCATCAAAAGCGGCCAGCAAAGCCGGATCAAAACAGTGGTTATCAAAGGAGCTGATGAGCAGCAGGTGCGAAGAGTGCTGGCAAATCTTCTCGCCACAGCAACACACTGAACCTGTGTGTGCCGAGAACGATCAGCGGCCGGGCAAACCCACTGCAAAGATTCGGTTTCCGGTTGCGCCCCGCTTCATCCTCCTGACAGCAACCTACATCAACGAGAGATATTTCTATGAAAAAGATAGTGCTGGCCAATTGGAAGGCCAATTTTTCGCCGGAAAGGGCGATACAGTGGTGCGACGCCTTTGCCGCTGCCTATCAGCCCCGCACTGATATTGAGGTTGTCCTCGCCGTCCCGGCTTTTTATTTGGAACGCGTGTATCAGAAGACGAGCAACCTTCCTGGGGTCGCCCTTGCCGCCCAGGGGGTGTCGCCCTTTCCGCAGGGGAGCTATACCGGCACACTTCCGGCAGCCTGGTTGCGGGGAATGGTTAAGTACACCCTTCTCGGCCATCGGGAACGACGGCGTTATTTTCATGAATCCGTTCAGGATGTGGCCCGGCAGGTCTATGAGTCACTGGCGGAAGAGCTGCAGCCAATCATCTGCTTCGATCGGGAACTATTGGTGTCGCAGACTGCAGCCATGGCGGTCGAAGAATTGGGCAGGTTGATCTGGGCCTTTACCCCGGCAACAACGGTCTCGTTTGAGATGGCCAGGAGCGGGGAGGATATCGCCGCAGTGATAGAGCTGGCCGCAAAAAAAACAGATAACCGGCCAATGCTGTACGGCGGTGGGGTCACCGTGGCTAACGGCAGGGG
Source organism: uncultured Desulfobulbus sp. (assembly GCA_964607065.1). Lineage (GTDB taxonomy): Bacteria > Desulfobacterota > Desulfobulbia > Desulfobulbales > Desulfobulbaceae > Desulfobulbus. The sequence goes on along the minus strand of CAZSIJ010000030.1, from coordinate 7,094 downwards.
GATCTGGCACATTCCCGGAGTCGAAGGGATTTTACTGGGCCAGGGGTGTCTTGACGCGCAAGCCTTTGCCGGCTTGATCAATCAGTTGTGAGCTTTCGTTTCAGAACCTGAAAAAGAGTCCGTACTGATTACATCATCAGTAACCGCCGAATCCGCTCTTCCATGGGAGGATGGGTCGAAAAAAGTCCGGCAATGGTGCCGCCGCTGAGCGGGTTGACAATGTACATCTGAGCAGAGGCGGGGTTGACGTCCATCGGTTGCTGCGCATTCTCATGGGAAAGTTTATTGAGGGCACTGGCCAGCGATTTGGGATGCCCGCAAATCTCTGCTCCCGAGGCGTCGGCGATATATTCCCGGCTTCGGGAAATGGCCATCTGGATAAGCGAAGCCGCCAGCGGCGCAACAATCAGGGTCACCAGCATGACCAGGGGATTGTGACCGCCTTCTTCATCGCTCCGGCTACCGCCAAAAAGCATAGACCACTGTGCCATGGTCGCCAGATAGGAAATCGCCCCTGCCATGACAGCGGCAATCGAACCGATCAGGATATCACGATTTTTGATATGCGCCAGTTCGTGGGCGATGACCCCTTCGAGTTCATAGCGATTCAGCACCTGGAGTATGCCCGTGGTCACTGCCACCGCCGCATGTTCCGGATTGCGACCGGTGGCGAAAGCATTGGGTGTAGAATCGTCGACCACATAGACCCTGGGTTTGGGGATTCCAGCCCGATCCGCCAGCGAGGCGACCAAGCCATGCAGGTCTGGCGCTTCCTGCTCTGAGACTTCGCGGGCCTTGTTCATGGCCAGCGCCATGGTGTCGGAATTCCAGTAGGCGAAAAAATTAAGACCAACGGCAAGGAGAAGGGCAACGGTCATGCTGTTATATACTATTTAACTACCTTTATATACTTCAATTTCCTCGATACCGTCTTGATTGATAAATCTGCTCGTCACCATGTTTTCTTCTCGGTTTACCTCAATTGGCATTTCCGGATGACGACCAAGATTTAGATGACGAATGCTTCCGCTTCTAAAGAAAACATCGCAACTTGCTAATTTTTTAAAAAAAATTGATTATGAAAAAAAACGCCCTGTGACAGGCTTGCAAGTGGGCAGGGCAAACCTGAGCCGACGAAGGGCGCAGAAGATTAACGCAAGATCCTTGGAATACATTTCGAAGTTCCTGGTTACAAGAATTTTCGATCAATTTTTTACTGCTAGGGTTGAGAAACAACAGCAATGTCAAACATTTTGATTGTCGATACCAATGAGGGTTTTATAGAAGCTCTGTCAGCTGAAATTGAACACATGGGACATCATGTCGTTGCAGCCTATACTCTTGCTCAAGGTGTTGATTTTGCAGTTTCCACAGCATTTGATGTGGTTTTTTTGAATACAGAGATGCCTGATGGCAACGGAATGGATGCATTGTCCACAATTATTGACACCCCATCCTGTCCGGAAATTATTATATTTACCGATTCTGGCGATGCTGACCAAGCTGAACATGCCATCAAAATGGGAGCCTGGGATTATGTTGAACGGCCGGTAACAACGCGGGCTATGGCGTTGTCCCTAGTTCGTGTTATGCAATATCGGGTCAAAAAAATTCCCCGACAACCCAGCAAAGTTCTCAAGCAAGAAACTCTTGACGATATAGTCGGAAGTAGTCCAGAGATGAAACAATGTCTTGATCGTCTAGCCCTCACTGCGAACAGCGATGCCAATGTATTGATATCAGGTGAAACAGGAACAGGCAAAGAGCTTTTCGCATGGGCAATTCACAATAATAGCCGAAGAGCCAACAAGCGGTTCGTGGTCGTAGATTGTGCTGCGCTGCCCGATACTTTGGTCGAAAGTACCCTTTTTGGTTATGAGCGAGGAGCCTTCACCGGAGCCGATAAGGCGCAAAATGGGTTGATCAAGCGGGCTGACGGGGGCACCTTGTTTCTTGATGAGGTGGGAGAACTACCTCTTTCAGTGCAGAAATCATTTCTCCGCGTCCTCCAGGAACGCAAATTTCGGCAGGTTGGGGGCGGGCCTGAAACCCGAAGTGATTTCAGGTTGATAGCGGCGACCAATCGGGATTTGAACGAGAGGGTCCATCGCCATAAGTTCCGAAAAGACCTTTTGTTTCGCCTGCGTGCATTTACTCTTGAATTGCCGCCGCTACGGGATCGTATCGGCGATATCCGGGAAATAACTGCTCATCATGTCGCCAAACTCTGCGAAAGTTACGGACTCAACAAGAAGACCTTTTCCCCTGATTTTTTAGATGTGCTTGACCGTTACGAGTGGCCCGGTAATGTACGGGAACTGGTCAATGCTCTCGAGCGCGCAGTTTCAGCAGCCAGTTATGAACCGGTCCTTTTCACCAAACATCTTCCGGTCTATATCCGTGTTCACATTGCCAGGGCTTCGGTGGAACAGAGACAGGAGCAAGCCGTATCTGATCGACTAATTTCTCAAGTAAACCCTCAAAGCACAAAACCTCTTCCACGCCTCATTGACATTCGCGATGCCACTCTCTTCGAACTGGAGCAGAAGTATTTACGGGAGCTGATGAGCTACTCTCACACCATGCAGGAGGCCTGCGATATCTCAGGGCTTTCTCGTTCACGTCTTTATGCTCTCTTGAAACAGTACGGCATTCCTTCCTGTTTCAGAACTCCCTTGTCTTAACCTTCACTATTAGTCCTGCTGGGCAGGACTATGTCTTGTCGCTCGGGACTTTTATTTGATCTGCAGTATAGCAATCCGCACTCGCTGGATCGCTATCCACGCCCCCCATTCCCTTTATTATCATACCGAAATATAGAGTTTTTTCACAGTTTGCTCTCCCCATGTCTCGGCTCGGTCATTCCATGGAATGATTCTTGTACTAAGAGGACCCTAGTATAAGATGCGGCGAAAAAGGTTAGTAAACCGTCACCCCGGAAATTGAACTGAGCATGGAGTCAATTTTGCTCTGTTCAAACCGTTCGGAACTCCACGTGATTATTCACTATCAATTCAGGTTGTTGGGCTATCGCCGTCTCCGGTCCTGCCATATCTGCGAAAAAAGATTGTTGGTAACATCGTAACATTGCCGTTCTTAATGTGCGTCACCGTGCTTGGACCGAGGTCGATAGAACAATTCAAACGACGAAAACTATATGAAGAAACATCGTTATGTAAAATAAGCCTAAGGAGGAAACGGGCAACTCAAAGAAACCAGGACTGAGGAGAAGGATTATGGAAGAACCATTTGTTATCAAGGATTGCGCCCTCATCTCCATAGCCACAGGTGAGGAAGCGCAGAACCTGCGCGAATTGAGTGACCGGCTGGGGACCATCAATCCCGGCTGTATCTACTACCATTTCTGGGGTGGAATGCTCCGTCCCAGTTTCGACGAACCGGAATATCAAAACGATTTTGCCGCTTGGGCCTGGCGTAGTCTGCATGATCCACGCCTGGCTGAGCGGTTGGCTATCATCGATCCGACCCATTATAAAGATCTCGAGGACCTGCGAAGGGAACTGATTGATGTGATCGAAGAAAGGTTGGCGGAAAGTGAGTTCGTTCCTTGGGCCAGATCCGGACAGCGTTTTAAATTTATCCGCTCCCAAGTCGTCGTCTTCGACACAGGAAAACGGATCAGCCATCCCGGAGAAATGGAGGAACGGATTGCGGGCATGTCGCTCGGTTCGGTTTTCTATCATTTTATTGATGCTAGGCGCAGGACGAAAAGCGGCCGAAGCGATTTTGCAGAATGGCTCCAGGTTTTTGATGGCGACCAATATGATGAATTGATCAAGCGGTTCAACGCCATAGACCCCTATTTCACCACTTTGGCCGACCTGAGACGGGAACTTGCAACGGTCTTTCTCAATTGTCTCCTCGAGGAATAAGCGCCATGACCACATTACTGGAAAATTATGCGGCCATCGTCGGCAATGAGGTGGTTGATCATCTCCGCCAATTGGCCGAACCCCTAAAGGGCATGAAGGTGGTACATCTGAATTCGACCCGGGAGGGCGGTGGTGTAGCCGAGATCCTCAACTGGCTGATCCCTGTAAAGCGGGAATTGGGGCTCGATGCCGAGTGGGAAGTCCTTACCGGCGATAAAGACTTCTACCAGTGTACCAAAAGTTTCCATAACGGCCTGCAGGGCAGTCCGGTCGGCATCCCGCCCGCGCTGCTACGGGCCTACGAGAAAACCAACGAAGAGAATGCCGAGCGCCTGCGGAGCAAGCTGGAAGAGGCAGATTTCGTTTTTATTCATGATCCGCAGCCAGCGCCTTTGCTGCGACTCTGCCCCAACCGCAAGGGCAAATGGGTCTGGCGCTGCCATATCGATCTCAGTCGCCCTTATCGGGCAGTGTGGAAATATTTGCGGGAGTTTGTGGTGGGCTACGATGCTTCGATCTGGTCGCTGGCTGACTTTGCTCAACCCCTGCCGCATCCCCTCTATTTGATCGCGCCCAGCATCGATCCTCTCAGCCAGAAGAACCGGGAACTCTATCCGGGGGAGGTGGAAGCTGTTTTTGATCGCTATGATCTCGATCCAGATCTGCCGTTGATTACCCAGGTTTCACGTTTTGACCGCTTCAAGGATCCGCTGGGTGTGATCTATGCTTACCGCCTGATCAAAGAATTCACACCGGTGCAGTTGGTTCTCGCTGGTGGCGGAGCCACCGATGACCCGGAAGGCGAAGAGGTCCTGCGTGAAGTCTTGGCTGCGGCCGGAGACGACCCGGACATCCACATTCTTCTGCTGCCTTCAGACGCCCACCGGGAGATTAACGGACTGCAGCGGGCCTCGACCATTTGTTTGCAGAAATCAACCAAAGAAGGCTTCGGCCTGACCGTGACCGAGGCGATGTGGAAGGGGAAACCAGTCATTGGGGGCGATACCGGCGGCATCCGCCTGCAGGTGATCAACCATCACACCGGTTTTCTCGTCAATACCCCCGAGGGGGCGGCCTTACGCGTCCGCTATCTCCTCAAAAACCGGGACCGACTCGATGATATGGGCCGTAAAGCGAAGGATTTCGTACTCAACAATTTTCTAGTGACCCGCCATCTACGCGAGTATCTCACCTTGATGTTCGCCACAATGCACAAAAGCGTCGAACGGATTGAGTTATGATGGAGTACACGAATGACCTCACTTGCTCTTGACCTGCCCGGTATCCCAAATTTCTGGGGGCAGGTCCACAATGCGAACAATCGATTTCTCGGCCTGGATTATGATGGAACCCTGGCACCCTTTTCAGTCGATCCTATGCAAGCCTGGCCTTTTCCAGGTGTTATGGGTTTGCTTCGGGATCTTGCCGCCAAGGGCCAGACGCAGATAGCCATTATCTCAGGTCGTCCTGTAGCCGAGGTGATGACGCTATTGAACAATCCTCCGGTGACAGTTATTGGCAGCCATGGTTATGAACTCTGGCCTGTCGATGGCACTTGCGTTGTCAGGCAGCCGACTCCAGAACAACTCCAGGGCCTCTTTGAAATTCGTACAAGCATACAGCAGCATGGCTACTACAGCCACAGTATGGAAGTCAAGGTTGCCTCGCTTGCCTTCCATACCCGAGGCTTGGATCCGCTGTCCGCGGCTGCCATGGAGGAAGAAATCGCCGCCGAATGGAGTGGGCGGGCCCTGCATTACGGGTTGGTGTGCCGTCGGTTCAATGGAGGGGTTGAGATCAGTTGCACCGGTTGGAATAAGGGAGATGCGCTGTCAGCCCTTCTCGATCTCCAGGCCGAGGATACGCTAGCCGTCTATATCGGCGATGACGAAACCGACGAAGATGCCTTTGCTGTCACTCGTGAGAGAGGCATCGGCATCAAAGTGGGCGATCCAATTCGGCCGACAGCGGCTCAAGGATTCCTCCCTAATTGCCGAGCCGTAGCCACCTTTCTCCAAAACTGGGCCACAATTACAACAACCGAAAGGAGGCAATGAAAATGGATACAACTCGATTGACCGTGGTTTCCAATCGTCTGGCCATCGTCGTTGACAAGGACCAGTTAGGTCGCTGGACGATCAAACCTGGTTCCGGTGGCCTGGTGACAGCCCTGGGGCCGGTACTGCGTGATCGCGGCGGCCAATGGATCGGCTGGCTCGGATCGAATCTGCAGGGGGCTCTCGATGAGTCAACATTGAATGAGTTGCTCGACCAGGGCTCACGTGAGACCGGCTATGCCCTCAAACCAGTAGAATTGAGCGAAGAAGAAATTCAGAAGTACTATTACGGTTTTTCCAATGAGATTCTCTGGCCCCTGTTCCACGACCTGCCTTCACGGTGTAATTTTGATCCTGGCTATTGGAAAGTCTACGAGCAAGTGAACGCCAAATTTGCTCGGGTAGTGGCCGCTCACACCATTGAAGACGAAGATTATGTTTGGGTACACGATTATCAATTGATTCTGATAGCCGCCTGTTTGAAGAAAATGGAAATAAAGCGGCATACTGGTTTTTTTCTGCACATCCCCTTTCCGCCTCTGGATGGCTTCGTTCGATTACCTTGGCGCTTCCAAGTGCTCGAGGCCCTGCTTCAATATGACTTGGTCGGTTTCCAGACCGTGCGCGACCGACGCAACTTCATGGACTGCGTCCGCATGCTCATGCCCGAATCACGGGTGATCGGTCATGGTCAGATTACTCGCTGCCTGACTCAAGAGCGGGAGCTTCTGGTGGGAACCTTTCCCATCAGTATTGATTTTAAGCAGTTCGCCGAATTTTCCCGCACCCAGGAAGTACAGGATCAAGCCTGGATTATCCATGCCAACCTGCCGGAACGACAACTGATCCTCGGGGTAGACCGTCTCGATTACACCAAGGGCATTCCTCTCCGCCTTCAGGCTTTTGCCAACGCCCTGGAACGTTATCCACTACTGCGGAGAAAGGCGACCTTGATCCAGGTAGTCGTGCCCAGCCGGGAGGAGGTCCCGGAGTACGAGGCCCTGAAGCGAGAAATCGAACGGCTGATTGGCGAGATCAACGAGTGTGTAGAAAAAATCACTTTAGGAAGGGCTGGCAAATGAGAGAGGCGTTTTTTGCCGCTCTAGGTTCACCTTCCAGTTCAATTTTTCTTTTCTTTGTTGCC
>CAZSIJ010000029.1:0-47692 GCA_964607065.1 uncultured Desulfobulbus sp. | reverse complement strand
TTTATGACTACCTCAGCATCACTACAGACCTTGCTGGAGTATGGGATGGCACCTCGGCCCTTGGCTTTCACTGGACCATGCAATGCGGCAATGACGTTGTGCAGGACGTTCTTCCCGCTACCCCGGTTCCCGTACCGTCCAGCATGCTGCTGTTCAGTACCGGCCTTGTGGGGCTTGCCGGTTTCGCCCGACGGAAAGTGAAGAGATAAACCAAGCCGCCCATCCTCCTCTCAGATGACGAACGGCCGTTTCCTCAACCGGAAACGGCCGTTTTCTATTGCGTGCCTGAATGAATGCCCGATCTGGCTCCTGCCTCCATGGCAGCCAGAATTTCCATTCTAGACTGTGCCTTTTACAAAATGAACGCAGGCATGCCATGTCTCGTTTCGACCAACAGGAGAAATCTTTTGCTTCAAAAGCGAGATTTCTCGCTACCGCTCGCAATGACAAGAAAAAATGTTTCGTTCCATTCTTGACACCCAGAGGGCCAAGACAACTATTCCAGAAGCTCCAAGGAGCTTCATCCCCCCTCCTTCCAAGACGACAAACGGGGTATTCCTGTTGCGGTAAAATCATGGTATGATGATTGCCTGTCTGGAAGTCTGCAGACAACCCGAACCAGGCAATCACTCCTGATCTCGAGATCAACGTGTGACCAGAAAATGCTCACTCTCCAGCCAATCCCCATCTCCTGGAAGGCTTTTGTATGAAAAAATTCTTTAAATATCTTCTCCTACCTTTTGTCTGGTTGTGGAAATTCCTCAGCACCGGCATTACGATCCTTTCCAACCTGCTGTTCATCAGTTTTGCCCTGATGATGATCACCGTACTTTTTTACACGCCCAAGGTCACCGTCCCTGCAGGGAGCGCTCTAGTGCTCGCCCTTGAAGGTAACATCGTCGAAGAACGATCCCCCATGGACCCTGTGGCAAAAATTTTCAATAACCTTGCAGGTGTCCCGTTGCACGGGGAAACCTTTCTCCAAGATATCATCGACACTATCGACACGGCTACCGATGACCAGCGAATTAAGCTGCTGATCATCAACCCCAACCGCATGGGCAATGCCAGCCTTGAACAGATCAGGGCCATCGGTTCGTCCATTGACTCTTTCAAAAAGACCGGCAAAAAGGTTGTTGCGGTGGGCGACACTTTTAATCAGGCCCAATATTACCTGGCCTCCTGGGCCGACAAGATCTACCTCCACCCCATGGGGGCGGTCGATGTGCATGGCTTTACGGTCTTCCGCCTCTACATGCAGGAAATGCTCGACAAACTGGCGATCAATTTCCATGTCTTTCGGGTCGGCACCTTCAAGTCAGCAGTGGAACCCTTTCTCCGCAACGACATGTCCCCCGAAGACAAGGAAGCCAATAAGCTCTGGCTCGGCAACCTCTGGAACGCCTACTGTGCCGATATCGCCGAACACCGGAAGCTCGAGGTGGATATCCTTAACGAAAACATTAACAAGCTCGTATCGCAGCTAGCCTCGGTGGGTGGAGACCGCAGCCAGCTGGCCTTGGCCACCGGCCTGGTTGATGGACTGAAAACCCATCAGGAAATGGAACAAATATTTATTAAGATGGTAGGGCCTTCCATTGACAAAAGCGGGTATAACCGCATCGGTTTCCAGGAGTATCTCCAGACCGTTACGCCCTCCTATACTGATGTCCGCGGCAAAAAGGAGCTTATCGGCATCATCGCCGCCTCCGGCAATATCATGTACGGCAAAGATACGGTCGGCCAGATCGGCTCAGACGACTTGATCAAACGCATCCGCAAGGCACGGCAGGACAAACGAATCAAGGCCATTGTTCTGCGCATCAACACCGGCGGCGGCAGCGCCTTCGCCTCTGAACTAATCCGCCAGGAACTACTGCTCGCTAAGAAGGAAGGAAAAATAGTGGTCGTCTCCATGGGGGCTATGGCAGCCTCCGGCGGCTACTGGCTGGCGGCTGATGCCGATGCGATCGTGGCCTCGCCGGTCACCCTCACCGGGTCCATAGGTATTTTCGGGGCCATGCCCACAGTAGAAAAGTCCCTGGAAAAAATCGGCATCCATGGCGATGGCGTCGGCACTACCGATATTGCCCACTTCGGCAATCTCACCACAGCCATGAGCCGCGAGGAAGCGGCGGCCTTCCAAATGGATGTCGAGCATGGGTACCGGCAGTTTCTGGAAATTGTTGCCGTGGGACGAAAGATGACGGTTGCGGAAGTGGAGAAAATCGCAGAGGGACGGGTCTGGGATGGCGTGACCGCCCTAAAACTGCGGCTGGTCGACAAGCTCGGCAATCTGGAAGACGCCATTGCCGAGGCCGCACAACGGGCGCACGTCCCCAAGGAAAACGGCTATTACATCGATTTGACCCACGACACCTACCTGGAACGCTTCAAGCGGATAGATCAACCGGTTGAGGCCCTGGCGGCCCGTCTCGTCAATTCATCCCTGTTCCCGACCCTGCTGCGCCAGTCGCTGGTGAATCAGTTTGACTTCCTGCTCCAGGGAGGCGACCCAGGACGCCTCTATGCCCATTGCCTGCTACCGGGATCGGCCACCACCTTCCGATAAGTGGGTGATTGTTTACCTCTGGTTCCCACGCAGAGCCTGGGAACCAGAGAAAAGTTGCAGCCCGCTCAACCCTTGAGAACAGCCAGGGGCTGCAACTCCACCAGGACCTCAATCAGGTCGTTCTGGTTGGCGATCACCTCGCCGATATCCTTGTAAGCCCCTGGTGCCTCCTCCAGATCGTTACGATGCCGGATGGAGTGGAGGATGTGCTGGGCCTCGAGTTTGCTGATTTCTTCCCGCAGGTTGAGGACACGCTGCGCCTCTTTGCGGCCAAGGACGCGACCAGCTCCATGGGAGCAGGACATGAACGACTGCGGATTACCTAGCCCCCGGACAATGTAGCTGCGACTCCCCTGAGACCCAGGAATAATGCCGCGTTCACCGGCAAAGGCGCGAGTGGCTCCCTTGCGGTGCACCCAGACCTCCCGGTCAAAATGCATTTCCCGGGCCGCATAGTTGTGGGCGACATCAAGAGCTTCCTCGAACTGGCCGCAGCCAGTGACCTCAGCAACGACCTCCTGAATCACGGTCATCATCTCCCGACGGTTGGCACGGGCAAAGGCAATGCAGTATTCCATCTCCCGCAAATACTGTTGCCCCTCCACAGAAGCAACCGGTAAAACAGCCAGCCGCCACTCCTTGGGAATCACATCTGTTCGAGCTGTTTTTGCCAATTTAGCTGCAAGCTTGTTGTGAAAATCAGCCACCCTGTAACCAAGGTTTCTGCTACCGGAATGGACCATCAGCCAGATCCGGTTGTCACTGCCTTGTTGGATCTCGATAAAATGGTTGCCGCCCCCGAGAGTCCCGATCTGCTTGCGGGCGCTGTCAAACTCAGCAGCCACCACCGGCAAATCCGAATCCTCAGCGCCGGGATCAGGCATCACCTGCACGGGTCGGGGTTTGCTGTGATGTTTAAATCCCAGAGGAATCGTGGCACGCAGATCGTCGACAATCTTGCTGAGCTGCACCGGGTTCACCTCGATCAATCCGGTGCGCACCGCCTGCATGCCGCAGCCGATATCAACCCCCACCCCGTTGGGGATAATTGCCCCGGTTGTTGCCAGCACCCCACCAATCGGCATCCCGTAGCCGACATGGGCATCGGCCATGATCGCAACATGGTGAAAGGCGCAGGACAGGTTGGCCAGATTCGCAGCCTGCGTCAAAGTATCTCCCTCTAAATGATTCAGCCAGAGAACCAGCGGAATTTTCTCGGTTGTTATAATCCGTTTCACAGTGCCCCCTTGCTCTCTTCACTTTCCGGTACTTGCTCTCTTCAATTTCGGGTATATAGTGCAGCCTCATAATCCAGATCGTCAGGTTGTTTAGACTGTAGCCTGTTAGGCAAAAAAAGAGCAAAGTTTATACCCTATGATATCACACGACACCCTCATCCATCTCTGGCTCCACCTTGGTTGGCCGCTCCTGCGCCTGCTCATCTTTCTCGCGATCGGCCTGCTGGCAGCCCTGTTCATCGAATCGCTCAACTGGACAAGAAAGATGGCACTCCTCGCCAAGCCGTTGACCCGTTTTGGCCACCTCTCCCCTCTCACCGGAGCCGCCTTTTCCATTTGTTTTTTTTCAGGAATAGCAGCCAACACCATGTTGGCAGAGGGGTATGACAACAAACAACTGAGCCGCAGAGAACTGATCCTGGCCAACCTGTTCAACAGCCTGCCTGCTAATTTTCTCCATCTGCCGACGACATTTTTCATCGCCGTGCCGATTATCAAGGGCGCCGCCTTCATCTACATCGGGCTGACCGTCAGCGCCGCCATAGTACGCACGCTGTGCATCGCCCTACTGGGCCGAACATTGCTACCTGCCACCAACACAGAGGCGGTACAGGCGGAACTGCCACCGGACTCGTCCCATCCTTTCCGATCCGCCTTGCAAAATACCCTGAAGCGGTTCAAACGGCGTATTCGCAAAATTGTCAGCTACACCGTACCAATTTACATCTTTTTTTATTATCTCGCCGAGGCCGGTTTTTTCACCGCCGCCGAACGGTTCATGGCCCAGCATCTCTCATGGTTGGCTTGGCTCTCCCCCCAGGCCATCTCCATCCTCACCTTCCAGGTAGTCGCAGAATTCACCGCTGGGCTGGCCGCCGCCGGCTCGCTCCTTGCCAACGGCTCCATGAGCGTACGAGAAATCGTGCTCGTCCTCTTGATCGGCAACATCCTGTCATCGCCGATCCGGGCCGTACGCCACCAGTATCCTTATTATGCCGGCATCTTCAAACCGGTGCTTGCTGCAGAACTGCTCTTTTTCAGCCAGGGGTTCCGGGCCATCAGCATAGCCATTGTGACAATCTTGTATTATATTGTAACAATGTAAATTCCAGAGACATTCACCTGCACGCAGGGGTGCGGCAAACCCGCTTCAACCAAGGAGGAACAGATGGAAAAGACCATGCTGGTTGCTATCGACGGTTCTGTGTACAGCTGCAACAGTCTTGACTATCTCGCAAAACTTTTCAGCTCAGACCACAATCTCTCCATCCACCTGATCAGCGTAGTCTCGGCCGGAGGCGCGGGAAAAGATTGGATGTTCGATGTCGATCCGTACAGAACGCAATCACCGGCAACAGAAAAACATTCCCACCTTGCCCGCAAGCACTTAAAGGAGGCCGAAGACCGGTTGGTTCGCAACGGTTTTGCCAAAGAAAAAATAGAATCCCGGGTGCGAGTAGCCTCAGGAGTTTGCGCCGCCATCCGCGATGAAGCGGACCGGGGACAATATGACAGTTTGCTGATCGGCAGGCGCGGCCTGGGTGCTATGGGCAACATGTTTTTCGGCAGCACTTCGGGCGAGCTGGTCGAAAAATCCCCCAAAATTCCGTTGTGGATCGTTGATGGCACGGTCTGCTCCAACCGTTTCCTCCTCGCGGTCCAGAGCCAACCCGCCTCTTTAATGGCGGCGGATCACCTTGCCTTTATCCTCAAATATCATCCCCATGCGGAGATCTGTCTCTACCACTCCAACAGCGTCTTCGGCAGACAAAAACCCGCCAAGGTTGAAGAGTTCCACCAGCAATGGGGCAAATCCTGGTGCGACCAGTATCTCGACATTGATAACTATCTGTTCTTTGCCCACGCCCAGCTGCTGGTCGATAACGGCATTGCCAGACACCGCATCACCCAGTTACCCGCCCAGATGCATCTAGAAGTAAGCGCCGATCTCTTGCGGCAGGCAAAACAATATAATTGTGGCACTATCGTCATCGGTCGCCGCAGCCGGGATGGAGGCAAGAGCGTGATCAAGGGCGTTTCGGACAAAACCCTGAATCAGGCCCAAAACATCGCCGTCTGGCTGGCCGGATAGGAACAGGATCGCCCGCTGTTCCTAGACATCGCAGGCCTAGGCAGCCGGTGCCTCGCTCTTATTTCCGCTCACCGGGGGTGACGATAACCGTTGCCGCCTGTTGCTCCTGCAGATACAGAGCTGCCAGTGCGGTCAACTCCTCCGCAGTTATCCCAGCGAACCCCTCGGTAATGGTGAGCGGCCATTGCAACTGTTGCGGGTGACGGCTGGAAAGATTCAGCACTGACTCCAGCCAGTATCGATTATTACGTTTGCTATCCTTGATTGAGGTCAGGGTCGGCTCAAGCGCTCGGTGCAATTCATCTTGGGTCACCCCTTTCCTGCCGAGGTCAGCAGCTACCTCCTTGATCACCTTAGCAAGAGGCTGAGCCTGAACCGGAGCGACAGTGAGAATACCCTTCAACAAACCAAATCCCGCATGGGCACGGCTAGGCTGGCTGACCACGTGTGGTGAATAGGTCGCCCCCAGCTCCTCGCGGATTTTCACCCGCAGACGATCATCAAGGACCGCCGCCAGCAGATTAAGCCGTCTGGTCCGGGCAATATCCCAGTAATCGCTGGTCCGCCAGGCAACGGTCAAAAGCGCCTTGTCAATGGAACTGTGCACGGGCAACAGACGCTGCTCACCGGCAGGAAAATCAATTGACGGGCTAGGCGAGGCCTCTTCTTCCTGGCGCTGTTCACTGCCAAAATATTTGGCAACCAGTTGCACCACATCTTTGGGATCAATATCACCAACGATATTAATCTCCAACGATTCCCGTAGAAATGCCGGGGTCAGCCAATCACTGACCTGCTCCAAACGCAGTTTCTCCAACTGCTCCCAGGAGGGCAACCCGTATTCCCGACTGGAACCTGCCAAAAAACGTTCCCCCTGTAATTGCTGTATTCCTTCCACCGAATTGACCAACTGATCATACATCCGGTGCAGATTTTCCCTGGTGCGGAGAAAGGCCTCGGGACGGAAGGCCGGATCATGCAGACGGCTGTAGGCCAGCTGCAGCAGCAGCTCAAGTCCTTTACCAAGGCCCGTCCCCTGCAGTGAAAAACTCTCCGGTCCCACCCGGAAATCCAGGGCCACATTCGTCCCTGTCAAAGCCTCCTCAAGTTGATCGCGGGTCAGTTTCCCCAACCCGCTCTCCTTGACCACCGACTCGCCGAGCAGAGCCAAGCCTTCCATCGGCTCTGCCTGTTTGCCCTTGCCGAACAGCACGGATAGAAGCACCTGGTTCGACTGAAAATCGGTCGCCTTGCAGTTAAGACGCACGCCTCCTTTCAAAACATAGCTTTCGACACCGATATCTTTGTGGCTGATATGCTCAATGATTTCACCGGCAACGGCTGGTGGCGGCAAATAGGGAAACGCCACCCGCTGCTCTTCTACCCAAGGGGTTACCGGCTTGGCCTCGTTGGCAAGGTAGGCCTGTTTGAGCTGCGTTTCCGCCTGCTCTTTAGACAGGGCGGGATCAACGGTACCCACGACCTCAACCAACCTTCTTGGCCGACTCCACAACTGCCGGAGCGCATCATTGACCTCAGTTAGAGACATCTTTTCTAGTACCGGCCGATACAGGGTCATCTCCTGGACCGGGGAAAGGACAACCTCATTGCTGTTGAGCTTGTGGATAATATCTTCGGCGATTTTCCGACTGTCACGAGTCGATGCGGTCTGCGCCTCTTTTTCCAGAAAAGCAGCGACCTCCTGCTTGCCCCGGAACAGTTCCGTTTCTGTGAAACCGTCCTGCAGGGCCTGCGCCAGGGTCGACTGCAACAGGGTCACGCCTTCCTGCCACCTGCCATCGACACTTCTGGCGGCAAGGGTGGCATAGCCGGTGCGCTGGAGGAAGATACCGGCCTGCGCCTTGGGTTGGGCGATCGGACTACCTGGACGCTGTTCGAGCTTCTGGAGACGGTTGCCCAGTAAAGCGACCGCGACATACTGCCGGAATTGTTCCAACTCCCAGGCCAAGGTATCGGTCCGGGGTTGCACATTAAAGACGGTCGTCAAGGCCAGACCGGTGTAACCGAGTTCCGGTTCAGGAAGAAAAAAGATATCCGTACCCGCTTCCTTGACTGTACCGAAATCAGGACATTCACCGATATTCCCGACACCTTTCAGACCTGCAAAATGGTGCTCCAGAATCTTCACCGCCTCTTTCGGCTCCATGTCACCGACCACAACGACAATCATAGTGTCCGGCCGGTACCAACGGTCATAATAGGAACGGAGCAGTTGGCTGTCAGCGACGTGAAGCACCTCCTCGGTGCCGATTGGGTCACGTTCTGCCACCAGGGTGCCAGAAAAATCAAACCGCATCTGCTTTTTCGACACTCGCGAGGCAGCGGAATCACGACTTCGTTTTTCCGCGAGAATGACGCCCCGTTCCCGATCCACCTCGGACTGGAGCAGGAGCGCTCCTCGGGCGTAGTCGGCCAGCACCTTGAATCCATCTGCCAGCACCTTCGATTCACCCGAGGGTAGCATCAAATTATAGACTGTCTCGCCAAACCCGGTATGGGCATTGGTGTCACCGCCAAAGCCCATGCCTATCGACTGAAAATATTCAACCAGCGTTCCTGGAGGGTAGTGGGTTGAACCGTTAAACAGCATATGCTCAAGGAAATGAGCCACCCCTTTTTGCTGATCGGTTTCCTGGAGCGATCCAGCCTGGACATTAAGATAGAGCGCCACCCTGTTTTTTGGTTCATGGTTGGCCACTAGCACATACCGCAGGCCATTAGCAAGGCGGCCAAAGACAAGACCGGGGTCTGGTTGGAGATCGCTCCCCTCCTGCGGCCAGCCCGACGAAAGGCAGTCCGGCAGACGTGGGGATGGCGGATCGGCACAAACGGCGTGATCAACCGATACCAGGAGAAAGAACAGAGACAACAGGGATAAAATGGTGCCGGATGTTATCCGGGCGAAGACATGCTTCATTGTCGAACCCTTTGGATTGGTGTATGAAAATATGAATGGTTCACAAACTATAGTGTGCATACAGGGGGGAAACAAGATGATTATTGCCGGAAAAATTGGGCTGGTACTCGGGGCCTCTCGTGGTATAGGTCTGGCCATCGCCAGAACGCTCGCCCGCAACGGTGTCCGTTTGGCACTGCCTTGGTTTGACTGGCCCGAATCGGCTCAAGCCATGGAAGAGGAATTCGGTGGTCATGACAGCAATCATTTCACCATGCAGGTCAATCTTCGCGAACCGAAAGAGGTTGCCCTACTCATGGCCCAGATTAGCAAGCGCTTCGGCGGCCTCGACATTCTTGTCAACAACATCGAACGTGGCGGCATGCCGGTGCTCCACGGCAGTTATCAGCAAGAGGTGAACCATGGGCAATGGCAATTGGAGATGGATACCACCCTGCACGCCAAATGGCTTGTTTTTGAACATGCTCTGCCCCTTCTTCGTCAGAGCAGTGAGGCGGCGGTGGTCAATCTCTCGTCGATCGCTGGCGTAGTTGGCCGCTCCGGTCCGTCCGGGCTGTTGTTTAACGACGGTTATGCCGCTGCCAACCGGGGCATTTCCTCACTGACCGAAACTTGGGCGAGGACAGGGGCTCCGTCCATCCGGGTCAACGAAATCATGCTCGGCCTGATTGACACCCGACACGGACCAGGTACCAGAGGTTGGCAACTGCTTACGATAGAACAACAACAGGCGCTCATTGAGCACACCTTGCTGCAACGCACCGGAACCCCGGAGGAAATAGCACAAGCCGTGCTTTTTCTCGTACGAGATGCTGACTTTATGACGGGATCGGTTCTTAGAATGGACGGGGGATATGCACTGGGAGGGGAAAGACCCCCAGAGATGCCCAGAGGAGTGCTTTGAGGGAAACCCGGAGAGAGGGGAGTCAGATATCCAGGGCCCAGTCAGGAATATGCCGCATGACGTATGCCGTCACCTTTTCCTTGGCGTCCGGATCATTACTCTTAATGCCGGCATCACGCATCACTTCCTCGAAATCAAACCAGCAGATTTCCTTTTCTTGATGGCTGTACACGGTAAGAATCCGATGATCTGGATCATCGAGATCTTCTTCTTCCTGAATGGCGGCGACCAGACGAACCGCCTCTTCGTAGGGTAAAAAACGGATTTGTTCTTCGCTCATCTGTAACTCCGCTGCACAATCGAAATCAGTAAATCATACGATGCATGCGTTAAAAAAAAGGCGAGATGAACGAATCAACTCGCCTTTGCAATAAAAAAACCAGACTCAGGCAGGCTTGACAATCGCTCCGGAACGGATGCAACGGGTGCAGACCTTGACATGCGCTGTACCACCGTTACTGGTAACCGTCCGAACGTTCTGCAGATTGGGCAACCAGCGACGACGGGTCTTGTTATGGGCGTGGCTGACATTATTCCCGGTAGAGGGGCCTTTGCCACAAATTTCACAATTACGTGCCATGATATCTTCTCCTAAAGAAATTCATTTTTCAATAACCCCCAATAATACCCGCGCATAATATAAAATCAAGTTCTTTTCACAGAAGCGACACAGGAAAACCCGAGCCCCGCCCCTGAAAACAATTCGCTTGAACACCTCAACGCATCAAATTCATTGAGAATGCATCGCTATTACGAGCTTCCAACAATAAAAACTCAGCACTCTTTCTTCAGTAGCCCCAAAAGCACACCCCATACCCAGACCGATGTCACTTATTTATAGTCGCAGACTCACAATAATTTTGACGGGGGCCAGGATAGCCTATCGGCATACGACCCGGAAATATTACTCGAACAAAGGTTGGTTTTTGTTATAATCATCATTACAGTCATAACCGCTCATCGCACGCCTCCATTCTCCCGACTCCACTATACTCTGGACGAAGACGACACAACCGTCACCGCGACGCATCGAGACCGCCGGCAATCACGACTGAACACAATTAACCCATACAAGGAATAAGGTATTAACCTATGGGGCATCCCGTCGTTGCTCTATTATTTGAACTCTTTTCATGGCGAGCACTGCTCGACATCTTGCTGATCAGCGCCGGGCTGTTCTTCCTCTATAGAACCCTCCTACGCCTCGGCACCTGGAAAATCATGGCCGGCATCCTCCTGGCATTCCTGATCTTTATTGTGGCAAATGCCCTCCACCTGAAAGGCATCGAATGGATCTACCAGAACGTCAGCCATATCGCAGCCCTAGGCTTGATTGTCATTTTCCAGCCAGAACTCCGTAAAGTCCTGGAAAAAGCGGTCTCCGTCCCCCCGCATCGATTTAAGGATCAAGACACCCTGCTCCAATCCCTTATTGCCGAAAGCCTGATCAAACTCGCCCAGGAACGATGCGGTGCCATCCTTGTCTTTCCAGGAAAGGAACCCATCAAAGAGAAAATATCTGGCGGATACCAACTCAACGCCGTGCCCAGCACCCCGTTGATTCTCAGCATTTTCGACTCGAACTCTCCAGGGCACGATGGAGCAGTGATCATTGAAGGCAACAAGCTGACCCAGTTTGGCGTCCGCCTCCCTATGTCCCAATCCGCCAGGCTGTCGGAAGAATACGGGACCCGACATCATGCAGCCATGGGCCTTGCCGAACAGACCGACGCCCTTGCCCTTGTGGTCTCTGAAGAACGAGGCAGAGTATCGATGTTCACCAACGGCGAGATGCGGCCCTTACGAAATGCGGAAGAAATCACTGCCGCCATTATCAACCATCAACGCCACATGGGTTTTCTCCGTCGCGACAGTGTCCCCAAAATCCGCAAGAGAACAATTTTCCAAATCACAGCCAGCCTTATCATCGCCGTGGTTTTCTGGTCGACCCTGATGGTTTCGCAACGCGAGGTGGTGGAGAGGGTGCTGCCGGTAACCATCGATTACACCTCTCCGGCTGAAGACTTGGTATTGGTGGGCGACAAGGCGAACGAAATCAAATTGCACCTCACCGGCCCAAAATCGGAGATCGACAACCTGGCCCTCAATCCGCCCAGCGTCAAAATCGATTTATCAAGGATGGCCAAAGGCAGCCAGACGATTATCATAACCAGCGAAAACCTTCGGCTACCCAAAGGGATCACTTTGCTGGACGCCTCGCCTCAGCAATTAAAACTGACGCTTGCCGCAGTAGTTGAAAGAAATGTCGCCATCACCCCGCAGATTATCGGCAAACTTCCAGGCTCCTTGAAAATCAAGAAAATAACCGTCACCCCGGCGACCGTGCTTGTGACCACACCGGTTAGCAAGGAAGACAAAGCCTCGGACGAAGTCCTCACCACCCCGATTTATCTCGAATCTATCTCGACTGACAGCAAGCTCTTCTGCAAGGTTATCGCCCGCCCGTCGATGCAACCGGTCACCAAGCGCTGGCCAGACGTGGAAGTCTTCATTGAATTGAAAAAATAAACTAAGGACTTAAGCTACAGCACCATCCCCTTAGCTTGATTTTTTTGTTTTTGCGAAATAACACCCTCTGTCCACCCGCTCCACCACACCGCTCGCAAGTTTACATTTTTGTATATTTCAGAACAAAAAAATAATAAAAATGTAACATTGCCCCCGCCGCGCCTCGCGCGCGCCAAGCTTACACCCTCTAAAAAAAGCCGACATCACACTAACAAGACAGGATAAATTTCAGAAGCAGACAAGATGGCACCAAAAATGCAGATGTACAAATACGAAGACAAACGCACAGCACTTCAACCGGCCAAAGAGACGTGGTTGCTCCCGCAATATGGATGGTTCCACCGACAATGGTGACAGTGTTGTCACAAATTATGTAACTTTTATTTCAAAAGGAGAGAGAACATGAAACGTATTTTTTCTATGGCCGCACTTGTGGCTCTGGCAACTGGTGGCGCAGCAACCCTGGCATCAGCGGCAGCAACCGTCACCACTGGGATGGATATCAATTCCGCCTATATCTGGCGGGGCATCACGGCAAACAACGGCCTTGTCCTGCAGCCCAGTATCGACGTGGTCAATAATGGGTTTGGTGTCAACGTCTGGGCCAACTATGACGCATCTGACTACCGTGGGTTAGTCGAACAAGGCCGATTTTCTGAAGTCGACCTGACCGCCTCCTACACTTTCAAATTAGGCTCTTTTGACGCCAGTCTCGGCGTGATCGAATACACCTTCCCAGCAACCATGCCTAGTAACAAAACCGCATACCCGAACGGGAAAAACATACAAAGTACCGGTGAAGTTTTCGCAGGGTTGAGCAAGGATCTTGGGGCTGGTTTTACATTAGGCGCCAAGGTGTACTATGACTTCGACAACGTCAATGATTTTTTTATTGCTCCCACACTGGGTTACAGTTACAGCCTCAACGACAAAACCACACTGGGCCTAAGCGGCACACTCGGCTACGCAGGCAAGAGGTTTGCTGAATATTATGGGGGAAACCCTGTTGGAGTTGCTGAAGCCGGCTTTTTCAGCTACACCCTGACCGCCTCTGCCAAATACATGGTCACCGAGGCCTTTGGCATTGCGGCCAATATCAACTATACTGACTCTATGAACAATAAAGTCCTTGCCCAAACGGAAACATTCGCCGACACCAAGGTTTTTGGTGGCATCAGCCTGACCTACGCCTTCTGATGTAATCGAGCCTCTCCACTCCCTCCCCTTATCAGGCAAAGTTGCGCCCAAGGGGAGGGAGTTTTTTTCCTTGCTTCTTCCACAAGAAAAATTGTGGAAGAAGCAACCCTACCGCCCCTTTTCACCACAAGAAAGCGCAAGCCTTCTTGCCCATCACCTCCCGGTCAAACACCAACCGAGCTTTTGCCTGCCCCATACCCAAACAAACATGCAGGGGAAGTAAATGCTCTTCCCTGGGATGGCAATATCGAGCATACGGAGTCTTCTCCCATGCAACCAATAGTTCCTCCCGTTCGACAAAAGTCAGCTTCTCATCCGTGCAGGTATCAATCAACCACCTGTTGAAGATCTCATTTCGCTGATCCGGCAGACCAGGCGGGCCTGCAAAAAAAGCCCTGAGGTTATGGAAGGAAAAGCCTGAGCCAACAATCAAAATATTCTCACTTCGCAAAGGTGCCAGGGCCTTGCCCATGGCGATATGTGCCCAAGGATCGAGGCTGGCAAGCAGCGACAGCTGGACACACGGAATCCGTGCCAGAGGATACATGATTTTTAGGGGCACAAAGAGCCCGTGATCAAATCCCCGCTGATCATCCAGGCGGGCATCTATACCAGAGGTTTGCAGGAGAGCACCTATTTTTCTCGCTAAGGCCGAGTCACCGGATGCAGGATATTGTATCCGGTAGGAGTCTTCCGGGAAACCATAGTAGTCATACATCAACTCAGGCATTGCCCCGCTGGTGATGGTTGCCTTTTCTTCTTCCCAATGAGCGCTGATCACCACAATTGCCGACGGCTCTCCAAGAGAAGAGGGTATCTGTTGCAGAAAATCCACCAGTTGCTGATGATCAGGATCGCCCAGCAATGGCAATGGGCCGCCACCGTGAGGGATATACAATACCGGCGCCAATGCTTTTGTTATGTTACTCCTTTTCATGTTTCACTCCTTGATTTTCTAGCCAGAAATGAGCCCTATCGCTTCGACAGCAATGCAAGTTTAAACCCGGCAACGATTTGACAATCAATCTCATTTGTGAGTTAATGAAAAGGGTCACGCGAGAGCGCCGTTCATCTGGCCGAGAGGACCGGTGAAAGTTATACTCACTAATAGATAGTCCAGACTGATTTACAGGAGAGAGAGGTACACATGTTGAAAAATTTCAAAATCGGATCGCGCCTGGGCCTGGCCTTTGGCCTCATATTGCTGCTCATGATGGTTGTGGGAGGCTATTCGCTCAACAAAATCAGATCATTACACACAAAGATCGAACTGATTGTCAAAGAGAATATTGTAAATACAGCGGATGCGAACGATATAATCAGCAACCTCAATATTATTGCCCGCTCCTTGCGCAACGTCTTCATTGACGACAAAAAAGAGTTTTGGGATGCTGAAAACAAAAGGATTATAGATTCCCGGAAAATTATCGGCGATCTGCTTGCCAAGTTGGACAAGGCCTTCAAAGACGACCAAAGCAAAAAGATGCTGAAAGAGGTCAGCGATGCTCGACTCCTCTACATCAAGTCCTCCGAGGCTTTTATCGAAATGGTAAAAAAGGGTGAAATCGATCAGGCCAGGAAGTCGCTGTTCACTGATCTCCGCAAAGCACAGGCGGATTACATAAAAGAAGTCAACGACTTGATCGTTTTCCAGACAGAGATGGCAAAAAAAGCCGGTGAAGCGGCAGCAACTGAAGCTGACAACTCAAGAATATTAATTGGAATCCTCTTGGGTATATCTCTTGTTGCAAGCATCATCATGGCTTTTGTCATTATCCGCTCTATCACAACTCCGGTTGGCAAGGCCTCGACCCTGGCCGAGACCATGGCCAAGGGCGACTTTACCACCAAAATTGACATCAAGCAGAAAGACGAGATCGGCCTGATGGCCACCTCACTCAACTCCATGGTTGAACAACTGGGTTCCATGATCAGGGAGGTTATCGGCGGCGTCAACAAGATGACCGCCTCCTCCAATGATATGGCGGCCGTCTCCAAGCAACTTTCCTCCGCAGCCCGTGACACCTCGGAAAGATCAGCCATGGTTGCAGCGGCCACCGAAGAAATGAGCACCAATATTCAATCGGTCTCGGCCGCCATGGAGCAATCGTCCGCTAATGTCAACATGGTCGCCTCCTCTGCAGAGGAGATGACCGCAACTGTCAATGAAATCGCCCAGAATGCCGAAAAGGCTCGTTCCATCTCCGAGGGTGCGGTGAAGCAGTCGCGGCTTGCCTCAGAAAAAATGGTACTACTGGGTGAATCGGCCCGGAAGATCGGCAGAGTGACTGAAACGATCACCGAGATTTCCGACCAGACCAATCTCCTGGCCCTGAACGCCACCATCGAAGCGGCCCGGGCCGGCGAGGCGGGCAAGGGATTTGCTGTTGTTGCCAACGAAATCAAGGAACTGGCCCGACAGACCGCAGCAGCTACCGTGGACATTAAAAACCAGATCGGCGACATGCAGAGCACCACCGCCACCACAGTAGAAGACATCGAAAAAATCTCAGAGGTTATCGCCGAGATCAACAACGTCATCAACGGCATCGCCACCGCAGTGGAAGAACAGTCCGCCGCCTCCAGTGAAATTGCCAACAACGTCTCCCAAGCATCTCAGGGCATTGCTGAAGTCAATGAAAATGTGGCTCAGAGTACGGTGGTCATCGCCGACATCACCCGCGATATCGCCAGCATTAATCAGCAATCAACCCAGGTTGAAGAGGGAAGCGGCCATGTGCAGGAGAACGCTCAGGCTCTGTCTGAACTGGCTGCCCAACTAGAAAACCTGGTCAAACGATTCAAGGTTTGATTCTCCCAATTTTGGTCAGGCGGCAGCGCTCTCTTGCTCTCCGCCTGGCCAAGAAGACCACTGCGTTTTTCCTCCTTCCAACCCCTTACTCCCGCTGACCCGCCGCCGCATCAATCCTAGCAAATATCCTTAGCAACTTTCGAGGAACCTGTCTTAGCAGGCGCTATCAGATTTCTTTGCAAAATAGACATCAATGTCTTTTCTGGTTTCATCAAGCCATTGACTCCGCTGCCTTCCTGAGCTGGTCACCACTACCGAAAACATGCGGCGGTAAAAGGTGGCAACACCGCACAGACCAAAGATGCAATGCTTCCAGATGGCTTCAAGGGGGTCGCCAAAAACTGTCTTTTCCCTTACCGTTTCCGTATTAGAGGTGTTGAAGACGAGAGCAACCTTGGCCTTGAGTAAGCCTTTGGGCACCCCCTCGCCCGTGTCACCTTCCACAAAGTCATAGGCAATCCCCGGTCGGATGACCCGGTCTACCCATCCTTTCAAGATGGCTGGAGGCTGCCCCCACCAGTTCGGATGGACCACAACAATACCGTCAGCCTTGGCGATTTCTTCACAATGTTGAACGATGCCCAATGGCAAGGGTGCATCTCTTGGTATTTCTTCGCTCATCAGGAGCGGCGCGAACCCTTCTTTATACAGATCATGAAAAAAAACCGTATGCCCATTATCTGCAAGCCTCTCTATTGCCGCCTGCGCAATCGCATGATTGAAGCTGCCATCCTGGGGGTGGGCAAGAATGACCGAAACCTTCATCATCTAAACTCTCTCGTTCTCAAGATTGCAAAGTAGCACACACGGCGTCCACAGAAAGCACCTTGGCAAACAGACCTTCGAGCGCCGCAAGATACGCCGCATGCACCTGCTCCGCCGGAACGGTTACGCCACCAAAAGACAACGTTTTAGTAGCGCAGGCATCATGCGCCAACACACATTGAAAACCAAGATCTGCGGCAGCTCGGATGGTCGTGTCAATGCACATATGGGTCATCATGCCAGCTATGACTAATTGCGTTATCTCCTGCTGGCGCAAATACTCAAGCAAAAGTGTCTCACGGAAACTATTCGGAAAATGTTTTTGGAACAGGGTTTCTCCGGCAACAGGAGCCACACTTGCGTGGATTTCAACCCCATGCGTATCCGGCAAGAAAAAAGGAGCGCCTGCCCGGGTCGCGACATGCTGGATATGGATAATGGGCAAAGACTGTAGCCGGAAGAGTTGCAGCAATTTCCCGGCTCGAAGCCCAGCCTCCGTGCTTCCGACCAGTTCCATCGCCCCGCCGGGGAAATAGTCGTTCTGGATATCGACGATCAACAATGCTTGTTTCATGATTACCTGCAGTTCCTTTTCATTGCCCTACCGCAGTCTTGGCCAGTGGCGAAAACTCTATCGGCACCCAGCTATAGGTGCCCTTGCCATCAGCCCGGACATGGCCAATTCCAGGGAAAGGCAGGTGCATACCAGCAACCAGGGATCTACTCGATGCCATGGCTTTCATGATGCTTTTGCGGGTAGCAATAGCTTGTTTCTGGTCTATGTCGAACTCAATGGAAACACCTGGCCTAGCAAATTGAACGGCATGAGCATGCACCAGATCACCCCAGATCAGCAATTTCTGCCCTTCGGATTCAACAGCATACGCAGTATGCCCCGGTGTATGGCCGTTGGCCGTGATCGCCTGAATGCCAGGTACCAACACACTACCTTTCGTAAAAGTTTTCCATTGGCTGCTGGCCAGATACGGCGCCGCACTGTCGCGAGCCATTTTAAAATATGGCTGCATTTTCGCCGGCATTCCATCCGCGACCTTCTGCGACAGCCAGAAGTCGTTATCGGCCTGGGCGACTAAAATTGTGGCCTTCGTGAAAAGCGGCTGGCCGCTAGCGTCGTTCAGTCCGCCCATATGGTCGCCGTGCAGATGGGTAAGGACAACTGTATCCACTTGGGACGGCTCATAGCCGGCAGCTTTCATGTTCTGCAGCACATAGCCCAGGGAAGGGCCGAACAGCTTTGCAGCACCGGTATCGACCAGCACCAGGTGACTGCCGGTATTGATCAGATAAGCGTTCACGGCTGTCTGCATCTTAGGATTTCCGACAAACATACGGGACAGCAGACGATTCAGATCGGACGGGGTGGTGTTTTTCAGCAGCTTTGTGTCCAGTTCGATTGCGCCATCGTACAGGGCAGTGATTTCAAACTGACCCAACTGGTAGCGGTAATAGCCAGGCACCTGGGTCTGAACTTTGGGTGATTGAGCTTGCACTAGCGGTATAAAGCTCATAAGGGCAACGGCAAGAAAAACCGATAAGACCTTGAAAAATTTAAGCATGGGTATATCTCCTAGTAAACATTTGATCAGGTAGATGAACGAAACACACGAACACGAAGTCCAGCCGGGCGCTTGCCCCTCAGCGATGATGCCGTGCTGGCTATATAATAGTGGTGAGCACACATACATTTGTCAACACTTCAACGACTTCCCCTTATTTTTTGACAATCCACTCAGAAATCTTGGCCACCACCTCTTGCTCTATCCCGTTAAAACCGTGATAGGCCATGGCTTGACAGGGATCACCCTGACTTTTCCCACCTTCAAATGCAAACAATTCTTTCCGCGGAACAGCACTCATTTTTTTCATAAGGGCCGGGATATCATCATAGTTGCAGTGTTTGCATCCATCCTCTTTATGATGCACCATAAGAACCGGAATTTTGAGGTGTTCGACCTGCATTTCCGGAACAGAACGCTCTCTGGGATCAGACAATATCGTGGAAGTCAGGACCAACCCGTCGGGCCCACCGTCTTTGCCCCCCAGCTGTGTCGTTATAAAGGCTGCAGATTGGGTGCCCCGACTTGTCCCGACCAACCACACCGGCAGGTTGTTTTGCTTTTTCAGCCATGCGATAACCGCTTTTACGTCCGCAACATGTTCGGGACTTTGACGGAATCCGTTAAGAAAAGGTGCGACTTGCCGATCGGACGGCGCATCGATAACCGCTATTGCCAACCTGTTTTCGGCGAACTGCTGGCGCATGCGTACCAGAAAATTACCTGCTCCCCAGCTGAAGCCGCCACTCTCAGATATTTGCAGACCGCCGTGTCCACCCGCCAGCAGGATGACCGAGGCCTGAGGATTTCCAGGCTGCAGATACAAAAATCGTTGCGTTACCCCAGGGCGTGTCGGAATATCAACGACACGAGGCGTAATTTCACCGAAGGCAACCTGCCCCATTCCAAGAGACACAACCAAGAGGATCAAAGCAACTAAGCGGTTCATAGGATTTCATGTCCCTCGGGTGATTGAGGCAGTTTCCTCAATAGATGTTTTAAACAGTAAGGCTAAGTACGTTCCAAACGGGTGTATCATTTATGACGAGTGGGAAAAGACCAAATTCATCGTCCGCCGGCAAGGTCAGCAAATCGCCTCCGATATTGACGAGAATATATTATTTTTCACTTTTAAGATCTGCAAAATCTTTTCGTAATTCTTCGAGCCTTTTTTGATAATCCTCACAATCACCATACTCAAAAAATTTATGGTAGCGACTATGCATGAAGCGAAGTTTTCTGGCGTGCTTGATCGGGCACCAAAATTGTTCTGTTCTTGCGGTAATTTCCTGGATGTAAGGAATCAACCCGTTAAAATATCCACAATAAACGCAATTTATTTTTTCTATTATATTTAAATAATTAAGGCTATGACGATCTATGATAATGTAATCACTCCTTTTCACTTGTGGTATTTTGTACACCCTAAAACAAATTGCTTGATAGACAGATATCGTCAAATCCATACAAATGGCAGGAATGATACAAAACCAAATGACAGGAACTGTGAGTATGTTCAGAATAGAACAATTGAGGAGATAAACAGGAACCCGAACAATAAATTTCTTTTGGTATTTCTTCGCCTCTTCTTCGAAAAAGATTTTCTTTCCTTTAATTTTGTAAAAAAATTCCTCCTCTTTATTTTGAATCTCAACAAGGAGCTCTTTTTCAAGTCTCTTTATATCCTTAATAAGGTCATCAATCCTACTCATGCGATACCGCTCCTCTTGAAAACATCTCTTTGCAAAAAGTTCTTGTTAAAATTGATCGAATTGTCGATATCGCAGGAATCACCACAACAATAACAATACGATATTTAAAAACACGTTATTCATCTTACTTTGGGAATCCTGGAGATAGCATTTGCAACGTAACCATCTAAAATTCAACGAGATGGTCCAGCAGATCAACCCAATAACAAAGCTATAGAAAAGAGGTACACAAGATTCGACCACGGCACACCATCTATTCCAGCATTTTTCAAAATAACACCATTCACGAGTGCTTCATTGTGCCCCCTGGATGTATCGACTAAAATTTCTAACGGGAAATACGCTCTGCCTTTCAATGTTCCCCCCCTGCAACCTTACAAACAAGTCCTTGATGAACCTTAAACAAACCCTGCGAGCCCGTTTCCCAGAGGTTCCACCCGAACTAATACCTGGCGGCTTCGACCGGGTCGGCGACATTGCCGTGGTCATTGTGCCGCCAGAACTGGAAGCGCTAGAACGGGAGATTGGCGAGGCCATCCTGACCCTGCACAAAACCATCCGGGTGGTAGCCAAACGCGACGGCCAGTATAGCGGTGAATACCGCACCCTGCCGCTGGCGATTATTGCCGGGGAAGAACGCCTGAAAACTCTGCACCGGGAAAACGGGGTGAACCTTCACCTCGATCTCGCTCATGTTTATTTTTCAGTACGTTCCGCCCATGAGCGGGCTCGAATCGCCGCCTTAGTCGAGCCAGGCGAGAGTGTCGCTGTGCTCTGCTCGGGCATCGGCCCCTTCCCTTTGGTTATTGGCCGCCACAGCAAGGCGAGCGAAATCATTGGCATTGAAAAGAATCCCATCGCCCATGGCTATGCGCTGCAGAACCTCAGGGCCAACCGCAAAATCGCAAACGTCCGCTTCTTTGAAGGCGATGCCGTCCAGATGTTGACTTCGCTGAACTACCGATTCGACCGCATCCTCATCATCCTGCCCCACGGAGGCGAATCCTTGCTCCCTAGCTCCCTAGCTGCGCTCAAGCCAGGCGGCACCCTCCATTTCTACGACATGCAAGCCAAGGATTGCAGTAGCGCTACATGTGCCAAAGTGGCAACCGCCTGCCGAGATCTCGGCCGCTGGATGCGCCGCTTTGAGGTGACAACCTGCGGGCATTGCGGGCCGACCGTGCACCGGGTCTGCCTGGATGCGGTGATCGATACCACCGAGTGAGAGCCAACTTTCCCTGCCTCTGGTCACTTTGTTTGCAGTTCTTGCCCGCCTGTGCTATTTTCAGCCCATCATGCGACCTGTAGAGTACTGCAGGCCTTCCAACCCTTATGCTGGAGAAGAATCGGTGGACAACATTGGTTATGTAAAAAAGCAGACCCTGTATCTGGCCATAGTCGCGGCCTTGATCATCGGCTTTCTCGGCGGCGTGGTTTATTCCGTCTATCGTGCTCCGGCAGATAACGCCCAGCCGCATACAGCGGAGCAACAGAAGGCAGCCGCCGAGGCTATCGTTTCCCTGGAAAAGGCGACCAGCGACAATCCTGGCAACGGCCAGACCTGGGTGGAACTGGGCCATGCCTATTTCGACACCGGCCAGGCCAAGAAGGCCATTGCCGCCTATACCAAAGCCCTGGAACTGCTACCCGGTGATCTTAACGTCATGACTGATCTCGGGGTCATGTATCACGAGGACAAGCAGCACCAAAAGGCTATCGACCTCTTTGACCAGGTCCTGAAACTCGACCCTCAACATGAACAGTCCCGGTTCAACAAAGGCGTGGTTCTGCTCACAGGACTGGGCGACCGCAAGCGGGCCATTGCCGAATGGAAGACGCTTGTCCAGTACAAACCCATGGCAGCCGCCCCCTCTGGTGCAATGGTGAGCGAACTGATCAAGCAGTTGGAAAATGAGGATCAACCCAAAAAATAGGCATTGACGACGGCCCGATCTTGGCAGCGGCCGGTTTCCCGCTTGACAGCTATTTTTATCACCTATATATTTTTACGTCTTATCTGTCAGATGTTTAGGCTGCAGGCGTGTCGATAGATAGCGAATAAAATTGGATATGTCGGGCCGATAGTGCTCATTGCGCTGGCAGCACCGTCTATCCATGGCTACAGACTAACCGACCGAACGAACTTAATAATGCACCTCCTGAGCGGGACCTCAAATCAAAGAAAGGAATAACTTTATGAGTAAAATAAAAGGGTCACAAGCCATTATCAAATGTCTGCAGGAAGAAGGCGTGGAACTCCTTTTCGGGTATCCCGGCGGTGCTGTTATCGAACTCTACGACGAACTGTGCAAAAGCAGCATTCGGCACATTCTGGTCCGTCACGAACAGGGCGCGGTGCATGCAGCTGACGGTTTTGCCAGGGCCACCGGCAGGGTCGGTGTCGCACTGCTGACCTCCGGTCCCGGGGCCACCAACGGCGTCACCGGCATTGCCACCGCCTATTGCGACTCGATTCCTCTAGTGGTGCTGACCGGCCAGGTTCCGCGTGCGCTGATCGGTAACGACGCCTTTCAGGAGGTCGACATTGTCGGCATTACCCGGCCCTGCACCAAGCACAACTATCTGGTCAACGACCCGGATGATCTGGTGCCGGTGCTACGCGAGGCTTTCTATCTCGCCGCCTCCGGTCGGCCCGGTCCGGTTTTGGTTGACCTGCCCAAGGATATCATCGCCTCGATGATATCCTATCCGCCGAAAAAGAAAGAACCGGTCAAGATGCAGACCTACCAACCCCACACCGACCCGCATCCCAACCAGGTGGAAAAGGCCTGCCGGGCCTGCCTCAAGGCCAAACGCCCCGTACTGTATGTCGGCGGCGGCGTCATTTCCTCCAACAGTAATGAGGAGTTGACCCACCTGGCCCGGCGACTCAACATCCCGGTGACCATGACCCTGATGGGCCTGGGCGGCTTTCCGGGCACTGACCACCTGTCACTCGGCATGCTCGGCATGCACGGCAGTTATGCCGCCAATATGGCAGTGGCCAAGAGCGACCTGCTGATTGCGGTGGGCTCCCGTTTTGACGACCGGGTCACCGGTCGCCTCGATGCCTTTGCCCCGCAGGCCAAGATCATCCATATCGATATCGACCCCACCTCAATCAGCAAAAACGTTGTGGTCGACATACCCATTGTCGCTGACTGCAAACTCGCTTTGCAAGCCATGAACAACTGGCTGGATAAATCCGATGAATATAATCGCCCGGAAGTTGCCGAACAGCATCAGCCTTGGGTTGAACAGGTCCTGGAATGGAATGCCAAGCACCCGCTGGCCTACATGGAAGCTGGTGAAATCATCAAGCCCCAATATGTCATAGAAAAATTGCATGAACTGACCGGCGGTAACGCCATCATCACCACCGAGGTCGGCCAGAATCAGATGTGGGCCGCCCAGTTCTATAAATTCAACCACCCCCGCCGGCTCCTGACCTCAGGCGGGCTGGGCACCATGGGCTACGGCCTGCCGGCGGCCATCGGCGCCCAGATGGCCTTTCCCGAGGCGACTGTCATCGATGTGGCCGGCGACGGCTCGATCCAGATGAATATCCA
Source organism: uncultured Desulfobulbus sp. (assembly GCA_964607065.1). Taxonomy (GTDB): domain Bacteria; phylum Desulfobacterota; class Desulfobulbia; order Desulfobulbales; family Desulfobulbaceae; genus Desulfobulbus. The sequence goes on along the minus strand of CAZSIJ010000029.1, from coordinate 23,787 downwards.
GGAACTGGCCACGGCTAGGGAATGTGGCGCCCCGGTGAAAATAGCCATCCTCAACAACAGATACCTCGGCATGGTCCGGCAGTGGCAGGAACTTTTTTATAATCGCCACTATGCCTCCACCGTGATGGAGGTCACCCCGGATTTTGTAGCCCTGGCCCAGGCCTATGGTGCAGTCGGCCTGCGCGCCAAGACCAAAGCCGAAGTGGAACCGGTTATCAGAGAGGCGCTGGCTACCAAAAATGTGGTGATCATGGACTTCTCCATCCACCGGGAAGAAGGCGTTTTCCCGATGGTGCCGGCAGGCAAGGCCACCACCGAGATGCTGCTGGTGTAAGGACGCAGGGAACAAAACCGTTGAACGGCTTCTAAAGCCGCTCAACTTGAACAGAACAGACACCTATTGTCGAACAGGACCTTTGATTATGAAACATACCCTTTCCGTCTTACTACGCAACCGACCCGGCGCCCTCTCGCGCGTGACCGGGCTCTTCAGTGGCCGCTGCTTCAATATCGAAAGCCTCTGCGTGGCCGAGACTTTCGATCCTCAGGTTTCCTGCCTGACCGTGGTCACCGAAGGTGAAGCGTCCATCATCGAACAGGTCACCAAACAACTGCATAAACTGATCGATGTCATCAAGGTCAACGACGTCAGCGAAGGCGATTTCGTTGAACGGGAGATGGCCCTGATCCGGGTCAAGGCCGAAGCCGCGACCAGAGCCGAGGTGCTGCGGATTATCGATATCTTCCGCGGCAAGGTGGTGGATGTCAGCCCCACCTCCTATGCCCTGGAAGTCACCGGTTCCGAATCCAAAATCAAGGCGGTGATCGATATCCTCCGGCCTATCGGCATCAAAGAAATCGTCAGGACCGGCAAAATCGCCATGTTGCGGGCCCCAAAAAAATAAAGGCTCGAACACCGGCAGGCAAGCCATACAGGCTCGCTGTGCACTTAAGCGCCCGGTATCCTCTTCCTCGGAATTTTCATGCAAAAAACTGAACTTCCCATGGCCAGCGAAGGCTACCCTTTCATTCTGTTCAGCGGTTTCACAACCCTGATCTGTAGCCTGCTTGACTTCCCCCTCCCAGCACTCATTTGCCTGCTGCTCACCGGCTTTGTCACCTATTTTTTCCGCGACCCCTGTCGGGTGCTGCCCGACGAACCAAATGCGATCGTCTGTCCGGCCGACGGCAAGGTCATTATCGTGCGCGAGGTTGATGACGATCGATTCCTGCAGCAACGAGTCATGAAAATCTCCATTTTTATGAATGTCTTCAATGTCCATGTCAACCGCATCCCTTTTGCAGGAACAGTTGAACGGGTCGTTCTGTCGCCGGGAAAATTTTATGCCGCCGACAAAGACGCAGCTGTGCTCAATAATGAGTTCTGTGCCGTCACAATCCACACCCCTGGCAAGCACCGGTATACAGTGGTGCAGATCGCCGGCCTGATAGCCCGCCGCATCGTCTGCCGAGCGGAAAAGGGTGACCAGGTTGTTGCCGGGCAGCGCTTTGGTTTAATCAGGTTCGGTTCGCGCGTCGACCTCTACTTGCCGCTGTCGACCCAGGTCAGAGTCAGCGAGGGCCAAAAGGTTACGGCCGGTGAAACAGTGCTCGGTATTCTCGAACCAACCAGCCCTGCAACCACTTAAGATTCATTTGCCTAACTCCTCATTGTCTCGTATAATATAAGTAATAAGCTAACGTAACAAAACAGCACCGGTTGCCCCATCTATTACCAATAACCGGATTGACGACAACAGTTGCACGGCACCGCATTGCAACGGTAAAATCTACAAAGAGCAGATCATGGAAAGCACCACACCTCCATCTAACCGATTTTATATAGTCCCGTGCATGCTGACCATCTGCAGCCTGTTCAGTGGTTTCTATTCGATGATCGCCTCGATCAACGGCCATTTTTTTGCAGCCGGTGTAGCCATCCTGATTGCCGCTGTTTTTGATGGCCTTGATGGCCGGGTGGCGCGCATGACCGGCTCGACCTCGACCTTCGGCATGGAGCTCGATAGCCTCTGCGACATGGTCTCCTTTGGGGTAGCGCCCGGACTGCTCGCCTATCTCTGGGCACTGACCCCCTATGGCCGATACGGCTGGCTGGCCGGTTTCCTCTATGTTGCCGCTACCGCGCTGCGCCTGGCCCGATTCAATGCTCAAACTGTGGCCAGCCCAAGCCATGACTTCACCGGTCTGCCCTGTCCGGCTGCCGCAGGCGTAATCGCGACAGCCGTCATGTTCAGCAACAATGTCTTTAAGACAACCGACACTGTTCAACATATCTCAGTGCTCCTCGTGGTTTACCTTCTTTCCTATCTAATGGTTTCCACTCACAAATATTCAAGCTTTAAACACATTGATATCCCGAAAGAAAAACGGTTTCAACTTATCGTCGGCATGATCCTGCTGCTGATCCTGCTGGCCAGCGACCCGCAGAAAACCCTGTTCCCAGCGCTCTTCCTCTATATCCTGTCAGGTCCAGTCCTGGCCATCAAGGCCCGACTTACCAAGAAGAAGCCAGTGCCTGTCCATCTGGACAATCCACCCCTCTAATCTGCTCACACTATACGCTCAGGCTCTTCTCCCTTGCGCATTACCGGCGGCAGCGCGCGTGGCCGTAAGCTGGCGGCACCCAAATCAGGCCAAGCCCACATCCGGCCGACCTGCGACCGGGTGCGCGAAGCCCTGTTCAATATCCTTGCAGACCGAATAGCAGGCAGCAACGTACTCGATCTTTTCGCCGGAACCGGCGCCATCGGCATCGAAGCCCTCAGCAGGGGCGCATCCTTCGCCTTCTTTGTCGATCAGTCTCTTGAAGCAGGTCGCCTGATCGAAACCAACCTCCGTACCTGTTTCCAACAGCCGCAGGCCGCCTTTATCCAGCTCAATCTTGCCACAGCCGTCCATTTGCAGCCTTTACAAACCAGGATGCCACCGGCAACCCGGTTCGACCTGGTGTTCATGGACCCGCCCTACCAGAAAAAACTGGCGGAACACATGCTGGCAGTGGTACAAAAATCGGACATTCTTGCCAACAACGCCCTGGTGATCGTTGAAGAGCAGCACAGCGTCATTCTGCCCGCAGAGGTTGGCGTCCTGACTGTCCTCGATCAACGCCGCTACGGAGAAACCAGGATATGGCTTTACGGACAGCAACCCGCTACAAGTTGAATTTATGAACGACACCTACATACTCCCCCCACCCAGCAAAAAAGAAGGTCCCTCCATCGCCCTGTATCCTGGGACCTTTGACCCCATCACCAATGGCCATATTGACATAATCAAGCGAGGACTCCACCTTTTTGACAAAATCATCGTCACCGTTGGTGTTAACGCCCAGAAAACGCCGCTCTTCTCACTTGAAGAACGCTGTGCTCTTATCCGCGAATGTTTTACAGAATTCAACGGCCGAGTCGAGGTTGACTTCACCGATGGCCTTGTTGTCGATTATGCCCTGAAAAACAATGCCCATGCCATTATTCGCGGCCTGCGCGCAGTCTCTGATTTTGACTACGAATTCCAATTGGCACTGATGAACAGAAGACTGGAACGCTCTGTGGAAACAGTGTTTCTCATGACCGGTTTCCGCTGGATCTACATCAGTTCAACTGGTATTAAAAACGCAGCCCGCTACAAGGGGAACATCACCGGACTGGTACCCGTGCATGTTGAAAAGGCCTTGCAGGAAAAATTTATCTGATGGGTTCGCCAGCTCCCGGAAAGAACAGCTGTTCTGCACCCCAGGATAGCACCCGCCGCAGCCTGCTGGCACGAGGCACGCAATGGACGGCGGCAATAGCTGCTGCCCTCTTTCTCTATCCCCTGCTCCGATTCACTGCCTTCCGGGTACCGCCCAAACCCCGCCTGATCGAGGTCCCTGCCCCACTCCCCTTAAGCGGTGTCCACACCGGGCATGATTTCATCCTCTTTGCGACCAGTGACGGCGCAACAGCTGTCTCCCGCATCTGCCCACACCTGGGCTGCCGGGTCAACTATCAGCAGGATAAGCAGTATATCGAATGTCCCTGCCACCAGAGCCGTTTCACCCCAGATGGGCAATGGATCGCCGGACCAGCGAAGAAAAATCTACCCACCTATGAAGTAACGCTCAAAAAAGATGCTGAAGACCGGGCAACCGCCTATGTGGTAAGGCTCTGATGGCCGATAGCCCTGAAAAAAACAATGGGTTGACGCCGCTGCGGTTTCTAAATGTTTATCCTTGGGGCGGCGGGGCACTGATCAGCCTCTACCTCTCGATCCTTTCGGGGATTGTGGTCGCTCTGCAGTTCAACACCTTCGAGCCGTTCTATTCGACTACCGCCATCGAGCTGGTGGTCCCCTACGGTTCTTTCTGGCGAGCCCTGCACTACTATTCCAGCCAAGTTTTTTTCCTGTTGCTGATGGTGCATTTAGCTGTGGTGGTGTGGAAGAACGAAATGATATACACGAGGAGTGCCTGGATACGGTTGTGCGCCACCCTTCCCTGTGGCCTGCTGCTACTGTTCACAGGATATGTGCTCAGAGGTGACGCCACCGGCGAAGCGGCAGGAACCATTGCCGAACACATCTGTCTGGCTGTTCCCCTGATCGGGGCGCAGATCAATGATCTCTTTTTCGATCTTGCCGACAGCGGGGTCAACAAGGTGTACGCCCATCATGTCATTGGCCTGGTGGTCTTGGGGGGGATGGCCGCCTGGCCGCACCTCAGACGCTATACCGCCCGTTGGCGCGACCATCTCGTCCTGATCCTGCTGACCATCCTGCTCTCCATCGCCCTTGCCGCCCCGATGGAGCCAAACCGCTTCGGCCTGCTCTTCATCGCCGGCCCCTGGTTCTTTCTCGGCCTGCAGGAACTGCTCCGCTCTCTGTCACCCTTTATCGCCGGAGTAGTGACCCCGCTGCTGCCTCTCGGCCTGCTCTTCTGGCTACCCAAAACCGCACCTGCCCGCACCTACGTGCTGCTGGCCATCGTCCTCTGGCTCCTGGCCTACGGCGTCCTCACTTTCCTCTGCGTCCAGCGGATCTGAATCAGCACCCCCACAATCCATCCGGCACTTAATCGACTCGCAACAGGGACAATCGCTCCGGGGCAAGGAAACGGTCAAGCAGCACCTCGCCATCGAGACTGTCAAGCGGAGTGATTGAAGACGCCACCACCTGCCGGTACATCTGCTCGACAATGGCTCCATACTGGGCAAGATTATGATGAGCTCGCAGCAAACATCGATTATTTTCAACCACGGAGTAGAGATCGTTAGGGTTAGGCAAAGCGGAGGGACCGATTTCGACAGCCTGTTCAGGGGCTTGCGCCAACCGGTGGAGCACAGCTTCCTGCAAGGGTTCATCAAGTCGGCCAAAATCCACCAGACCATCACGAATCCAGGCGGCCAATAGCTGTTCCAGATCGCCTGGGGAAGGGCAGCGCCCATAGGCGGCGAGATTACGCCGCAACCCGTTACGAGCTGCGACTTGCAGCCGGTCATGACCTATCCAGTTCTCAGGAATGTTGAGACGATCATAGCTCCAAGGCAACACTATCCCTTCCTGCCGAAAACCGGCTGTTATCTCAGGGAGGTTACGGCCGCAGACCGGGGTGCCGACTGACCACGGCTCCAGAAAGGCCATGCCAAACCCCTCGGCCACACTGGTGGTGACCACACCGCTTGCCAGCTTGAGCAGATCAATAAAGCTCGACCCCGCCCGCCCCACTGCTTCAAACTCAACCGGCAATTCCAATGACCCTGCAATCTCTTTCCAGCGGTCATAGCGCCCACGTTCCGCAGGGTTCTCCGGCCCTGAAGTGACCGCAAACCGTGTCCCCGTAGGAGCCAAAGCCGACCAGAGAAGAAATTCTCCCAGGTTTTTCCTGCGAATGGCCCTGGTTGGGTAGAGCCACAGCGGTGCTTCGGCTTCAGGCGACATCGGTTCTTTTTCCGCAACCTGCCCAAGGTCGACCGGATTGGGGAGAAGATGGAGATGGTTCTGGTCTAGTCCGGCATCGTGCAAATACCGGTAATCTCGGCGGCTGAGCACGGCATAGTGCACATGATCGGCCTGCGGATACAGGAGGCGGGATAAGGTTCTCTTGTTGCCGTCCGCCATACGCGCCAGCATTGCCCGATAATTGCTTGGACGGCCGTCTTCGGCAAAATCATGAATTTGGAAGAGAAAGTGCGCGCCCTGTTCCGCCAGGGCGAGGAGTGCTGGGGGCAAAACCAGACTCTTGCCCAAACTGTGGTTGTGCACATGCCAGACATCCGGTGGGCCAGCCAGCGCCTCGGTGGCAGCAGCATGCATCTGCGCTGCCAATGCCAACGGGGAGATCGCGGGACGGGTCGCCTCATACTGCAAGCCCGGGACAACCCTAAAAGCACCGGGAAAGTCGAATGGGGGGGCCTTACCAGTGAGGACGACCGTCGAAACACCTCGGTCTCGCAAGGCGTTCTGCTGGTGACAGACAATCCTGGTAACGCCGCCAAATTGAAGATGGTAATGGACAATAGCTATCCGCATCGCTCACGTTCCGCAGGTTGCTGTCATGGGCTCGTTGACGGAGGCGAAACTTCCGGTCGATAACAAACCGCTTTGCCGCCCCTTTCCCCACATTTGCCGGTAGGCCGGCATTTCCTGCATCGGCGGACGTTCATGTTCAATGAGATGACTCACCTCCTGATGATTGCGTCGGCCCTGCTGCCGAAATTGCCGCAGACCACCTTTACCTTGTGGTGCTAGCAGAATGCCCCGCTCTCGCAAGCGCCTTCCAATCACCTGTAAAACGGCAAAGGAGGTCTTGCCAAGCTCCTGATTGGTCCGACTGCGGTGCCTCCGCTCCTCCATGTCGGTCTGGGCAAAAACACCAAGTCCGCCCAGGGCATAGACATCAATTAGATGCGCGGTCTCCACCCCGTAGCCTACCGGAAAGGCCAACTGTTCGAGGATCTCTCGACGTACTGCATACTCACCGGCCAGCGGCTGAATCAGAGCGGTCAACTCAGGGAAGTAGAGAGAGAACAGCGGACGTATCAGGATTTCCGTCACCCGGCCTCCACCAAAGGCGCGGTCGGCTTCATCATTGTACAAGGGCCGATCATAGAAGGACTTGACATAGCCGATCTCTGGGCGGCACAGGAGAGGGCCGACGAGACCGGTGACAAAACGGGGATGGATATTACTGATATCGCCATCGACAAAGACTATGATATCCCCCTTAAGTTGATAGACTGCTTTCCACAGATTTTCGCCTTTGCCGCTATAGTGGCCCATTTCCGGAAGGATATCCCCAGCCGGGTAGACATCAGCCCCCGCCGCCGCAGCCAGCTCAAGCGTCCCATCAACGGAACCGGAATCTATCACCGCGATCTCATCAAGCAGAGGGAAACGCTCCTGTAGCTCCGAGCGCAATGGCCCCACCACAGCTGCGATAGTGCGAGCCTCATTCAAGGTCGGGATACAGAGGGAAATGGACTGCCCCTGATCCTTCTTCCTCCTTACCAAATCGCCAATGTCAGAAAATTGCGCATGGTGAAAGGTATTGGTTTCCAGCCATTGGCCGGTTGTATCCATAATACCACTCCTAAGAGTCCTGTCTTCGTGCCAGCGGCACCAGGAAAGAATAGAAAATAGGCCCGAGACAACCACCCCAGGAGGGTAACCGGTACATAGCGGTTTTTTAATAAGCCGCCTTATTCCCGGCTGAGCTCAAACTTGATGGTTCTCTTGCCGGTTACGGAAATGCCAGTGGTCGTATTTTTCGTATAGGTTCGCCGCCCCTCGTACTCAGGGGCACATCGATGACAATCATCCTCTTCAGAGACATCAACCTTTTCTGCCCCTGATTATTTCAAATCGTCGGCGGCAGAGCGAGCGCCAGTTTTTCCCTTCTCCCATTGTTGTTTGGAGGAACTAATATCTTTAACGCTCTCTAAATACTTGCCATCACGTTTGTTGCAGTACAAGGCACGTTCACTCTTTGTCAGGTTATCCTTAGCGAGATCAACCACGATAGAAATCTTCCCCAGATAGGGACAAACCGCGAATTTGACCATCTGATCGACAAACAACTCCACAATCCCAGGCTGTGAGTCACCGACTTCTCCCGCAGTTGCTCATAAACAATGGAAAGTTCGGGGACCAGGCTGGCAACGCATAAGAAAAGAGGGTCAGCAAAATCAGGATTTGTTTTCTCTTGGCAGGGCTACCTCCGGGTTAAGAGTGGGGGCGAGTTTAAGATTTAAGAAAACAGTGATGAACTGCAGGATGGCTCACATTCGGCCATGGCGGATAATGGACAGCAGCAGCCAAAACCCCATAATGCCGGCCACCAGAAAACCAACCAGGCCGATGACAGGAATACCTTGCCAGTATGGAGGAATACCGGAAAGGACGATGAGCGAGCTGCCGACAATCAGGGCAGCCAGGACAATGGCAAAGGCGATTCGGTTGGAAATCCTGTCGAGTGCATCTCCCAGCGATTTCAGCCCACGGTGTTCGAACTCAAAACGCATCCTGCCGTTGCGCAATTGAGCAAGAAGAGTACGCAACTCCTCAGGCAGATCACGGAGCAGGTGAATGTAGGCGGAGCCAGTAAAAGAGAGCTCCTCAAAGATACGCCCAGGATGCATCCGCCCGAGTTGGACTTTCCGCATGAAGGGCTTGGCCAGTCGGATCAGTTCGAGTTTGGGATCAAGCATCAGCCCGACCCCCTCAACGGTGGTCAGGGCTTTCAGCATTTGATAAAAATTAGGTTTAAACGAGAGCTTATGCCGCGATATAAGGTCGAGCAAATCCTCAAGAATTTTCCCGGCCTCAAGCTCGCCTAAGGGGCGATAGAGATACAAATCCATCAAGCTGCCCATATCACGGGCCAGACTCTCCCGGTCAACCTCACCCAACTGGATGGTCACTTTGAGCACGCCGTTGACAATCTTGCGCTCATCACCAGCTACCAGATCGAGCACCAGGTCGGTAAAATCTTCCCGGTCCGCAAGTGACAGCCGTCCCATCTGCCCAAAATCGATAAAACAGACCACATTGTCAGGCAGGATAAAAATATTTCCCGGATGGGGATCGGAATGGAAAAAGCCGTGGATGAAAATCTGCTCCATCACCAGATTGGCCCCGCGTTCGGCAATCAACGACAGATCGTAACCCTGTTCGCGCAGTACCGAAACCTTTGAGGACTTGATCCCGACCACATACTCCATCACCAGGACACGATCAGTGCTCAACTCGGGATAGACCAGCGGCACGTAGATGGCCGGATTGCTTTCGAACTGACGGGCAAAACGCTGGATATTGGCCAGTTCTATCGAGAAATCGATTTCGCGACTGAGGCTGCGGGCAAACTCGTGGACAATGGCCGTGGGGCGGTGACCCTGAACCTCCTCAAGGTACTGCTCCATAAGTTCAGCGATGTGGGCAAGGATCTCGAGATCAACAGCAATAATATTTTCGACCCCAGGCCGTTGTACCTTGACCACGACTTCAGTGCCGCTGTCAAAACGAGCCCGATGCACCTGACCGATGGATGCGGCAGCCAGAGGCTCGGTGTCGAAGTAGTGAAAGATCTCCTCCGGAGCACGCCCAAGCTCTTCCTTGAAGATGGTCTGAACCTCGGCCAGACTGAAGGGGGGAATATCGTCCTGGAGCTTAGCAAGTTCGTCGAGAAAGTCAGAGGGGATAAGGTCGGGGCGGGTCGAAAGCAGTTGCCCGAGCTTGATAAAAGTCGGGCCTAACTCTTCAAATACCAGGCGCAACCGTTCGGGCCGGGACAGTCGGGTGATCTGTTCCCGTGGCTTACGGTTAATCATCTGCAATCCGGATTCCAGGTACTGATCGATATGCAGACGATCAACCAGATCGTTGAAGCCGTATTTGAACAGGACCCGCAGTATCCGGTGATAGCGGTTGAGATGGCGGTAGGTCCGGCCGATCGCCCCGAGTTTCCTGATGCTGAACATGCGGAACGGTTATTCGCCTTTGCCCTGATTCATCGCCACTTGCAGCTCTTCAATCTTACGCTGCAACTCTGCCAGCTCATCCTTGGTGGCCAGATTAAGCTGATGAACACGTGCCTCCACCTGCTTGTTAATCCAGAGGTCAAGCTGGTCCTTTGCCTTTTCCGACCTCAGCAGCAGGTCATCGACGAACTGCTTGCCCTCATCCTGAGACATCTTACCTTTCTCGATCAGATCGCTCTTGAGTTCCTCGATCTTCTCCTTCGTAAGAAAAGCAGCGCCAATACTGGCGTACATCACATTTTTCAGCATCTCTTTCATCGTATTTCCTCCATTTGTAATAGAGCGTATACTTCTTTCCAGTGAAAGTACTTACAAACATACCGACAATTCTCTATTCTTTTTCGATATCCCGGTGGTACACTTGTACAGTTATGTCCCGATTTTGGAGAAAAATTTGCAGATGTTCGACCAGGGAAACCGAACGGTGCCTGCCACCGGTACAGCCAACGGCTAGAGTCACTGCCTCCCGGCCCTGAGCAGTATATTCTTCGAAAAGAAATATAAGCAGAGGTTCGAGCAGGGCAAGAAACCGAGTGCCTGCATCATTTTCGAGCACATAGCGAGCCACCTGTGCATCCCTGCCGGTGTGAGCTTTTAACTCCGGCACCCAGTGAGGATTGGGCAGAAACCGGACATCCCAGACCAGATCCGCCTGGGGATAGCCATGCTTAAAGCCAAAGGAAAACAGGGTGACGTTCACAATCGCCTCTTCACTGACAAGAAAAAAATTTTAACGGAAAAATGGAGCATACTTGGCCTGGCACGCTTTCCAGACTCCGACATGCACCCTTATTTCTTTACGACTTCCACACGCCGGTTAAGAGCCCGTCCCTCTTCCTTGCGGTTATCGGCAACTGGCCTGTCCTGGCCCTGGCCAACGGCGACCATGCGATCCGCAGCAATACCTTTGGCTACCACGGCTGTCATGACAGACTTGGCCCGATCTTCACTGAGTTTTTTATTGCTTTCTGGGGTGCCGACATTGTCGGTATGGCCTTCAATGCTCACTTTGAGCGTGGGAGTACTCTTCAGCAAAGCAGCAATCTGATCGACACTGTCCTGATTCTCAGGTTTGATATCTGACTTGCCTGTATCAAACTTGAAGTAATAGGTAAGAAATCCTTCTTTGCTCAGCTGTTTTTCCAATTCGTTGACACTGATTTCCTGCTTAATTTTCTGTTTTTCAACAATGAGCAGCATATAGCTCCGGTGCCCTTCCTCGGAACAGAGATAGACCCAGAACTCACTCTCTCCTTTAGTCAGGGTTATGGTTAAATAGCGATTGAAATAGGGTCCGCTATACGATGATCCCTCAAAATATTTAGAGGCATTTGGCGAAAAGGCAGGAAAGATAGCACTAGTACGAATATAATCGCCGAGAATCGTCCCCCCCGACTTCTGCACTGCGTTCTGGAAATTTCGGATAACCTGCAGGTCGCTGACCGAAGCAACCCCCTCTTTAAGGGTATAGCTGACTGCATACACCTTTCCTTCGACATCTGTATAGTCTTCAGGATTGTTCCATTCCTTGAGTTCTGGCTTAGGGAAACCGACGGCATCAAAATCCATAGTCGCACAACGGTAAATTTCAAAGTTTGCCATTCTTGTGAACAATGGGTGATCCTTGCAGCCTTCTGAGTCGGCGGCCCATACGGAAGATCCGCAAGACAATGCTGCAAACATGACTGCCAAAACTAATACCCGTTTCATGAAGCCCTCCTAAACTTTAATTATTAGGTAATCCACACCATCAGTTACACATCAAGTCTGACTATAACGAAAAAGATTTTCCTTGTCCATCCAGCAGATAGCAACAACGGACAGACTTTGGATTCTAACGAGATTGGCTAGAAAACAAGCTTGATTCAACTCGCCGAGCAGATCATACGAATAGTCTCGGCCCGCTCGTTGATGCCACGCTTCAGCATCTCATGGTTGTAGGCAGCGATCACATCCTGACGTTTGAGCATCCCTAGAACCCAGGGTTCCTCAAGACTCTCCACCACCGGAATCTCATCGATTCCCTTGATGTCGAAAAGCTTCATCGCCTCGTAGAGATTGGTATCCGGCGTCAGCATAATAACATCACGAGTACAGATGGAGCCCACCAGATGACAAACCCGTTCCTCCTCGCTATGGAGAATGGCTTTGACATCCTGCATGGACACCACACCGACCATCAACCCCTTGTGATTGATCACCGGGAAATAAAAGCTGTTGCGGGCAAAACGGAACAATTCTAGCAAGTGGTTGATATTGGCATTTTCACTAATAAAGTCGACATCCTCGGTGATGGCCTTCCCCACCTTTATCGATTGCATGATCGCCACCTCCCGCCCCTCGTGGATATTGATGCCCTCGCGAGTGAAATCGACGGTGTCGATCGAATCGTCGTAGAGCCAGGAAGCGGTCATGGTGCCGAGGACCGCAGTCAGCATCACCGGAATAATGATAAGATAGTTGCCGGTCATCTCAAACAGAAGAAAGATGGCGGTCAGGGGGGCATGCGTAGAAGCGGCCAGAAAAGCGCCGATACCGACCGTGGCGTAGGCCCCGGCGCTAGCGGTGTATTCTGGAAAGAAATGATGGACGATACCGCCGTAAGCACCGCCGAGCACCGCACCGATGAACAGAGAAGGGGCAAAAACACCCCCCGCACCACCTGAACCGAGAGTAATCGAGGTGGCCATAGACTTGAGAAAAACCAACACCATCATTCGCCATACCAGGGTGTCGCCAGCCAGGGCTTTGGCGATGTAGTCATAACCGTTCCCCATCACCTGCGGAAAGAAGATAGCAATACCGCCAACCAGCAGTGCCCCTACAATCGGTTTCACCTGAGGGTGGAGCGGGAGCCGTCGAAACCAGTCACGCACGGCGTAAAAAAACCGGATATGCAACACCGCAGTCACCCCGACAATAACAGCTAGAACGGTGTAAAGGGGCAGCTCGACGAAGGCATTAACAACGGTGTAATCCGGGATAGGGAAAGCGGGGATGGCTCCGTAGTAAGCACGAGTGACCACAGTGGAAAGCGCCGAAGCGATCACCAGCGCGGAAAAAGAGGAGATTTCATAAGTACCCAGCAGGACAATTTCGGAGGCAAAGAACATCCCGGCCAAGGGTGCATTGAAGATTCCGGCGATGCCCCCGGCGCAACCAGCGGCGATATAGACCTTCATCCGGTTGCCTGAGACTCGGAAACGCTGCCCGACCTGGGAGCCCAAAGCCCCGCTGATCTGGGCTATAGGACCTTCAACGCCGGCCGAGTTTCCGGAACCGATGGTCAGGGCAGTCGCGATAATCTTGATAAAGATGTTACGAGCTCTAATCACCCCGTTTTCCAGATTGACCCGACGTAAGAAACCGGTGAAACCATACCCATTGACCTTCCCGGGAAAGGCAAGCGAGAGGGGAATGAGCAAGGTCACCCCGGCCATGGGCAACAGGGGTAGCAGGATTCGACGCCATCCCCCTTGCGCAATATGCAAGGCCTCATATCCCCAGACAAAAATAATTTTGTGGACCATATCCACCGCCTCACGAAAGACAATAATAGCCAGACCCGACATGATGCCGATACATGCAGCAATCATGATCATCTGAGAACGCTCGCCAGGGAGAAATGGTTTCAGTTTGGTAAACATATTCGCTCCGGAACCTCGCAGCCGATTTGAGCTGCCTGTCGCAAAAAATAGGCATCAGTCATGCCGGCCAGATAATCGCGAACCTGTGCTGCCGCGGAATGCGTTTCCAGATAGGAAGGTGACATGGCACTTAAAAAACCTCGCCCCGATCCACCCAAACCTGATTTTTCCGTCTGCTCCAGATAATAGGCGAACAATTGCTCGTAACAACGATGTATCTTGACAAAATCGGGCTTAAAGGCAGGGTTGGTGTAGATGCGTTGATAGTTGAAAATTTTGAGCTGTTGCAAGGCCTGCCCCACTTCTTCACTGAAACCGATGGCATCGCAGTCAGATTCGTCAGTTGCAGCCTTCCGGACCTGCTGGCTAGTGGCCAACAAGTCGGCAACCAGGGTGTAGACAATAGTGCCGTTGCTGTTACCGAGCAGGACAGAACAGCGTGCAGGAACATCATCACGGGAGATAAGTCGAAGTTCGATAGCATCCTCAATGTCTCGACCAATATAGGCGATGGTATCTGAGAGCCTGACCACGCACCCTTCAAGGCTCATCGGTACCAACTCCAATTCAGGGTCGTTCATTTTTGAGACAATCTCCCGATCATGAATGAAAAAATCCTTGTGCCGCTTCGGCCGCAGTCGCCGGGCATGGACTTCGCCGTCATGGCATAGAATGCCGTCCAGAACCTGGAGCGTGAGATTCCAACCGAGGCCCTTGCGTTCGACACGGTCAAGAAACTGCACTGACTGAATATTATGCTGAAAGGACGTCAGGCCGTGCCCGCGGCAGATTTGCGAGAGGATACGTTCGCCTTCATGACCAAACGGCGGATGACCGATGTCATGGCCGAGCGCAATCGCCTCGATCAAATCCTCGTTGAGCCCGAGAAAGCGACCAATGGTTCGAGCAATACGCGAGACGATCTGCACATGCAGGACCCGATGAGTGACATGATCGTTGTCAATCAACGAGAAAACCTGGGTTTTATCGATATAGCGGGTATAGGCTTTGGAATGGAGGATGCGGTCGGCATCTTGAGCGAAGGGTTGCCGGTGATCCACTAGCGTTTCGCGGGTCCGACGAACGGCATCACGGCTCGGGCAGGCAAGGACACTTAAACGGGCTAGCTCAAGATCGTCCAGTTCCTTCCTGATAGCGTTCAGCCAATCTTGAGATTTTTCAGATTGTCGCGTAGCCATGGACCTCCCCAAAGACACCCTGAGAAAATAGCAACCATAACAAAAACCCATTTTGAAGAAAACAGATTTCTAGAAATAGATGACCTGAAAATGCGGTACCCCGCAACACGGAGGCACCTATGTTATATAACAAGTGATCTTATCTTGTGTTACTGCCCGTCACTACTTATATTTCTAATCTCGAGTAAGGGCCATGTTCCTTTGAAGTACGACAACATTCAGGAGATTCCGCATGCTAGAAAAGAAGTTAAAACCAGACCCGGCCAAAGTTGCGTTCCTACGTTCTTTACCCGCCGAAGTGAAAGCAACCATCAACGGAGAAGAGGCTGAGTTGTTTATGTTCGGCACGGATATTCCGGAATCACTGTATAATAAAATTAAAGATTATTTGGATGAGACCAACGACTAGGTCGGTCAACGTCTGAAACTTTTCCAATGATCACTCATCCAATCCCACTAGCGGGATTGGATGCATCCTAACAATCCCCTCATCAGAAATGAATCCCCCCTCATTCCCACCTACAGCACCCCTCTCGGTTCATCCTTAAAGATGATCTGCAATTACAATAAAAACAAGAAGTTGGACGCTATAACCGGAAACAACAACCCTATCACCGGGTGTAGATTTCCGAGAACGCTTTAGCATTGCATAATACCATTTTTTGGTTTATCTTGACCCATTAATGTGTTGATCTTGTGTCATCGCGGCTGCTCACTAGGGTTACCGGCTTGACATTTTTTTATGCAATCGTGGCTAGTCCGCTCCGATGATGGGGCGGGAGATACTTAGAAACCCGATGGGAAAACCGATCACCTTTCTTGACAGCCTATTCCTTCAACGGATGTCACCTTGTCCTTCCTCAAGGGCGCTACGATTGATTCCCCACCCCCTCTACCGACAAGATAAGAAAAACAGACCTAAACAGTTTACATATGTTTTCCTGAGGTTCTTCAGAACCTTTTTCCATAGCGTTCATCTTAAACCTTTTCCGACAGTCACCTGTCGGCAAACACCAACCACCGTGTAAGGAGAATGATCTTATGTCGCGAAAAATGGTCACTATTGACGGAAACCAGGCATGCACGCATGTAGCGTATGCCACGAGTGAAGTCATAACAATTTATCCCATTACGCCATCCTCCCCGATGGCAGCCGATTCAGACGCCAAAGCCACCGCCAAACAAGAAAACATCTGGGGTTCCATCCCGGTTATTTCCCAGATGCAGTCGGAAGCCGGTGTTGCCGGATCCATCCATGGTTCGCTGGGTGCTGGCGCGCTGTGTACCACCTTCACAGCTTCTCAGGGTCTGCTCCTGATGATCCCCAACATGTACAAGATCGCTGGCGAGTTGATCCCGACAGTCTTCCATGTTACCGCCCGCGCTATCGCCTGCCAAGGTCTGTCGATCTTCGGTGATCACGGCGACGTTATGGCTGCCCGTCAGACCGGCTGGGCCATGCTTTGTTCCCAGGATGTTCAGGAGTGTCAGGACATGGCACTCATCGCCACCCAGTCAACTCTTGCATCCCGCATTCCCTTCCTCCATTTCTTTGACGGCTTCCGTACCTCCCATGAGGTTATGAAGATCGAAGAACTGACCATGGACGATATGCGCACCATGATTGATGAGGATCTCGTCATTGCCCATCGTGAGCGCGCCCTGACCCCGGATCGCCCAACCATTGGCGGTACCGCGCAAAATCCAGATGTCTACTTCATTGGTCGCGAGACCGTGAATAAGTACTACAACGCCATTCCTGGCATCGTCCAGGGCACCATGGATAAATTCGCCGCCCTCACCGGTCGTCAGTACCACCTGTTTGATTACGTTGGTGCTCCGGATGCAACCGATGTTATCGTCATCATGGGTTCTGGCGCACTGACCGTTGCTTCCACGATTGAGCATCTCGTCGCCGAGGGTGCGAGAGTGGGTATGGTTATTGTTCGTCTGTTCCGCCCGTTTGATCCGGCTGCCATGGTCAACGCCCTGCCTCCGACTGTTGAGCGTATCACTGTTCTTGATCGTACCAAAGAACCAGGCTCCAATGGCGACCCGCTTTATCTTGATATTCGCGCTGCTGTTGGCGAGGCTGCCGAAGCCAACCCCACCATGTTCACCCCGGTAGTACTCAATGGCCGTTATGGTCTGGGTTCTGCTGAGTTCACCCCAGCCATGGTCAAGGCTGTGTATGACAACATGGCATCGCTGGCCCCGAAGAAAAAATTCTGTGTCGGTCCTAACGATGATGTCACCTTCTCCAGCATCAAATACGACAAATCCTTCAACATTGAAGGATCCGATGTCTACCGGGCGCTGTTTTATGGTTTGGGTTCTGACGGTACCGTCGGCGCCAACAAAAACACCATCAAAATCATTGGTTCCGAGACCGACAACTCCACCCAGGGGTATTTCGTCTACGATTCCAAAAAATCGGGCTCCATGACCGTTTCGCATCTGCGTTTCGGCAAAAACCAGATTGTTGCACCGTACCTGATCAACAAGGCCAACTTCATCGCTTGTCATAACCCGGCCTTCCTCAACACCTACGACATGCTGGCCAACCTCGAGTCAGGCGGCACCTTCCTGCTGACCACCAGCTTCGACAAAAACACCATCTGGGACAGCCTGCCAAGCCTTGTGCAGAAGCAGATGATCGACAAAAAAGTCAAATTCTACATCATCGATGCAGTCAAACTGGGCTTGGCACTGGGTCTGGGCGCACGCATCAATATGATCATGCAGACCGCCTTCTTTGCAATCTCCGGCATCATCAGCAAAGACGACGCGATCAAAGCGATCAAAAAAGCCATCAAAAAGTCCTACGGCACCAAGGGCGATAAAGTCGTTAACATGAACTACAGCGCAGTTGACGGCGCCATCGAGAACATCGTCGAAGTCAAGATCCCAAAAAAGATCACCGGTCACGAGATGCCTCCGATTGTTCCTGCGGATGCGCCCGACTTCGTCAAAAACGTCACCGCCAAAATGATGGAAGGACACGGCGAGGACATCAAAGTCTCCGAATTTCCGGATAACGGTCGCTGGCCAACCGCCACCACTCAGTGGGAAAAACGCAATATTGCAGTGACAGTTTCCCAGTGGGACGCTGAAGCCTGTATCCAATGCGGTCGCTGCTCACTGGTCTGTCCGCATGGCTGTATCCGCATGAAAGTTGCAACTCCTGCCGCTCTCAAGGCTGCCGGTGCCGATAAAACCTTCAAAACCGCTGATGCGGTAGGCAAAGAATTCAAAGGCATGCAATTCACCATGCAGATATCCACGTCAGACTGCTGTGGATGTACTCTGTGCGTCAGTGTCTGTCCGGCACGGAAGAAAGATAAAGACGGCAACAAGACCGAACATCGTGCTCTGGAGATGGTGACGAACACTGAGGCATTGCGTCTGGAATCAGCTGCAACCTGGAAGACCTTCCTCGCCCTGCCAGAAATCGATGACAGCCTGATCAACGTCGGCACCATCAAGGGCAGCCAGTTCAAACGGCCGCTGTTTGAGTTCTCTGGTGCCTGTTCCGGTTGTGGTGAGACCCCGTACATCAAACTGGTTACCCAGATGATCGGCGACCGGATGCTGGCCTCCAATGCCACCGGTTGTTCTTCTATCTATACCGGTAACCTGCCAACCACCCCGTACTGTAAGCGTGAAGATGGTCGTGGTCCGGCTTGGTCCAACTCCCTGTTCGAGGATAACGCTGAGCACGGCCTCGGTATGCGACAGGCTGTCGACAAACTGGCTAGCCAAGCTGTCGAACTGGTTGGTATCGCTGTCAAAGATGGTTTAGTAACCAAGAAACTGGCCGATTCCATCCTTAAGGCTACCCAGGCAACCCAAGGTGAGATCGAAGCCCAACGTGCTCGGATTGCTGAGCTGAAGGCTGCACTGGAAGGCAAAACAGACAAAATTTCCAAACGGCTGTTCCATTGTGCCGATTATTTGGTGAAAAAATCTGTCTGGATTATCGGTGGTGACGGCTGGGCCTATGATATCGGCTACGGCGGTCTGGACCATGTCCTTGCGTCCGGCAAGAACGTCAATGTTCTGGTTATGGATACCGAGGTCTACTCCAACACCGGTGGTCAGATGTCCAAATCCACACCGCGCGCTGCTGTTGCACAGTTTGCAGCCGGTGGCAAGAACGCTCCTAAGAAAGACATGGGACTGATCTTCTCCACCTTTGGCACGGTCTATGTCGCACGGATCTCACTGGGCGCTAACCCGGCACAAGCGATCAAGGCCATTCAGGAAGCCGAGGCATATGACGGGCCGTCCTTGATCATCGCTTATGCACATTGCATCAACCATGGCATCAATATGGCTCTGGGTCTTGAGCAGCAGAAGAAGGCTGTTGAATGCGGTCACTGGTCGCTGTTCCGTTACAATCCGATGCTCGAAGCTGAAGGTAAAAACCCGATGGTCATTGACTCTAAAGAGCCAACCATCCCCTTTGCCGATTACGCCTTAAGCGAGAACCGCTACCGGATGCTGAAGCTGGCTAATCCGGAGCATGCAGACGCGTTAATGGCTGCATCGCAAAAAGATGTAAATAGGGCTTGGAAAATGCTCAAGGGCTGGGCTAAGGCTCTTGAAGTTGAATAAACCATCCTTTTAAGGATGCTATGAAGTACAAAAGCCCTGCCGGTTTATCCGGCAGGGCTTTTTCTTTAAAAAAAAAATTATTTGGAAGAGTGGCCAACATTGGGACCGACCACTCGTTAGTGGATCAAAAGCGCGGACAGTTCAAACAAACCGGCTAATCCCTACATACGTGAGCAGCCAATCTACAATATCGAGGACATGGAGATTGCCCTTAACTCATCCGTTGTTACCAGTATCGCCTTTTTTAAGGGCAGCCTGCCGCTTCTCTTCTAGACAGGCACGCTCGGCCTTCAATTCTTCATATTCCTTTTCCGCCTGCTGCAAGGCTTCGTCCTGACGACTCTTGATTTCCTCCACCTTTTTTTGTATTTTCTCCGCCTTGATGGACATCCCAGCCGCACCAAACAAAGTATTCGCCATGTATTTGAAGGAGAAAAGCATCAATGCCACATCGTCTTCTTTGATTTTGGCAATGGTCTCCGCATCGATCTCATAAGTCTCGAGAAAGGAACTTTCAAAAACAAATTTACGAAAGGTATCCAGATCAGTTGATGCCATGAAAAACATTCGCTTCGCCAATTCGCTCAGCGTCGCCTGGAGACCGAAGGACTTACGCCGCATTACCAGTCGGAGCCATTCCTTGTTCATCTCATCGCGAAGATCAACCCCTTGATCGGAACGCCATTCTCTGATTGTCCATCGTTTTGGTTCTTCATGGCCCTTACAGTGGGGCTCCTTGACCAGAAAGAAAAATTTATCCTCTGTTGGATCATCTGAACCACCTTCATGAAAATCGGCCATGCCAACCGGATAATAACGACAGGCGGAAGGTCGATCCTCGTACACTGTACATCCTTCGGGGGTAACGAACGGGCATCCATTTTTCTCGCCAACCAGCTTGATATTCACCCCTGGCATGTCGGTCTTTTCCAGATAGGTCGGTTCAGTATATTGGGTGATGAATTCGTGGGCTGGCAAATTCAAACGTTTCCGAAGAACGAGAATATCATAGGGGGTGAGAATGATTTTTATATTATGACAGCATGCGGTGAAACAGCTGACCTTAGGATGACACTCAAACTGCAAGTGCGAATCGAGTGTCAATTTTTCAGGAAGGATATTGGATGGATTTTTATCAGTAGATTCTATAAAATCGGAATCATCATCAATATGTTGTTTTGTCAGCATGAAGTACCTCTTGCAAGTGCGGATTCAAATCAAATGTTGTGCTCATTATGAGCAGAGTGCAAAAACGAACATTTTACCATGCGAAGTCCCTGTGTCAAACCCTATCGGGAGAAAACGACTTTATCATCATAACCATCTGATTTTAAGAAATATTAGATACAAACATCCGGGCAATTTCAACATTTAGCAGATGTCTCGAGGGATAAAATGGCTATACCCTTTGCTTATTTTATGTTTTTCCCACCCTAAACCTGCTAATATGTATAATAATATTATTTATCACTTTGGATATTTTGCGTACATGAAAAAAATTTTTTCCAATCCCCTTGATTTAAGCAAGGTCAACACACTGATCTATCACCTGCCAGATGGACCTACTTTTTCGGTCGAGATGAACGACCTGGAAAGGTTTATCGACCTCGACATGGAAATGGGTGACGTCTGCGACACTTCTGATATTGACGGAGTCCTCCATTTCTTTCCCAAAGGAAATGCCTGATTCCTCACCATTTACTCTCCCCCATCTCTTATCCTGATTCTCCGCTTAGCATGCCCCCTCTTATTGACACAACGACCGATGGTCATGTTCACACCCGCCTCTGCAACCACGCAGTAGGCGAGATGGAGGAATACGTCGAAAAAGCCGTGCAACGGGGATTAGCAACCATAATTTTTCTGGAGCATTTGGAAGCAGGGATTCAATACCATTCACGGAGTTGGTTGGAGGAAGAGGAATTTGACTACTATTTTCGAGAAGGGATGCGTCTGAAGCAACACTACCGCGGCATCATTGATGTCAGGTTGGGAGTGGAAACGGGATATAATCCAGCAGCGGCCAGCATCCTCCAGGAGAAACTGGCACAATATTCTTGGGACCGTATCGGCCTCTCGTGCCACTTTCATTATCATGAGGGTGACCACCTTAACCTGCTTAGCCGCAACAAAAAAAGCCTAGAACGACTGGCAGCCATTGGGATGAGCCTGATTGTCACTGGGTATTTCAACGCACTGATCGAGGCTATTGAGATAATCGACTGCGATGTCCTCTGTCACTTGGATGCGGTGTTGCGGCACTACCCGGGAATCGAATTCAGCGAAGACCATCGGCAGCAGATAGAGCTGCTGCTCGATGGAATGCAAAGAAAAGACGTAGCTTTGGAGATCAACACCTCGGGCTTTGATTACCGAGGTGCCCCTTTTCCTGCGCCCTGGATCATCAAAAGCGCCATGGAACGAGGCATTCAGCTCTATGCCGGATCCGACGCCCACCAACCGGAAGATGTCGGCCGCTATTTCGACCAGCTGCCTGAATATCTCAAAAAAATACACAAGTAAAATTCATACCTGCGTGAACCAAGAGGTGGTCGAACACCTGCTCCACTCAGGTTACTTTGATATATTTAGCCATAGCCGCCCGCAGAGATTCGGCGTTAAAAGGCTTGATCAAAATACTGTTTACCCCTGCTGTTGTGGCTGCCTCGTGGTCCTGAACATCACTCTGGGTTGTCACCATAATCACCGGCAATTGTTGCTGAGAATACATCTTTCGTATCCCTTCAGTCAGTTCGATACCTGAGATTTCAGGCATATTGAGATCGGTGAGAACCAGGGCCGGCTTTTCCTTAGCGATCCACTCCAGTGCTCCAGCCGGGAATTCAAAGAGTACGGGCTCAAAACCGAGTTCATGCAGGGTAGCCTTGTAGATATTGAGGATCATCCGTGAATCGTCCACCGCACACACCTTGATCCGAGCACTGCCTTCCTTTATATCGCCGGAAATCTTTGCTGCAAAATCATCCATACCTGCCTGTCTCAGCAGGGCGTCATAGTGATCTTTGGTATCCCGATGGGCATGGGGCAGATAAATCAAAGCCATTTCCTGAAAATAGTCTTCCTTCGCCAGGCTGAGAAAGAGATTGTCGACTTGGGCATTGACAATGATTTTGACGATATGGCGGGCCTCGTCATTTTTAGGCCGGATCATGTTTTTAATACCGACCGCAAGAATTTCGTTAAAATTACGATCAATTGCCCTGGCGGCTGCGGTACAGACATGATCTTCGCTATCGGTCAGACCGGAAGCCAAAGTGTAGGCACCTTTGCGTAAAGGCAGGAGAGCCAGTGCCTCATAGGCGGCAAAGCGGACATTTGCGTTTTTAGGCATCGTGTTGAGCAAGGCCCGGATCGGCATAATCGCACTCTCGTCCCCAATATCACCCAAGACATTGAGTGTATGCACCGACAAATCGTTATCCCCCTCCTTGAGATTCTCAATCAGTGACGGCACTGCTTTAACCCCAATACGTATCAATTCATCCTTGGCATAGATCCGCATATGGGCGTAATGCGAACGCAGGGTGGCGTTTAACTTTTCCAGCGACACTTGATCCTGAACATCGGCAAAGATGCCGAGGATGATAAGGTCCAGTTCATTGTCCGTTCCCATCCGTTCAGCCAGCCGATGCATGGCGGTAGAAGTCGCAAACTGTCCCAGCGCCTGGATGGCCGCTATAATGAGTTCACGGTCTGCAGCATAGAGAAAATCCGTAAGGGTGTTGATCGAATCCGGGTTTCCGATCAACCCCAATGTTTGAATGATCAGTCGAATGGTGGTGTTGTCCTTAGCTTCAGCCAACAGGTCGATCAAGGCCGGGGTCGCGTCTTCAAATTTCAATTCTCCGGCCAGTTCGATCATCACCGTCTTGTCAGTTATTTCCTTGTTTGCCAGTGACTTGAGTAATATTTCCGGATAGGCAATCAGATTAGAGAAAAGGGTCTCCCGAATAATCGGCAGACCTGCAGCCATTTGGGGATGTGCCACCAGCAGATAATTCAACAAGGGCACGGTAAATTCCATATCACCACGCGACAGTTCATAGAGCAGTCTGTTCTGGGTCTTTATATCAACCTCGCCAAGATGATCCAAAACCAGACGAGCCTTGAGGGCGTCTCCGGTCTGAATATTTGCTTGAATTTCTTCAACCATGTGCTCAGTGTTCAATTCTGCCATACCCCACCCCTGTATGAAAACGGAAGTTTCATTCTCTTCTTATTTCACAAACCAGTCGACACCCAACCGACTGATAACATTCAAACCACCACATA
>CAZSIJ010000028.1:0-51529 GCA_964607065.1 uncultured Desulfobulbus sp. | reverse complement strand
TGGTTCATTTCAAAAATGGGCAGCAGGATGGAAACGACGATGAAACTAACCACCAAACCCATCGACAAAATCATTACTGGCTCGATCATTGAGGTCAGTGCCAGAATTTTCGCCTCCACCTCCTTCTCGTAACTGTCGGCTGCCTTGCCCAGCATCTTGTCCAGAGTGCCGCTCTGCTCTCCCACTGCCATCATCTGCACCAGCATGGGGGGGAAATATTTATGGCCTCTGAAAAACTGGGAGAGGCTTATTCCTTTTTCCAACTCATCGCAGGCTTCGTTGATACTGTCGGCCAGAATAACATTGTCCACGATGTTTTTGACGATCTGCAGTGAGGTGATCAGAGAAACTCCGGATTGGAGGAGGCTGGACAGAGTGCGGGCGAAACGGGCGGAACTGGTCTTGATGCTGAGGTCGCGCAAACCAGGAAGTGACAGTTTGAGTTGATCCCACTGCCGTCGGCCGGCTGGAGTGCGAATGTGCCGGTGGATTGCGGCGATTGCCGCCAATACAGCCAACAGCACCGCCCACCAGAACTGCTTGAGAAAGGAACTGATGCCGATCAAAATCACCGTGGGCAGCGGTAGCGCCTGCTTTGAGCCCGCGAAGACGGAAGTGATACTGGGCACGATGAAGGTGATCAGCAGAAACAGGACGATGATCCCGACCACAGCCATAAACAAGGGATAGAGCATGGCGGCTTTGACGCGAGAACGCAGGGCATGCTGATTCTCACCAAACTCCGCCAGTCGGTCGAGTACCACATCAAGCGAGCCGGAAGCCTCGCCGGCACTCACCATATTGACATAGACCTTGGAGAAGAGTCGGGTGTGATCCGTCAGGGCAGAGGTCAGAGAATTGCCCTCGTTGACCGCATCTTTAATTTGGGAGAGCACAGTTTTAAGCGAGCGATTTCCGGTCTGTTCGATCAAACCATTGAGGGCCGGCACTAGCGGTATGCCTGCACCGAGCAATGTCGCCAGTTGCCGAGTGGCAATATGGACTTCCTGTTGTTTTATGCGTTGGCTGAGCTGTATCGAAAGCCATGGCGTTTGAGTGGTGGCAATCTGGGCAGAGGTCTCGTTAATTTCCACCGGATAATTGCCGAGCCCGCGGATTTTTTGCCGGGCGGCTGTCTGCGAGTCGGCGTCGATAATGCCCTTCAGTTTCTTGCCTGCGCTGGTCAGGGCTGTGAATTCATAGATAGGCATGGGCTGTCGAGTTAAAGGAACGGGACAAAAGGTGAGGTATCCATTGCGTCGGTGGCGGGTTATGCTAATATAGGCTGTCGAACGTTGCAGGTAAAGTCAGACCCTGTAGCGTTTTCGGTTTTTTTTGTATCAGTCGCGGGTGTCCTCTTTCTGCAGACTCATACAGAGGGAGACGCATGAAGCGCAGTCGGCACGGGTGCGGCCTTCCTGGCAGAAATTGGCGAAGCCGCTGATCAGATCTTTGCCGCCCCGCGGACAGACTTCCAGGAATTTGATAAAATCGATCATCCGATTAATAATTTTCTGGGGCGCGGTGTGCTCGATCCGGCAAGCGCCTTGTTCCGCAAGGGATTCCTCAATGGCCAGGACGTCGGTGAAAAATTGTTTAAGGGCAGTGTGGCGACGGATGACATCCTCTGCGGCCTCCTGTCCTGCCTTGGTCATTGTAATAACTTTATACGGGGCGTAGTTAATCAGACCTTTTTGGGACAAGGCCTGCAAAGCTTCGGTGACCGAAGCCCCCCGCACAGCGAGACGGGTGGAAATATCTTTGCCCCGGGCCACCTGCTTTTCACTGATGATATGGTAGATAGCCTCGATATAATCTTCCAGGCTGGCACTGAGCTGTAGAGGTTCCGTCATGTCGTCCCTCCGGGACTTTGATTTTTATATGTATCTTCAGTACGATATATTTTTAACCACTGGGCGTCAAGGGGAATGTCGCCTCTCTTGCCCCGTCTCTTCGACAACAAAATAACCATGTTGCAGGAACTTCGAGTACAGAATCTGGCGCTGATCGATACGCTTCATCTTGATCTTTCCACCCAGAAAACCGGACTGATCGTTTTGACCGGCGAGACCGGAGCCGGTAAATCCATTATTCTTCAGGCCATAAACCTGCTCACCGGCGGGCGGGGAACATCCTCCTGGGTGCGTAATGACTGTGACCAGGCCAACATCGAGGCGGTCTTTGCCATTCGCCCGGATCATGCCGAGGTGAATACGCTGCTTGCCGAGCATTCGTTACAAGACGGTGCCACCTGTATTGTTCGTCGGGTGCTGACCCGGGAAGGGCGCTCGAAGGTCTATGTCAACGATCAATCGGTCACCACGAGGCTGGCCGGTGAACTGACCGCGGGTCTGATCAATATCGCCAGCCAGCATGACCACCAGCAGTTGCTCAATTCCCGCAATCACCTCGATTATCTGGACAGTTATGGCGAGTTCTGGGGAGTGCGGCAGCAGTTCACCAAACTGTTCCGCCGCTGGCAACAAGCTTCCTCAGAGTTGCGGCAGCTGCAGGAGAAGGAGCAGGACAAGGAGCAGCAGCGCGATTTTCTCCGCTTCCAGCTCGAAGAAATTCGGAAGGGCCAACCGGTTTTAGGTGAGGATGAGCAACTGTTGCGTGAGCGTGAACAACTGAAAGCCTCGGATGCGTTGATCCGGCTTGTCGGAGCCAGCAGTCGTTCATTGTCAGATACCGTTGCCGAAGCCCTTGCCGATATCAGGAAAAACATGATGCAGGCGGCAGCGCTTGATGCAGGGCTTGAGCCTCTGGCTGAGCGGATCGAATCTGCAGATTTCGAGCTGGAAGATCTGGCGGCCAGGGTGCAAAAATATTTTGACGAGATCCCTGTAGACCCCTCGAGGCTCGATGTCATTTCCGGAAGATTGGCTGACTTGAAACAGCTGCAGCGAAAATATGGGCCAACGCTTGCCGAGGTTATCGCCTTTGCTGAAACCGCCGAGCGATCTCTTGCAGTCCTGGAAAGTCTTGAGCAGCAGATTGCCCAGATGGAGCTCAGGGTAGAGGAGGTTGCCACCGAGGCCCTGATGGTGGCCGTTGAACTGACCCAGGCCCGCCGCGAGATGGCAAAGAAATTGACCATCAGTATGGAAAAGGAGCTGGCCTCGCTCAGTTTCCCCCGGGCCGTGTTCCAGGTGGCCGTGACCGAGCCGGAAGGGCTGGGGCTGGACGCGATTCACAGCACCGGCCGGGATGAGGTCGAGTTTCTTTTTTCAGCCAATCCCGGGGAACCCCCGAAGTCGCTGGCCAAAATCGTCTCCGGCGGTGAGCTGTCACGGCTGATGCTGGCGATGAAATGCCTGCTTGCCCGCCGCGATCAGGTAGACACCGTCATTTTTGACGAGGTCGATGCGGGTATCGGCGGTCAGGCGGCCGAGGCGGTGGCCGAGAAAATCAGCGAACTGGCCGGTCATCACCAGGTGTTTTGCATCACCCATCTGCCTCAGATTGCAGCCTGCGCTGATCTCCATTTCAAGGTGGAGAAACAGGTCGAAGACGGCCGTACCCGGACGGTGATTACCCCTCTGGAAAAAGAACAGCAGGTCGACGAACTGGCCCGGATGCTCGGGGGCGAAAAGCCGACCGCCCAGACGCTTGCCTTTGCCGGAGAGTTGATTGAACGCAGGACCAAGAGAAAATCGGCATGAATAAGCGGGTAGCGTTGGGTCTTTTTTCCGGTGGCCTGGATTCGATTCTGGCTTGTCGGGTCATTGCCAACCAAGGGGTGCGTGTCATTGCCCTTAAATTCGTCACTCCTTTTTTTGACAGCAATCTGTTGGCCTGCCGTGATGAGTATGTCGCGGCAATGCACCAGAAGTATGGCCTGGAGGTGCAGCTGGTCGATATCAGCGCCGGCTATCTGCGTTTGCTGGAGAATCCGGCACACGGTTTCGGGAAGCATTTCAATCCCTGCATCGACTGCAAGATCCTGATGCTGACCCGAGCCCGTGAGCTCATGGAAGGGTATGGTGCTTCTTTTCTTGTTACCGGGGAAGTTCTGGGGCAGCGGCCGATGTCACAGCGTCGGGATACTCTCCGGGTCATCGAGCGCGATTCCGGCTGCATTGACATCCTGCTGCGGCCGCTTTGCGCTCAACTGATGCCTCCTACCCGGGCAGAGCAGGAAGGGTGGGTGGATCGGGAGCGGTTGTATGCTTTTTCCGGGCGGAGCCGACGGCAGCAGAAGTTGCTGGCCGCTCGTTTGGGCATCACTGATTATCCGACCCCTGCAGGCGGCTGCATGCTCACCGACCTCAATCTGGCACCGAGGATCAAGCATTACTATAACGGTCTCTTCTCCTTTGCCGAGCAGGAGCGCACCGTTGACGACATCAAGCTGCTGGTCATTGGACGGCAGTTTAAACTCGATAATGAGGTCTGGTTTATTGTTGGTCGCGATGAACGAGAGAATCGTCAGATAGAAGCCATGCGCGGTCCGGACGACTGGCTGTTGTGGATGTCCGTGCGACCTGGCCCACTGGGCCTTTTGCGGTATGCACGGCAGAAAGTGGCGGGTTCCGATCGGGAGGCGGATGTCCTCCGCAGGCTGGCTGGAATCGTGGTCCGTTACGGCAAAAAGATCGAGGGTGCGCCCGATGAGGCCGAGGTGACCATCGACAAGGGAGCCTCTGTCGCCAGCAGCATCTATTTTCCCTCGGCAGATACAGATTGCCGGCAGTGGAGAATCTGATTTCCGTGCAGCGGTTACCCCAGACCCTGCCGGGTTCGCAGATTTTGGCTGTTCTGCCGCCATGGTTGCAGCGATGTCTGGCTAGTCTGCAGCGGGGACTGGGAGGTGAGGTTTATCTTGCCGGCGGAATCGTGCGTGATATGCTGCTGGGGGTCCAGCCTGCAGATATCGATATCACTGTCCAGGCTGGGGCGAAGATCTGGGCCGAAAAACTTGCCGTTATGACCGGCGGAGCGTATGTGGTGCTGGGGCGTGATGAGGATGCGGCCCGCGTGGTCAGTCAAAAAACGGTGGTTGATATCTCTTCTTTTCGCCAGGGAGCAGCCACTGTCCTTGATGAATTGATTTTGCGGGACCTGACGGTCAATGCCCTGGCGCTTCGGATCGACCCGCTCCTGGCAGATCCGGACAGGGAAGGCGGTCATGAGGTTGCGATCCTTGATCCCACCGGAGGGAGAGAGGATCTGGACCAGGGACGGATTCGGGCGGCGAGCCCTGAGAGTTTCACCAGCGATCCGCTCCGTTTGTTGCGGGTCTTCCGTTTTGCCGCACGCCTCGGCTTTGCTATCGATGCCCAGACCCTGGAGCTAGTGCAGCAACAGCGCCATCTGCTGGTTGCATCTGCACCTGAACGTATAGCCCATGAGCTGGATCTAACCATGGTATCAACGGGTGGGCATGAAGCCTTTGCCGCTATGGCCGAGACCGGGTTGCTGTGGGAGATTATCCCCGAACTGGCGGCCGGTGAGGGCGTGGCCCAGCCCGAGAGCCACCACCTGGATGTCTGGCGGCACAACCTTGAGACCCTGCGCCAGATGGAGCGGATTGTCGCTGCCCCTGCGGACTATTTTCCAAAGTATCGAGAGGCGATGACGGTGTATCTGAACGGGGACCGTCATCGGTTGCGGTTGAAATGGGCTGCTTTGCTGCACGATCTCGGCAAACCCGCAACCTGCGCCATTAATGAGGACAAGGGCGGCCGGATCACCTTTTACAATCATGACCTGGTCGGGGCTGAGATGTTTCGTGCCTTTGCCCAGCGATTGCGCTGGAGCAATGAAGATACGGGACAGGTGACGCGCCTGATTGCCGGGCACATGCGGCCGTTTCATCTCGCCAATGTGGCCCGTGGCGGCAACCTGACTTTGCGTGCCAGTATCAGGATGATCAGAAAGGCCGGGACCGAACTGCCGGGCCTTTTCCTCCTCAGTATGGCGGATGCCTTGGCTGGCCAGGGGGCCGAACGGATTGCAGGGATGGAAGGTGAACTGGTTGATCTGTTTGGCCATCTCGAAAAAATCCGATGCGAGCATGTCGAACCGGTTCGGTCCGGCCCTCCGCTACTTACCGGCAACGATCTGATTGCTCTTCTCCATCTCAAGCCAGGGCCGATTTTTAAGGAAATTCTTAGTGCGATCGAAGAGGCACGGATGGAAGGGATGGTGACCGATCTTGCCGGGGCGCTACAGCTGGCCAAAACATTTATAGCAGAGAAAACCGGTTGCGACCGGCAGGAATAAGGGGTGTGTGATGCGTGATGAGCAGGATTACTATTTTAGAAAAGCGAAAAAAGAGAACTATCCGGCGCGGTCCGTGTACAAGCTGGAAGAGGCGCAGCTCAAATACAAGTTTTTGAAGGGTGGACAGCGGGTTCTTGATCTGGGCTGCCACCCCGGCAGCTGGAGCCTGTATGCCGCGAAAATCCTGGGAGAGCGTGGAATGGTCGTTGCGGCCGACCTGCAGCGTACCAATCTCGTTGTTCAAAAACCCCATGCCGAAATCCACTGGCTCTGTTATGATGTTTATTCGGAGGAATTTGTCGATTTTCTCAAGAAAAACTGGCCGGGGTTCC
Source organism: uncultured Desulfobulbus sp. (assembly GCA_964607065.1). Classification (GTDB taxonomy): domain Bacteria; phylum Desulfobacterota; class Desulfobulbia; order Desulfobulbales; family Desulfobulbaceae; genus Desulfobulbus. The sequence continues at coordinate 44,969 of CAZSIJ010000028.1, read as the reverse complement.
ATGTAGTGCTCAGCGATATGGCACCCCATACTACCGGTAGCCAATATGCCGACCACCAGCAATCATTGCAGTTGGCGCGGCGAGTGCTCGACTTGGCCGCATTATTCCTGCATGAAAACGGAACCTTGTACTGCAAGGTCTTTCAAGGGGAAGATTTTCCCGAATTTCTGCAAGCATGCAAGCCGTTGTTTGCAACTGTCAAGGTGGTGAAACCCAAAAGCTCACGTACGGAAAGCCGAGAAGTCTTTGTTTTGGGGCGTGGGTTCCGTCGAGCGGGTTGAATTTTTCTGCATAAGCAGGTTTTACGACATTATTTACTGAAAGGAGTCAGACCGTGTCGGGACATTCAAAGTGGAGCACGATCAAGCGCAAGAAAGGGGCTAATGATGCCAAGCGCGGCAAGATCTTTACCAAACTGATCAAGGAAATTACTATCGCTGCCCGTATGGGTGGTGGGGATCCTGAGGGTAATCCTCGGCTGCGGAGTGCGGTTACTGCTGCCAAGGGTGAGAATATGCCCAAGGAAAATATCGATCGGGCTATTAAGAAGGGGACTGGTGATCTTGATGGCGCCGTCTATGAAGAGATTTTGTATGAAGGCTATGGCCCAGGCGGCGTTGCGATTCTGGTCGAGACCATGACCGATAACAAGAATCGAACCGTGGCCGATATTCGCCATTTTTTCGCCAAGAGCGGCGGTAATCTCGGCGAGTCCGGCTGCGTCGGCTATATGTTCGACAAAAAAGGCACCATCTCGGTGGATAAAGCGGGTGTCAACGAGGAGCAGTTGATGGACATTGCTCTGGAGGCGGGCGCGGAGGATGTCGTCGAGGAGGAGGATTCCTTCCAGATTGTGACCGCCCCTGAGTCTTTCAATGATGTGGTCGAACGTTTGGAGAAGGGCAGCGTCAAGTTCAATGAGGCTACCCTGTCGATGGTGCCGAAAAACAGCATTGAGGTGACTGAGGAAAAAATGGCCCGCTCCCTGCTGCGCCTGCTTGAAAATCTTGAAGACCACGACGATGTCCAGAAGGTGCATGCCAACTTCGATTTTGCCGACGATCTTATGGACCTGCTTTCCTGATGGATGCACACGGCCTAGTGGATGCGTATTCTTGGCATTGATCCGGGGTCAAGGATTACCGGCTACGGGGTGATCTCGACCAATGGCCATGAGATCGGTTTTGTCGCCTGCGGCACGATCCGCACAGCCGGGGAGCCTGATTTTTCCAGGAGATTGTTGACCATTTTTCGGGATCTTTGTGAGGTTATCACCATCCATAATCCCGAGGCCGCCGCGGTCGAGGATATGTTCGTCGACCGTAACCCGCGGTCGGCTCTCAAGCTCGGTCATGCTCGGGGTGCGGCTGTGGTTGCCGCCTTGCATAACAATCTGGATGTCTTTGATTATACAGCCCGCAAGGTTAAGCAGGCGGTGGCAGGGTACGGGCAGGCTGAGAAAGGACAGGTGCAGCACATGGTGCGCGCCTTGCTCGAACTCGACTCCATCCCTTCACAGGATGCTGCCGACGCATTGGCCGTTGCCATCTGTCACGCGCACCATACCGCCTTTTTCCGGGGGATGCGCCCATGATTTTTACCTGGATGCATCCTGTCTCCGTAGTAAATTCGTCACAAAAATTCGATTACCGATGATCGCGACCCTCAACGGCCTTGTCTTTGCCAAAACGCCCGCCTCTGTTATTCTGGATGTCAATGGTGTTGGTTATGAATTGTTTATATCGGTGCGGACCTATGACGCCCTGTCGGACATAGGCGGTTCTTCTTTTTTGTTTGTGCAGACCGTTGTCCGCGAGGACGCGATTTCCCTCTATGGCTTCAATGAGCGGGAAGAAAAGGAGTTGTTTCTGCTGCTGGTTACCGTTTCCGGTATCGGGCCGAAACTGGCACTGACTATTCTTTCGGGGATTGGGGTGGAGGAGTTGTGCCGGGCCATCACGGTGAAAGATCTTCCCAGGCTGACAGCCTTGCCCGGGGTGGGGAAAAAAACGGCGCAGCGGCTCTGTATGGAGTTGGCGGAAAAGGTCGGTGGCTTTAGTGGTGTGGTCGTGGCTGAAGACAGCGTCGGCCTTGCCGTTGTCCCTGGCGAAAGTCATCTTGTCGCTGATGCCGTATCCGCTCTGGTCAATCTCGGATATCCGCAGTATACCGCCTGGCAGGCGCTGCGGGTGGTTCAGCAGCAATTTCCCGAAGCAACCGGTCTCCCCAAAGTGGAAGAGCTGATCCGTTTAGCGCTTCAGTCTCTGGCGGGGAAATAGAAGGAGCGTATGCTGTTTAAGATGCGGCATCAGGGGACTATGGCGAGATGAAGCACGAGGAAAATCTGACAGGCAAACGTCTGGTGACTGGAAAGACGCAACAGGAGGATCTCCAGCCTGGGATCGAAATTCGACCGCGATGGCTGGGTGAATATATCGGTCAGGAGCAGGTGAAGCAAAGCCTGCGGGTTTTTATCCAGGCTGCCCTGCAACGAGGCGAACCCCTGGACCACGTTCTTTTTCACGGCTTTCCCGGTTTGGGCAAGACCACCCTTGCCTATATCATCGCCAACGAAATGGGGGCCGGCATCAAGGTCACCTCCGGGCCCGTGATCGAGCGGGCCGGCGATTTGGCAGCCATCCTCACCAGTCTGCAGGCCGGTGATGTCCTTTTTATCGACGAGATTCACCGGCTCAATCATGTGGTCGAGGAGATTCTTTATCCGGCCATGGAGGATTTTCAGCTCGACCTGGTCATCGGCCAGGGGCCCGGGGCACGGTCGGTGAAGATGGATCTACCGAGATTTACGCTGATCGGCGCCACCACCAGAACTGGTTTGTTGACACCGCCGTTGCGCGACCGTTTTGGCGTTATCCTGCGGCTCGACTATTACAGCCCGGAAGAGTTGGTCACAATTGTGCAACGGTCGGCCCGGTTGTTTAATATCGAGATCGACACCGATGGGGCCATGGAACTGGGTCGGCGGTCAAGAGGTACCCCCCGTATTGCCAACCGGCTGCTCCGGCGGGTGCGGGATTACTCTGAAGTGGGCGGTCATGCCGGCATCTCCCGGGATGTGGCCGATGAAGCCCTGACCATGCTCAGGGTTGACCGGCTTGGTCTGGATGAGATGGACAGGAGAATTCTGCTGACCCTGATCGAGAAGTTTCAAGGGGGGCCCATTGGCATCGAAACCTTGTCGACCGCGGTGTGTGAGGAAAAAAACACCTTGGAAGACGTGTATGAACCTTTCCTCATCCAGTCCGGTTTTTTGATCCGCACACCCCGGGGACGGGTCGCCACCGCCGCCGCCTATGAGCATTTTCACTTGCCACTCCGGCTTAATCCTCTGCAGCAGCCTGGTTTGTTTGATGAATCTGTAAAGAAAATCTGAATTATTCCCCTCTCGCTCCGCTCTCCGGTAGGACTCCGCTTTTTCTTGCTCCAGACTTATTCCGTACGGTATGTTTGCCCCCCTTTCCGGATTAAATATCGGTTGTATCGGCCCTGCGAAATTCTTTGCATTGCAGTTGGTTCTTGGTCGGTCATGAGATGTACCCTGTTTGCAGGGAGCGTCGGTCTTTCATCGAGTGGCATTTCAGTCTCTATCTGACCGCAACTCTGTGCACAATCGATTCATTGTCAGCGTGCTGCAATCGCTCCGTCATCCCGTTATCCTGCTGTATTTTTTCTTGACTCTCTGGTCTGGTTCGTATACTAATGAGACATAGAGTGGTGGAAAGTGGTTTAAAGGGGTTGATAATGGAGCGCTAGGCCGTTTTGGTCGGGGCGAAGGGAAAAGGAGCAGAGTGCAACGTTTTCGGAGTCACTCGGAACATAGTCTTGACCCGAAAGGGCGTCTGAATATCCCGGCACGGTTTCGCGATGTGCTCAGGGAGCAGTACGCTTCTGAGATGCTGATCGTTACCAACTGGCAGCAGTGTCTCCGTGCCTATCCGGTCCTCGAGTGGGAGGCCATGGAAGAAAAGCTGCTTGACCAGGGCCGGATGCAGCCGAATTTCAGCAAATTTGTCCGCTATCTCATCGCCGGGGTTAGCGAGTGTCCTGTGGACAAGCAGGGGCGCATCCTGTTGCCGCCGACGCTAAGGGCAAGCTTTGCTATCGATAAAGAAGTGGTTCTGGTCGGTATGCTGCAACACTTTGAGATTTGGGACAAAAATGCATGGGAACAAGAGACCAGGCATACCCGCGAATCATTTGAGGAGTTCAGTGTCGGCCTCTCCGCTTTGGGAATTTTGTAGTTCATTGGGAGTTGTATGCCGCTGACCCCTTCGGTCATCCATATACCGGTGCTGGAGAGCGAAGTGCTCGAATGGCTGCAACCGAAGAGCGATGGCCTGTATGTTGACGGAACACTGGGGTTGGGCGGGCATGCTCAGGCGCTCCTGGAAAAAACGGCCCCGACGGGTCGGGTGATTGGCTTTGAATGGGATGAGGATGCCGCTACCAAGGCAAACGTGCGGTTATCTGGATATTCCGATCGGCTGCAGATCGTGCGGGCCTCGTATGCGGCCCTGCTGCCGGAACTCGAGCATCTGGGCGTGGCGAGTATTGACGGGTTGGTCGCTGATCTCGGAGTCTCCTCAATGCAGCTTGATCAGGCGGAGCGAGGATTCAGTTTCAGGGCAGATAGTGACCTTGATATGCGTATGGACCGGAGGAACCCGGTGACAGCCGCCACGCTGGTTGCGCAATTGTCCGAGGAGCAGTTGGCCGACGTTTTATATCATTACGGCGAGGAACGACAGGCAAGAAGGATAGCTCGCTTTTTGGTTGAGGCCAGACTTGAAGAGCCGATTGCAACCACAGGCAGGCTGGCGGCGATCGTCGCAGCAGCCGTTCCCAGAAAATATCATCCGCCCAAAGTGCATGTTGCTACTAAAGTTTTTCAGGCCTTACGGATTGCTGTGAACGGGGAGTTGGATAATCTGACGAAATTGTTGGCCGCAGTGCCGGAAGTTTTGGCGAAAGGGGCGAGGGTTTGCATCATTACTTTTCATTCCCTCGAGGATCGAATGGTGAAGCAAGCCTTCCAGCAGAATCCGGCGTATGCGGTGCTGACCAAACGGCCGATTAAACCAACACCAGAGGAAATGCAGCAGAATCCACGGTCCAGAAGTGCAAAGCTTCGGGTAGCGATGAGGGTTTGACTCTCAACTGAAGACGGTTGCCAAAGTGTATAAACAAGAATAGGGAGCACAGGGCATGGCGTCAAATGTCAACATAAGAAGTTATAGGCTGCAGCAGGCATCCCTCAAGGCGGGACGACGAAAATTGTTCCTGTCAAAAATATCAATATCTTCAGAGACACAGAAGGCAATGGCAATCATGGTTGCCATTGCCTTGATCACGGGGTTGGCGATAACCCAATTTTTCCATGGACACATTGTGAAGACAAAAATCAGCGTTATGCAACTGCAGGGTAAGAATGCTGTTGTTGGTAATGAAAACATGCGGTTGTTGGCTATGCGTGCACAGCTGGCGTCTAAAGTAAAGATTGTATCGCTTGCCGGGGTAAAATTGCATCTGTTTGAACCTGAAAAAGGGCAGGTGCATCGGATGTAGCTGTGTGATGGCAATAACTCTAAAGTCCAAAAAAAATCAAAAGCGATGGTATTACTCCTTTTCACTCCTTGTTATTTTGCTGACAGCGGCTGGTGTCGTTCTGTATAGATGCCCCCCCTCCCTCCAGGATATCGGCAGGATTATTCAGTCTGCTGTCGGCAAAATTTCACCTCTTTCAGCGGGCAAAACGCCCGCTGAAATTGTTTTAAGGGGCACGGTTTACGATCGGAAGTTTAACGAACTGGCAACAACGTATCGATTGTTTTCCCTGTCTGTTAATCCGGAGGAAGTGAGCGATCAACACAAGGTCGCTGAGGCTTTGGCCCCGTACACCAGTGAAAAATCGGAAAGTATCGAGAAGCGGCTAAAAAGTTCACCTCGTTATCTGGAACTGGCTGGAAATCTTGATGAAAAGCAGTCGGCACAGGTCAATGCGCTGCAACTCAAAGGTGTCTATTGCAAGGCAGTGGAACCTAGGTTCTATCCGGGCCATACCGCGGCATCCCATGTGCTTGGATTTATGGGGGACGGAGTCGGATTAGCTGGGGTTGAAGGGAAATACAATGCTGTTTTGCAGGGAGGGATCTTCAGGCAAAACAATATACCGGATATTGATTTTCAGGGGAAAGAGACACTGGGAGGGGCTTCTACGGATATCATTCTTACTCTGGATCTTGATGTTCAGAAACAATTGGAGAATCGTTTTCGCGAATATCTGGCTGCACAAGGGGCGGAGAGGGGAATGGGGTTGGTGATTGAACCGGGGAGCGGTCGCATTCTGGCCTTGGTGAATCAACCTTCCTTTAACCCTAATTATTTTTGGAAGGCAAACGAGAGCAACAGGGTAAACCGGATTTATAACCATGTGCTCGATAAAGAACTGATCCGTCCCATCCTTGCCCGAGCAGCGGCTATTGAGCGAGAGGGGGTTAATGGCACGGGGTTGCTCCCTGAAACAGTGGCGGCACCTGATTATGGTTTCACCAGCGGGATGCTCGACACCTTTGAAAAACAGATTCAACTGTATGATTCAGTTTTTGGCAATTGGGAGTCCGGGCCAAGTGACCCGGAACAACCGGGGGCTACCCCTTCGGTGACCGGAGTGCAAGTTGGTGTGACGTTGGCGAGTTTGGTCAATGGTGGATGGCGCATTACACCCTATGTGGTCGATTCTATTTACGATCATGCAACGGCTAAGCGATATTGCCGCAGTAATGAGGCTACTCAAAAGAGCCATGTTCTTGATCCGGCACTCAGTGTCAAGCTTCGGCGAGAGTTGTTTTCCAAGTGGGTGATAGAACAAGAAAATGTCATTGTTTTTACGGCGGAACGGCTCAACTTGCTGAAAGAGAATGCTTTTTCCAAGTATTCAATTCAGGAACTGTTTGTTGGATTGGCACCAGCTAAGCAACCGAAATTTCTTTTGCTGATGGCTATTGAACAAGATCATCTCAATCCGATGCCGTCCGAAAAAAGCCTCAAAAAGACAGCATTGGAAGGATTGGGCAAGGACTTGCTGGCACGGTTTGTCAAAGAACCGCAGCTCGAAGTAACACCGGAAAAACCACCAAAAAGAAATTCGGAAAATTTGCGGCAGTTTTTTATCAGTAAGCAACTGAATTTCCAGCAGGCTCCGGGCCAGGCGAAGGAACAGGTCGCCATCATGCCGTTGATTAAGGGGATGAGTCTACGCAAGGGGTTGCAACAGCTTAAACCGTACAAGATGAAGGTCCGGATCAGCGGTAGTGGCAGGATCGTCGCCCAATACCCACTTCCCGGCCAACCGCTGTCAGGAGTGGAGGAGTGCATTTTGACACTGGATTCCAAATAATCGAGTAACGGCTATGATTACTTTTGCTGAAATCATAAAAGGTATAATACCCCTTGCAGCAGTGCGGGCTTCAACGTCGACACTTCAGCAGGCTGTTACCGCTGTCACCTCCGATTCCAGAAACGTCATACCCTGCAGCATATTTGTCGCCATTCAAGGAGAAAAATCTGATGGCCATGACTTTATTTCCGAGGCTATCCAAAGAGGCTGTCTGGCGGTCGTCCTTGACAAGAAAGAGGGCTTAAGTGAACTCACCGTTCCAGCCATCCTGGTTCGTGACAGTCATGAGGCCATAAGTGAGCTGGCCGCGACCTGGTATGGGCATCCTGCCGAACAGTTACAGTTGATCGGCATTACCGGGACCAATGGTAAAACAACCTGCAGTTGGTTGATCGAGGGCATGCTGATTGCTGCCGGTTATCGTCCCGGGGTGATTGGGACCGTCAATTACCGATACCACGGAGATGATGGCCGTCTGAACATTCTCCAGGATGCGCCTTTAACCACGCCTGATCCCGTAGCTCTGCAAGGGCTTCTCAGGACAATGGCAGACAATCAGGTAACCCATGTCATCATGGAGGTATCCTCGCATGCTCTCCAGCAGAAACGGTTGGGTCGCATCTGCTTTGACGTTGCCCTGTTCACCAATCTGAGTCGTGACCACCTCGATTATCATCCGACCATGGAACAGTATTTCGAGGCTAAAAAGCTTCTGTTTCAGCGGCATCTTAAACCAAACGGCGTAGCCGTAGTGGTTGCTGACACTGTCCAGCAAGGAACTGATTGGGGTATGCAGCTTGCTGAGTCCATTGCTGGCGTTCCTCTTATTCGCTGTGGTCTGTCGCCGCAATGCGAGGTGTCTGTCAGTGGACTGTCACAGACCATAGAGGGCTTTAGTTGTTGCCTGCATTTGAGAGAGAAGCGGGCTGCTTTTACTTCATCGCTTACTGGCGGTTTTAATGTGTTGAATGTCCTGGCAGCATCCGGGGTTGGCTTGGGATTAGGGTTGCCGAATGAGAAGATTTGCAAGGGGTTGGCAGCAGTTGCAAGTGTTCCTGGGCGTCTCCAGAGAGTGATGTTACCGGGAGAGGTGGTTGCCACAGGACCGGTGGTTTTTGTCGATTACGCCCACACGCCGGATGCCCTTGAAAATGTTCTGCAGACTTTGCATGAGGTGACACTTGGTCGCCTCATTTGTGTTTTTGGCTGTGGTGGTGATAGGGATAGGGGGAAACGACCGTTGATGGGGACGATTGCCGGGCAATACGCCAATGTTGTTATTGTTACCTCTGATAATCCGAGAACTGAAGAGCCGGAAGTCATCATTAACGCCATTGTTGAGGGGGTTGCGGTCAGCGGTAAACAGCTCAGCTCCGTGACGGAGTTGTTGAGCCTCGACCAGCCGGTTGACGGTTATGCGGTAATCAGTGACCGGAAGAGGGCGATTGCCGCAGTCTGTAGCCTGGCTCACCCCGGTGACACCGTGCTCGTGGCCGGCAAGGGGCATGAGGATTATCAGATCATAGGTACCGAGAAGAAATTTTTCGATGACCGTCTTGAGGTTGTTAACGGAATGGTGCGCTGGAATGAGCGGCACTTGTTGGCCGCTACCAGTGGGAAGGTCGTTGCCGGCAGGCAGCGAAATCTGTTGCAGAAGATCTCGACCGATTCCCGCAATCTGCAGTGCGGTGATGTTTTTGTTGCCTTGAACGGTGAAACTTTTGACGGGCACGCCTACATCGACGCCGCTATTGCTAATGGCGCAGCCGTAGTTATCGCTGAGCAGATGCCGCAGCGGCTGGAGGCAGAGGTGCTGTATATCCAGGTTGCCGATACTCTGCAAGCCCTTGGGCAGCTGGCCGCCTACCGGCGTCGTCTTTTGGCACCAAAGATCAAAGTGGCGGCCATCACCGGAAGCTCGGGGAAAACTACAGTCAAAGAGATGGCTGCCGGTATCTTCTCTCTGGCCTTGCATGCAACTCGTACCGGGATTGATCCGCTTTTAAAGACCAAAGGGAATTTTAACAATCTGGTGGGCCTTCCTCTTTCCCTCCTGCCGCTTGAAGCCGGTCATCGGTTGGCCATTCTCGAGATGGGCATGAACGTCCCAGGAGAAATTGCCCGTCTGACCGCCATTGCTGACCCTGATATAGGTTGCATCAACAATGTCCATCCCGCGCATTTGTTGGGACTTGGCAGCATTGAAGGCGTAGCGGCTGCCAAGGGCGAGTTGTTTGCGGGTATGCGGCCCGAGGCCATGCGGGTTGTCAACTGCGACGATCCACATGTCCGGGCGCAGACGAAGCAATCTGGCGGCGAGCATATAGGTTTTGCGGTGACCGCGGTCGGACGCCGGCACCATCCGCAAGTTTGGGCTACCCGGCAGAGAAACTTGGGTGAGCAAGGCATGCGCTTCACCCTGCACATCGGTCCGTGGCGTGCCCGCATCACCGTGCCGGTTTACGGCAGCCACAATGTCTCCAATTGTACAGCTGCGGCCGCCATCGCCCATGCCGCCGGAATCGATCCGGCAACTATTGTCATGGGGTTGCAGGGGTATACATCTGTTGACAAACGACTAGTTGTTTCTGCATTACCAGGTGGGTTGCGGTTGGTCAATGATGCCTATAATGCCAATCCCGCCTCCATGGCGGCAGGGTTGCGGGCCGTGGCCGCCTTTGGCCGGGACTGCAAGCACGTCGCCGTTTTAGGTGATATGCTTGAACTCGGGTCTGCCTCGGATGCCTTGCATCGCGAGATCGGCACGCTGGTCGCGGCTCTTGGTTATGACCGTCTGGCGGTCGCCGGAGCCCAGGCGGCAATTCTGGCTCAGGCTGCAGAGGATGCCGGGATGCAACAAGCCGATGTAAGGGTATTTCCAGACCCGATGGCAATCTCTGAATGGCTCTGTCAGATGCTGACCGACGGTGTGTTGAACAGCGGTGACTGGTTGCTGGTGAAGGGATCACGGGGAATGCGCATGGAACGAGTCATCGAAGAGCTTGAACAGCGTTTACAAAAGATAATCTGAGCGTGTGACGGAATATGTTTTATAATTTTTTGTATCCATTTCATACGGAATTGAGCTGGCTCAATGTCTTCCGTTACATCACCTTCCGCTCGATCGGCAGTGCGGTGACCGCGTTTCTCATCCTAGTGATCATCGGGCCAAAGTTCATAGCCTGGCTGCAAAAAAAACAGATTGGTCAGGTGATCAGAGATGATGGTCCTGAAACCCACTTTTCCAAGCAAGGGGTACCGACCATGGGTGGAGTGCTGATCCTCTTTGCCATGACAGTATCCGCCCTCTTGTGGACTGATTTGCGGAGCGGGCTGATCTGGCTCCTGATCGGGATTAGTCTCTTTTTCGGTGGCATTGGTTCGCTGGATGATATCAAGAAGATCCGCAAGGGCAATTCCCGGGGATTGAGTGCCAAGGAAAAACTTGTTTTGCAAGTGTTCGGCGCCTCGTTGGTCGGTGTTTTTCTGCTGTTGACCCCAGGCTATGACGGCATGCTCAGCCTGCCGTTTTTCAAGAGCTTTCACCCTGATCTGGGCTGGTGGTATCTGCCTTTTGCCGTTGTGGTCATTGTCGGGGCCTCAAATGCCGTCAATCTAACCGATGGTCTGGACGGACTGGCGGCAGGCCCCATTGTGATCACCGCATCAACCTATCTCATTTTCTCGTATGTTGCCGGTAACGCGGTTGTTGCCAGTTATTTGCAGATTCCCTTTGTCCCGGGGGCCGGTGAGGTCACTATCTTCTGTGGTGCCATTGTCGGTGCCTGTCTGGGGTTTCTCTGGTTCAATTGCTACCCGGCAGAGATCTTTATGGGCGATGTCGGATCGCTCTCCTTGGGGGGGACCCTGGGGGTCATTTCGATTATCACCAAGCAGGAATTCCTTCTGGCCATCGTTGGCGGAATCTTTGTGATGGAGGCGGTCTCCGTCATCCTTCAAGTCGGCTATTTTAAGATGAGCGGCGGTAAGCGGATCTTTCTCATGGCCCCGTTTCATCACCATTTTGAGAAAAAAGGTTGGTTGGAACCGAAGGTCGTTGTGCGGTTCTGGATCGTATCCATTATCCTTGGCCTTGTGGCTCTGGCAACCTTAAAGTTACGGTAGAACATGCAGTTGAATAGCGGAACGCATGCGTTGGTGATCGGGTTGGGGGCAGCAGGGCTGTCCACGGTCAGGTATTTGTTGAGCCGTGGGATTCGGGTTGCAATCTCGGACCGATGCAACATCGACCAGATCGATTCTGAAACTCTGCAATTTCTCAATCAGGCGCAGGTTCGACTCGAGACCGGCGGCCACTCCGCAGCCTTTCTTGCCGGTTCTGACGTTGTTATCCCTGGACCGGGAGTGCCGCTGGATCTACCGATCCTTAAATTGGCCCGCGAACAAGGGATGCCGGTCATAGGGGAACTTGCTTTAGCCGCCGGTCAGTATCAGGTGCCGGTGATTGCGGTGACCGGCTCTAATGGCAAGACGACGGTCACCAGCCTGATTGGCGCTTTGTTGCAGGCGGCTGGTAAAGCGCCTTTTGTTGGTGGCAATATCGGGACACCGTTGTTGGATTATTTTACCGATCCGGGACCGTTTGCAACGGTCGTTCTCGAGTTGTCCAGTTTCCAACTTGATCTAGCCGGGGATTTTCGTCCGGATGTTGGCCTGCTGCTCAATATTTCCCCTGATCATCTTGATCGGCATGGCTCTATCGCTGCCTACACCGCAGCGAAGATGAACATCTTCAGATCCCAGGAGGCAGGTGATATCGCCATTCTTGGGGGCGAAGATTCGATCGCGGATGCGGCTGTACTTAATAGCGGGGTCAGTGGATTTCGATTCGGCAGGAATCCTGACTGTGCAGCGCAGATCGTCAATGGCAGCGTCGTGGTCAGGCTGACGGGTAGTGAGGAAGTGATCTATAATCTTGAGGGAACCAAACTCCATTCCTCGGTCAATCAACTCAATGCTGCGGCCTCTATTCTGGCGGCGACTCTCTGCGGCTGCGGCCGTGAGGCCATCGCTGCCGGTCTCGCTTCCTTTGAGCCACCACCCCATCGGATGGCCGAGGTGGGCGAGATTGGCGGGGTGCGCTTTGTCAACGATTCCAAAGCGACCAATATTGGCGCGCTGCAAGCAGCTCTGAGCGGATGCACTGCACCGGTCATCTTGATTGCCGGCGGCCGGGATAAGGGGAGCGATTATACGCTGCTCCAGGATGTAGTACGGGAAAAGGTTAAACATCTGGTTTTGGTTGGCGAGGCAGCGGGGCTGATGCAAGCCGCTCTAGGTACGGTGGTCGGGACCGAAATGGCCACAACCATGGAAGATGCGGTCAGCAAATCGATGACTGCAGCGGTTGCCGGAGATTTGGTTCTGCTTGCACCTGGGTGCGCCAGCTATGATATGTTTTCTGGATATGAGGAGCGTGGCCGTGTTTTTACCGAATGCGTCCAATGCCTCTTTGAGCACCGAACCGGAAAGTGAGGTGAGGATAATGACGAGAATGTGTTGTGTGTGCCACAAAGTTGAGCAGGGTGGCGAATGGATGGATCTCCGCATGGTGTCGGATGATAAACGGGTGACTCATGGCTACTGTCCCGTTTGTTTTGCCGAGACCATGGTCCAGATCGAAGATTTTATAGAAGGCAAAGCCATTGGTAGGTTTCGTGCTGCGGGTTTGCCAACATACAATGATTCCAGACGTCCATGCGTCTGATCATTACTGGCGGTGGCACTGGCGGTCATCTCTTCCCTGGTATTGCCTTGGCAACGGCGCTGAAAAAGCAGGTTCCCGCAACACAGGTGCTGTTTATCGGCACTTCCCGCCTGCTGGATCAGCAGGCCCTAGCCGGACAAGGTTTTGAGCTTGCTGCACTCGATTGCGGGGGCGTCAAAGGCTTGGGTATTATTGCCAAAATACGCAGTCTGCTGATGCTACCTGGTGCCGCCTTGGAGGCCCTTAGAATATTGCGACGTTTTAGACCGAATCTTGTTTTTGGCGTGGGCGGCTACGTGACCGGGCCGGTGTTGCTCGCTGCTTGGTTGTTACGGCTTCCTATCGGCATCCATGAACAGAACTCGGTGCCTGGTTTGGCCAATAGGTGGGCTGGAAAGCTCGCGGATCGGATTTGTGTCTCTCTTCCCTGTCTGCCGCCGTTTCCGCCTGCCAAAACGGTGCAGACCGGAAATCCGGTCCGTCAGGAAATTCTGGCTGTTGCCGGACAACAGAAACCTGTCGCCGATAAGCCGACCGTTCTAGTGCTCGGCGGCAGCCAGGGGGCACACCGGGTGAACACCCTGATGATGGAGGCTATGGAGCAACTTGCTGGATCGCATCCCACCGTGCAACTCATTCATCAGACCGGACCAGCTGATCAGGAATTGGTAGCCCAGTGCTACATGCGTCTTGGTATCGAAGCAGAGGTTGTGCCCTTTATCAGAGACATGGCCCAAGTCTATTCTCGGGCCGATCTAGTTGTCTCCCGGGCAGGGGCGACAACCCTGGCAGAACTGGCGGTAATGGGGTTGCCGAGTTTGTTGATTCCGTATCCTTATGCGGCCGATAACCATCAGGTAACTAACGGGGAGTATTATGAAAAAAGTGGCGGGTGCTTAATGTTTGCGGAGTCTTCGCTCTCGGGGGAAATTCTTGCTCAGGCGATCAGCGAACACTTGCATAACCCGAAAGAGTTACATACAATGGCCGCCAGCATGAAGACAATGGCTAGGCCGGACGCCACGGATCGGATTGTGGCTGAATGTTTACGGCTTGCTGCCCGGACGGAGCATTTATAGCCAGTTGAGGACAGAATAAATTCCGTACCGCAAGTAACTAAAACTCTCTTTAATTTCCGACAGCAGGCTCCTTCTCATGTATAGGAAAACGAAACACATCCATTTTGTCGGTATTGGCGGCATTGGCATGTCAGGAATAGCCGAGCTGTTGTTGAGCCTGGGATACCGCGTGAGCGGTTCCGATCTGCGCTCTACCGATATTACCAGACGTTTGGAACAGCTTGGAGGCGTAATTTGCCAGGGACATGAGGCGGCCTGGGTGGCAGGGTCGGATGTGGTCGTGACGTCCACAGCTATTTCCGTCGATAACCCGGAGGTTGTTGCCGCCCATGAAGAGCATATACCGGTCATTCAGCGGGCCGAAATGCTTGCCGAGTTGATGCGTCTTAAAAAATACGGGATCGCGGTGGCCGGTAGTCACGGCAAGACTTCAACCACTTCTATGGTGGCCGCTATTCTGGTGGAAGCTGGCCTTGACCCGACCATCGTGGTCGGTGGCAAGGTCCATGGCCTGGGAAGTAACGCCAAACTGGGTGAGGGTGAATTCCTGGTTGCTGAAGCCGATGAGAGTGATGGCTCCTTTCTCAAACTATCGCCGGTGATCGAGGTCGTCACCAATATCGACCTGGAGCATGTCGATTATTACCGCGATATTGAGCATGTCAAAGATTTCTTTCTCGAATTCATCAACCGTCTGCCTTTCTATGGCGTGGCTATCGTCTGTTTCGATAACGAAAACATTGCCCAGTTGCTGCCTCGCATCCAGAAACGGATATGTACCTACGGACTGACCGAACAGGCTGATCTGCAGGCTGTCAAAATTACTTCTGGCGGTGGTACAGCTCAATTCACTGTTCGGCGGCGCGACCAGGAATTGGGTGTCATTCGCTTGAACAGGCCTGGGAAGCACCTGATTTATAACAGTCTTGCCGCCATCGGTGTGGCCCTTGAACTTGAGATTGATTTCGCGGTGATAACCAGAGCCTTGGAGAATTTCCAGGGCGTACAGCGTCGGCTTCAGGTAAAGGGTGAGGCCGGAGGCGTACTGGTTGTCGATGATTACGGTCACCACCCCACAGAAATTAGAGCAACCCTGGATGCGATACGGGAAGGCTGGCCCGAAAGACGGGTGGTCGTTGCCTTCCAGCCGCATCGCTACAGTAGGACCGCCGGTCTTTTTGCCGATTTCATCACCGCTTTCCGGCGGGCCGATGTCCTGGTGCTGACCGATATCTATGCCGCCGGTGAACAACCCATCGAAGGGATCACCTCCGAGCATTTGCAGGAAGCCATCAAGCAGCATGGACAAAGGCAGATTTTTTTTATCACTCAACTTGTCGAGCAACCGCAGGCTTTGGCAGCGCTTCTTCAGCCGGGTGATTTGCTACTGACCTTGGGGGCTGGAAATATCGTTAGAGCGGGTGAAAAGGTGCTGGAGATTCTCAAAGGAAAGCAGACTTGAAGCATGCCGCTGTCGTTTCCTTGAAGAGGGGAATGTGCGTGGCAACAAAAAGATACGAATCGGCATGGCAGTGAAGGGGCCCTAAGTATGAACAGCCAGCAACGCACGGAGTTCGAGACGTTGTGTCGATTGATCCGATGGGACGTCGATATGGCTGCTTACTCGACATTCCGCACGGGTGGCACTGTCGAGGCCATGGTGGAGCCTAGCGACCTGGACGAACTGGTTGCGCTGATGCGCTGGCTGAACCGACATCAGATCCCGTGGCAGGTCATTGGCGGCGGTTCGAATATCCTTGTCACGAGTTCGTACCATGAGGGGGTGTTCATCCGGCTGGGAGGGGGTAATGATATTTTAGCCGAACCCTCGGTCGAGACGGAAATCGGTGTAGATTGCAGGGTTCAGGTTAGTGCAGGGTGTAACTTGGCAGCGCTGGTCTCTTGGTGCACCCGCAACGGCTTAGCTGGCTTGGAGTTCATGGCGGGTATTCCCGGCAGCGTTGGCGGAGCTATCCGCATGAATGCCGGGGCCTTCGGTCATTCGATCAGTGAGGCCCTGCTGTCGGTGCAATGGATCAATGAACAGGGTGAAATCCTGGAGGCGGTCAGGGCAGATATTGTTTTCTCCTATCGGCATACTCAGTTCCCGCGAGAATCTTCTGGGAAGATGCTCATTACCCGAGGGAGTTTTTTGTTGCAGCGTGGTGACAGGGAGGTGTTGGCGGCACGTTGTCGGGAAATCATTGAGCAGCGTCGACAGAAACAACCTTGGGGGCTTGGCTCAGCAGGATCTGTTTTCAAAAATCCGACCGGAGATTTCGCCGGCCGTCTCATTGAACAGGCCGGATTCAAAGGGGTGACCTTCGGGAAAGCAATGGTGTCACCTCAGCACGCTAACTTTATTGTCAATACCGGTGGCGCTGTCCCAGAGGATATTTTAGGGCTCATCCAAGAGATTCAGAGGAAAGTGCTGCAGCAGTCAGGCGTTCTTCTGGAGCCTGAGGTGCATATTTTTTAAAAGCCGGAAGCGAGGAAAGATGGCAATTTATACCCCCCGACAGGTGCCGTCTCGCTCACAGAAGAAAGGAGGGGTGGCGAGCAGAGTTGGCAAGCTGCTCGGAACGTTGTTGCGGCGCCCAAAACAAGCGCCGCCGTTTCAGGCGCAGCCAATGGTAACCGGAACCCAACGTGTATGGAAACTGAAACAGTTTTCAAAAACCACGATGATACTTCTGGCTTCTGGCGGTGTCCTGCTGGTAATCCTTTGGCTGTCGTACCAAATGATGCTGCGATCCGATATCTTCCGTTTGACCGATATCCGGATTTCCGGCACGCGCATCACGACTGAACGACAGATCCTTGATCTTGTGGGGCTGCAAATGGGAGGGAGTCTGTTGCGCTTCAACAATAAGGCTGCTGAAGCGCGGATTGAGGCCCACCCTTGGGTGGAACAGGTGAGGATTAAAACGCAATGGCCATCCGCCATTGAAATTGCTGTCCGTGAGTATCAACCGTTTGCTTTAGTTAATATCGAAGAGCCCAAGGAAAAACGATTGCGCTATATTAATCGGGACGGGCGGGTCTTTGCTGAGGTAGGCCAAGGACAGGAACTGGATTTTCCGGTGATAACCGGTGTTCTCCTGCAAAAAGATGTTGCCGGCAATATTTTTGTCAAAGGGAGCTTGGCGGATGCGGCCTGTAGCCTGTTGCTTCTCGCGGCCAAAGGAAATGCCATATTGCCCATTCAGTCTATCTCAGAGGTACACATCGATCAGCAGTTGGGCTTGATCGTCTACCTGGTCGACCGGCCCTTTCCCGTCTATTTCGGTAAAGATCGGCTGCAAACTAAATTTTTTCGGCTGGTCAAAGTTCTTGAGCAATTGTATGCCAAGAAGCAGGTCGATGCTGTCAAAGAAATTCGAATGGATTATTCAGATGATAAGATCTTGGTTACCGGAGCGAAAATTGACGGGTGAGGATATGGAAGAATTGGAAGCGCGAGAGCCCGGGGAGCTTGTCGCTGCCCTTGATATAGGTACAACCAAAGTCTGTGCCTTGATCGGCGAAGTCTTCGAGGACCGGGTGGAGATTATCGGTGTCGGCACTGCAGCCTCTTCAGGTATGAAGAAAGGGGTGGTGGTCAATATCGAGTCAACGGTCAAGTCAATCCGACAGGCGGTGGAGTCTGCCTCGGATATGGCTGGTTGCGATATCGAGTCCGTGTATGTGGGTATTGCTGGCAACCATATTAAGGGCTTTAATTCTCCCGGAATCATGGCTATCAACAACCAGGAGATCAAAGAAAAAGACATTGAGGCTGTCATTCAGGCTGCCCAAACTGTGAAGATCTCCGATAATCAGCAGATCATCCATGTCTTGCCACAGGAATATATGGTGGATGATCATACCGGTATCCAAAATCCGCTGGGGATGACCGGTGTCCGTCTGGTTACCAATGTACACATTGTCACCGCTGACGTCACGGCACTCCATAATGTTGTGACAAGTTGCAATCGGGCCGGGTTGACCGTGGCGGAGATTGTCCTGGAGTCGGTCGCTTCGTCACTTACCGTGCTTGGCAAAGATGAGATGGAGCTGGGTGTGGCGCTGATTGATATCGGCGGCGGTACCACGGATCTGGCCATTTTTTGCAACGGGACCATCAAGCATACCTGGGAGTTGGCTTTGGGCGGTAATAATCTTACCAGCGATCTTTCAGTTGGGCTCCGCACCCCGTTGCAGGAAGCCGAAGAGTTGAAATACCTTTACGGAGGTGCTCTTTCTTCGATGATCAAGGAAAATCACATCATTGAGGTGCCAACGGTTGGCGACCGCAAACCCCGTAAGGTTTCCCAGCGGATCATGGTCGAAATCCTCGAAGCCCGCATGGAAGAGATTTTGCAGATGGTCAATAAAAATATCAGCGCTTCCGGCTATCGCAACCGGATCAATGCTGGTATCGTTATCACTGGTGGCACAGCGCTCCTGGCCAATATTGTGGAGATGGCTGAACAGGTTTTTGATTTACCGGTGCGGATCGGTTACCCTCAGGGGGTTGAGGGACGGCTCGAGGATATCCGATCCCCTCGGTGCACCACTGGCGTCGGATTGGTGTTGTATGGCAGTAAAGCGAAAAATCATGTGTCGAAGGAAAGCGGTGGGATGGTCAATAAGCTGAAGAACTGGGTAAAAAATATCGTCTAAGTATACTGAAATTTCCCTTTAGTCCTACCGAAGTTAATGGTATAGATAAGGGATATTAATCAGGGAATTTTTTCTTGGGAGAGAAACATGCCGTTCAGGATGGCCGAAGAAGAATCTGTAGCTGTTATCAAGGTGATCGGTGTCGGTGGTGGAGGTGGCAACGCCATCAATACCATGGTTGAAAGCCGATTGACGGGCGTGCAATTTATTGCTGCCAATACGGATATGCAGGCCCTGGAAAAATCGCGTGCCGATATCCGACTCCAGTTGGGGCCGGGGATAACAAAGGGAATGGGGGCTGGCGCTGACCCAGAAATGGGCAGGGAGGCCGCTCAGGAGAGTTATGACGATCTGATGAGCGTGTTGAAAGGGGCAGACATGGTTTTCGTCACCGCCGGGTTGGGCGGAGGTACGGGAACGGGTGCAGCTCCTGTGATCGCCAAATTAAGCAAAGAGGCCGGTGCCTTGACGGTCGCTGTCGTCACCAAGCCGTTCTATTTCGAGGCGAAAAAGCGGATGCGTAATGCTGAGGCCGGTTGGGAAAAGCTTAAAGAGTACGCTGATACAATCATCACCGTGCCCAATGACCGGTTGCTTAGCCTGATGAACAAGAACTCCACCTTGGTCGATATGATGGGGATGGTGGATAACGTCCTGCTTCAGGCCGTTAAGGGTATCACTGATCTTATCAATCTGCCGGGGCATATCAACGTCGACTTTGCCGACCTGAAAACCGTAATGAAGGAAGTCGGACCCGCTATAATGGGTTCGGGTTCGGCGGTCGGGGAAAATCGAGCTACCGAAGCCGCCAAGCGTGCCATCGATAATCAGCTGCTTGAGGATGTTGGTATTGATGGGGCTCGCGGTATTCTGGTCAATATTTCCGCTACCAAGAACACCTTGACCATGAACGAATTCATGGAGGCGGCCGCTCTTATTCAGGCTAAAGCGCATGATGACGCCAATGTTATCGTCGGTGCCTTGTTCGATGAATCTCTGGGCGATGAACTGCGGGTGACGGTTATTGCTACCGGTATCTCCAGTATTGAGGAGCCGGAAATCTCGCAGCTCGAGGTTGTACGTCGTCAGGGGGCGAGACCACCAGTGACAACGCGCTCACGGTTGCCTCGACTTCTCGAGGATGAGGTAACCGTTCCGGAGAACGCCTCAGTCGCCATCGCCAAGCCAAACATGCTGCCCAAGGGGCTGCCACGCATGCCCCGACCTATTTTTGACGATCACGAACTCACCGAGTTTGATGAGCCGGCCTATCTCCGCAAGAAGGCGAATTAGGGCAGATGGGGCTTGGCCCCGGTCCTGACGAGGAAAGGCTGAAGGGAGAGATTGGAGTCGCTGCAGGGGAATATCAGCCGGATATTCCCCTGCGGTGTTTAATGCTGCCGGTGAGAATGGTTTGCGCTTTTGTCTTCCTACTTGACCACCGAAATCGGTACTGTCCGCAAGAAATGGAAGGGCAGGGTTCCGGTGGCGTTGCTGTACCCGAATACCTACCCTGTCGCCGTTTCCAACCTGGGCTTCCAACTCGTCTATACCCTGCTCAATCAGCAGGAAGATGTTGTCTGCGAGCGCTTTGTCTACCCTGATCAGTCCCAGCCGCTGCGTTCACTGGAATCGTCCCGCCCTCTGACCGATTTCCCTCTGGTCCTCGGATCAATCAGCTTTGAACATGATTATCCCCGCCTTGCTGCTATGCTGGCGGTCGGGGGCATCGAACCGTTTGCGGTCCGCCGCGCGCAGGCTGTGAATCCTGGTAATCCCCTGGTAGTGCTGGGAGGCGTTGGGGTTTTTATGAATCCCGAACCTCTGGCCGTGTTTGCTGACCTTATGGTGATCGGTGAGGCGGAGCCGCTTCTCATCCCGCTGATCGAAGCGTTGAGCGGGTTTGCCACCACCAGTCGTGAGGCACTGCTGCTGCAGATCAGCGGGATGCTCCCCGGGTGCTACGCCCCTGCTTATTATTCTTTTTCCTATTCCAGTTCCGGGGTGGTCGAGCGAATCGAAACATCTGCAGGATTGCCGCTGAGGGTGGGAAAGGTGATTGCGCCAGCTATGGATCGGGCAGCTCATTCGACCCTGCTTTCGCCCCATGCCGAATTGGGCATGTATATGGTGGAGTTGGGGCGGGGCTGTAGCCGTGGTTGCCGTTTTTGTGCGGCCGGGTTTATCTATCGTCCGCCTCGTCTTTGGAGTGGCGAGGCTATTCTCCAGGGGCTAGCAGATCGACCGGAGAAGATTGACCGGGTAGGCTTACTCGGCATGGAAATGGCCAGAGATGAAACGATCGACGAGATCGCAGGCTATCTCAAGGAGCAGCAGTGTGCGCTTTCTTTTTCTTCGTTGCGGGCGGATCGCATCTCGGCACACACCTTGTCGCTGCTCGCTACGTCGAACTTGAAAAGTGCGGCCATTGCCGCTGACGGCTGTTCGGAACGGTTACGCCGTCTGATCAATAAAGGGTTGAGCGAAGACGATCTTCTCTCGGCGGCAGCGCGGCTGGTAGAGGCAGGCATCTTTCACCTTAAACTTTATGTAATGATCGGCCTGCCCACCGAAACCCAAGAGGATCTTGACGAATTGATTCTGCTTGTCGATCGGCTGCAGGCTCGAATTCTTCCCGTAGGCAGAGCCAGGGGCAGGGTTTCGGCATTAACCCTGTCTATCAATTGTTTTGTTCCCAAACCCTGGACACCCTTTCAGTACTGCTCCTTTGGCGGTCTTACGCCTGCTCGTGCCGAGGAAGAGAGCACGGCGCAGGCGCTTGTGGCGCTGAAGGAAAAAATCAGGTATCTTCGCAAGATGCTGGCAGCGAAGGCAAATCTGCGCCTTAAGTTTGATCATCCCGAACAGGCGCTGCAGCAGGCGGTTTTTTCGCGAGCAGACCGACGCGTCGGACCGGCACTGCTTGATATCGGCAGCGGTAAATTTTCTTTTAAACAGGCCTTGCAGCGGCACCGGATCAATCCTTGGCAGTATGCGATTCGGCCGCGGCAGCAAAACGAACTCATGTGCTGGGAGGTGGTGGATCATGGCATTCGTTCCGGATACCTCTGGGAAGAATTCGAAAAGGCGATGTGCGGTGCCACGACCCGGCCCTGTGACCCGGCTGTCTGCCGTCGTTGCGGAGTCTGTCGTGAAGATCCCGAGGCCTGATTTATCACGCATCTGGAACAAGTTACGGTCTCGCGGCCGCAGTAATACACTCTTGCCCTTTGAGCTGGTTAAGTATTTCGCCTTTACCTCGTTGCTGCTTATTCTGATTGTCTCCTTTATCCTGTCATGGATGATAGCAGACAATGCCAAGACTGTGCTGCTGCAGCGCAGCGAAGCCTATTCAAGGCTTTTTGCCGACAACCTCAATCGCCAGGTTTTTTTGCAATTCGTTTTGCCCACAGCCGTTCGCTACGGCCGGATCGCCCTGTCTGAACAAGTGCAGTTTGAGCGTCTTGATCAGATTGTCCGTAATATTACCCGTGGCATGCGAATCGATTCGGTGACCATATTCGAACCGTATCAGAACAGGATTGCGTATTCCACCATCTCCGAGTTAATGGGCAAGCGCGACATGGGGGGATTGGAATATCTGAAGGCGGGCAAAGGCGAGAGTAATTCGGTCCTGATTACCGGTGGCTCCCTGTTCAGTCTGCTTCCCGGTGTGTCGTCAGCAGTCTTCTGCACCCTGAAGACCTATGTTCCCTTCCGCCAGGAGAACAAACTGGGAGAGCAGACCGGGGAGATCATGGGGGTTATCGAGATTGTCCAGGATCTTTCCGACGATCTCAGGGCCATTATTCAACTCCAGGGGCGGGTGATCGTCCTTTCGCTGTTCATTCTTTCCATTCTCTTTACCATCTTGAGCCTGATCGTGATCAAGGCCAACCGTATTATTGCCCTTAAAGCGGAGGAACGGCTGCGGCTGGAGGAACAGCTCAATGAAGCGCAACGCCTAGCCTCACTGGGGAAAATGGTAGCCGCCGTGTCCCACGAGATCAAGAATCCTCTGGGTATTGTCCGTTCGACCGCTGAAATTCTCGGCACTCGGATCAGCAAGGTGGCACCCGGCAACGAGCATCTTGCCAATATCATTGTCGAGGAAACATCGCGACTCGATGCCATTGTCCGTGAGTTCCTCGATTTTGCCCGACCCCCGGAAGCGAAGATGGCGCCTCGTTCGCTCAATGCCGTTATCGAGCGGGTCCTGCGTTTCATGGAGCCGGAATTCAAGCAGAAATCGGTAGTGGTGCGCACCGAGCTTGGCGATCTGCCTGAAATTTTTATGGATAGCGAGCAGGTTTATCAGGTTGTATTCAATATCGTATTCAATGCGACGCAGGCCATGCCCTATGGCGGTGATATTATAGTGCAAACTAGGGTGGACCAGGAACAGGCCACTGTGGTGCTGGAGGTAACGGATACCGGTATTGGCATATCTCCGGAAAAGATCGAGCAGATTTTTACCCCTTTCTACACCGACAAGAATCGCGGCACTGGTCTCGGGTTGACCATCGCCAAGAACATCGTTGAACAGCATCAGGGCGTTATCGCCGTGATCAGCAGTCCAGATGAGGGTAGTACTTTCAGCGTTACTCTGCCGGTAAACGGGGGCGCGCCGAAGGAATAAAATGAAGGTGCTGCCCGGCAGCTGCGCTTCTCTCCCCCTAGAATCCTGCATTACCAAGGTCGGTTTATCCTGGCGGTTAATGGTCAAAAATCACATTCGTCATTTCACGGTGTCATCCGTGTTATATTTTTTTTAAGGACCCGTATGCTGTATCTTGAAATCAAGAACTTGTGTTTTCAGAACCGCGGGCCCTATTCCTTCCGCATCGAGGCTGGAGAGTGTGTGGGGCTTAGGGGGACTTCCGGAGCGGGCAAGAGCCTGCTGCTCAGGGCAATCGCCGATCTTGATCCGCGCACCGGCAGTATGCGGCTGGGCGATATAAATGCCGATGCAGTGGCGGCACCCAGTTGGCGGCGAGCCGTGGGCCTGCTGCCTGCGGAGAGCGGCTGGTGGATGGACCAGGTAGGCGACCATTTCACGGACTTAAACACGGTTGACGAAAACCTGCTGGCAGCGGTCGGCTTTGATCGGTCAGTACAGAACTGGCAGATCAGCCGGCTTTCGACCGGGGAAAAACAACGGCTGTCCATCGTCCGTTTGCTGCACCAGCAGCCGCAATGTCTCTTGCTCGACGAGCCAACCGCCAGCCTCGATCAGGGATTGGTGGCCAGGGTTGAAGAGCTGTTAACAACCTATGGTAGAACCCACAATGCCCCCATGCTCTGGGTCAGCCACGATCCGGCGCAACTGGCGCGGGTCAGTCAGCATTGTTTGGTCATGGCAAGCGACGGCCTGCTTATCGATGAAAAGGTGACAGCGTGAATGTGAAACCGCTCTCTCCCGTCGATCTGGCCTTGGCCGCCTCCCTGCTGGTGCTGCTCGGCGCACTTTCCTGGCGTCTGCAGTTGGGGCTGGGCAAGCAGCTGGCTATTGCTGCAGCCCGAACCACGGTGCAGCTTTTGCTCATCGGTCAGATACTGCGGCTGCTTTTTGCCCATGTCCATGTCGGCGCTCTGTTGCTGATGTCGCTGGTGATGCTAGCCGCTGCCGGGCGGGAAGTGATGGAACGCCAGCACCGACCTATTCGAGGGCTCCACGGCTGGTTGATCGGTACCGGGTCGATGTTTATTTCATCCTTCACCGTTACCCTTCTGGCGCTGGTGGTCATTATCGGTAATGTTCCCTGGTATACGCCGCAGTATGCCATCCCGCTGCTCGGGATGCTGCTCGGCAACACCATGAGCGGTGTGGCCCTGGGCATGGACCGGATGACTGAAACCCTGTGGCAGCAGCGACAGATCATCGAGCAACGATTGCTGCTCGGCCAAACCGCCGGGCAGGCGGTACGCGAGATTCGCCGCCAAGCAATTCGGGCCGGGATGATGCCGATTCTCAACTCCATGGCCACCGCCGGACTTGTGAGCCTTCCTGGAATGATGACCGGTCAGATTCTGGGCGGTTCCAGCCCTCTGGATGCAGTGCACTATCAAATCCTGGTGATGTTTCTTATCTGTGCCGGCACTGGATTTGGAACGATTGTCGCTATTCTCGGGGTTGAGCGCAAGCTGTTTGATGCTCGCCACCGTCTGCGGCTCGATGTCCTGCATTCGGTCGGGATATCTGCGGATCAGTAGCCGCAAGGGTGAGCAAAGGTTACAGCATGGAGGGGATAATTTTTGTGAGCAACTTTAGGGTTCCTACTGTTCTCTCCACTCGTGACAATAGGTCTGAAGGAAAGGGTGGTGGCGGATGAATGGTCTGCGTACGATCAGGGACCGTTTCCCGCCGATCATTCTCTTGCTGGCCTTGCTGTCGGCTTTTCCTCCCCTGGCCACCGACATGTATCTGCCGGCTCTGCCGTTGTTGCAACGGGAATGGCAGGCCCCGCTGGTGGCGATCAATCTGACCCTGGTCACTTTTTTTATGACCTATTGCGGCGCCTTGCTCATTTACGGCCCGCTTTCTGATCGCTACGGTCGGCGTCCGCCGCTGCTGGCCGGGGTGGGACTGTTCATTTTTGCCTGCTTGGTCTGTGGCCTGTCGCAGAGTGCTGGGATGATGATCTGCGGCCGGATTCTCCAGGGCGCGGGTGCGGCGTCTGCCTCGGCCATTGTCTTTGCCGTCTGCAAGGATCTGTTCGCCGGCCACCAGCGACAACGGGTGTTCATCCAGATCGGCGCGATTGTTGCTACTGCGCCGATGGTCGCCCCGATGCTTGGCGCCTGGATAATTAAGCTGTTTTCCTGGCGCTGGATCTTTCTGCTTCAGGCCGTGCTCGGCACCATTGCCCTGATTGGGGTGTGGTGCATGGCTGAGTCGCGGCAGGAGACGACGCCACCGAGTTTTCACGAGGTGGCCTCTAGCTATTTCAGGCTGCTGCGCAATCGTCAGTACATTCTGCTGTTGCTGACCCTTACCGGCACCTGTGTGCCGATATTCGCCTTCATCGGCGGCTCCGCTGATCTCTACATCACCCATTTCGGCTATGACGAGCAGCATTTTGGCTATTTTTTCGGTTTTAATTCACTCGCCTTTGTCCTGGCACCGCTCACTTTTTCTCGGCTGGCCCGCCGCTATGCTACGACCAGGCTCATGCCTGTTGCCTTTTTTGGTATGCTCTGTGCGTCGCTGCTGTTGCTCTATCCCTGGATTCCGTGCCCGTGGCGGCTGACCCTGCCGATGTTTCTGCTCACCTTCTCCTTTGCCCTTTGCCGACCGGCCGGCAACAACTTGATCTTAGAGCAGGTTGATCGAGATACGGGTGCCGCTTCTGCCCTCATGGTCTTTTCCTATTTTATGATCGGCGCCTTGTCGATGTGGTTTTTTTCGTTTGACTGGATCGATAAAATTGTGGTGCTAGGCAGGATGGGGGTCGTTTCGGTTGTATGCACCCTGCTGCTTTGGCAGGTGGCGAAACGTCGGCTGCGACCGATTTCGAGCTGAAAGCAGGGGGGCAGAGGGTGGTGCAGGCGGTGTAGGGGGAGCTCTCAGGTGTCGCTGATAAACATTTGGGAGGTCAGGTCCCAGCAGGTGACGATGCCGTTGCGCCATTTTGCCAGCTGGACATTACCGTCCTGAGACACGACGATGGCGACGACATTATGAATTGTGTTGCAGAGGTGGTACACGGAGCGGTGCCTAGAGCCGTATCCTTCAATTTTGGCCAGGGTCAACATCTTGCCTTCGGTATCATTGGCGACCGCCACCTCCGTCAATTTATCCAGGGAGCCGACAATCATGCCGCCAAACCCTAAGGCCCCACGGCTACTTGTCACCACCGCTCCATCTACCGCGGCGAGCGAGGCCACGAACTGCGCCTGTTCATAAAGTGCCTCGGCCAGATCGTAGACAGCAGACTCGTGGCGCAGTTCCACATACTCTTTCCAGGTGATGATTCGGTCTGGATTGTGGATGTCGCCCAGAGACGTGGTTGCCAGGCGGATGGTTCGGAGCATCAACGATTGCTGCCGCTGTAAGGCTTCGTCGTGCTGGAAACGGTATTTGAGCAGGATATAGGGATTATCCCCGGTGAGTTCTGGGGGGTTGCTGCTGGGAAAGATGATAAAGGTGCCGCCATGGCGGGACATCCGACTGACACTGATCACCCGTTTCAGCAGTTGGAACTGGAGGCTTTCAATGAATTCGTCCTGGATTCGGGCCACCGGGTAGAGCACACTGGCACGAAAGGTCTCGTGCATTTCCAGGAGGACTTCGCGTTCCTCGGCAAAAAGTTTGTTCATCCATTTGGATTGAAAGGCATTGGCAGTGGAGTCAAGCATCCTGCCACTATTGAGGGTGGCAATGATTTTGAGTCCTTTGCAAATAGTCAGCATGCCCGGTCCAGTGACATGCACTACAAAGGCCTCTGGAAGTTGGTTGGTCTTCTTGTTGCCGCCGCGTTCTTCCTGCAGCCAGCGGATCCCAGAATTGATAATTCCCCAGATTTGAAACCCTTTTTCAGGATGCGGCTCAATGCCGATCAGAGAGCGTTCAAAATCCACTGCCGGAGAGAGACGGCGCAGCTCGTATTCGTTGAAGGGGCGAGGCGAGGCAAAGAGCAGGCGGAGAAAGCCTTTGGGCGGTCCCTGATCGGCGGGGAAGAATTTCGGGGCAATCAGGATGAGACGGAGAGTGACGGGTCGGGTTTCTTCTCGCATCATACTGACCTGATAACAGGTGGAGATAAGATGCTCGAGGGCCACCTTGCCAGGCAAAAGGCTTGCCGCCGGGTCGGTTGCGACATCCTCAGGTGGCGGCGATTCTTTCCATTTTTGGTTGATGAGGGCGACTAGTTCAGCGGGATAGACATGCATGGCCAGATCAGGAGGCAGAGGTTACCAGGATGGATACAGTATACCGTAGGTCGACCGGAGATGAAACCACGATATGCAGAGATTGTGCACTATCGTTGTTGCCGTATGATATCGGGAAGGTAGCGCGCTGCAACGGAAAATGATTGTCTTGGCAGGGGTTTTGCGTTAGTAGAAAACCTTGCGGTCGGCCCGCGGCTTGGTAGCGGGGATAAGGATTTTTTTTAATAACGATACAGCACATATTAATATGAAGAACGGATTACCAGAAAACCTGGCGGATGTTACCATTCCCGTGGTCAAGGTCCCCGACCATCCTGCACAGCTGGAGTTGCCAGTCCAGGAAAAGGCAGCTCTCAAGGAGCGCATCAAGAGCATGCTTCAGGAGAAGAATGCGGTCCTTGTGGCCCATTATTATACGGATGGCGAGTTGCAGGATCTGGCTGAGGAAACCGGCGGGTGCGTGGCTGATTCGCTCGAGATGGCCCGGTTTGGCACTGAGCATCCTGCCCAGACTTTAGTGGTTGCTGGGGTGCGGTTCATGGGGGAGACCTCCAAAATCCTCAATAACGAGAAACGGGTCCTCATGCCCGATCTTGGCGCCACCTGTTCGCTGGATGAGGGCTGTCCGGCCGCGCTGTTTTCGGATTTTTGTGACCGTTATCCCGAGCATACCGTAGTCGTCTATGCCAATACCAGCGCCGAAGTCAAGGCGCGTTCCCATTGGGTGGTCACCTCTGGTATAGCCCTGCCCATTATCAAGCATCTGGCCGAAAGAGGCGAAAAGATTCTCTGGGGGCCGGACAGGCATCTGGGACGGTATGTGCAGAGCCTGACCGGGGTTGAGATGATTCTCTGGCCTGGTTCCTGTGTGGTTCATGAGGCGTTCAAGGCAGAAGCTTTGGGAGAAATGCGTAAGCTCCATCCCCAGGCCGCCGTGCTTGTGCATCCCGAATCGCCCCAGGATATCGTTGATCAGGCGGATGTGGTCGGATCCACGACGGCCCTGATCGAGGCTGTCCGTCGCCTACCCCATCCGGAATTTATCGTGGCCACCGATGCCGGTATTTTTAACAAGATGCGGCAACTGGCACCGGATAAGATTCTGTTGGGCGCACCAACTGCGGGAGAGGGCGCCACCTGTCGGAGTTGTGCCCGCTGTCCCTGGATGGAGATGAATAACCTGGAGAAATTGGCGAATGCCTTGGAGACCGGGGCAGGTGAAATCGAGGTGGCTCCGGAACTCGCCGCCCGGGCCCGCATCCCGATTCAGCGGATGCTTGATTTTGCTAAAACCTTGAAAAAGTAGGAAGCAACCTTCGTTTCTGGATCAGAGCGATTCCCGGAACGGCCGGAAACGGCCGGTCCGTTGATCCAGCCCTTGGAGGAGGACACTCGGATCCTGATACAAGGTGCTGATCAGGCCGGTCTGGTTGCGGTTGATCAGTAGACGGATGGGCACCTCTGGTAGGGTGAGCATCTCAAAGTCGGTATCGGCGTCACCCGCGACTAAGACCGGGGTGCCGCTGATGAACTGCCTGATGATATCGGCCTTGCCTTCACGAAAGGTGATGGGATAGGCGTCGGGGTCCTGTGTGGTCAACCGGTCCTGGGCATCCAGGTTGACGCGGATACCGAAGATCTGGTCGGCCGTCACCGGGAATTCCAGCAGGCGCGCGGCCTCTTCTACCAACCATTCGGTGCTTGCCGAAACCACATAGCAGGTGATCCCCTGGTTCTGCAGTGTCCGCATCAAGGTGTTCATCTCTTGGTGCGCGTGGAGGCCTAAGATGTAGGTGGCCTCGATCCGGCCGAGCGGTTCAGGGGCCTGGGTGGTGAGTGTTTCTTCGATCAGAGGCTCTGTCATCGCTGTGGTTACGACCTTGGCAGCGAACTGGCGCAGGTCAGGGAGCGAATATCCAGCCAGTAGTTTTCCCATGAACGGCAGTACATAGCGCGGACCTAGTCGCTCATCCTTGCGGGCCTGGTCGGTGAACCACAGCATCAGGGTGGTGAACAGTCGGTATTCAGGCAGGAGTCGAGCCTCTTGCTGTTTTTTGTTTGCAATCAGGGGCCAGAGTTGCCGGTAGGCGCCCATCAGGGTTGAGATGACTGCCTCCATGGGCTTGTCGCCGATCGTCGATTGGTTGGTCGGCAGGATTCTGGCCAGCTGGTCCGGGGATAGCTGGTACTGGAGATTTATGAGTTGAAAACGGAATACAGCTTGCCCCACATCTCGGAATACACAGGTGTTGTCAAAGTCAAATACGGCGACCGGCTTGAGAGCAGGATTTTTGGCGGCAATCGTTTTGAGCCTGTCTGTGATCAGCGCCAGATTTTCTGGAAACCAGCTCCCCGCTTCACCCAAAGTGTCAGCTGTCTGCTGTTGCATCTCGTTTCTTGATGATTTCATGTGCTGCACAGTTCGCGGAGAATAAATCTTTCTGTGTTTGAGGATGAGGGTCGTAAGGACAACCTGTTTGTGACGGATTATATACGATAAACAGCTGGAGATTGCATGAAGTATCTGTCGACCGGTTCCGACGAAGGCGTCATTTTTTCAAGCGTAGTAATGTTTAACGAGTCGTCGCAACTCTCAGGCAACAGCATGGGGGCCAGCAGGCTGTGATCGTGAAGTCAAAATGGTAACCTGCGCGATAACGCAGTGATTTCTCAAGGCGCAAGTCTTGCGGAACTTGCTCGGAAAGTATATCTTTAATAGTTTGAATTCGTTCCTGGAATATAAACGCAGCATAATGATTTTTAATATTCTTTCGCCGTGAGCCCGTTTTTTTGGAATAATTTATGAAAACCATAACCCCCGATTCTTTGTCAGCATCTGCGAAACTGTTGATTCATTGCCCTGATAACAAGGGTATCGTCGCGACCGTGAGCGAATTCATTTACAAGAATAACGGCAATATCACTTTTCTTGACCAGCATGTCGATCTTTCGAGAAAGATCTTCTTCATGCGGATTGAGTGGGAATTAGACCAATTCATTATCCCTGACGATAAGATCGGGGAATATTTCGACACCCTGATCGCCAAAAAATTCGACATGAAATGGCAACTGCACTTTTCCCATGAGGTGCCTCGGATGGCGCTTTTTGTGTCGAAACTACCGCATTGTCTCTATGACATTCTTTCCCGTTGGAAATCGAATGAAATCGAGGTGGAAATCCCCCTGATTATCAGTAATCATCCGGATCTTGAACCGGTGGCGCGTCAGTTCGGCATCGACTTCCACCTCTTTCAAATCAACAGTCAGAACAAGCGTGAACAGGAACAGGCGCAGCTTCAACTCCTGGCCCAGCACAAGGTGGAGTTCATCGTCCTGGCCCGGTACATGCAAATCCTCTCCGATGAATTCGTCAGCCAGTACGAGAATCGGATTATCAATATCCACCATTCCTTCCTTCCCGCTTTCCCTGGAGCCAAGCCTTATCATTCCGCTTTTGAACGGGGTGTGAAGGTGATCGGCGCTACCAGCCATTACGTCACCACCGATCTCGATGCCGGACCGATCATTGCCCAGGATATTATCAGAGTCAGCCATGCCGATTCGGTGGAGGATCTGGTGCGGAAAGGTCGTGATATGGAGAAGGTCATCCTGTCCCGCTCGATCTGGCATCACCTGCAACGCCAGATCCTGGTCTATGAGAACAGCACCGTGGTCTTTGCCTGAAAACAGGGTGAATCAAACGTCTTCCGGCAGGCTTTCTGCACCGTCAGGCGGCGTTTCCATCTCAAAGAGGTGAAATTCGAGCATGCCTTCGTGGATCATGAAGGAGTCTATGTACCTTCCAGGCTCATCAGGGACGGCGGTGTTGGTGGTGTAGATGCCGAGATATCGTTCCCGCATCGGCATGTCCGGGTCAACAAGAACCCACATGAGAGGGACGTTGTCCCCTTTGGTCTGCACGGTTAGAATGCGGCCGTCAAAGGGGATGGTAACGGTCTGAATCCGGTTGGGCAGGAGTTCATATTTCCAGATAGTTTTCATTGCGTATCCTGGTGGTGCACCTCTCGGCGTAGCGCGTAGATGGGTGCTTTTATGTGATGAACTGACTGGGTTTGCATGGAACATTTTCTGTTGTCATCAGGGGAGCAAGCTGATTGTTGGTGATGCACTTAGGTGCGTTTCATCCCCTTAAGGTCAGGCAGAGTGGGTATGCAGCCGGACCTGCTCTCTCTTTAACAGGGGTGCAGCTATCAAGCTTCAGATTTTAATCCTGTTGCAATGGGTTTGCAAGACACCGTCCGTTTTCTCTCGGGGGCAGAGAAAAAGCGGGACGTCATCCTTGATTTCTCCTAAAGCCAAATTGATCAATTGCAGAGATCATCAGATCACCCTTGCGGAATCTGGTAATTTTGTTATCAGTGCGAATGTCTTTTTCTAAGAGAGCGGACGGGCGTCGAAACATGCGTCCCACCACCGTTCCATGAACTTCTTTCTATGCAGGAAATACTTATGAAATTCCCTATTGATTTGTCAGCGTACAAGCCTTTGCGCTTCTCCATTACCCAGGAGGGGTTGACTGCGGAGCAGCGCTCGACCTTGCTCCACAATATCAGTCTGATTCGCGACAGTATCGTTTTTTTCACTGCTCTGGCCAATACCAAGGGATTGGGCGGCCATACCGGAGGCGCATATGACATCGTGCCCGAGCTGCTGATCGCCGACGGATTTATGAAAGGTGCTGAGTCCTGTTATCCCGTCTATTTTGATGAGGCCGGACACCGAGTTGCCATCCAGTACATCATGGCGGTGCTTAACGGCTTCAAGCAGCCGGAATCGTTGCTTCATTACCGTGAATTCGGCAAGGGATTCTACGGCCATCCTGAACGCAGTGAAGAGGATGGCGTCTTTTTCAGCTCCGGGCGTTTGGGGCATATGTGGAACCATGTTAATGGTGTGGCTGAGGCGCAAACCGGAAAGACCGTCTTTATGTTTGGTAGTGACGGTTCTCAGCAGGAGGGCGATGACGCCGAGGCAGCCCGCTATGCAGTGGCGCGGAAACTTAATGTCAAGCTGCTGCTTGATGACAATAACGTCACCATCGCCGGTCACCCGAGTGACTACCTGCAGGGGTACGATCTGGAGCGGACGCTTTCCGGCCATGGTCTGGCAACCCATACCTGCAACGGCGAGGATATCGACAGTCTTTTTGCCTGTATTAGCAAGGCTATTGCCGCGGCAGGGCCGGTTGCAGTTGTCATTAAACGGCCGATGGCGGTTGGGGTCGCCGGGATCGAAGGGCTGCCCAAGGGCCACGATGTCATTCCGGTGCCCTTGGCCATCGATTATCTTACGGCCAAGGGGCACAAAGCGGCAGTTGCCATGCTGCAACTGAAGCCTGCCAAGGCTGAAAAGGTTGTGTATCTGGGCAGCTCAGTGGAATCAGCCAAAAATCGAGACGAGTTCGGCAAGATTGTCAGCGACCTCATCAAGGGGATGGATAATCCCGCCAGCCGGGTTCTGGTTGTTGATTCCGATCTCGAAGGTTCCTGCGGCCTGCACCATATCCGTAAAAATTGCCCGGAGGTCTATGTCCACGGCGGCATCATGGAGCGCAATAATTTTTCGGTGGCGGCCGGGTTTGGTTCTGCTCCCGGTAAACAGGGGGTATTTGGGACGTTTGCCGCTTTTCAGGAGATGGTAATTTCCGAAATCACCATGGCCCGCCTCAATCAGGCTAATGTCCTGGCTCATTTTTCTCATTCCGGGGTCGATGACATGGCAGACAACACCTGTCATTTCGGCATCAATAATTTTTTTGCCGACAACGGCCTGGTCGAGCATGATCAAACCAGACTCTATTTCCCCGCAGATGCCCTGCAATTGAAGGCGATCCTGGGTTCGATCTTCCATAATCCCGGTTTGCGCTTCGTCTATTCGACCCGTTCAGGAACTCCCTACATCCTCAACGAACAAGGCGAAAAACAGTATGGTGACGGCTATACCTTTAAGCCGGATACTGACGAGGTCATCCGCGAAGGGCGTGACGGTTATATCGTTGCCTACGGGGAAATGCTCTACCGCTGCCTCCATGTGGTTGAACTGCTCAAGGCTGAGGACATCCATATCGGCTTAATCAACAAACCGGTGCTGAATGTGATTGATGAGGCTGCGCTGGCCACGGTGGGTGCCAGTCCGCTCGTGCTGGTGGTGGAAACCCAAAACAGCAAGACCGGTTTAGGTATCCGTTACGGCAGCTGGTTGCTGGAGCGCGGCTACACCCCGAAATATGGATATATGGGAACCTGGAAGGATGGAGCTGGCGGCCTTGCCGAGCAAATTCCGTACCAGGGTCTGGGGCTGGATGCCATTCGCGACAAGGTGTTGCAGATGCTGAAGGGCTGAGAGCGCCCAGATAACCTTTTTTGGTGTTCCCCCCCTCGGGGGCAACCCCACACTGTCATGAACCGGAGATGCCTTCCAGAGAAGCATCTCCGGTTTTTTGTTGAGCGATCCCAAGCAAGCGCCCTCTTGTTCGGCACAAAAAAACGGGCCCCTGCATCATGCAAGGACCCGGAAGAGTAAGGGCTAAATTGAGCGGTCGCCCCGCTTATAAATCCTGGGGCTTGACAATCTCTCCTTTGGCAGCTTTGAGCTTCAGCAGGTCTGCCTTCTGTTCAGCATACACGGCAAACAGCCGTTCCGAAGCCCCTTGTTCTTTGCGCCAGGCTGTTTCCTGCAGATCGATCCGGGCAATCACATTGTCGATATAGAGGGAAAACTGCATGGTGTAGAGCGCTTCGGAATATTCCTTGTTAATGGTTTCCTGAAACAGTCGTTTGAGATCCTCATATTTCGGGATCAGGCCGATCGGGGTCTCTATGGCCTGGACTTCGCCGTGGGTGAAGAGATCCAGCCAGCCCAGCCAGACGTGTACATCCTTCTTCTCCCCTAATAAGCCTTTGCCACTGCCACCTCGGGCCTCATGGGTAAGAAAGTAATTCAGGCCGGCCATGGCAGGTTTTTGGGTCATTTTGCTGTTGCCATAAAAATTGAGCTGGGCATCGAGGTAGTCGGCCATCGTTCCAGCCACAAAAGGCGTATTGGCCCAAGGCTGACGGTTGACGCCGCTGGTGCCAATTTCTGCGGCTGTCGCCTTGGAGACGATGGAAGCGCCAATGGTCACCCCGGCGTCCATGCTTTTCGCCACCCAGATCGGGGGCATGGTGTTGCTGTCGCGACCGGAATAGGTGATGACTTTGATAACGATACCTTCAGGGTCGGCGTTAGCCTCCTTGTTGTGGTTGCCGACCGCTACCGCCATCAGGGTGCAACGTGAGTTCGGATGCGACATGGCCACATCGGTCATCTCTTTGGTCCATGGTCCTTGATAGTTGGTTCCACGGTCAGGGATGGGTTCACCATCGCCGACCCAGCGCGGTTTTTTCTGCTCGTCCACCAACACGTTGGAAAAGATGACTTCAGCACC
The DNA here is from genome assembly GCA_964607065.1 of uncultured Desulfobulbus sp. Lineage (GTDB taxonomy): Bacteria > Desulfobacterota > Desulfobulbia > Desulfobulbales > Desulfobulbaceae > Desulfobulbus. The sequence goes on along the minus strand of CAZSIJ010000028.1, from coordinate 9,741 downwards.
CGGCTGCCGTAAACATTTCATTAGGTGGGGATCACCCTCCAGGTTGACATCCTCGATGATACCGAAAATACCTATCTCCGGGTTGACCGCCCGCAAGGTACCATCATCGCCGATCCACATCTGGGCCAGATCGTCGCCAATAAAGTCGCTGCCGACCATGGCGGTGGTGGTTTTACCGCAGCCGGAGGGCGCGGCCCCGGCAAAATAAGTTTTTCTGCCGTCCGGGCCGGTCATGCCGGTTATGAACATGTGCTCGGAGAGTTCTTCGCCATTGTATTTATACATAGCGCAGTCGGAGGCGAAGCGGTGGTTTCCCTTTTTCATCAACAGGGTGTTGCCCGCATAGGTGCAGAAGGTCGAAAAAGTGGTCTGCCAGCTGCGATCCATATAGATCCGGACTTTGGGAATGTCCTCAGAACGATTGGGGCCTTCAGAGTGGACATTGGTAAAGAATTCACCTCTCCGAGCAACCTCTGCATCGAAATCGGCATAACAGTTGCGATAGAGCAGCTCCGCTGAATGAAAAACATAAGTGGAACTTGAAATCTCTATAGCCGGGATAGAGGCCTTTGCCCCTACAGGACCGCGACTGTAGAAACCGACAAACATGGTTTTGCCCTTCATGATACCACGCATATGTTCACGGATATAAGCGTGCGATTGGCTGCGCAACTCTTTTTTGGCAAGTGACGAGACCGGCTCACCCTCGTTGACGATGTAAAAGGTTTGGTCGACCATCCGTCCCTGATCCTCAGGAAGATCGAAATGAATGGTGTGGCCAGGGATGTCCAGCGCCGTTTCTTCGCCTTTTTCAAGACTCATCCGTCGGATTGTTTCACGATCTGCATCGTTGCCGGTATGGATATAGATCTGGTCCGGTTCACACATGGCAATGGCATTCGCAACTTTCAAAAGCGCTTCTTCGTTAGTAATCGTGGCGAGCCGAGCGAGATGTACTTTGTCGAGCCGTTGCTCAAACAGATTCTTTGCCTCGTCCAGGGTCTTTATGCCGCCAACAGCTGATAAAATATCGACGCCTTTCTTGAACTCCAACATCCTGCCTCCGTGGAATTATTCTCTCTACTGTGTTGATTATGGGGAACTGTGCGCGGACAGTTGCTAATAATTGTGTAAACAGCATTTATTAGCTCGATTTTTGGGAATAAGCAAACATGAATGCAGTTTATTTGAGTTTTTTGCAGGGGCGATGCAACGTGTGTGAATGGGTGACATCTGCGGGTAAGGTGCGAAGAGGTAATGCAGCGCTAAAGACGGGAGGCAAGCGACGCTAGGAGTCAATCGATGACGTGCACTGTGCACGATTTCTTCGATCACATGCAATTGGAGGACGGGTCGAAGCCTGATGGGGTCTCTGGCGCCGTTCCCGCCGGTCTGCTATCGTGAGTTGGGGCGCACGCAAAGCGTCCCGTCTTCCCACATGATGAAATTGAGGTCTTTGCTGCGTTCCGGTGTCCAGTTGAATGCACGCTCAGCGTCGCTGCGGCTGTAGAACGTACCGTCCACGTTGACACCTAGACGGCCGCAGTCGCCATCAGGACCGTCTCGCACCTTCAGCCCGTCGTAGTCGTGAAAGCCACCTTCGGCGCGACGTCCCTGCTCATCCAGGAACTCGAGGTGCGACCCACGCTGCTCGATGACCAGCATGGTGTTGCCAGGAGTGACAGGCTGGATAATGCGAACCCCGCCGGAGCGTTACAGCTCCAGGTTGCCGGAATAGAGGATATTTTTTGATACCTTCGTAACATCTGCAGTTCCGGTCAGTAACATGGCTTGGAGCAGCTCGTTCTTGAGTTGATGCAAGTACAAGGCGACGCCTTCCCTGCCACCTCCGAATGCAGCGACTACGAGCGGTCGACCAACGAGTACGGCATCCGCGCCCAGAGCCAGAAGCTTGAGCACATCAGCGCCGCTCCGGACCCCCCCGTCTGCAAAAATAACAGCCTTGCCTTTAACACGTTCTGCGATTTCAGGCAGAACCTCGGCTGCTCCGGGGGTGAAGTCCAGCACTCTGCCGCCATGGTTGGAGACCACGATTGCTGCGGCTCCAGCCCGGACAGCATCCTCGGCTTCATCAGCGGTCATTACTCCTTTGACGATGAAGGGTAACTTTGTTGCGGCGATCAATTCCTGCATTTCCAGAAAGGTTTTGGGGCTGACCGGCTGTCCTTTCATCGCCATGGTGATCAGACCCGCGCCGTCGATGTCCATGCCAACAGCCAAGACCCCGGTGTCTTCAGCAGAGCGGAGATAGTGTTTAACAACGTCCTGGGCTCTAGGTTTGATGAGGGCGATGGAGCTCCCACTGTTTTCCGCCCCCGCCTTGAGTCCGCTCTCAAACATCTGTGGATCTGCGCCGTCGCCGGTCATGCTGATGGTCCCTGCCTGAATGGCGCCGGCCACAATATCGGCAATAAAAACTTCTTCCGATATTTGCCCGCCCATGTTGTACGGAGTTCCGGTGATGGGGGCCACCAAGACAGGCATGGAGAGTCGTCTGCCCCACAGGGTCAAGGAAAGGTTTGGTTCTTTGACCCTGTGGATGGTGCGCATATTCAGTCGGATTCGGGACAGAGCTTTGAAATTAGCCCCAAAGGAACTACCCGTACCTACACCACCCATGCCCGGCACCTCGCCAGCGCATGCCCGGCCGTCACAAACCGGGCAGACCCGGCAAAAGCCTTTGAGTTTCTCGCGGGCAATATCCCGAACTGTTTTCATATCCATATGTGTTGCCTCCTATCCCTCGAACGCCCAACCACATTGCGGGCAGGTGATGCTGACTTTGAACCCGATAAAATTCTTCTTGAGGAAGGCATGTTGAACCGCACTGTTACAGAGATGGCAGAAAATGGGGCCGCTGCTTTTTGTCCGGTGCTGGTTTTTCACCTTGCAAACAACGCGGTATTGACTCATTTCCAGCAGTTCGAATTCACAGCAGCCCATTATATCGCTACGCCTCTCAATTCCTCGCGCGGTTCAGTACCTTGTTGGCTAGTAACAAGTAACAGACCGTAATATCGGTTGCCGATGGCGAAAACGCACATCGAAATAAAAACTAATGTCAATGCCTTCATCCATAACCCCTCAATAACAGGTTTTGTTGTACTGCGAGCACCTCATTATAACGTACATCTGCAATAAACAGGAATGTGAAATCGAGTCAGGAAGACTATTTATTCAGCATTAATAAAAAAATTGCTACCAGATTTCAGTCGTATAATCAAGAGGATATTTTATGGAACGCCTTGTTCGCAGCGGTCTGTCTTGACGGAACCCAATCAGGGGAGAGATGGTGAGGAAATGGTTACGGGATTGGGTGGGTTGCAAGCACAGAAGAAGTTGCGAAGGGGGCAAGGCTTGAAACGGCAGGGAGGATTATTTCCAGGAGCGTTCCGGCCTGAATTCTTATAAAGATACGGGGACGATTGGCATTCCTGGCCCTCCCTATCTATTCCTGAGGCAGGAATGTGTATTTAGATTTCATGTGGTGAATGCAGAGGAACCCAATTGAAAAAAGAAACTATGCTCTTTATCTGCGGCCAGTGCGGTTTTGAAAGTCGCAAATGGTTGGGTCGTTGTCCCGATTGCGGCGCCTGGGACAGTCTGACCGAGGAAAAAAAGCAAATTGCCGTCCGTCATGGCCGGATTACAGCAACGGCGCAACCCCTGACTGCAAGCGGCGAAGAGGAGTGTGTCCGCCTGGTCACCTCTATTGGCGAGATGGACCGGGTTTTGGGGGGCGGCATTGTTCCTGGTTCGCTGGTGTTGATCGGCGGCGATCCGGGGATCGGCAAATCGACCCTGATCCTGCAACTGCTCTCTTCGCTGGCGGCTAAGCAACTCAAGGTCCTCTATGTCACGGGCGAGGAATCGGTGCGTCAGATTCGGATGCGGGCCAATCGCCTCAAAATTGAAGACAAAGATATCTATATCTCCACCGAAAATTGCGTCGAAGCCATCATCGATCTTGCCCGTCAGATGCAGCCGGCACTGTTGGCGGTTGATTCGATTCAGACGGTGTTCAGCGAAGAGGTGGGTTCGGCACCGGGTTCGGTTACCCAGGTTCGGGAGGCCACAGCTCGCCTCATGAACCTGGCCAAGTCGAGTCATTTGCCGATTCTTCTGGTCGGTCATGTCACCAAGGACGGATCCATTGCCGGCCCGCGCGTTCTCGAGCACATGGTCGATACGGTCCTCTATTTTGAGGGGGACCGAGGTCAGGTCTTTCGGATTTTGCGGACCGTCAAGAACCGTTTTGGCTCCACCAATGAGATAGGGGTGTTCGAGATGAAGGAGAGCGGTCTTGCCGAGGTTGACAACCCGTCTGCCCTGTTCCTGGCCGAGCGTCCGGTCAACGTGCCGGGTTCGGTAGTGATGCCGAGTGTTGAGGGGACCCGGCCAATTCTGGTGGAGGTGCAGGCTCTCGTCAGCCGGTCAAGCCTCGGAACCTCGCGGCGAACGGCCATCGGTGCCGATCCGCAGCGGCTGGCTCTGCTCACTGCTGTCTTGGAGAAAAAACTCGGGGTCACCCTTTTTGATCACGACATCTTCCTCAATATCGCCGGGGGCATCCGTATTGATGAACCGGCCCTGGATCTCGGCGTGGTAGCAGCCCTGTTGTCCAGCTTTTTTGAAAAACCCATCGATCCGCATACCGTGGTCTGCGGGGAGGTTGGTCTGGCTGGGGAAGTTCGGGCTGTCGGGCAGATGGAGATGCGGCTGCGCGAGGCCGGGCGGCTCGGGTTCAAGACCTTTCTGATGCCTGAGTCTTCGACCCGCCAGCTCAAAGGAAAAACGAAAGAGGGTATGCAGGTTTTGCCGGTGCGCACGGTGGTGGAATTGGCGGATTGCCTCTTTCGAACCTGATGCTTTGTTATTGTTCTTCCAGATTCCGGTAAGCACTCACCACAAAACGCGGAGTGCAGACTGCCAGGAACACCAGGTCAGCCGCGCCGGTGTTGGTGATCCGCTGCTGACAACCTGCAGGGATCAGGACTGCGTCGCCGGGGCCTATATCCCGCAGTTCCTCTGTGCCGATTTCAACCCTGCCGTAGCCTTCGATCAACAGATACCTTTCAATAATATTTTCCAGACGGTGCCAGCGGGTGGTCCGGCCAGGTTCAACACGGGCACGGGCAACCGACACCTCCGGATCGTCGGCAGTGTTGAGCAGTTCGGTGATGAAACAGCCCTCCGCAAAATAATATTCGTTGCTGCCCATGGCTTCCGTCTCTGCGGTTTTGTTTGCGGTGTGTTCCTTGGAAGTCGTCGGGCCGTTCATCAGATACGTTTCTCCCATCCCCCTCCCAAAACTTTATACAGGGTGACCTGATTGACCAGCCGGGTCAGGCGGGTGGCGATCAATCCTTGTTGAGCGCTGTAGAGCGAACGTTGGGCGTCGAGCATATTGAGATAGCTGTCAATGCCTTGTTCATAGCGGGCCTGGGACAGGAGGTAGCGGGTGCCGCTGGCCTTGACGAGCGACTGCTGGGCAGCCAACTGTTCGTCAATGGTGCCGCGCTGGGCCAGGGCGTCAGCCACTTCGCGGAAGGCGGTCTGGATGGCCTTCTCATACTGGGCAAGGGCGATATCGCGATCTACTTCCGCTACCTTCAGCTGTGCCGATCGTGTACCAGCATCGAAAATCGGAAGAGTAATCTGTGGGGCAAAGGTCCATACGCCGGTTCCGGACTTGAACAGCCCGGACAACTCGTCGCTGTTGACGCCAACGGAGCTGACCAGGGTAATGCGCGGAAAAAAGGCTGCCCGCGCCGCGCCAATGTTAGCATTGAAGCCTTTGAGCAGATTTTCGGCCTGGAGGACATCGGGGCGTCGCAGCAGTACTCCGGACGGCAGACCTGGGGCGATATCCTTGATTGCAGTTAGGGGTTCCGAGAGCGTGTGGGGGCGTAATGCAGGTGGAACTGGGCAGCCAACTACTAGACTGAGATTGTTCTCATCCTGGGCAACCAAGGTGAGCGCGCGGGCGACATCGACCCGGGCCGCATCCACCTGGGTTTGCACCTGGCGCAGATCGAGATCAGACAAGGTCCCTACCTCAAAGCGACGTTGCATCAGTTGCAGCGTCGTCTGCAGGGTCTTCAGCGTTTCCTGGGACAGCTGCAGCCGCTCACGGTCGGCAGCCAGATTGAGGGTGGTGGCGACAACTTCGGCGACCAGACTGATCTGGCCAGTCCGCTGTGCCTGCTCGGTGGCCAGATATTGTTCTAAAGCCTGATCTTTCAGGCTTTGCACTCGGCCGAACAGGTCGAGCTCGTAGGCGCTGACGCCGAGGCCGACGCTGTATTGGTGATTGACCGAGGCCTGGTTGTTGGCAACCCCAGTGGCGTCGATCTTCGGGATCAGGTCAGCCCGCTGAATTCGGTATTGCGCCTGCGATTTTTCGATATTGAGGGCGGTAATGCGCAAGTTGCGGTTATTTTCCAGGGCGAGTTTTATCAACCCCTGCAGCTGAGGATCGACAAAGAAGGTCTGCCAGGGGATATCGGCCAGCTCTTTGTCTGAGGGTGCGCCTATATATTCCTGGTAGGCCGGGCCGCTGGGCCAAGTGGCCGGAACCGGCGCCTCCGGCCGAGTATAGGTGGGAGCCATGGTGCAAGCGGTCAGGCCAATCCATGTGCCCAGCAAGAGGCAGAGAGTGGTCGTCATCTTATGAATGTGGTGCATGTCAGTTCCCCTCCGAAACTTGTTCGGCCGCAGGCGTTGGTACAACCCTTTTCTTCGGCTTCATCCCAAACAGTCGTGAAATAAGGACAAAGAAAAACGGGATAAAAATCAGGTCGATGAAGGTTGCCGAGAGCAGCCCGCCAGTGACGGCGGTACCGATGGCATTCTGGGCCGCAGCGCCGGCTCCTTTGGTCAGTGCCAGCGGCAGGGTGCCGAAGAAGAAGGCCAGGGAGGTCATGATGACCGGGCGGAGCCGGATTTTCACTGCCGCTAGCGTTGCCTCGACCAACTCATGGCCCTGTTCCATCTGTGCCTTGATGAACTGGATGATCAAGATAGCGTTCTTGGTCGAAAGTCCGACTGTGGTGAGCAGCCCAATCTGGAGATAGACATCGTTGGGCAGTACCCGCAGCTTAACTGCGGTTACCGCACCTACCAGCCCCAGCGGCAGCATCAGCAGGTTGACGAAAGGTATGGTCCAGCTCTCGTACAGGGCCGCCACAGAAAGAAACACTACCAGCAGCGAGATAGCATAGAGCGCCGGGGCCTGGGCACCGGCATGCTGTTCCTCGTAGGAGAGACCGGTCCATTCGTAACCGATGCCTGGTGGCAACCCCGCCGCCATCTTTTCCATCTCGGTCATGGCTTCCCCGGTGCTTATCCCTGGCGCTGCCTGGCCAAGGATCTCCACGGAAGGAATGCCGTTGTACCGTTCCAGACGGGGCGAGCCGTACTGCCAGCGACCGGTGGCAAAGGCTGAAAACGGCACCATGCCACCGTTTTTGTTGCTGACATACCAGGAGTTGATATCTTCCGGCAGCATTCGGTGTTGGGGATCCGATTGGAGATACACCTTTTTGACCCGACCGTTCTGGATGAAATCGTTAACGTAGGTGCTCCCCCAGGCGGTGGCCAGGATGTTGTTGATATCCGCGAGCGACACACCCTGAGCAGCGGCTCGGACATCATCAATATCCAGCTTGAATTGGGGCGAGTCATCCTGGCCATTAGGGCGCACCGCGACCAGTTTCGGGTTTTTCATGGCCATGCCCAGCATCTGGTTGCGGGCCTCCATCAGCTTCTCATGGCCGAGGCCAGCCCGGTCCTGTAGCTGGAAGTCAAAGCCGTTGGCAACACCCAGTTCAAGAACTGCCGGAGGAGAAAAGGCGAAGGCCAGACCGTCGCGGATTTGCGCGAAGGCCTTCATGGCGCGGCCAGCAATGGCAGGCGCCTTCAGGTTCGGGGTTTTGCGGAAATCCCAGTTCTTAAGCTTCACAAAGGCCAGCCCCATGTTCTGGCCGCGGCCGGCGAAACTAAAGCCAGTCACGGTGATGACCCCCTCTACGGTTTGTTTCTCCTGTTCCAAAAAATGCTGCTCCAACTGGCGGATGACCTGGATGGTCCGCTCCTGGGTCGCCCCGGCCGGCAACTGGACCTGGCAGATAATGAATCCCTGATCCTCATCGGGCAGGAAGGAGGTGGGCAGGCGCATGAAAAAGAACACCATGATCGCAACGATGGCACCGTAGAGCACCAAGTAACGCACCGGCTTGCGGAAGGACCGACTAACGATGCCTTCATACTTGTTTCTGTTCCAGTCAAAAAACCTGTTGAATCGTTGGAAAAATTTACAGAACGGCCCACATTCCCCCGGCGCATGTCCTTTTTCGATCGGATTGAGCAAGGTGGAGCAGAGTGCCGGAGTCAGGATCATGGCCACCAGCACCGAGAGAATCATGGCGGAGATGATGGTAATGGAGAACTGGCGGTATATAACCCCGGTGGAGCCGCCGAAAAAGGCCATGGGCAGGAAGACCGCAGTCAGAACGGTGGCAATGCCCCAGAGGGCGCTGGTGATCTGTCCCATTGATTTGATGGTGGCGTCATGGGGCGACAGTCCTTCCTCGGACATGATCCTCTCCACGTTCTCCACCACCACGATGGCATCATCCACCAGCAGGCCAATGACAATAACCAGGGCGAACATGGTCAGGGTATTGATGGAAAATCCACAGGCTGCCAGTACACCCATAGTTCCGAGCAGTACCACTGGCACGGCGATGGTGGGGATCAAAGTGGCGCGGAAGTTCTGCAGAAACAGAAACATAACGATGAAGACCAGGCAGACTGCCTCGATCAGCGTATGGACCACCTCTTCGATCGATATTTTGACAAACGGAGTGGTGTCGTAGGGGTAGACCACCTTCATGCCAGCGGGGAAGTATTTCGAGAGCTCTTCCATCTTGGCCTTGACCCGATTACCGGTTTCCAGAGCGTTGGCGCCGGCTGCCAGCCGGATGGCCATGCCGCCCAATGGTTTGCCGTTGTAGTACGATTGCAGCTCATAGTTCTCGGTGCCGATCTTGCTTTCAGCTACATCTTTGAGCCTGACCGTTGAGCCGTCGCTGTTGGTGCGCAGAATGATGGCATCGAATTGGTCCGGGGTCTGGAGCAGGGTGCGGGCTGTGACCGTGGCATTCAACTGCTGCCCTTTGCCAGCCGGGAGGCCGCCGAACTGACCGGCGGATACCTGGGCGTTCTGGGCCTGCAATGCGGCAATTACATTGTCGGTAGTCAGGTTATAGCTATTGAGCTTGGTCGGGTTCAGCCAGATGCGCATGGCGTTCTGGGTGCCGAACAGCAGGAGTTCACCTACACCATCCAGGCGGCTGAGGATATCCTGGATGTTGGAGACCATGTAGTCGGCCAGGGCATTGCGGTCCAGGGAGCCGTCTTCCGAGACCAGCCCGACAATCAACAGGAAGTTTCGGGTGGACTTGACCACCGCTATGCCTTGGCGCTGGACGATCTGGGGCAGAAGGGGCACCGCCAGCTGCAGTTTGTTCTGCACCTGGACCTGGGCGATGTTCGGGTCGGTCCCTGCTTTGAAAGTCAGGGTGATGCTTACGGCACCTGACGAGTCACTGGTGGAGGACATGTAGATCAGGTTGTCGATACCGTTCAGCTTTTGCTCGATCACCTGGGTAACCGTATCCTGCACGGTCTGGGCCGAGGCGCCCGGATAGGTGGCGT
>CAZSIJ010000027.1:0-53339 GCA_964607065.1 uncultured Desulfobulbus sp. | reverse complement strand
CCATTGCTGTTTTCGGGGTCATGGACGATGCCGCTGGCTGCGATATCCTCCAGGTAGCTCAGACAATGCTCAATAGGCCTCTTTGCACGGAACTGATGATTGATTTTCGCTCAGCTCTGCTCAGAGAGGATTTTTCCGTGTTCAACACGGATACACTCACCTCTGTGTTTGAAGAGGTGTTGCTGAAAAAAGACAGCGTTTTGATTATTCGTTATCACAATGATCTTGAAATCCGGTTCAGTTCTGATCAATTGCCGCTGCAACCACTTTCTGCCATGACCCGAAAAAGGCTCGATCAAGCAAAATTCTTTAGCAAGATCATGCGATGGCTCGATCAGGAAGCCCGGTTCATGATCAACTGACCCGCCGAGATTCCCTTCGTTCATCCACTCACCTTGTTCCTTCGCTCTGCGTAGGAACGTCTAAGCGACGCTCTGCGTCAAAAAACAACCACAAGGCCTGTCGCCAGGTCAATAAAAGCCTAGTTCAAAACTCAATTCCCTTCTGGGCCTTGACCCCCTTTGTCAGGGGATGCTTGATCATCTGCATCTCGGTGACGAGATCGGCGGCTGCAATCAGTTGTTCCGGGGCATAACGGCCAGTGATCACGACATGCTGCACCGGGTCGCGGTTAGCGAGGAAATGCAGGCATGGCTCGATTTCAAGCATTTTGTAATGGAGCAGGTAGGTGAATTCGTCCAGAATCACTGTGTGATAGGTGCCCGAGGAGATGGCTGTGCAGGCGAGTTTCCAAGCTTCGCGGGCCAAGCGGGCATCTTCCTCCAGGTTTTCTGATTTCCAGGTGAAGCCCCGTCCCATGACATGCAGGTCGATTAATCCGTCAAACCTTTTCAGGGCATCGATTTCACCGTAGTGCCACCCGCCCTTGATGAACTGGATACAACAGACCTTGAGACCATGCCCGGCCGCCCGCATGGCCATGCCCAACGCCGCAGTGGTCTTGCCTTTGCCATTGCCGGTAAAAACGATCAGTAACCCTTTGCTCATTACATACTCCCTTCCGTTGTCCGCTACCCAGCGATCCCCACTCAGTTTCGTCGCTATCGTACCATCAGGCTGGTTCGCCGTCATCTTTTTCGGTTTTTATATGGTGTGATTAACCTAAGATGAGCGGGATTTAAGCGAGCAGAACTAAACTCTTATTGCCAAGGAGTAAGAAAAATTTCTTTTCCAGGCCCGCTCTATCAGTACAGTTTGATCGTGTTGCTTGCAGTTACTGCGGAGACCAGTGTATAAGAAAATGTTGTCAATAATTGGGCCACCTTCCTTGTAGCAATTTTTCAAGTAACGAAAGACAGCGAAACAGAAGAGGATTCCTGCTTGCATATCGAAAGTAAAGCCGAGCGGCTGAAGTCAATACTGCGGGGTTATGGACGGGTAGCGATCGCTTTCTCCGGTGGATCTGACAGTTCCCTCCTGCTGAAGTGTTCCCTTGACACTCTGGGTGCCGGTAATGTTCTTGTACTGTTCGGCCGATCTGAACTCCTCAAACCAAGTGAAATAGAAAGAGCGGAGAGCTGGCTGACGGATAACGGCTATTCCAAAGGCATTGAATTGGAGATTCTGCAACTGACCCCTCTTGCCTGGAAAGAGTTCGTTAAAAATACAGAAGATCGTTGCTATCTCTGCAAATTCAGAATCTATTCACTCTTCCGTGAGCGTATGGAAAAACACGGATTTTCAGTTTTGATTGACGGCACCAATATCGATGATCTGAAAAGCAATCGAGCCGGTCTGCGTGCCATCCATGAATTAGGGGTGAAAATGCCTTTTGTTGAGGCTGGTTTCGACAAGACTGATGTTCGGGGTTACAGTCAGCAGCTCGGACTGGCATCATGGGATCAGCCTTCCTCTTCTTGCCTGGCATCTAGAATTCCTTCAAAGATGACGATTACAAGTGATCTTCTCAACCGGATCAAGTATTGGGAAGAGGGGATAGAGAGATTTGGTTTGGTCGGTTGTCGGGTCCGTATGGATAAAGAACGAGAAGATACGGTCTATGTGGAAATTGGGACGATGGATTTCAATACATTGCTGCATCCAAGTACTCATAAAGCAATACTTCGGTTTTTTCAAAATAACGGTATCAGAAAAGTGTTTCTCGATCTGGAGGGCCGGTAAATCCTCAAATTCAGTTTTTTTAAGGAAAAAGCATGTCTGGTCGAGCTTTAGAGCAGATTAACCAGTTTTTTTCTTTGACAAAGAATTTTTTTTTTATTTTAGTTTCAATGTATCACAACAGATGCCGCGTCAGGAGTATGGGCCTGGCTGTTCTGGCAATGCTAAAATCATCGGGAGGGAAGAATGAACAAGAAAGAGCTGGTTGAGTCCATGGCGGAAGCGGCAGACATTAGTAAGGCTGCAGCCGAGAAAGCGCTGAATGGAATGCTGATGGCGGTATCTGGTGCGCTATCCAATGGCGACAAGGTAACCTTGGTCGGTTTCGGAACCTTTTCAACTGTCAAACGTACCGCACGGAAAGCCAAAAACCCGCGTACTGGTGCGATGATCGATATTCCCGCCAAAACAATTGCCAAGTTCAAACCGGGTAGCAAATTGTCTGATCAGGTCAATTAAATAGCGATTTACATCTATTGTGCAAAAAACAGCTGGCTTGAGCCGGCTGTTTTTTTTTGTGAGAAAAGGTCGATACTAAACGGTAAATTTCCAACGGCTGTCTGTTGCATTTGTTGGATAAGGGAATGCAAACTCTATTGAAAATGGCTAGACACTAGATCGAAACCATGCTAAAGGGTAGCCAAAATCGACGTTGCAGTTTACACTTTTCGGGAAGTAGCGCAGTCTGGTAGCGCACAGCGTTCGGGACGCTGGGGCCGGAGGTTCAAATCCTCTCTTCCCGACCAAAAAATAGATAGTTGCAGTAAAGCGGCAATGTGAAAAGGGGTGATAGGACGCTGCCCAATGATACCCAAATGCCCAAGGCAACAAAAAAGGCGATTACCATTACTGGTGATCGCCTTTTTCTTTTCTTATCGAGCCGTTGACTGGGTCAATAAAAGCCTGTTCGCTTTTGTTGAATTCTTCTCGCAACGGTCATCACGTCTCACATTGTTAGGTCAGCCGCAGGGAAACACCGCAGGCTAGCAATTCCAGGAGGTAATAGGTCCCCATTCCCATCAAAAGGCTCACAGCCTAAATCTGCAAAGCCCTCAAAACAAAGAATCAGCCCTAGAGAGCCAAGGAGACCGTTATTCCACCGTAGATGAAGTCACTTTGTCCACCTGAACCACGGTTGAGAAATTCCTGGCTATTAACTTTAATCAAGTCGCGGGCATTACTGGTTAGTGGAAACGAATAATTCAATACAGGAGTGACTGTAATGTACTGATTCACAGTAATAGGGAGAGAGGCCGTCAATAAGCCGTCATGAAACCCAGCGTAAGCCTCAGTTGGGCTATTAACCTTTGCATAGGAACTGGCATCATCAGCAATTTGGTAGCCGAGTTGTACCCCCAAATTAAGGTTGATCTTCTCTGTAATTGGCAAGGTATGTGAAACGCCGAGGGTTGCGTACCAGCCAGCAAGGTGGTCGTAATCCCGATAAACAGTCAGGGTTGGGGTGAGTAACGTGTGGAGGGCGACGCGTCCATAAACTTCCTGTGTGTCCCGTCCTATTACGCTGTAATAAATATATCCAGCTGTGAAACCCACCGGACCTACGGTCCAATCATAAGCCAGGGTGATATCAGTTTCAGTCCAGTTGTGGCTACTCCCTCCTTCTGCTCCCTGCACATAGACATTAGTATCCTCGTTGCCCCAAACATTGGCGGAAAACCCCTTGTAGGCGATCGTTGCAGACGGTTGGAGGACGATGCTGTCCTTGCTGAGTTCGAAACCACGGCTGACATATTTGCTCAGGGCACTGATCGCTATATTTGCTGTTGGTTTTTCTTCTTCTGCCATGACCGAGCCGCTAGACTGTAAACAGCTTAGTGTCCCTAACAATAATAAACTTATTTTTTTGATTTTCATTTGTAGAAGTGGTCCTCGAAATTTGAACAAATTTTAACGTTATGATTTTGCTATGTATTTCAATGTGCCAAAGTTATTGTAAAATAGGTGGCCCTTAAATGGGTATAAGTAAAAAAGTCCTCCCTTTGCTACAACGAAAAATGTGACAGGCACGCCTTGATCGAATGTTGATTAAATATAACAAGTAATATTAGCATTTTGGCTGTGCTGTGGCGATCGTGATTACTCGAGAAAACTTCTATCGCTTCTATAACTATAGTTTGGAAGGCAAGATTTATCGATAAACATGATTGCTTGGCCTTTGTCCACCTTTAACTATCATTTGTTGCTTGACTCAGTCGATAAGCTGGCTATCGTACAAATATGACAACATGAACATATGTTCAATTAAGGAGCGGTATGGTATCGGTAGAAATCGATAGCGACTCACAGGATCAGTGTGGGGTTCGTTGTATTCATAAAGATCGAATCAGGAAGGCCAGTCAGGCAGCGTTGCCTCTTTTGGAAAATGAGGGGATGGCCGCCCTGTTTAAAGCCATGGGCGACCCTAATCGGTTGAAAATCCTATGGGCACTCGGGGAAGGCGAGATGTGTGTATGCGATCTTGCTACCTTGCTTGATAGTTCTGAATCTGCAGTGAGCCACCAGTTACGGTTACTGCGGCAGATGTCTCTGGTTCGTAACCGGAGACAAGGAGCGGTTCTTTATTACCGGCTCAACGACGACCATATCCAGACCCTGATCAATATTGCCCTTGAGCACATCAGGGAATAATCTTTACGAGTGACACAATTATGACCTTTGCTAACGACATCATCCTTGCCTCCTGGAAATTGCTCGAACAATCCGCCCTTTATATTTTATTAGGCCTGCTGGTTGGCGGTTTGCTTAAAATATTTCTCTCTCCTGACTACGTTGCCGCGCACCTGGGAAAAGGAAAATTCATTTCTGTGTTTAAGGCAGCCCTTCTGGGCGTTCCTATTCCCCTCTGCTCCTGCGGTGTTTTGCCTGCAGCCGCACAGTTGAAGCGACAAGGCGCAAACAATGGTGCCACAGCTGCCTTTCTTATCTCCACGCCTGAGTCAGGTGTCGATTCCATAGCCCTTTCCTGGGCACTGCTTGACCCTATCATGACTGTTGCCAGGCCGCTAGCTGCTTTTATTTCAGCCTTTACTGCCGGGCTCATGGAAAATCTGTTTGCTTATAGGGAAGATGTTGTCGAACCGCTACGCTCCTTGAAAATTTTGCCGTCACGAACAACCGGTTGCCGGAATGATTGCAGTTGTGAGGTCCAAAATACAAAGACTGGTTTGTGGGGATCGTTTAAGCAAGGGATGCGATACGCTGTTACCGATATCTGGGGGGACCTTGCAGGTTGGTTTTTTGTCGGTATCGTTATTGCAGCCTGTATTACGGTTTTAGTTCCAGACGACTTAATTGCCCAGCATCTCGGTGGTGGCATTGGATCGATGCTCTTGATGCTGCTCTTCGGCATTCCTATGTATATCTGCGCAACCGCCTCAACACCTATTGCTGCGGCTTTGATTGTCAAAGGGGTCAGCCCCGGTACAGCACTGGTTTTTCTCTTAACTGGTCCGGCAACTAACATCACTGCCCTGGCCGTTATCATTAAAATCTTAGGGAAAAAAGGAACCTTGCTCTATCTGGTATCCCTCTCAGTGGTCAGTGTCCTCTGTGGCTTGATGCTCGACGCCCTTTACTTCTCGCTCGGCATCTCTGCTGTGGCTACGATTGGCACGGTAACTGAAGTGCTGCCGGACTGGCTGATGTTGGGAGCAACCTGCCTGCTGCTGTTGTTCTCTGCATATCCGTTGCAGCGGTGGCTCTTCCGGGCTGGCGTGCTCCATGCTAGATAAGACCGGCTTGAATTGATTGGAAAGTATATTTGCGGAATGTCCGGTAATCTTGAATTAGGGCAGACCTCGTGGGACATTGTTTGGATTTTGGATACAGCTGTTGCCAGTCTTTGTAGCATTTTTACTGCATTTCGCTCATCGGGATATATACGGCTCCTGCTATCCCCTTGCCTTTGCCCCGCATTTTTAATAAACTTGAAGATAAGTTAAAGCTACCGCTTACCTGTTTAAGCGGTGCCGGCATCCTCTGAGTTTACGCTGCTTTTAAGATGTACTTTTTTTCTCTAGATTTATGGTCGTCACAATGTTTTGCATCTAACGAGTCGTTTATCGTTGAGTAGAGGGAGACAAAGTTCCAGGAAGGGAGGTTTTTGTTATGCGAAATCTGTTTAAACCCCTTAAGTGTGGCGCCCTTACGCTGCCTAACCGTATACTTATGGCCCCGCTCACCAGGTGCCGCACGGAACATGAGCACATCCCCACACCGCTTATGGCCGAGTATTACGCACAACGGGCCAGTGCGGGCTTGCTCATCGCCGAGGCCACTATGGTCATGGCCGGAAACTCGTCCTTTTGGATGGAGCCGGGCATTTATTCAGAACCTCAGGTCAATGGCTGGGAGCTGACCACCGATGCTGTACACCGTACCGGTGGCCGCATTTTCCTCCAACTCTGGCATGGCGGTCGTGCCTGCCACCCGCTTCTTAATAAGGGGATAACACCGGTTGCCCCCAGTTCGATTGCGATTACTGATGACACTGTACGGACCCCGGAGGGTAAGAAGCCCTACGTCATACCACGTGAACTTGGCGATGAGGAATTGGCGGGCATTGTCGTCGGATTTGGGGAAGCTGCTAAGAAGGCCAAAGCAGCCGGCTTTGATGGCGTCGAGGTACACGGGGCCAACGGTTACCTGTTGGATCAGTTTCTTCGCGACGGTTCGAACAAGCGTACTGGCCCCTATGGTGGTCCGATCGAAAACCGGGCTCGCCTGCTTCTGGAAGTCTTGGCAGAGGTGTGCTCCGTTTGGGGTAGTGACCGGGTCGGCTTGCGCATTTCGCCACTCAACAGCTTCAACAGTATGATCGACAGTAACCCTGTCGCTCTTGCCTCCTGGTTGGCAACTCGACTTAACGATTTCGGGTTGGCTTATCTTCATCTGATGCGCAGTGATTTTTTCGGACAACAACAGGGCGATGTTGTGACTCCGGTGCGCGAGCTCTATCAGGGGGTGCTGATCTCCAACATGGGGTATATCCCCGAAGAGGCGGAAGCGGCAATTGCATCGGGTCAAATCGATGCTGTGGCTTTTGGCACTGCGTTTCTTGCCAACCCCGATCTGCCGGCGCGGATCAATGCCGGGGCCCCACTCAATGCTCCCAACTCGGCCACTTTCTACACTCCAGGACCGGTTGGCTACACCGATTACCCTTTTTGGGAAAGCGACTGAACGCACCGGGAAACTACGAAATCAGGATGAGATCGAATAGTGATCGCAAAATATCATGCTTCTCACTTAAGGAGCGGTTAAGGAGTTTCACCTTTGCTCTGGCCGGCGGTCGGATTCTCCTTGCCAGCCAGCACAACGCCTGGATTCATTCTGTGGCAACGGTTCTGGTGGTGGTCGGTGCGGTGATGGTGCGAGTCTCAAGCCAGGAATGGGCGTTGCTCATCCTGGCGATAGCTTTGGTCTGGGCCATGGAGGCCCTGAATACTGCCATCGAATTGCTCGCCGACGAAGTTTCTCAGGAACAGCGGCAACGGATAGGCAAAGCTAAAGACGTGGCAGCCTTCGGAGTTCTGGTGGCAGCCATGGCATCGGTCCTGATCGGTCTTTTTATCTTTATTCCGCATCTCTTTTTTTGAACCAAAAATACCCTACACAAAGTCAGAAACTCATGAGCTTAAGTGAATTTGAACTAAAACGAACCAAAAAAATGGTTGCTGCTTTTGTCGAAAAACACCGTCCTGAAAAGCACATTCGTCAGAATGTTGATTTAAGTTTCCGTCAGAACGGGCAGAGTGTTGAGATATTTGAGATACGTCCTGTCTGGAACAACCCTAAAGAAAAAATTGAAATATCCATTGCCAAAGCAACCTATGTCAAATCGCGGCAATGCTGGCGGGTTTTTTGGCAGCGCAGCGATTTGAAGTGGCATCGTTACGAGGCATGCCCGGAGGTGCGACTGGTGGAGGATTTCCTCGAACTGGTCGAACTGGATGAATTTGGTTGTTTTTTTGGCTGAAGCAGAGCTTTTGTAAAGCAGTTACACAAAGTTCAGCGTCAAGAAAAGTTGTACATGCATCAGGTATGGAATAATGTCCCAGAAGACTCGACAAATAATTCGTTGTCCGAAATGTTCCTACCAACAGACCAGCCATGAGGAATGTGAGGCTTGTGGTTTGCTCTTTGGTAAATTTGAGCGCCTTCAGGAACGTAAGCATGAGCAGCTGACGGAGCATAATGATTCGAAACCACAGGGTATCGGTCTCGGGTTACGGCTTGTCTCGGCTTGTATCCTCGTACTAGTGACGGCAGTATTGACCTACTATTTTACAGGTGGCAACAAGCAGAACATAGTGGCCAAACCTGTTTCACCCTCTATTGGTGATGTGGCCGAAAAAACGACGCCATCACTCCCGCCACAGGCTACTTCGCCATCACCGCAACAGGCGGTCCGAGCCTCTGATTCGACTGTAATTAGAGGCAATCCTATTGAAAACGCAAGAAACGGGACTGTATCAATTGAAACTCCGTGGGTGAAGGGGTCGGGTTTTTTTGTAACCGATACCGCAATCGTTACCAATAAGCATGTGGTAGCCCCGGACCGGAGCCAATTGGACGAGATCCGCCACAAAGTCGAAACAGGCCGAAAATTAATAAATCTTGAGCAGGAAAAAATCGCTGATATGCGACGTCGGTTACGACAGATGGAAGATGGGCCATCCCGCCGACAACTGATCATTATCATCCAGGAAAGTGAAAAGGGGTTGGCCAAAATATTGCCGGTTCAAGAAGGTGAAGAGGCACGATTAATGGAAAAAGAAAGGCCTGTGTCGACCTCGGACATCAAGATAATTATGGCTGACGGCAGTGAACATGCCATCCAGTCTTACCAAGTCAGTTCTGAGCGGGATCTGGCGCTCTTGAAAATCTATTCTGCTAAACCAATTGTTCTCCATCGGGTTCCTAAAAACAAAATTTTACACCAAGGTGATAAGGTTTATGCCATCGGTAATCCGGCCGGATTGCGTAACACGGTGACTTCAGGAATCTTTTCTGGATATCGACAGCTTAAGGATACCAATGAGGTGTATATCCAGACCGACACACCGATCAACCCTGGAAATAGTGGCGGCCCCTTGATTGATGAGAGTGGCTTTGTCATCGGTGTAAACACCATTAAACTCACGCAATCCGAGGGCCTCGGTTTTGCAATCCCTGTCCAGACGGTTTTTGATGAGTTTTCGTTAAGCCAGTAACCTCACAATTTCGGTAGCGAGACGGTGTGTTCAAATTTAGGAAGCCAGACCCTCTCTTGATGATTGAATGTTTTCACAACCACTCTGTCAGGGTAGAGGAATAGGGAATTTGTCCAGATAGTCCCTCGGTTCATGTCTTTGTTGTGGATATTGGTGACGCGTCCTGCATAAACATTGATGGGTGATGCATAGCTTTCTTCCAATGGAGACGTGTGGGTGTGACCGGAAACCCAGAGAAAGACCTGAGGGTTATTAGACAGAATTTCATGTATAGTTTCTGCTGGTTGGGCAATGAAATTAGGGGTATTGACGAAATGTCTGTAGTCGCGCAGGGTTCCTTTTAACGGCCCATGAAAGAAAATAATGGTAGGTTTTTGGGGATTATTTGCCAATTCAGCACGTAGCCAGGTAATTTCTTGCTCAGACATCCCGGAAAGAAAGCTTTTGTGATCTGCTGAGAGAAAAACCAGCAGATATCCCCCGACATTCCTGCTGTAAAAGTGATTAGCGAGGCCGAAGGTTTTTCTGAATTGGCGCAGCTTTGTTTCCTGCAAGGCCTTCGAGTCGAATTTAAGTTTGTTATCGGATTCTAATGGGCTTATTTCAATGTAATCGTGATTGCCAGCAATAGGATACAAAGGTTTATGTAAGGAGCTAAAAAAGTCTTTCGCTGCCCGATACTCGGCATCGGTGCCGAAATATTCGCAGATATCGCCAACAGCTATCACCATTTCAACGTCTTTCCAGGAATTGATTGTTTCCAGAACCTGTTTTTTGTTTTCGAGGTCTCTCCCGGGCAGATGCGGATCTCCTAAAATAACAAGATGGTGTGAGGCACCGACTTCTGTTTCAAAGGGTGCTTTTGCGCATCCACACAGGACAATAATCAGGGCAAGTGCTGCAACAACAAATGATTGCAGAGATGTTCTGCGGTAGGATCTGTTCATAGGGTTCGATTGCTCAGTTGGTTGGCAAGTTTTAGTTTGGTTCCGGGGAAATGTTGTGGAATTTTCAATTTGAAATAATCTGCAACTGTTCAAGTAATGTTGTAAGACTCGTAAAATTTGTCGCTATTTTAAGTTTATGAAAAGGGGGAAGAGGAAGATCAACTGGCCCTTTCATTACTACTAATCAAGAGGAACAATCCATGAGCGTGGGTGAAAAATTAAAGGATACATTGGCCAGGACCAGAAAACGTCTAACCAGTCTCGATGACCAGCCACTAGGTAAAGCCGCACTCGTTATTATCCTTTTTCTCGACATCTTTATCCTTATATCAATCTTCAACGGTCTTTACGAACATACTCGTCAGCTTTCCTCTCCAGATGAGTATATCCCCAGTTCGTGCCGGGAAATAGTCATCAATCGTCACTGGAACCCCACCAATAGAACGGACAATATTTCCCAAATCATCATTTCCACCAGCAACAGTTACTATCGGGTTGAAGAGAAAAAAAAGGAACGACACCCGGTCTGCCTTTCCTATACTGATCTTTTGGATCAAATCAAGGGCGACAAGGGACTGGTCAGCATCTTTGAAGACCGCAGTAAATTGGAACGTGAGGCAAAGGAATTGCAGCGGGGAATCGATAGCCTGAAAGGGGCTTACGATACTTCCTTGCTCGAAACTATAGCCAAACAGGAAAACCAAACAAAGGTCAGTGCAACGAAAGAGGATTTTCAACAGAAAACCAGTGCACTTAACATCCTGAAGACCCGGATCGCTTCGCTTGACCAAACGATCAACAGCAATGAAAAAATTAAACTGCTCTGGGGAAAACTGCAAGGCCTTCAGGAGCAGGATCGACAAAGAGTTATAACAGACCTGCGAACCTTGAATTTTTGGTTTCCTGTCAAAAAACTGGGGATGCAAATGCTTTTTTTGCTGCCGCTCCTCGCTGTGTTTTACGTATGGAACAGTAGCAGTATCAAAAATACCAGGGGACTCCAGACCTTAGTATCTTCCCATTTGATGGGAGTCTCATTTATCCCGATATTGTGTAAAATCCTCGAGACTGTCTACGACATAATTCCTAAAAAGTTATTGAAAAGGCTTATCGATTTCCTCGAGTCGCTTAAGCTCGTTGCGATCTGGCACTACCTCGTTATTGCTCTCGCGATCGTTGCTGCGCTTGTTCTGATCTATATTTTTCAGAAGAAGCTCTTCTCCCGTGAGAAGCTGGCTGAGCGCCGGATAGCAAAAGGAGAGTGTCAACAATGCGGGAAGCGTCTACCTCCCGGTGCTCAGGCCTGCCCGTTTTGCGGCTTTGCCCAATTCAAAGCATGTCGAAACTGCAATCAGCTGCGGCATGTTCAAGGGAAATATTGCCAGCAATGTGGAACGCTGTCCGCAGAATGAGAGCGCCTTAATTGTAGCTGAACCAGAAAAGAGAGAGTCTCATCTTCAGGTTCAGATGGAGCCTGCTCTCCACTGATTCCCCCTCAAATCGCTATTATTATTCTTAATAAACTGTTGCAATAGTCAACTGATAGGAGCAAGAAGATTGGATCTCATACTGAGCGATTTGTACATCCCTATCGAAAAAGATGGGATAGATGAACATCTCAAAGCTGCCTCCCAACTGTTACACATCAGCACAGACAGTATCCTCGTCGTGAAGATCTTGAGTAAAGCATTCGATATGCGTAATAAAGAACAATTTTATTACAAACTCTCACTTGTGGTCAGAATAGCTGATAGTTTTGACAACAAGCAAAACTTTCCCGTCTACATTGAACAAAAGCAGGCAACTCGGAAAGTCACAGCTCTGAAGGAGAGACCAATAATTGTAGGGTTTGGTCCTGCTGGCATGTTTGCCGCTCTTGAGCTTATAGCGTACGGCCTTAAACCGATTATCTTTGAACGAGGGAAGAAGATTGAAGAACGCACCGATGACGTGCAACGATTTATAGCAACAAGGGAGCTTAACCCAGAATCAAATATTCAATTTGGTGAGGGTGGAGCCGGCTCATACTCCGACGGAAAGCTCTTTTCCCGGAGAAATAACAATACAAGCTTTGTAAACAGGGTGTTGCAGACGTTTATTCAATTTGGTGCTCCTGAAGAAATCGGATACATCAGCAAGCCTCATTTAGGGACTGATGTATTGTGTACAATAGTTGAGAATATTAGAGCTTATATCCTCGAGAGAGGAGGTGAAATACATTACAGTTCTAAAATGACCGATATCCTGATCTCAGAGGGTGCGGCTTCAGGTATTGTCATCAATAACGACAAGGAATACTTTTCATCAAGCATCTTTATAGCCTTGGGACATTCTGCCCGCGATACCGTGGCGATGCTGCATGCAAAAGGGATTGCTATGGAACAGCGGCCTATTGCTGTCGGAGTACGGATAGAGCATCCTGCCGCAATTATCAATAAGATGCGCTACGGGTCAAAATATTATCCTTTTAAGGCATTGGGAGCAGCCACCTATTCTTTAAACTACACCGATCGAAATATTCATAGAGGCGTGTATACATTCTGTATGTGCCCTGGAGGAGAGGTGGTGAACGCTTCGTCTGGTCATGGCATGCTGGTTGTCAACGGGATGAGCTACTCACAACGGTCATCTGTATTCTCCAATGCAGCGCTGGTCGTCAGTTGCCATGCCGACGATTATACATCAGCCAGTCCTTTGGCAGGTTTGGCATTTCAAGAAGAAATTGAACGCAAGGCCTATCATGCCGGTGGTGGGAGATGGGAAGTGCCTGCCGAGAATTTGATGCATTTTCTTGGAGAGAGCAGCAACGCTGCCAGCTTGAATGAAAATTCATATAAAATGGGAGCTGTTGCTGCTGATTTCAAAGATATTCTCCCCACTTTTGCCGTCAAGATGCTGTCGGCCGCATTTCGCAAATGGCAACAGGAAGTGCCTCTGTTTGTTTCCAATCAGGCAATTTTATTAGGTGCGGAAACACGAACTTCATCGCCTGTTCGGATACGTCGCAATGAACGATACGAATCCGTCACTGTTAATAATTTGTATCCAATCGGCGAAGGTTCAGGGTACACCGGCGGTATAACAAGTTCCGCCGCTGATGCTATCAAGGCTGTTGAAATGCATCTATTGCACGATAACCGATGAATCGGTTGTGAAGAGGTTCCGGTAATGTCAATTTTTTTAGAGAGAGGAAGCGATTATGGAAAAAATCGATTTCAAAAAAGAATTGAAGCATCTGTACCAGCCTTCCGCCAGAGAGGTTGTGATGGTCAACGTCCCAACAATGAATTTCTTGATGGTGGATGGCGAAGGCGACCCCAATACCTCGCAGGCATTCGCTGAGGCCATTGAAGTACTGTTCGCCGTTGCTTATACCATCAAATTTATGGTGAAGAAGGGGCCGATGGCCATTGACTACGGGGTGATGCCGCTAGAAGCTCTGTGGTGGGCTGAGGATATGACGGCATTCGCCAAACAGGATAAATCCCTGTGGCAATGGACAGCGATGATAATGCAGCCCGCCGTTATTACTGGGGACATCGTCGAACAGGCTATCGTTGAAGTACAACGGAAGAAAAATTCAATTGCGCTTGAGAAGCTCCGTATGGAGGCATTTTATGAGGGCCGATGCGCACAGATTCTACACGTCGGCCCTTTTACTGAAGAAGGTCCGACCATTGAGAAGGTGCACCGGTTTATCGATGCTCAAGGGAAGCGAAGGGGGAAACATCACGAAATTTACTTGAGCGATATCCGCAGGGCCGCTCCGGAGAAATGGAAAACCATCGTCAGGCAACCCATGGACTGAGCGTTCATCGCAGGTATAGTAACAAATATATACAGGGATGTCGGCAAGACATGAGTCTGAACGGTATCATCTGGTCGTTTTTTCTGGAATATCAAAACGAAACCTTTCAGTCAACCAACAGTGCTACCTCCTCGACATGTAGACGCATACGTCACAACAAATCGTCTGGTCCCAGTAACAAATCATCCTACCTTACCTCGTCACACTTAATGCACAGGCTTTGAGTAATCCGCTTTGCTCTCCTGTGCCGATATGTCTTTTGATCGTTCACCGGGCTGCAAACAACTGCAGGATAGCGACAATCAGCAAGGTGGAGAAAAATGAGCTATTGAAGAGACGAAGCATGAACCGGTAGTTCTGAGGCGGGGCGGTAAACAACATTTGGATACTGAAGATCGTGAGGATCCCGGCCATGCAGGTAATGGCGAAGCGCGATCCCGTTTCGAGCTGGCTGCCATCGAGGGTAAAGGCAAGCGCCACGACGATGAAGGCAAGTATCCAGACTAGGGTAATGCGTATCAGACTTTGGTTTGAAAAAAGGCTGATCAAGGTCGGTTGCTCCACCGTGCGATAGTCTTCGTGATGGCACAGAAGGATCAGGCAAAAATGAGGTATCTGCCAGAGGAAGAACAGGGCAAAAAGCATCATAGCGCGGTAATCGGCCAGCATTCCACCTGCGGCTGTCCAGCCTATCAAAGGGGGCAGGGCCCCGGCCAGACCTCCGGGGAACAGGGCGAGAATCGAGATTTTTTTCAGCGGGGTATAGGCGCCGTTATACAGAACCAACGCCGTTAAGCCCAGCAATAGCGGCTGTCGGTTTTCCGTACCCAACCACAGCAAAGCCAAACCAAGGATGACCATCAGGGTACTGAACCAGGCGGCGGCACGCTCGGAGAGACGACCTGCTGCCATCGGCCGATTGCGGGTGCGAATATAGAGGCGGTCTGCCGAGGCCTCCTGCAGACTGTTGTATGACGCTGCCCCGCAGGCCAGGAAAAAGACGCCGCAGATCACAGCGCTCAGCGCAGGTGTCAGTTTCGGTGCCTGGAGAATGAAGCCGAAACCGGCTGAGCCGGCCACCGCCATGCAGAGGGCGGTTTTGGTCAGTTGTATCCAGGGTCGAAGCGAGGCTGTAACTGGCTGCCAGAAAGTTTGTTTCATCCGCATACCGGGACGTTGCTATTGGTCTTTCTGTTCAAGCCAGGTTTCATAATCCTTTTGGGACACGACTTTAAGCTTGGCCAGCATCTTCGAGTGATCGATGCCGCAGTACTCGGCGCACATGATGTCGAATTCCCCCGGTTCTTTCGTCATGAACCAGACATAGGTAGGATAATGTTTAACCGCATCGACCTTAACCCGAAAGGCTGGTAGGTGAAAATTGTGGATCACGTCGAGTGACTCGATATTGAGTTTGATTGGGGTGTGTTCCGGGACCACAAGGAGGCTCTCCGATTCTTTGTCATTGTTGTAGACAAAAATCCAGGTAAACATCTGGGCCAGGACCTGGATCTGAATAGCTCCGGCGGGTGCAGAACGTAGTCCCGTATATGACTTCCAACCAACCACGAACATAGAAAGAGCGATAAGGGTAGGGACTACCGTCCACACCAGCTCAAGTTTCCAGTTGCCTCTGATGTCTGCGGGCTGGGGGTTGCGGCTGCGTCGGTAACGGATAACAAAAAAAATCATAACCAGTGTTATGCCGGTCAGGAGGACTGCAGAGACTACAAATATGTACCAGAACGCCTGGTCAATGCCGATGACAGGATCCATTGTTTCTTCCCTTGTTTAGTGACGAAATGCGACATCCCAGAAAATGAAACTGATCATGATGGCCAAAAAACAGATCGTGCCGATTAAAGAAAACTTGATGGCCCTGCTCTCATGTTTAAGATGCATGAAAAAAAGCAGTACCAGCGACACTTTGGTGCAAGCGATTCCGAGGGCGATGAATACATTGAACATCCCGAGATCAATATAGCTCACCCCGATCGTGACTCCGGTGAGTACGAGCAGGGCAGCGAGGACCAAACCCAGGGTCATGTAGGATGTGAGATGCTGTTCGGCAGAATCCATTGCCGGCTCCTTGGTTTCTTTACAGGATCAGGTAGAAAAGCGGGAAGACGAAAATCCAGATCAGGTCCACCAGGTGCCAGTAGAGGCCGGAATTTTCGAGCAGGGAAAAACGTTGCGCGGTGATTTTGTTCTGGTACACGCGCATAAAGCTTAAGCCCAACAGGGTCATGCCTATGAGCACATGCAAACCATGGAGACCGGTAATCACATAGTAGAGGCCAAAAAATATATTTTGGCCGTGTGGACCGCTCGTCAGGGTCGGAGAGTTGGGGTAGATGCCGTGTGCGAATTTGTGTCCCC
This sequence comes from uncultured Desulfobulbus sp., assembly GCA_964607065.1. GTDB lineage: Bacteria > Desulfobacterota > Desulfobulbia > Desulfobulbales > Desulfobulbaceae > Desulfobulbus. The sequence continues at coordinate 36,831 of CAZSIJ010000027.1, read as the reverse complement.
ATTCAAAGTACTTGTTGATGAGAAAAACGATCCCGCAGAGAAAGGATGTCGCAAGCAGCAGCAGGCAGAGTTTTTTCGCCTCCCGCCTGATCGCCGTGATCGAAGCGGCGACGGTACAACTGGAAACCAGAAGAATGATAGTGTTCAGCGAACCGATAATACGGTTGAGTTCTTTTCCGCCTTTGGCGAAATCACTTGAATAATCATAAAAATAGACGGCATAGAGTACGAAGAGTCCCCCGAACAGGATGATCTCCGTATAAAGGAACAACCACATACCGATGCGAATGCCGGTCTGATCGGGCTGGCGTACCATGGAGATCTTTTCCTGCGGGTTTGAGAGTATGTTGTCGGGCATTCGTTGTAGAGGCCGAATTCAGTTTTTGGGAGGATTTGCCAGGATATCCGAAAAATCATAAGGATATTCTTTGATTTTTGGTTCTGTGATGAAGTTATGCAGTGGTGGCGGAGATGGAATTGTCCATTCCAGGGTACAGCCGCCCCAGGGATTGGCAGCGGCAGTTGTTCGCTTTTTCCGCAAGCTGAGCATCAGGTTGATCAGCATCAGGATAATGCCGCAGAAAAGCAGGACCCCGCCGACGGTGGCCAGCTGGTTGCCTTGGGAAAATTGGGGGAGATAGTCATAGGAGCGGCGGGGCATGCCTTTGAGGCCGAGAATGAACATTGGTACATAGTGAAACATGAAACCCACGGTAGCCAGAGTGGCGGCGATATAAGCTCGGCTGAAATTGTACATGACGCCAAACATTTTTGGCCACCAGTAATGGAGAGCGGCAAAAAAAGCAAATCCGGTGCCCCCGAACATGGTGAAATGGAAATGGGCAACCACGAAATGAGTGTCGTGGACATGGATATTAGTTCCGGCGGCCCCCAGAACGAGACCGGTCAATCCCCCTACGGAGAAAAGATAGATGAAGATCAGGGCGTACAACAGGGGCGGAGTCATTTCGATTGAGGCCTTGTAGAGCGTGGCGACCCAGGAAAACACCTTGATAGCCGAAGGGATGGCCACCAGGAAGGTTAACAGGGAAAAGACAAACACCGCGGTGTCGCTCATGCCGCTAACAAACATATGATGAGCCCAGACCAAAGAGCCCGCAATAGCTATACCCATCGAGGAAAAAACGATCGCCCGGTAGCCGAAAATGGCCTTGCGTGAAAAAGTGGGGATGATTTCGGAAATAACTCCCATACCGGGTAGGATCATGACATAGACTGCCGGATGGGAGTACATCCAGAACAGGTGCTGGTAAAGGATCGGATCGCCGCCTTTGTCGGGGTCGAAGAGGCCGATACTGAACAGTCGTTCTGCAATGACCAGCAGCAGGGTTATCGAGATCACCGGCGTGGCTAGGAGCTGCACCCATGCCGTTGCATAGAGCGACCACGTAAAGAGCGGAATCTGTAACCAGCCCATGTCAGGGGAACGTTTCCGGTGGATCGTGGTGATGAAGTTGAGCCCGGTTAGCATTGAGGACATGCCGAGTATAAAGGCCGCAAAAACCGTCAGGGGGACATTGTGCTTGGTGCCGATGCTGAAAGGCACATAAAAGGTCCAGCCCGTATCTGGAAAACCGCCGGCAGTGAACAGGGAGATGATTGCCAGTAGCCCCCCAAACATGTACAGATACCACGATAGCAGGTTGAGCCGGGGGAAAAAAACGTCGTCGGTGCCCAATTGGATAGGCAGGAAAAAATTGCCGAAAATGGCCGGGATAACCGGGATCACAAAAAGGAAGATCATAATCACCCCGTGGAGGGTGAAGGCGGAGTTGTAAACTGCAGCAGACATGATTGTCCGCCCCATGGTCATCAACTCGATGCGAAGGAGCAATCCAATAATCAGGCCGATTACAAACCAGAATAGGATTGCCCAAAGATACATCAAACCCAGCCGTTTATGATCATGGGTCAGGAGCCAGGACTTGATACCGACAGTACCTTGGGGTGACGGTGTTTCGTAGAAGGAAGGTGTCGTGGCCATGGTCTAGTCAGTGGAATTAGATTTTGAGGGATTTCTTTTTCTGAGAAAGCGCAGGAATAACAGGCCTCCAATGAGGAGTGTCATCACCGCCCCAATCCTGAACAGGAGAAACACTTGCTGGCTTTGTCTGGGATTGGCGGGAAGGCAAAAGGCAAGGATTCGGCGAATGGAAGTTGCCGGTGTCCCCTTTGCAGCCTCGGTCAGCGCGAGGTCGACATCGCCGGGGATGAAGGAACCATAAACGTACTTGATTATCCGACCATCTTTGGCAAGGACCGCCAACGCTGAGGGGTGGATGAAGGTCGTTTCATCTTTCTTTTTGAAGGTGTAGCCGATGGCCTGGGTGACCTTGCGAATGTTGGAGCTGTCACCGGTGAGAAAGACCCAGTCGCTCTCCGGGAAACCCTTGGCAAGGAGTTGGGTGTAGTTGGGTTTGATCAGAGCCGCTGTTTCGGGGGTGTCGTCAACATTGAAGCTCAGACTTATCACGCGGAAACTGCCGGCGACAAGGCTGCTCCGGCGCACGGCATCCGCCAGGTTCGCAAGATCAAAAGAGCATAATTGCGGGCAGCTGTAATAGACCGGCAACAACAGGGTAGGGCGATCGATCAGCTGCTGCAGCTTGACCGTCTCGCCCCGCTCGTTTTTGAAGAAGGCCTCTAGCGGGACGAATTCACCGGTCTTCTCTTGAACCCATTCGCCGGGATTAACAACCTCAGGCTCTTGTGGTTTGGGTACAGCTTTGAGCTCTTCTCCAGAACGAACAATTTCCGCTTCCTTAGGCTCTACAACTTGGTGCTCATCTTTAGTGGTTTGCTGATTGACCTGTTGGTTGTCATGAGTTGTTTTGTGATCTGGTCCATGGCCGGCTGCAGTCATGGGCACCAATAGAAATAGGGTCACCAGCAGCCCCCATGTGAGATGCAGCTGGCTGATTCGGCTCATTTTCTGGTGCCACTGCTCAAGTTGACGGTAATGGTTTTGGCGAATTGGTGTTTCAACTTGAAGGATTTACGATCCGGTCCATAGGCAAGCATGATGGCGGTGTCAGCCTTAGGGTCAATTACACCGTCGTTGACATCGCCGCTTTGCAGGGGAATGGAGAATTCCAGGGTGGTAATATTGCCATTCTCGCTACCGCCAATCACGGTGACGTTATCTTTGCCGCCCCTTCCGGTGTCTGGGACATGTTGAGTGGGCTGATTGCCGAATTCGTCAGAGATCTCAACTTTGCCGTCCTTGACAAAGCCGATGATGATGTTGGCATCTTTCATCATGTCCGAGGGATGAAAACCGATACCGACCCAACCCGCCGTTGGAGCAGATAGCTTGATGATCATGTTATCTCCCTCAATGCTCCAGTCAAAGGTCATTTTGTCGACCATCAGCGAGTGCTGGTAACCAGCGGCATGAAGTTCTCCAGAGAGCAGCAGGAATAGGGACACTGTACAGAGCATAGAACAGGCGTATTTGATCACTGACATGTTTGATCCTCTTGGATGTTGATGGATGTATTGAAAAGTTGCAGCGAACGAACTGCTTTTCTTATTTGCTATAAACCAGTTCCCCACCGGAAAAGCCGAGACCAATAGCACATACCAGGCAAAGCGTGTAGATGAGGAAAAGTTTTTTTGTTTCGGTCCCTTGACGATTGAGAACGACAGAATAACTAAGCAGGCCGGTGAGCACAGCTGCCAGAACCATCTTGATAATAATAAGCGGTTGGTAGCGGCCACCGTACAGGTGCTGCCAATCGAGAATGCCAGCAACAATAGTAGGGACGATAAATATCAAAGCTAACACAGAACAATGCAGGCAGGTTTTATGAAAATCAGGTTTCTTTGCGAACCAGACCAGGAAACCAAAGAAAAAACAACCCATCACCATGCCCATGGGAATGTGGGTCAGGGCGGGATGAAGAGGGTGAGTAAAACCAATTTTTACCAGCATGGCATATAATGATTCGATCATGATCTACCTCGTGTTCTATGGATTAAAGTCATTGGTAAGTCTTTCCTATGATTCAATTTTACAACGGGTATCCTCTGATTTCCACTATAAACATGAAAAGGATCCAGGTTGAGAGTAATTATAACAAAATGATAACAAAACCTTTTTGCCGGTGTCCTTTATCACGAGCTTAACCTGACCAAGCTCCGCAAGCCTTCGTTGATGTGTGGATTTAAGATTTTTTACCTTTTTTTCGATTGTCATTACAAGACATATTGTTAAACGCAGATTCTGCTTTAAGCTTTAAATAATTCTGATAGTGTTTCCGGTGCAGTGTACCGTTTTGTATTGCTTTCAAAACTGCGCATCCAGGTTCGTTGGTGTGACTGCAATTGGTGAAACGGCAATTTGTAGAAAATGTATGGATATCATCGAAATTGTCACCCACTCCTTCGCCGGCAACCAAAACACCGACCTCTCGCATCCCTGGTGTGTCGATTATCATTCCGCCTTGCTCAAGAACAATAAGTTGACGACGAACCGTCGTATGACGACCTTCTCCAGAGGTGCTGACTGTTCCAGTTTCCAGGGTGTCCTGGCCTGTGAGTTGGTTAATAAGGGTGCTTTTGCCCACTCCTGAAGAGCCAACCAAACAGTAAGTTTTTCCAAAGGCGATGCTTTCTTTGATCTGATCTAAACCATCTCCGGTGAGATTGCTGAGAGTAATAATCCTGGTTGTAATCCCCACTGCACGAATTTCAGCAATTAATTGATCCAATTGTTCTGCACTAACCAGATCTGTTTTGCTCAAGATGAGCAACGGCTCAACATGACCTTCATTCGCCATCACCAGATATCGCTCTAATCTGCTCACATTGAAATCTTTGTGACATGATTGAAAGATGAAGATCATGTCAATATTTGCTGCAATCATCTGAAACGAACTGCTCTTTCCAGCAGATTTTCGACGCAAAAATGATCTTCTTGGCAGAACAGTATGGATGGTCGCAGCATTGTTAGAGTCGTCGTAAATCACACAAACCCAATCTCCGACGCAAGGCCTATCCTGTGTCGTTTCGGTAGAGTTCATGAATTTATTCGTTGCCTTGGCTGGTACCTCCCCATCTTCATTCCTGATAATACACTGACCTCTATCAACCGCTGTTACCCGCGCAATTCGCTGTTCAGGTTCGCACAGTTCACTGGCTTGATCTGTAAACCAATGGCTTATCCCAAGTTCGATCAATTCCATGGAAGTAACTTATATTTTTCAGTCTGAATTATCAGCCACATCTCAAAATGTATATTACGGAGTTCAGTGGTGATTGAACACCACATGCGTTTTATGAGCAACACCAAATGGTGAGAGGAAGAGGGGGGCACTCTTGTTTTGATTATATGCAGATGTTACCTATATAAAAAAAACCAAAAGCAGACCGTTCTCTTCAAAATTTGTTTAATATAGTATTAGGGTTACAGTTTTTTCATTCTGTGGCCAGATTTAACTAGGATTTCCAGATAAAATGACTCTAATTGCTGTTCTTCGGCGCTATCAATGCGTTTGTTGATTTCGGAAATGTGAATTTCCACAGCATCTTCTGCCGTAGGTCCGTATTTGCAATCGAAATCCCAGAAATCAACACCTTCTGGCAATTTTTTATTACGCTCCCTTTTGATATATTTCTTGACCTCATATTTTACAGCCTCTACGAGTCTGGCAAGTTTGATTTTTGGATGGCTTAATTGAAAAGTTTTTTTCATAGTTATCCTCAAGAAAGGGAAGGGGCTAGTCTTTCAAAATACAATATTCGTCAAGCTGATCGAGATTAGAGCTATATTCGTCCAAGAAATTTGACGAGAATTTTACATTTTCCTATATTATTCACTGTATTGCTACATATGTTTTGTCAGCAGGAGTGATGTTGCTCCAGCAATTCCTCAACCTTCATCCGACACCGTTTCCCCTCGCAAGGTCCATCACCCACACCGGTAACAGCGGCGACCTGAGCAAAGGTGGTTGCCCCGTTCTCAATCGCCTCAATCAGACGGATCAATTTTACCCCCTTGCAGATACAGCCGGCCTTTAATCTGGCCATGTAGCGTTCATTCGGTTTCATGAGCCTTTGGGTGGAGCTGTTCATAAATTTGTCGGGCCAGTTCCGGACCGATGCCTGACACCGCAGCCAGTTCCTCTATTTCAGCCGCAACTACCCGTTTAAAACTGCCGAGCGTCTGTAAGAGCCGCATTTTCCTTAGCGGTCCGATGCCTTCGATTTGGTCAAGCGGGGATTGCAACTGTTCACGACCGCGCAGTTTGCGGTGAAAGGTAATGCCGAAGCGATGCGCCTCATCACGGATGCGCATCAGGTAGAGCAGCACCGGAGAATGCGCGGGCAGAAGAACTGGATTCTTGCGACCCGGTCTGAAGAGTTTCTCTCCTTCTCCGGCTTTTTCTTTGGCAATGGCCACCAAATCTACCCTTTCTAACAGATTGAAGAGAGAAAGGACATCAAAGGCGACCTGCAGTTGCCCTTTGCCGCCATCGAGCAGCAGCAGATCGGGAAGATTATTTACTTCGCAACCCTTGGCCATTCTCCGCTCCAGGACCTCTCGCATCATAGCATAATCGTCCGGGGTGTCTTGGGATTTGATCCGGTAGTGGCGGAACTGCTTAACTGATTTTTCACCTTGAACAAAACAGACCAGTGAACCGACCGCCTGTTTGCCGAGAAGGTTGGAGATATCGAGACACTCTATGGTGTCCGGGCTGTGCACCAGACGTAGTTTGGTGGTCAGGGCAACTGCCAAGGTCTCCCAGGACTGTTTTTGCTTGGCCTGTTCGGAAAAGATCTGGGCGGCATTGGCCTCGGCCATCTGCATCAACTGCATCCGTTTACCACGCTGGGGCGCCATCAGTGCCACCGGTCCTTCACGTAATTCGGCCAGACGTTCGGCGATCAGTTCCTGGTCCTCTATCATAAAAGGCAGCAGCAGTTCACGCGGCGGCTGGCGTTCCCTTGAATAGTACTGGAGGATGGTCTGAGCCAGCAAGTGATCGTCTTCGCCCAAAGGGTCTGCCAGGAAAAAGGTCTGCGCCCCGGTGATCATGCCCACTCGGACAAAAAGAAGGGCCACGCCGACGGAGGCGTCCTGGCGGTGCATGCCGAAGACATCCTGATCAAGATGATGCTCGGCCACGATCGATTGGTGCTCAAGCGTCCGACTTACACCCCGGATCTGGTCCCGATAGAGGGCCGCTTTTTCAAAGGCCAGATCTGCGGCTGCCTTTTCCATCTTGGCGTTCAGCTCGGCAACAACCTCGGTGGCCTTGCCCTCTAAGATTAACAGGACGTCGTGCACCATCCTTTGATAGTCCTCGGGATTGACCTTGCCGGCGCAGGGGGCCAGGCAGCGGCCCATCTGATAGTTAAGGCAGGGCCGTTGCCGATCACGAACAGTCTTGCAGCGCCGCAGAGGGAACTGGGCGTAGAGCAGCTGCAGGGTCGTCCGCATAGCGGTGCCTGACGAATAGGGGCCAAAGTAGCGGTTGCCGTCTCGTAGCCGTTTGCGGGTGACCACTATGCGGGGCCAAGGGTCTCGCGTGGTTACCTTGATCAGCGGGTAGTTCTTATCGTCTCGCAGGATAACATTATAACGCGGCCGGTGCTGCTTGATCAGCGAGGCCTCGAGAATCAGAGCCTCTTTTTCAGTGGTGGTGAGGATAATCTCCACACGTTGTACATGCGAAAGCATGACCGCGGTTTTTGAGTGGACCGGGCCTGCAAAATGGGCGTATTGGCTGAGGCGCTTGCGCAGATCGCGGGCCTTGCCAACATAAAGGACCTGTTTTTTGCCGAGCATCTGGTAAACGCCCGGCCCATGGCTGACAGTGGCGAGGAATTCGGCGGACAAAGGCAATTTTCTGTCCGGGGCAGGCTCGACCGGCTCAGGGCTTAATGTAGGAGTAGCCATCCTGCTGTAGTTCGATCAGGGTGACAACGCCGGCCGGGACAATTTCACAACCCTCAATCAGGTCTTCCGGGTCAACATTGAAACGGTTGAGGGCATTACGGCAAACCTTGAAGGAAACCCTGGCCTGTTGCAATTGCCAAACATCTTCGAGGTAGATCGCGCATTCCTTGGTCTGCAGCAGAGTGACGGCCGGTCCGTTGAAGACCATTACCAGGTCGTAATGCTTTTCCGGGATAGCACGGAGCAGATTGCCGACATTGGCTAGGGCTAGGGCGAAAATTTTGGTATCGTCGAGGTCAACATGAAAGACTGCTCGGTAGATCATGCTCTATTCTCCATACGTTCAGAACGATGAAAGGCGGCGTCAAAGAGCCGCCGGGTGTAGGCATCTTGGGGGTTGGCAAAGATAGCGGCCGCCGGTCCGCTCTCAACAATGCGGCCTTGGCGCATGACAGCCAGTTGGTCGGCTAGAGAGCGTACCACGCGAAGGTCGTGGGTGATGAAGATGTAAGTAAGCTGATATCGTTCCTGCAGGTCGCGTAGCAGTTCGATGATCTGCTTCTGAATGGTCATGTCGAGGGCACTGGTCGGCTCATCAAGGATCAACAGTTTGGGACGGAGGATGATGGCGCGGGCAATGGCAATCCGTTGCCGCTGGCCGCCGGAAAATTCGTGAGGAAAGCGGCCGGCTGTGTCCGGGTCGAGTTCGACATCGCGCATGGCCTGTTCCACCAAAGCCTGCCGTTCAGCCTGAGTGCCGCCGAGCCCGTGCACTTGTAGCCCTTCGGTGATAATCTGTTCCACTGTCATCCGCGGCGACAAGGAGGAAAAGGGATCCTGAAAGACGATCTGCAGTTCTTTGCGCAAAGGCCGAAATTGGCGGCTGTTCAACTTGGACAGGCAATGGCTGGTGCTGGTGCTATCTGGAAAATACAAGACATTGCCGTCATAGCGAGTGAGGCTGAGTAGGCAGAGGGCCAGAGTTGATTTCCCGGAACCGGATTCACCCACCAGGCCCAAGGTCGTTCCCTGGTTAAGGCTGAAACTGACCTGATCGACCGCCTTGATCACGGTCCTGTTTCGCTTGAAAAAACCAGTCCATTCGGATTTCAGAGTAAAGGCGCAGTTGATGTCCTGCAATTCGATCAGTTTCGGGCCACCGGCTCGGGTCGGCTGAATTCCCTGCGGCACGGCAGCCAGCAGGTGCCGGGTATATTCCTCGCGAGGGTGCGCGAACAGGTCGGCCACGGTTCCCTGTTCGATGATCTGGCCTTGGTGCATGATCGAGACGGTCTCAGCTATTTTCTGTACCATGGGTAGGTCATGGGTAATGAGCAGCACCGACATGCCGTATTCAGCCTGGATATCGCCGATGAGGTTGAGGATCTGGTCTTGAATGGTGACATCCAGCGCCGTGGTCGGTTCGTCGGCAATCAGCAGTTGCGGCCTGCAGGCCAGAGCCATGGCGATAATGACCCGCTGCCGTTGGCCGCCGGACAACTGGTGGGGGTAGCAGTTGATCCGGTATTCCGGGTTGTCGATGCCGGTCCGTGCCAGGAGCTGCAGGGCCCGAGCATATGCCTGGGGTTTGGTCAGGGATTGATGCAGGAGGAGCGGCTCCATCAACTGGTTGCCGATGGTGTAGACCGGGTTGAGCGAGGTCATGGGCTCCTGGAAAATCATTGCGATCCGGTTGCCGCGGATGGCCCTGATCTCATTTTTGCCGAGTGTGGTCAGTTCCTGACCGGCGAAGACGATGGAGCCGCTGTTTTGCACCCGGTTGGACGCTTCCAGCAGACGGAGAATCGATAATGCGGTAACCGATTTGCCGGAGCCCGATTCGCCCACCAAGGCGTGGGTTTCTCCCGCCTCGATCCGCAGGTTGATATTTCTCAGCACAGGTTCCCGGTCGTATTCCTGTGCATGGGCAAGGAAGGTCAGCGAGAAGTTGTCGATGGTGAGCAATGGGGCCATGGAGTGTCCATAATAATTAAGATCAATACTACCAATCTACCCTAGGGGCTTTGGTCCGGCAACAGGAAGATACTTATTAAGGCTTTGTAAAGATAACGAGAATGGTTGTAATCTCGTGGATTGCTCTTGAAAAGCGAGAGGTGTCGCAACCTGCCGGCACCTTTAGTCTGGTTATGGCAGCGCACTATTCTTCCTTTCATACTCTCAGTCATAGGACAAGAGGGCTCAGCAGCAACCCTGTAAGGAGGTGATTTTTTCCCAGGTTCAGATTTTTACCTGGCAGTGTTGCAGCCTTAGCAGGAAAGCGTTACCTTGAATCCGATTTTGTTACGATCAGCGTTCCAGAATTTTCACGTATTATATTCCTTCGAATTGTCCTATGAAAAGTAAACATATTGTATTTCGCCTTGTCAGTTTTCTCACCATTATCGCCTATACGATTCTGCCGATGCAGGCGCTGGCTTTGAGTATTGGCGAGGAGAGGAAGATTGGCGAGCACCTGCTCTATTCGGTGCGCAAAGAAATGCCTATCCTTGAAGAACCTGATATCAGCCAATATATTAACACACTTGGGCGCAAGGTCCTTGCTACCATCGGTCCACAGTATTTCGATTATCGTTTTTTTGTGGTCAAGAGCAATCAGTTTAATGCGTTCGCTGCCCCGGCTGGCTTGGTCTTTTTTTACTCAGGTTTGATTGAAACCATGCGCTCAGAGAATGAACTTCTCAGTGTACTGGCGCATGAAATCGGCCATGTGGTCAGCCGTCACATCGCCCAGCGTCTGGACAAGGGGACCAAGGTCAGTGCCCTATCCTTGCTTTTTGGTATTGCTGGTCTCGCCATCGGTGTTCCCGGACTCTCGACTGGATTGTTGGTCGGTTCCATGGCCACCGGTCAGGCGATCAATATGCAATACAGTCGCGAGGACGAGGAACAGGCTGACCGCCTATCCTTTGCCTGGATGCAGCAGATGCAACGCAATCCGTCAGCCATGGAAGAGATGCTCAAGATAATGCGTCGTATCACACGATATCGCATGGGCACCGACACACCTCAGTATCTCCTCACCCATCCCAACCCCGAGGCCCGACTGGGATATGTCGAGACGTTGCTTGAACATGATACCAAGCAGAAGGTTAAGGGGGGCTACCCCAAAACCGATAATTTTGATTTTCTCCGTTTTAAATATCGGGTGATGATGCATTCTCTCGATCATGACACGCTACGGATGAACTGTGTCAATATCCTGGCCTCGTCCACCGACAAAGAACAGCAAACTCTGGCTAAGTATGGATTGGCCCTGCTGGAAAGTGACAATCATAATGTCGATCAGGCCCTGCAGAATATTGCTGCGGTGCGGGAACAGTATCCGGCCAAGGATATTCTTGAGGTCGACCAGGCTGTCATTTTAATTGATGGCGGCAGAGTAGAAGAGGCACAGCCGTTACTTGAAAAAGCCTTTAAACGAGATCCTACCGACATGTACGGTGTTTATCAACTTGCCAAGTTGGAAATAATGAAAGGGAAAGGCGTGAGGGCGGAGCAACTTCTGCAAAGAGTAGCGGCGGTAATGCCCGAGTATCCGCAACTCTACTTCGATCTAGGTCGCATAGAGGCGGATCGCGGCAAGGAGGGGATGAGTCTTTTTTATTTGGCTAAATACAATCTGTATCTTGGACGGATGAAAATTGCCAAGCAGTATCTCAACCGCTCCGCAAAAGATACGAGCGTGCCGGAAAAATTCCGTGCTGAAGCGAAGGGCATTCTCGAAAAATTGAAAGAACTAGAAAAGGGTATATAACCTGCACGGATGAGCAAACAGCTTATTCTTTCTTGTGCTTCCGCCAATTTTGATGCGTGATCCCGAATTTTTTAATTTTATAATTCAACGCCCTAGGGCTGATGCCCAAGCAGTGAGCAGCGTTTTTCTGCACCCATAGATTTTCGTTAAGAGCCTTGAAAATCAATTCTCTTTCATGGGTTTCCAAAGGTTCCATTACCTGAATCAGTGGGGTTGTTGTCCGGGCCAGTTCGGGGATGAGTAGGGATTGGAGGCAGATCCTGTTGCCGTCTTCAAGGATGACCGCCCGTTCGATAGTATTGGCCAGTTGTCTGATATTTCCCGGCCAATCGTAGTTTTGAATAACAGTAAGAACTTCGGGGTCGAATTCTTTGATATGCCTTTTTTTCATTGATGCGGTTGCCTTATTCAACAACTCTTTGGCAAGAGAGATTAGGCAGCGAGGACGGTCTTTGAGCGGGGGCAGGTGTATCGGCAATACATTGATCCGATAATAGAGGTCTTCTCGAAATTTTCCGGCAATAATCTGCTCGGACAAATTCCTGTTAGTGGCAACGATGAGACGAACATCCACTTTGATGGTTTTGTTGCCCCCCACTCGTTCAAAAGACTTTTCTTCCAGCACGCGAAGGAGTTTCGACTGGATTTCCAGGGGAATCTCGCCAATTTCATCGAGAAAAATCGTGCCGCCGTCCGCCTGTTCAAAACGCCCTATGCGCTGTTTGTCCGCTCCTGTGAACGAACCCTTTTCATGGCCGAAAAGTTCCGATTCAAGGAGTGCTTCCGGAATATTGGCGCAGTTGATCTTGATGAAAGGGTGGTCGCGGCGAGGAGAATTGTAGTGGACGGTACCTGAGAGAAAACTCTTGCCGGTACCGGTGTTGCCTGTGAGGAGGATAGTAGCGTCAGTGGCTGCGAATCTCCTCAGGCTGTTGATTATAGCCTTGAAATTGTCACTCTCAGCAATAATCCGGTCGAAATTGTAGACGATGTCCTGTTCTCTTCGCAGGTATGCCAGCTCGTTATTCTGTTGTTTCTTTTGGAGGGCCTGGCGTACAACTCTCTTTATTGTTGCAGGTGAAAATGGATGCGATAAAACATCATGAACCCTGGTGTCAAGCATCTCATCGATCAGATCTATGTCTTCCCTGTCACAGGTGACAATAAGCGGAATTGATGAGGTATAATCAGCAATTTTCTCCAGAATATCGAATTTTTTACCGTTCTCCTGGCATACATCCACCAGAATGATATCGTACTGATTGTTGCTTAACTCATGAGCGAAGGCTTTTGCATCGTTCTGAAACGAAATATCTGAGGTTACAGACAAGGCTTTTTCGATAATATGTTTTCTATTCGGATTGAACTCGTAAGCGAGAACAGCCCTTTTTTTTTCATACATTGGTTGGATACCGGTTAATTGGATTTCGAATCTGTGTCTGTAATATCTTTTTTGTAATTGTAAGTCCCGCGCAGAAAAATGCAAAGGAGAAGTTTAGAAGTTTTTTTAATGGAGAAGTATGCAGCAACCACCAAGGAATTTGGAATCATCAGCCGATGATGTCCGGATGATGGAAAGGGCTCTGGTGCAGGCACGAATTGCTGGTGCTGCCGGGGAGGTGCCAGTGGGCGCGGTCATCGTCGGGGCTGATGGAGTGGTTTTGGCCGAGATGGGGAACAACTGTGTTGGCCGGAGTGATCCCGCTGGTCATGCTGAAATGGTGGCTATCCGAGCGGCATCGCAGGCTATGAATAATTACAGGCTGCCAGGGGTGACTGTGTACGTGACGCTTGAACCGTGCGCCATGTGTGCGGCATTGATGGTACATGCCAGAATTAGTCGATTGGTCTTTGGCGCAATTGATATTAAAGGTGGAGGTGTTGTTTCGAAATATCAGATCGGCGGCGATGGCCTTCTGAATCACAGTTTTACTGTCACTGGTGGTGTCTTGGCAGAAGAATGCAGTCTACTGTTGCGGCATTTTTTTCAAAACCGGCGACAATTTCCTGTTGTAAAAAAGTGGAACTCAGTATAGATAGTGCCTCGTCAGGCGTGATGGATGAAACCTCCACCGTCGTTCATGACATCACGGAGAGGTGACCGAGTGGTTTAAGGTGCACGCCTGGAACGCGTGTGTACGAGAGTACCGTGAGTTCGAATCTCACCTTCTCCGCCATGCATTTTCTAATTAAAACGGGCAATTGCTTAGCAGCAATTGCCCGTTTTTTTTGCTCAATTGATTTCCGAAAGTGGCTCTGCCTGAATTTTCAGGCGTTAGTTCGGTAGGGAGGGGGGGCTTATGAGGCTATCTCCTTATTTTTTATCACGGATTTTAGCATGACATTCACCGCACGTGGCCTTAATTTCAGCTAGCTTTATTTTGACCGTTTCACCATCTTTCGTCCCAGCGGCTTCTCCTGTTGCTGATGCTAATGAGGAAACTTTCAAAGTGAGTTCCTTGGCCAGAGGAACTTGCTGTTTTTCGGCTGCCGCACTGGTTTGGGAGGCAAGAGCCAGAGCATATTTTTGGACCTCTTCCAATTTCAGAGCAGCAAGATTTTCACTCATTGATTTAACCCAGCCCGCACGAGCCTGCATTGCTTTCTGCGTTGGCCGAAACTTTGGCTCTGTAGCTTGCACGTTATTGTGCACAGCCACAAAAGTGCTACAGGATAGAAAACCTACAGCAAGCAGGACGATGGTCGTTTTTTTCATGACAGGCTCTTTTAAGGTTTGTATTTGACTGACCTGCAATATATATCTTGAAAGATCTGTTAACTTTCTCAGGATGTCAAGGGATATTTCAAGTTTGAGAAGTGAACCGATTCAGGCATCACACAATAGCTCGTGATTACAGCATGATTAAACTATCCAGCTTTGTTTACACCCAGCTCGGATGTGGCAAAGAACTACGGTTCAAGGATCATGAGTAAGCGCGGATAGTAGAAATCGACAAATTTCATAAGATGCTATGAATCGACGGACGGAGTAGTTTCACCCAAGCGAAGAGCAAACCCTGTTGTCGATTCTATCTTCTGTACGACAAGGAGTTTTTCCTTGACACTCTATATGTTTGCTGGTATTTGACTTGCGGTTTTTGGCAGTATGTTTTATATGTTCTATTCCTAAGTTGCTAGAGAGTTGTAGGCGCGTAGCTCAGTGGGAGAGCGCTACCTTGACGTGGTAGATGTCGTCGGTTCGACCCCGTCCGTGCCTACCAATATTTAAAAAGGCTAGGATGCAGAAGATTCTTCTGCTCATTAGCCTTTCCTTTTTACGGACATGATGGCAGAAATATCAGTTTCATTACAAGGTGTTGAAAGTAAGTTTTTTCCACGAGGATCCAGCGTGGCAGAAATGCTGAAAGAACTGGTTTCCGGTAAGCAACGTAAGCAGACCCTTGCTGTAAAATGCAACGGCAGGGTGATTGATTTGTCAACACCGCTCACAGAAGATGCCGTTCTTGAGCTTATTTTTGCGCAATCGGAGGCCGGGCAGGAGATATTGCGCCATTCCACCGCGCATATCATGGCTTTGGCTGTTAAGGAATTGTTTGGCAAACAGGTAAAGGTTGCTATCGGGCCTGCTATCGATGACGGTTTTTATTACGATTTTGATCGCGAAAAGCCTTTTTCATCTGATGAGTTTGAACAGATCGAAAACAAGATGACAGAAATCGTCAACGCCGGTCTGCCTTTTATTCGTCAGGAAATGAGCAGGGATGCTGCCATCCGCTTCTTTGAACAACTTGGCGAAATTTATAAAGTGGAACTCCTTAGAGATATGGAGGCAGAGACCGTCAGTCTTTACACCCACGGTTCCTTTGTTGACCTATGCCGTGGGCCGCATGTGCCTGATTCATCCTGGCTCAAGGTGTTCAAGCTACTTCGGGTGGCCGGTTCCTACTGGCGTGGTGACGAAAAGCGACAAATGCTGACCCGTATCTATGGGGCTGCATTTGCCGACAAAAAAGAGTTGCAACAGTATCTGACCCGTCTTGAGGAGGCCCGCAAGCGTGATCATCGAAAACTGGGCAAGCAGCTCGGATTGTTTACCATTCAGGACCAGGTGGGTCCTGGGCTCATTCTTTGGCAACCCCGTGGGGCCCAGCTGCGTAGGTTGATCGAAGACTATTGGAAGGATGAACATTACCGCAACGATTATCAACTACTCTATACACCGCACATAGCCCGACAGGATCTGTGGAAAACCTCCGGGCATCTCGATTTTTACAGCGAGAATATGTACGCCCCCATGGAAATCGATGAGGTTTTGTATCAGCTGAAACCGATGAATTGTCCGTTTCATATTGGTATATATAATGCCGAAAAGCATAGCTATCGTGAATTTCCCATACGATGGTGTGAGTTGGGTACAGTCTATCGGTACGAACGGACCGGAGCACTTCATGGTTTGATGCGGGTTCGGGGATTTACCCAAGATGATGCTCATATTTTTTGCCGACCTGATCAGTTGGAAGATGAAATCTTCAATATTATTGATTTGAATCTGCATATTCTAAAGACCTTCGGTTTCGATCAATATGATGTCTACCTGTCGACTCGACCTGAAAAAAATGTCGGATCAGATGAACACTGGGAACTGTCGACTCAGGCACTAAAACAGGCCTTAGAGAAAAAAGGGTTGCAGTACCAACTCGATCCGGGTGAAGGTGTTTTTTACGGTCCTAAAATAGATATCAAAATCAAGGATCAACTCGGTAGATCATGGCAATGTTCGACTATTCAGGTTGATTTTAACCTGCCAGATCGATTCCAGATGACCTACAATGGAGCCGACGGTTGTGAACATAAGCCGATTATGATTCATCGAGCGCTTATGGGTTCATTGGAACGTTTCATCGGAGTGTTGATTGAACACTATGCAGGGGCATTTCCCTTGTGGCTTGCCCCTGAGCAGGCCCGGATCATGAATATTACAGATGATCAAGCAGCTTATTGCGAGCAGGTCTACGCACATTTGCGAGCTCGAGGCCTCAGAATTGAGAAAGATGTCCGTAACGAAAAACTGAATTATAAAATCCGGGAAGCTCAGTTGATGAAAACTCCTTACATGCTGATTATCGGCGAACGTGAGAAAGAGGATGGGACTGTCACTGTACGGAAAAAAGACGGCCAAAATCTACCGGCAATGACGCCGGATGCATTCTATGATCTCGTTATTGAAGAGTGCCACCGCCGTGTTGTCTGAACACAAAAATATGAATTGGAGGAACGAACATTAAAAAACGAGGTAGCAGAAAACTTTCCCCGCAACAGGATCTGAAAATAAAAATCAACGAAGATATCGACTACCGTGAAGTTCGACTCGTTGATTCCGATGGTACGCAATTAGGTGTTGTCACTGCCAAGGCAGCCCTTGAAATTGCCATGGAACAAGGACTCGACTTGGTCGAGGTTTCTGACAAAGCTGATCCGCCCGTATGCCGGATTATGAATTTTGATAAATTCCGATATGAGCTGAAAAAAAAGCAGCAGGAAGCCAAGAAAAAACAAACCGTCATCGAAACCAGAGAGATCAAATTTCGGCCTAAAACCGAGGAGCATGATCTCAGCTTCAAGATACGTAAAATTAAAGAGTTTCTTGGAGAAAAAAACAAGGTTAAGGTAACTATGCGGTTCCGCGGTCGTGAAATTATCTATGCCCAGACTATCGGTCTCGATGCATTGACAAAGATCGCCGATACACTGAGAGAAGACTGTGTGATTATTCAAGAACCTAGAATGGAAGGTCGCCAACTCGTAATGTTTGTTGGTCCGAAAGCCTGAGTTGCAATAAATTTTTAATTAAACCCTTTAAAACCGGATTTTTTGTACCCCCCGGTGCCGATGTAAGGAGCTTGTCATGCCAAAAATGAAAACCAACAGAGGGGCCGCAAAACGGTTCAAAGCGACCGGAGGCGGACGAATTCGCCGTAGCAAGGCGTATTCGTCTCACATCTTGACCAAAAAATCAACAAAACGGAAACGGAATCTACGCAAATCGACACTCATTGCAGGCCCTGATGAGCGAGCCGTGCGCCGGATGCTTCCTTATCTGTAAACAGTACCCCTCCCGGTTATCTTTAAACACCGGAACTGGAATTTACTTCTTGGGAAATCCTCAATGAGCTATTCCAGGTTGACGCATAACTTATAGCATGAACGGAGATTACGATGCCTCGTGTAACCCGCGGTTTTAAAGCACGCCGCAGAAGAAATAAAGTATTGAGTCTGGCGAAAGGTTTTCGTGGAGCCAAACACCGTCTTTTTAAAACAGCTGCTGAGGCTGTTGATCGCGCCCTTTGCTACGCTTACAGGGATCGCCGCACTAAAAAACGTGAATTCCGTCAGTTATGGATCGCCAGAATTAATGCGGCTGCCAAACAAAACGGAGTCAGCTACAGCAAGCTGATTAATGGACTTATTAAAAGTTCGATTGAACTGGATCGCAAAGTGCTTTCTAATCTTGCTATTGTCGACCCCAATGCCTTCACCGCTGTTGTCAGAGCTACCAGCCTGCAGGCTTCCTGATTTTCAGGATTTATAACATGGAACAAGAGCTGCAGAGGCTCCGACAAGAGGCTGAAGAAGACTTGGGACGAGTTGTCAAAATTGACCAACTCGAAGCCTTCAGGGTCAAGTATCTTGGGAGAAAAGGCGGAGCTTTAACCAGTATCATGCGTCAACTGGGAACAGTTGATCCGCAGGATCGACCTCGACTCGGTCAACTGGCAAACGATGTCAAGCAAGAAGTAGAAAGCTGGTTCGAAGAAAAGAAAGATCAGCTTACAGCCTCACAAATCCAACCCACTGATAGTACAATGGATTTCAGTCTACCCGGTCGATATCTGCCGTATGGTAAGCTGCATCCGGTTACTCAGGTGATGGAGGAGATTTGTTCGATTTTTGAGGGACTTGGCTTTGCTGTGGCGGAAGGGCCTGATGTTGAAACTGATTACTACAATTTCGAGGCGCTTAATATTCCTAAGCATCATCCTGCCCGTGACATGCACGACACTTTTTATGTCACGGACTCGATACTTCTGCGTACCCATACCTCACCTATGCAGGCAAGGATTATGGAACAGCAGGACCCACCTTTGCGCTATATTGCTCCGGGAAAGGTATATCGATGTGATTCTGACATCACTCATACCCCCATGTTTCATCAGGTCGAAGGGTTTCTGGTCGACAGGGACGTTTCCTTTGCTGATCTTAAAGGTGTTCTTACCAGCTTTACCCACAAGATGTTTGAGCGGGAACTTGCGTTACGATTCCGGCCAAGCTTTTTCCCTTTTACCGAGCCCAGTGCCGAAGTCGACATCGCCTGTGTTATCTGCAACGGCAGCGGTTGCCGGGTGTGCAAACGAACAGGCTGGCTTGAGATCCTTGGTTCGGGTTTAATTGACCCAGAAGTTTTGAAAATGGTTGGTTACGATCCCGATATCTATTCCGGTTTTGCCTTTGGCCTCGGTGTCGAACGGATTGCTATGTTGAAATACGGAATCGACGATATTCGCTTGTATTACGAAAACGATCTTCGCTTTCTTTCCCAATTTTAATCCCCTGTAATTTTTCTCACTAGCTCGTTTCATAAGTTATTGGGATATGCAGTAGAGACAAGGAAGCAAGTAATTCATTCAGAAGAGCCAATCAAGTCTGGTTACTCCTCCCCTTTCTCTTAAAACTGGTAGCAGGTTTCCGGTATTTCTTTAAGATCTCAATTCTGAAAGGCTGCCATATACCGGAAGGAAGTAATTATATTCATCGCATAGTGTTGTGTTGCAGATAGGAACCCCATGAAATTCACACTGAGTTGGCTCAATCAATTTGTTTCCACCGAGGGGTTTACCTCGACCCAGTTAGCAGATAAACTCACCATGCTTGGTTTGGAAGTGGATAGCGTTGAAGAGTTGTTTGTAGAATTGGAGCAGATTACCACTGCAAGAATTAAGGAAGTAAATAACCACCCCGATGCAGACAAACTCACTATTTGTGACGTCGATACCGGCACCGAGATTGTCCAGGTAGTCTGCGGTGCTCCTAATGTCAGAGTCGGTATGTTGACGGCAATTGCTAGACCAGGTGTCAAACTTCCCGACGGTACAAAAATCAAAAAAGCAAAAGTAAGGGGTGTCGTTTCAGCAGGGATGCTCTGTTCAGCCCGTGAACTAGGCATAAATAACGATCACAATGGCATTCTCGACTTGGACGATCAATTGGCAACAGGATTATCCCTTGCCGTTGCCCTTGGCCTTCGAGACACCGTGATCGAGGTGGACCTGACCCCTAACCGCCCCGATTGTACCAGTGTGCGTGGTATAGCTAGAGAGGTCGTAAGTTTTACCGGTGGCGTTTTGCTGCCCCTTGTTGCTAATGTAACCTCGCTAACCGGTACGAACTTAGGGTACGAAGTGCTCATTCAGGCACCTGATCTCTGCCCTCGTTATACCGCTAAAAAGCTCACCAATGTGACGATCGGTCCTTCTCCACAGTGGATGCAACAACGACTCACTGCTGTAGGTATGCGGCCGATCAACAACATCGTTGATATTACCAACTATGTAATGTTGGAATCCGGACAGCCATTGCATGCCTTTGACTTCTCCACCCTGAAGGGTGGTAAAGTTATTGTGCGCAGACCAGTTGCCGACGAGATGTCCATTATCACCCTTGATAACAACCTCCGGCAACTTGATGCCGAAATGCTGCTTATCTGTGATGCCGAGCGTCCTGTCGCTATTGCCGGAGTTATGGGTGGATTGGATACTGAAATTATTAATACCACCACCACAATACTGCTTGAATCGGCCTGTTTCAACCCGATTTCCATCAGGCGGACAGCTCGCAAGCTTGGCATACCCTCCGAGGCATCCTATCGTTTTGAACGGGGAGTTGATCCCAATCTTGCTGACGGCGCCTTACAAAGGGCGATTGATCTCATGGTGCAATATGCCGGTGCACAGGCTGATGATGATGGGGTCGATGTCTATCCCGGAAAAAAGCCGCTTCTGCTGTTAACGCTCCGAATTGAACGTGTATGCACCTTGCTGGGCTTGAGTCTTAGCCAGGAGCAAGTGGCCCATTTGCTTCGTAGTATTGAATTTTCTGTCAGCGCACCCGACGATAGGACTTTGCAGGTCGAGGTGCCGAGTTTCAGAATCGACATTGAACGGGAAATTGATCTAATTGAAGAGGTGGCACGTCTGGTTGGTTATAACGAAATTCCGACCTCGCAACCTTTGATTCGTATGGATTATCCAAAGCGTGACGATTTTCGCACATTGCGGCAGGAAATTGCCCAAAATCTAACGACACAAGGATTTTTCGAGGTAATTAATTACAGTTTTGTTGCTGAAAATCACCTCGATCTTTGCCGATTGCCACAAGGCGACTACAGACGCAGGGTTACCAGATTGCTGAATCCGCTTTCCGAAGAGCAATCTATCATGCGGTCTATGCTTCTCCCCTCGATTTTGGAGAATGTTCGTCGCAATATTAATTTTCAAAAATCAGATATCCGTCTATTCGAAATAGGTAAAATTTTTCTGGAGCAAACCCTGGACTCTTTGCCCGAGGAGCGTTTACAACTCTGTTCTGTGATCAGCGGTCATCGCTATCCCGATGCGGAACCTCTCTATTACTCCACTCAAGAATCCGATTTTTTCGATATCAAAGGCGCTGTAGTCAGTCTTCTACAGGTCCTTGGTGTTGGTGGAACCGCTAACAGCTCTCTGTTTAAGCATAATATTTCTCTTGTTCAACCCTATTGCGATCCAGCCTGTGCTGTCGTTATTATGGATAACGACAATATGATAGGTGCTTTAGGAACTGTCCACCCTGAAACCTTGAAAGGTTTTGGAATAAAACAACAGGTTTATTTTTTTGAACTTGATCTTCAACAACTACTGTCTTTAGGTAGGAAAACAAAGAAATTTAAGCCTTTACCAAAATATCCATCAGTAAAACGTGACATAAGCCTGGTTGTGCCGGACAACATCCCGGCTGGCGAACTGTTGCGGGCTATCCATGAGCAACATCAGAAATATCTTGAATCTGCAGATATTTTTGATGTATATCGTGGTAAACCCATACCATCTGGTTACAAAAGTGTTGCTCTCTCTGCCACTTACCGCTCACCTACCGCCACGCTGGATGATCAGTCAGTTGACAAAATGCATGATAAAATTGTGAATTCATTGATGGCAGATTTTAATGCCCGTTACCGCGAAGGATCCGAAGAATGAAAAAAAAGAATGTAACCCGTAAGGAATTGGCCATCTCTGTTAATGAAAAGCTGGGTGTTTCACAGCGGAATGCTGCAGAAATCGTTGATACGGTTTTCGCAACTATGAAAAATACTATGGTTGACGGTGAGTCGATTAAACTTGTCCAATTTGGGACCTTAACGGTAAGGGATAAATCACCGCGACGTGGACGCAATCCTCGAACTGGTGCTTCTATGACCATCACTAAGCGACAAATGGTGTCTTTTCGCCCCAGCAAACGATTGCGTGAACGGCTGAATAAGTAACAATATAGTGACTGGGTTGTCGGTTTTTTTCAGCATATTGTTAAACAGATGGATGGGACGCTCTTCAGATGTACAAAGCGATAGATACTTAATGTGAAACAATCGACTTCAGATTTCCCGTTGATTCCGGATAAAGTCTATTTCCGGATCGGTGAAGTGAGCAATATTGTGGGTGTCGAAACTCACGTGTTGCGTTACTGGGAGAGTGAATTTGCGATCATAAAACCGTTTCGAGGTAAATCGAAACAACGATTGTATCGACGGCAGGATGTCGAAAATTTATTACGCATCAAAGGGTTGCTCCACGACGAAGGGTATACTATTTCTGGGGCAAGAAAATTTATCAAAAGTCTCTATCACCATGAAAAGATAGAACCTGGGACAGTTATTTCATCTAAATGTTCTGAGACCGACGAAACTTTGCTCCATCTTATTAAAATTGAATTGCATGACATTCTTGAGCAACTCGCAAGAGTTAAGATGAAGTGAACAAGTAAGGGTTGACAGCTAATAGGTTTAAGTGCTAAAAATATTTTTTATTTTTTGTTTCGGAACGTAGCGCAGCCTGGTAGCGCACCTGAATGGGGTTCAGGGGGCCGGAAGTTCAAATCTTCTCGTTCCGACCAGTAATTCAGTAGTTATTTTAACTACTTCCCATATACGACTTGCCCCGAAGCGGTATCACATCGGTATCGCGTTTTTGAGTCGCTTGATAAAGCCTTTGAAGCTCATCTTTCGAAACTTGGAAGTAGCGCTCAAAGGCTTTGTTTGTTGTATGCATCGTCGCTCTTTTTATCTGTTCTGGTGTGGCAAATTCACGAAGCCCGATTGCAGATGAATGTCTAGTACCTCCATACAAATCCACGTCGACAATGCCCAAATTACCGCAGGCAATCTTCCACCACTTATAGAAAAGCTTTTGCCCAAAATGTTGGCCAGAAGTACATCCAGAAACATTTGAACTGTGTCGGAAGAAAAATAGATCAGGGAAGGAAACAGGAAAGCTTTTCAGAATATTTATATCTTCATCAATCAGAGGAACAAGCTTCGGTTTTTTCTCTTTCGGATGAGGAATAAAAATAAATCCTTGTTTAAGATCAATATGCCCCTCCTTGATATTGCGTAACTCGTTCGGTCGAATCGAAATATAGGTTGAAAGCCATTTAATACCGAGCCAGATTTTAGGGCTGACATGATAAGAAATTCTTTTCACCTCATCGATTACATTCTGCTGTGTCTCTTTGTCGATGGTACGGCGCAAGCCAAGTTCAAAACTAATAACCGGGAAGTCTGGAAAATCATTTCTTTGAATTTCTTTTCGTTTCAGAAGCCAAACGTAAAAACTATGGATACATGAAAGGTATCCAGATTTTGTTTTTTGAGAAACTTTTAGAGAATCGGCAAAATCTTCCAGTTGTGAATATTGGATAGATTTTATGTTGGTATTTCCGAAAAAGGATTGAGCGATTTTGATGTAATGCTTGTAGTGACTGAGCGTTCCAGATTTAACCACGATTTCCTTCTTTTCTAACCATTGATTAGAGAGGACCGTGAAAGATAAGGGTTGGGAAGAGTGATAATCCCGAGGATCAAACGTGCCTTTATCAACTTCATAACGCAGACCATCAAGAAACCTCTCGGCCTCACGATAATCAGAAAAACGTTTCCGAAGTGTACGGCCAAATTGAACAGTGAACAATTTGCTCGCTTGTTGCTCGGGATGAGTCAGACAGTGCAAACATCTGCGCCGGTCATCGTAAATCATAACAGCGTGGCAAATTGGGCATTTCTGATCAGTATATATTCTTCCTCGCATGCACAAAGCTGTATGCGATAGAAAGCGAGAAGTCAAGACGGCTTCCTTTTTTCCTGAAGAGTCATCATTACGAGAAATGTTTCAGCTTTCATTCATGTAAGTAGATAAAATAAACAAGGTTGATCAAAATAACTTATATGTATCAGTTTTATTTGCGTTTTGTATAAAAATAATTTAATGATCAATCAAACCGCTCCGCAAAAGCGGTTGGTAACCTCTTTGTCACGAGTGAGTTCCCCCTCTCTTGTGGCTAAAGAGGTTTTTTTGTTTATAAACAGACGAATCATTTCAAAAAGGAACGGTATCGAGAAGGACTTCGTTTCGTTTCTGCGTCATCTTACGAATGAATTTTGACTCTTCTTTGTAAAGTTCACGCAAATCTTGTTCAAGCAGAGCTTGAGATTGTTTCACTATCTTGTTGATATCATCAGGGTTCGAGATGAAGAAGGCAGCGATGGACATGAAAATTCCGCGAGCCTGTTTGCGGAGTGCTTCAATGTTTTTGTGTTTGACTGGTTTTTCACGGCGCATTTCATGAAGGCCGGTCCAGGGAACAGAACGAACGATCTTCCAGAACTCGGAACATTTGGCCTTTGATTGGTTTTTATTCTTACGATCAACGATGGTTTTATTGAACGCTGCCCAGTCTGACGTGCAATAGAACCAGAGGGATTTGATAGCGAACAGAAAGTTTTTGACGGTATGGACGCCGTTGCAGAATTCCAGGTGTTGAAACTCTTTCAAGACAGGACGGCGAAGTTGATACTCAACGCGAGTGACAGGGTATTCGTCGTAGGATGAGACTTGCCAGAGATCGGTAAAGACTTCCTGTTTGTGTTCTGAACCTTTGAGTTCTGCCACTTTGTCGTAAACACGAAGCATTATGTCACCTTTGCCAATAGAAACGCCGGTAAGTTTTCGGTGTTTATAGTGAGGATCGAAAATGTGGGAACGATGAATCCAGCGATCTTGATTTGCAATATCGAGTGTTTTTATATCGAGGCCGATGAAATCAACGGCAAGATGGACTTCTGAAACCTGCTCTTTCATGAAGATGGCGTGTTTTCGTTCCATCCAGTGCTTGATATTGTTAATTGTCTGATACAGTGACGTTTGAGAGGTAAGAGAACCCACCTCGATGCGAAAATTGGGAATGTTGCCATAATGGGCCCGACGATTGAAAAGTAACGTCACATCGCCAGCTTTGAGCCTATAGTTAAACTTCTGCGTACCTGTCCTCATCAGGTTCCAATCAAGGCCACAATCTTTGAACACACAAACCTCATCATCTTCAGTTGATTGCAGACGTTTCTTTAACCAATCAAGGGTTTCAAGGAATGTCGTATCTTCCCATTGGAGCCAAAATGAAACTTTAAGAAAATCAACTGATTGATGTGTGTGTTTTACTACTATACGGTCGCATGTTATTCGGGCTTGCGACCGGACCACCTCCGCTGCCGCTCCGGTGGTGGGGGTAGATTGACGTGATGATTTTTTACGAGAAATCTTGCGAGCGGAAACGACAGATTGTAACATAATGATCAAATCTCCTTTGGAGGTTTGGTGAGTAATCCCCTTTGCTTTGGTCGCCAACCTGTGAGCAAAGGGGATTTTTTTATTTAAAGATCTGTTCAAACCCAGGAAGCATTTGCTGCCGACATAGCGGGTCATTCAGTACGGATTTCCAGTAACATTCCCTATCTTGCGGTTTCTCTTGCGGTGGCGCAGCGGGAAGAAATCTCACGCGATGATAGGCTGTTTGATAGCATGGGTTTTTGTACTGTTTGGAAAGTTCTTCATCTCTGCGCTGTTTTGCGTTCATGGTGTTTCATTGTCTGAATTATTGGACTGCCAACTCAGGCCGACCAAACCCGGCAAACGCCGGTAATTGGTCGCCCTGGTTGCCCGAGCTGCTACCAGCAGCAATAGCGTACCATTGGCCGTTGATTCGACGGAGAGAACAGGGGAGTTTTGAGGCTTCATAGATATGGCCCCGATACAGGAAAAACGAACCGTTGTCGCTTATTGCAAAATCAAGCCGTTCGAGTTCGTTAAGCACTGTTGCTTTCGATAAAAGAATATGGCCGTCAGTGTGTTTGCAATTGATACCGGCCAGTTTGAGGACTCTTTCAAAAGATGAAACCAAAGAGGGCAGGGGTAAATCAAATTCCTGCCACGTGATGGGACTTGAACCCAAGCCGTCAAAGACAAATTTAACGTGGGTTTTTGCGGTAATGAATTGGACTACTTCAGAAAGCTGTGTGTTTTCAAAATCAACTGAAACCTTTTCAATGGGTGCAGGTTGAACGGGTTCAGTTGTGCGATGAGCACTTGCAGCGTTGGGCATAGAAGCAGGGCCTTGTTTGAGTTTTGAAGCAGCCAATGGCACCAATAGGAAACCAATGGCCAGAAATAGGGCAACAACGGTGAACATCAGCAATTTAGATTTCATTTCACTTCCCCTTGTTGGTGTAAACGGTGAGGCCATTCCTATTCACTGAAGCGATAGCACCGGAAGGCTGGGTGTTTTTGTCTTTTGATTTGGTTTGCTGGAGGACCGAAGCGGATCGTTTGTCCTGTTCTTTGAGCATTTGGCCGGTGCCGAAAAGGTCACCTTTTGCAAAGCTGGAATGGAACACTTGATATATGAGAAAACAGAACAGAACGGGAATTATGTAAAAGATGGGGTGCTTCAACACGTTGACATGCGGCATGATGCTTAATTCTTTGATGTCTTTAGCCGCGTAGCTCTTATAACAACGGAAATACTTCTGATCATAGTTCCGCCGGTCCTGGGCAAGAGGTTTGGCTGAAGTGTCTTCTGAATCAAAAGAATTACAGATGTATTTGTTGGTTACCAGTGAGCCGAAGTAATTTATTTTTCTATACTCATAAACCCATTCAAACAGGGCTCTGACGGCAGAATCAACCCTTGCCGTTGCTTGGGTGATTAAAACAAGATCATAGCCAAGGTGACGATGGGTTGAGGCCCAACTGGCAAACATCTGGTTCTCTTTCTGTTGCCATTGGCGAGAATCAAAAAACTTGTGCACCTCGTCGATTACAATCAATGATTTCGGCGAAACGTGATTCCAGAAGGAAGGCACAAACTCATCAGGCATAAACTGCAATTGAATCTTGAGTGCTAAGTCAGAAAGACCACAGACATTTTTTATCATTTCCAGACATTTAGGATCCTCAAGACCTCGAATGTTTGTGAATACCACCCTGCCCCATGAAAGATTATCGCAAATTTTCTTCACTGCTTCATAGGTCTTCCCGCTGCCGGGAGTGCCGACAAATCCAATAATCATGATCAGACCCTTGTTGCCCAGGACGGTATCAAGTTGAGCAGGAGCCGGATCAGGTAAGCCGCACCAAGGAGGGCAAGACATTGGGGCAGTCCGGTAACCGTTATCAACCAAATAAACTGGGTAGGCAGGCCACCCCATGCGGCTGCATAATTGAAAGCAATAGAGGACAGGTCAAGAGCTGAAAAAAACGCCTCGATCACAACCAGGAGGCCGTCAAAGATCGAATAGAGGGTGAATCTGATCAGCAGAAAGAAGCCATCAATGACCCACTTGCAGCCAGTTTGCACAAGGTCCCAAAAGGACCAGAGCCAATCTAAGAGAGCAGCAAATCCAGACATATTACCTCTTCATGATGACGGCACGAATTGACAGGAAACCAAAGATACAAAGCAGCGCGGTTTTCATGACGGCAAGACCGGCAGTCATGGTCTGGCTCATGTCATAATAATGATCACCATAGGTGCCGGCTGGGACGTGGAACACAGGAGAGCCACCACCGGGATGGAGTTGAAAAAGCCCTGAGAGAAGGAAAAGAGAGGGCTGGATTTCACATTAGTGAAAAAGGTGTTGAGTCGGTTGGTGAAATTGACTTCATCTTTTGCATACGGAGTGGCAAAGGCCTTTGCTGGAACCTTGTCAAAGGTCTCCTTGTTCTCGTTAATGGTTACGTTCGCTGAAGCATTGGCGGACGCTGTTGCCGCTGCTGTATCGGTTGGGTTGGCATTAGAAATATTGGAGATGGTTGTTGAGGCTTGGTTTAACGCAGCGGTGATATTGTTGTTTTTGTAATTATTAACATCCTGATTACTTATAGGATACGGTCTGTTAATCAATTCAGGATGCTGATTAACCATTGTTTCCAAAGCTTGACGAACCAATGGATCATTGGCAATAGCAGTCGCAAATTTATTTGCAAGATCAGTTAATTGCTGAGGGGTTAAAGCACTACCGGGTTGAGGACCAGTTGCAGGAAAAGTTACCGGTGCCGTTGATGGTGTTATATTGATGATATAAAGGGCAAAATATCCTGATCCTAACTCAGCGCCTAAACGCTGCAATTGAGTACGTTGATTGTTAGAACGAAGCTTAGGACCTAGAGAAAAAGTACCGGGAGTCTGATCAAAAACCGATTGTGGGAGATAACCTTGATAACTCCAAGAACCAGAAACAGAAAAATTACTACCTTGAATAGAAAGCACATCCCCGCTAGAGGGAAATTCAGCAGACGGAAAAGCAGAATCAACAACAGGTTTTAAAGTTGCGTCATTATGAAACCATGAATTGTCATACGCCTTTTTCAGATCAAATTCGTATTTTGCGATATACCCAAGGCCAATAGCAGCCGCGCCAACGGTAGGTTGCCATTTGGTCATGGCCCAACCGGTAGCCGTTAAAATGCCGCCTAAAACCTGCCAGCCATTAGATGAGGTGAGACCTTGCCATTGAGTCGGGGCTGTTTGGGTTGCAGGTATAGTCCTAACGGGGGTGCCGCTTGCTTGGTTGATAATATTATCCAGAAGCGGTGTGCTGCCCTGTTGGGAAAGAATAGAATCAAGGGTTGTGTTGGCTGTTGGAGAATTAAGGAGGATGGTTTCCAGAAGAGGTGTGGTTCCTATTCCTGGTGCTGCAAAAGCTAAAGAAACGGAAAACAGTAAACAGCTGATTATGAAAAATATGCGTTTCATTTCTTATCTTTTGTTTCAGTGTTTGCGGCTTGCAAGCGGCGCAATTCGGCAAGGGTTCGCTGGTGGTTCAATTCTGCATTGACCTCATCACCGCAGAGGCATTTGAACTTCGAGCCTTCGGTGAGGTACGAATCGCCCAGGCACTGGAATTTGTACATGCTGTCACGGTGGGCACATGATTTCTCACATATTTCCAAGGACTGGCGGCAGGAGAGTTCAGCGCCAAGGGCATTATGAAAAGCGCCGATGATTAAGCAGATTGCAATGAAGGCGAGGAAAAGTATTTTCTTTCTGATGAGACTGAAGGACGG
This sequence comes from uncultured Desulfobulbus sp., assembly GCA_964607065.1. GTDB lineage: Bacteria > Desulfobacterota > Desulfobulbia > Desulfobulbales > Desulfobulbaceae > Desulfobulbus. Next base: position 7,466 of record CAZSIJ010000027.1, on the reverse strand, counting down.
CAAATGTTTCATGATCTCATTCTCCGAATTATGGCGACGATAACCCCGGCTGAACCCAGATAAAAAGCCACCTCAATAAAGGGTTTTGCCATTGCGAAAAAATCTGCAAGAAGCAGAGTAATGTTGAGTGCTTCAGGGAATTGAATCATCTTAAAGCCTCATGGTCGAAGCCAGGACAAAGGCCATTGCAGTGAGTGATCCGCAGGCAAACGAAATGATCCGGGAGAGTTCACCAGAGAAAGTGGTGAGAATATCAATGAGTTCCTGGCCGCTCATGTCCACCACCCTATGCGTTTGCAGAGCGCGAAGGCGAAGTTGACGATCATCCCGGCAAACCATCCGAGCATGACGCAGCCAATGCCTAGGCCATATGCTGCCACATCGAAAGTGAATGTCATTAGTACATCCTGCTTTTATTGTAGTTTCTTTCCAATTCTTCAGACGGTGAGCTGATAGCAGCTTCAAGCTCTTCATGGCGTTCCAAAGAAATCAGTATTTCAGAGTCGGAAATATTTCTTGTGGGATGAGCTTCTAGATTCCGCATTTTTCTCAACCGTTGTTGCTCTTGAAATCCTGATAAAGTTCTTTGTGATCCTGTCAAAACATCGAAAATTAGATCAAATGCGATAAGGATCATGATGATGATCAATATGGCGATCATAAGAGTTGTAAGGTCAGTTACGAGACCACCTGTGAACGTGTTGAGGATCGGTAGGAATGCGTTCCAAAGCATTTCAAAAGGGTCAATCTTCATAAGGTCGCCTATGGGTTAAAGGAGGCCCGAAGGCCCCCTTGAGGTAAAGAAGGTTGATCAACCGCGGAAACGCCTGATGCCTTTCTTGAGCAGGTCGTAGCCGGTAAAAAGCAGTGGCATTGCGATTGCGCCGGTTAAAAGCAAAAGGACTTTTGCTGCAAGAGAGGTGGTGTCAGCCGCCGCAAAGAGGGTGTCCAGGTTGGGATCAGCAGCAAAGGCGGGAGCAGCGATAGCTACAGCTCCGAAGGTGTAACAAGTGGCCATCAAGCGGCCTTTCCAAAGTTTTGTTCTGTTCATGATCGTTCCTTTAAAGTTGTTGTTTGTTGTTATCGTCCTACGGCTCGCCAAATCATGGCCATGCCTGTAATAACGATGAGAATGAAGAAGATTGATGTACAAGCAAGGACCACATCCGCACGAATGCCATCAAACATTGCGGCGGTAACCATAGGGGTCCAGGTGAAATCAGCGAGGGCCATCCCTGGAAAGATTAGCCCCGCCCCTAAGAGCAACAGGATAAGTTTCTTTTTCATTTCCCTTTTCCATGGTCATATAGGTTTTAGGGTGATTTTATATCCGGCAGCGGCCACCCATTGAACCGCTGATATATCTAGCTTGAGTGATAGGAAACTTTGTCGATTGACACGATCGCTTGAACTACGTCACCGATCCGATGGTTGAGCGATTGTTCAAGCGGTATGGTTAAAAATTGGGTTAAACCATCAACTTTAATCTGTGCGGTATTCTGTTGATTCCACCCTTTGCCCAGTGATTGAATTTTGCCGGTTACGGCTAATAATTGGTAAGAAAGCATGGTTGTTTAACCTCGTTGAGATTAAGCAGCTGGATGGAAGGTCACTTGTTCTTTGTAGACGTTGATGTTGACCTTCATCTTGAAAGGTGATCCCTCTTGGTAGGAACCCCACACTGCGGGTTTAAGTTCAACTTTGTGCAAGACGGTGGATCCGGTTGAAGTGATGAATACAAAGAAGTGTTCATCGCCGTTTTTGTAGACTTGGCTGGTTTTGGCGTTGACAGTGCCGGAAAGGATTAAGCCGTTTGTTGGTTCGTTTTTGTTTTGTTCGCTCATGGTTCACCTTTGGGTTTGATTTTGTGAGGATTTTTCACGTATGATAGAGGTGGACACTTCCACCAATATTTCGGGAGTGGGTCGGGTAGAAACGGGGATACTTCTGAGGCAGTTCCAGCACTGCAAATAGGGTTGGAGGGTGCCGCCGGGTAGTTCGACAATGTCCAGGTCGAAAGGCTGGTGGCATTTCGAGCAGGTTAGTTCTATGAGGTTGTAGGCGGTTTGTTTCATGGTTTTATAAATTGGTGGTTAATTTACCTACCAGTTAATGTGTTTATACGGTCAATAATTATACCGGTCAAGGGAAAAATGGTCGAAAAATATACCAGCGATGATTTCGAGAAGATTTTCGAAAGAATTAAAACAGAAACAAGTATAAGAAGTATAAGGCAACTTGCTGAAATAATAGGAAAAAAACATCCGACTATATTGTCAGCAAAAGCAAAAAATAATTTTTCAGCAAGTTGGGCATATTCAGTTGGAAAACAGTATGGATTGCTAACTGAATGGATAATGACAGGTGAAGGACCGAGAAGACTTAGTGAAGCAAGTGGGATCAATCCCTTACTGGTCGAAGTGAATGAATGGCTAAACGAGGAAGAAAAGCAGAAGGATGCAGATTTCAGAACCCTTTTCCAGCAGCAAATGATCAGGGCTTTTTTTGATTACGAAAAATGGGTTAAAAAAAAGAAGAGGCCTTTGGGAAGTATCCCTGTGAATCCAAAATTAAAATTAGCATAAAAATTACAAAAACAAAAATAATAACGACGCGATACATTGTAACAACTGAGCCACGAGGTACCACAAAACACCAAACTTAAGGCTGATCCGATTTCAGGGACAGCATTGAGGAAGGAGGCAGGACGAAAAAACAGCCGCTTCATTCATGGGGGCGCTTCCCTGTTTTTCCGTTGAGGTAGATCAGTTACCTTCCGCCTGCGGCGAAATCCATGTCGGAAAATATTAATTGGATGAAAAACCAGATAGAAGCAACCTTTCCAGCTTTTAAAAAATGGAAAAAAGATGAGGAAAGTTGAAAATGTCAAAAAGTGATTTGCTTGGTGTTGTAATTGCCGTTTCAGCTTTCATAATTTGCTTCATCCTATATCTATCAAAAAATAAAGGACAAAACCGAACATACTCAAATTATTCAGGACAAACCTATTCCAGAAAACATCTTGAAAAGATGGTCCTTGGAGACAAAGCCGTAGCGCAACGTTTAATCGATGCAGAAAAAAATCTAAGACCAAATAATTCAGAACAAGATTTAATTAAGTTAGCAGTCGAACGGCTTATAAGGGACAACCGATGAGTCTTGATAATTACAAATTCAAGAAATACGGAAGGATACTTAAGTCGAATGTCACATGGGGATATAACCTCGATCCAGTTAAAAAATGTATAATCATAGCGCTTAGTTTTGTAGTAATTATAGCTTCATACATGTTGATAAATGAACAAAAAGCAGAAAATGAAAGGTTAGTTCAATATAATAAAGAAATACAGAAAAAAGGAAATTCAGATAATTCAGCGAGCGAAAGCGGTAATGAATTGAAAGCACTACAGGGAATATTGAAAAACGTACAAGAACAACAAAAAGGCATAAATATAAGTGGTGCAGAAAGTAAATATATAAAACATGGAAACAATATTATTTTGCCTGTAATAATAAATAACGCTGGGAAAACAATTCAAGTCAACATGCTATTAGATACCGGATGTTCAATTACACTATTAGACGAAGAGATAGCTAAATCTCTTTCAGTACAAAATTCAGGGATTTTAGAAGCAACAATAGCTGATGGAACTACCATTAAAGCAAAAACAGGAAATGTCAACTCGTTTAAAGTTGGCCCGATTAACGAAATAAATTTTCTTGTAAGTTCAAAACAAATAATGGGTAAGAAAAAGAATTTCTATGGGTTACTAGGAATGAATTTCCTAGAAAAACACCCCTTCATTATTGACCACAATAGAGAAGTTATTGTGTGGCGGTAGATTTTCATCTGCGAAAGAAGCATGAAAAATGAACCCAGAAAAGGTTGTATAACGGATGGAAAAAAAGACCGAAAAAGCAATAAGAATATTAATTTATACAATCGTAACAATAATGGGATGTTCGGCAATAATTGCTTTTTTATTTCCTTTCATAATAACGGCCCTACTAGGTAATTTTAACAAAAACACTTCAAAAACATTACATAATAATACCCCAAAAGTTGAAACCTCGATACCGATACAACAAAGAAAAGAAGTTGAAAAAAAACCAGAATCAAGAATAGTTATGCCACAAAACTATAAGGGAACAATATACAGTTGGACCAATAAAGAAGGGAAAAAAACTTTTTCAAACGTTGGGTTTCCAAAGGGCGAAACATACACGGATCCAAAGATTGAATTGAGTCAATAACAATTCCCTTCGAACAAGGGACGAAAAACCAGACGCTTCATTCATGGGGGCGCTTCCCTGGTTTTTCGTTGAGGTAGATCAGTTAACTTCCGCCTGAGGCGAATTCCATATTTTCAGCCAAACCGCAGCAATATGTGGAATATTTCGTAACGAAAATCAATAAGTGGACACGGAAACAGACAGTTTTCCGTTTTTTAATATTAATACAAGAATAAGTGGAAATATTTTCCTGCTATATACGTAAATAGGACGGAAAACATTCTGCTTATTGCCCTGTTGGGCTGGGCAATTTCAATTTATCCAAAATTTATTTTTTTTTACAGAGGAAGTTATGAAACGATATTAACTTGTTATTGTTGTTCTGCTCTCAGCATGCTCAAGTACGGGCGTCATTCCAATGGACAAGGATTCCTATATGGTTTCAAAACGAAGTGCACAAGTTGGTTTTGGTCCAGCTTTTGGAGCAAAAGCTGACCTTTACGAGGAGGCTAATGCATTCTGCGCAAAGCAGAACAAAGCTGTTGAAACGGTGAACCTAGAAACAACTGATTCAGGCCTTGCTCGGCCTGCGAGTGCCTCACTTCAGTTTCGGTGCATTGCAAAATAACTATCGATCTATCGAGTATTCGAATGTGACATCAACACTAATTGAGACACGTTGGCTTTTTTCTTGATTTCCAAAGGAGAAAAAATATGAAAATTTCAGACTGGCTGGATGAAAAGGAAGCGGAGGGTGTGGACGTGTCTCAAATCGCATTGCCAACGAATATGGCTTTCGATGAAAACCCCGATGAAACTATCTTTTTCAAAGAGATTCATCCTTGTGGGTTTTTCTGTACAGAAAACCATCCATTTTCTACGGTCGAACGTTTTGGCCACTGGTATTACGGTAGAGGTCAAGACAAGAAAGCAGGTATCCATTCATCAGAAATGAAGTGGAGAATGTTTACAAAAAGTAAAGATACCGCTCTCCAAACAGCCAAAGCGCATATAGAATAAAGCCCAACCAGTCAATAAACCTGACCGGAAATAGCCGCGTTCTTAAAAGGTGGGCAGCACATCGGCCGGCAGGTTATTTCACCGTTATACCCTAAAAAAATCCTTCCAAAGAGGAAAGTAGGAAGTATGAACAATCAAGAGTTACTTGAGCAGATAGTCTCCTTATCTAAAGAAGATCAAGGTGTATCCTATTTGATCTTTGAGCCTGTGTTAGATAAAATCCTAATGGGGGATATTCCAGTAGACATCTGGCACCAAATAACAAATTTTGCATCAGACCAACTTAGCTTCTGGTCTGCGGAGTGGTATTTTTCATGGGCACGTTCCCCGAATGAAAAAGCAAAATCAGAGATGGACCGTTGGGAATTAATTTGCCGCGTTTGTCTTGACACTTTAAAGAGCAAGGCACCAACGGTTGTTATCCATATCGAAAAACTGCATAATTTAAAAGTGTTACGGCATTCATTAAAACGTGCGGCAGACCATAACGAGTCAACTCTATTTCGTAGAGTCAAATCAAATATTCTGTCTTTCTCTTCATTCAAATTAAACCAAATTGGTCTTCATAAGCTTTCATCATGGCTTTACTCGCTTGCATTGTATCCTAAAGGGACTGTTGGTCGCATAACGTAATCACAAAAAAGGGTAATCTCTTGACCATCTGGTTATTTCACCGTTATACGCCGAAGTTGCTGGAGATATGAGTGGGGGATAATAATTACAAAAAAGAACAAGAACTGGAAGTTCTGGAATATTTCAATCCAATCTACGAAATTATTACCGATGATTTCCTTGACGTTATAGAAATATCTGAACGGCCTGATTTTATATGTAGAAGAAAAAATGGTGCTCTTGTTGGTGTTGAAATAGTTCAAGTTAGGAGAGGGCATCCGAATGATGTTATTTATGACAAATTCGTAAATAACAATATCAACTTACCTCCTATTGAAGCCATTGAAATCATGCAATCACTTATTCATGAGAAAAAACTAAAACGGGGAATAGAAGGATGGGAATTGCCTGAAGCTACAATACTCGTAATCCAACTTAAAGAGTCCCCACTTTGGGAAATAGCCAATCTATTAACGGAAGATTGGTTCCCAGACATCCCGACGTATGGATTTCGTGAAATATGGTTGGCAGATTTTAGCGAAATCGAAGCATATAATAATATTGAATTATTCTGTCTATTCCCCCCAAACTTAAGTGGTTATTATGAACGTCCAACACAAAAACCCTATGGATAGTAAAATAAACGTATAACCAGTCAATAAACCTGACCGGAAATAGCTGCGTTCTTAAAAGGTGGGCAGCGCGTCGGTCGGCAGGTTATTTCACCGTTATATTTCGAATGATAATTATGAATCTCCCATGAAAAACAGAAAGAAAAAGATAATAATTATAGCAATTATTGTATTTATTTCTTTAATTTTTATTTCATATCGGAAGGCAAGAAATAAAGCTGACGAAATCATGAAGCCATTTTTGGAAAATGAATTTTATTATTATGGAACTTCATTCTATCCAGTTCAATACCTTGAAACAAATAATGGAATACTAAAATGGTGGGGACCTTCTTGGGTTATATCATATGATCACAAAACATTCATGATGGTAGGACCATTATCTATCAGAATTAATTTATTCGGAAAAATCACAGAAACAGTTCCAGGTAATCTAAGAGAAAAGATTAGGCCAGATATTCTAAAATTAAAGAAAAAAACGACTGATACTATAGAATAAATATAACAAGTCAATAAACCTGACCGGAAATAGCCGCGTTCTTAAAAGGTGGGCAGCGCATCGGCCGGCAGGTTATTTCACCGTTGAGCCTGTAGGAAAAGTCCATTTATTGCAATTTCGTATTTATAGAAGGACATCACCACTGTACAATGACTGCATTATCCAGCAATATTAGCGGTTAATCACAGGACAAGGATATTGCACCATGGCCCGTTACAAACCCTACTCATACGCCCAGGGCAAGTTCATCGCTATCCATTTTGCCAAACAGATCCTGCCCGGCACCTTCGAATACTCTCTCAATCGCCTCATTGATCACGAGCTTGACCTTTCCCTGTTCGATACCCGTTTTCGCAATGACGAGAATGGGGCCACAGCCTATGATCCCCGGATTCTTCTTAAGATTGTGCTCTATGTGTCAGGTCCCGTGAGATTGTAAACTGACTTTTTAAAAAGATTGTGGTGAGTCT
>CAZSIJ010000026.1:0-53389 GCA_964607065.1 uncultured Desulfobulbus sp. | reverse complement strand
TTTCCAGTCTATCGGAATCATGAGGCAGGGCTTAACGGCTCTGCCTTTTTTTGTTCGAACTTGTGTGGTTCCCTCCATGCACGCCCTCATTATCCCTGATTTTACAAAACCGTTCTTCAATCATTTCCCATGGCGTAACAGGTTTGCCTTGACACCCCTGTGGGAAGTACATAGTGCGACTGAAGTCCCAGTAAGCCTTTTGTTTGTTACCATAAGTTACCATTACATAATGACAGGTATTGCTGTAACTTTGCTCGTTTAAGAATTTTGGAACTGACGACGGGCGTTGACGGAATACACACTACTGATACCCCGCTCTCCACTAACACACCGCCCCTCGTACACCAAATGCACCAGATTTCCTGGTACTTTACTGAAAATTGAAATAGAAAAAATACACCAGGAGGCGTATTTATTTTTTATTATGTAAGTAATATAGATTATAAACAGATAATAGTTCGGTAAAGGAACATAAGCATTGTCCTGGACAAGGACTGTTCAGTCTTCAAACCAAAATGGACTCTCCCAACAATCATGAATACAGACAAAAGAACTATTGAGCGATTTGCTCTCGTGTTGCCTGCGAGTTTGACAAGTACAGGCACGGAAAAACGCGACACCTTTACGCGCGACATCTCGTCGCAAGGTGCTTTTGTCCAGACTGCAAATCCCCTATCTCTTGGAGAGAAGGTTGAATTGGTTGTAACCCTTCCATCTGGGAATAATTTTTTAAATGCTACTGGCAAAGTCGTTCGAGTGGAGCAGGATGGAATGGCGATTCAGTTCAACCGCGCAAACACATTTTCTGTTTCGAATACAACCCACTAATTATGGGCAGTTTATTGAGACGTAACAACGAATTGGTTCAACCCTTGTTGACATGATGCCACAGAATTAAATTCAGAACATTTAGACAGGGCTTTAAACAGGGGTTCAATTCAAACGTCTATGTTAAATCAAAATCATCAGAAGAAGGGCGAATAATGAAAAAAGTATTTGAGAAATTAGCATTTGCAGCTTTGCTTTCCATAATTCCATTTTCAATGGCATTTGCGTTACCATACACTATCACTTCGACACCAGGCTCAACGGTATCAGTTCCTACCCAGAATGCCGCAGGAACAATTGTTTTCAATTTCGACACTACTTCTCCGGGTGCAAACATAACTGGCGACTTTCAATATTATACTGGATTTCAAGGCGCTGCCGCGCAACCGTTTAACGACCCGACTCAATATCTTGCCGTTCCCGGGGGCAGCAAGGGCACAGGGTCTGCAAACATTAAATTTTCTGGTGACATGGATTATTTAGGATTATACTGGGGATCAATCGACAGTTATAACAATATAACTTTTTACAATGATGGTTCACTGCTTAGCAGCGTACCAGCCATCACCGGGTCAATGATAAACAATCCAGCCGATGGGGCGCAAGGTGACCCTTCAACAAATCGATATGTAAATATCTATACCAATTTTGCTTTTGATGAAATTCGCCTTACGAGTACTGGTATTGCTTTCGAGGTGGATAACATAGCCGTTCGTCCTGTTCCCGAACCAGCCACTATGCTCCTCTTCGGAGCCGGAATTGCGGGTCTAGCGGGTCTAATCAGAAGAAAAAGAAGTTAATTAATTTCCAGTAAATCGGAATCAAGAGGCAGGGCTTAACGGCTCTGCCTTTTTTATTTGAAGGACGTACTCCCCACAACATTCCACCAATAAAGCCACCGCCCAGTGTCAAAGCTACTCAGTAGACTTCCCCTTCCTGCTCGACCAATAAAAAAAGCGTCGTTCTTTAGTGCATTTGCAATGCACTTGGTATTAAGAACAGCCAATAAAGTACAATATCAAATCACAATATGACCATCGACAACAGTTTGATATTAATACAATTACCTGTTGTCACGGGTGGCTTTTTGTGTGGACAGATCGGACGCTGACTCAGCTGATCGGGGCTCGAATCCATGCCTCAAAGCCAAGTAAAATCAAGCACTTATCGTTCATTCGGCAAGTGCTTTTTTTGTTCTGTGGAAATTGCAAGCGTACTGAAGTACTTTCGGTCAAGGCTCAGTCGCACTGCATCCACTTTTCCCCCTTGTTATTGCATTACGAAAATCGTGCCCCTTCCCCAATTCTTCCGCCTAATAATAAACCCTAGCAGCAGGGAAGGCGGAGCGTTATCGGTCAATATCCTGAAAAAGTTTCAGATTTGCCGTCAACATCGTTCCTTTGAGCAGATCTTCCATGGCCTGCAAAAAATGTTGCGTTTTCAAGCCGGGTATCAGTCGGTGACGATGGATATGGGCGAGCATCACGACATTTTGCATCCTGGGATCGGGAAGATCCGGTTGCGACACTGCGTAGACGGTAATCCCCCGGTGGCCGCAAACTTTGTCAACATAGGCTGCACTGATTTCGTTCTCAGCGCCCAGACGGACCCCCAGCGGTTGAAGCACCGTATTGTAATAGACCAGGGTGCCTTGATCCCGTAACGCCACCTGCACGCCTCGCAGTGCCTCATGCCGCTCAAGCGCGACCACAAGATCAGCGGTGTGTTCCGGGATCAGCGGGGTATGGACCACATCGCCGAGACGGATCTGAGAAATCACGATACCGCCGCGTTGCGCTAAACCGTGGGTATCTACGGCTTTAGCTGTGTAGCCGGCATAGTCCGAGGCGCGGAGCAGGATTTCACTAAGAAGGCCGATTCCCTGGCCGCCGACACCGCACAGATATATATTCAAGGGTTGCATGCTGTTTCTCCTTTCAGGTCCGTTGTCGGGTGATGGCCTTGGTCGGGCAGGTCTGGATGCAGGAACCATCGCCGATGCAGAGTTCCCGGTTGACGGTCACCGTCCCATCCGCAGTCCTTGAAAAACTGGGGCAAGCGAATTCCTGGACACAGGTATGAATCTTGGCACACTGCTCCTGATCGATAGCGACGGGGTGCACAGTAAAACCGCTCTTATTTCTCTGCTGACGGGCAAAAAGGAGCATGCAGGGATGACGGGCAATCACTACATTGAAGGTGTCGAGGGCCATCGCCTGGCGCATCATCTCCTCCAGTTCCTGCTGTTTGTAAGTATCGGTTTCGAAGATATGCTTGACCCCCAATCCTTCCAGCACTCGGCGAACCGGGATTGCTTCGGTCACCTCGTTGAAATTTCTGCCGGAAGCGGCATGATCCTGATGCCCGGTCATGGCGGTCGTCCCGTTCTCCATGAGCACCAGGGTCAGGTTGTGTTTATTGAACAAGGCGTTGATGATTCCGGGAATGCCAGCATGGAAAAAGGTGGAATCGCCGAGAAAAGCAACCACCTTGCGCGTTTTGTTGAACAGGGTCAAGCCCGAGCCGATACCCGGGGAGGCCCCCATGCAGAGCAGGACCTCGCCCATTTTGTACGGTTCCTGGAAGCCAAGGGTATGGCAGCCGATATCGGCAACGGTGATGGTTCCGTCACCTGGCAAGGCTTGCTTGATGGCGTGGAAGGCACTCCGATGGCCGCATCCCGGACACATCTGGGCGGGTCTCGTAGGAACTGAAACTGTTGCCGCTGCAAAAGTCGTTCGGGGCGGAATACTCCCCGGCCAGGTTTGGTTGAGAATATCGTGGACCTTGTCCGGAGTGTATTCACCTATCCAGTCTTCCACCGTCGCCTTGCCCCAGATCCTAGTGGTCAACTGGTGGTCGAAGGCGAGCGCCTTCACCTCTTTTTCCAGAGTGTCATCGAGTTCTTCAATGACCTTGACCTCCTGGTGCGCTGCCAGGAAATCGACAATCGTCCGGGCGGGCAGCGGGTACGGCATGGCCAGCTTGAGAATGTCGGGCTTCTCGGCAAGCGACGCCAGGACATCCTGGACCGAGAGATAGACCATCCCGGAAACAATGATGCCGTGGGAACTGCCATTATCGATGGTGCGATGGAGGTTACGCTCATCCACCCATCGCTCGATTCGCTGCAGATCTTCCAGGGTCTTGCGTTTTTTAGGGAAGACCGCCGCCACGAGGGGGATGTACGGTCCGTTCGCCGGGTCAAATCGTGGGGTATTGTCCGGTTGGTCCGCTGGAGTCCACCCAGCAAAAGTGACCCGTTCCTTGGCGTGGCACACATGGGTGGTGAGCCTAAGAATGACCGCCTTGCCCATGGTTTTTGCCAGCAAGGCTGCCTCTTTGTAGAATGTGTAGACCTCGGTCGGACTAGCCGGCTCCAGGATAGGGGTGTAGCTCATGTAGGCATAGTGACGATTATCCTGCTCATTTTGCGAGGAATTGGCACCCGGATCGTCACCGAGAACAATGACCATGCCGCCGATAAGATTGAGCAGGCTGAGCTGGACAAAGGAATCTGCCGCCACATTGAGCCCGACGCTCTTGAAAAAGACGGTTGCCAGATGGCCATTAATCGAGGCGCCGAAGGCAACCTCAGTGGCCACTTTTTCATTGGTGGAAAATTCGAAATAAAAGGGTCGTTGCTCAAGTGGGATGGATTTGATTGCTGTGGCGATTTCAGGGGTCGGTGAGCCGGGATAGGAAGTAACCACACGGGTTCCTGATTCAATCATCGCCCGCACCAGAGCCGTATTTCCCATAACGATCTCGGAAAACGGCGTCCGTGTTAACAGCATATCTCCCATATTTTTCATATATTTCCTCTCTTAGGGTGCAGGGGGACAAAAAGTAAAGGGGATAGATTTATTTTCATCAATTCCTCGGACGACCAGGCCCGCGTAGCTCAAAGCGACGTCCCAATCTCTCGGAAAGTTCATCGGCGTACCTCTCGTTTGCCGTCAATTAGCCGCGCTGAGCAGCCTCACGGATAAGCCTCGGCTCCAACTCTGGTACAGTTTCTCGAAGCCAGGAGGCGTATCTTTTTGCCTGCTAAACATCCGAATTCCCCATGCTCAGATAAAAAAGGTCGAGATCCAACCATGGTTGTTTCGTAAGAACGACCTTTACCAAGCCACATGGCTTATTTAAGGGGTGTATATTTCATATACCCATTAACTATTAAATTTTCCTATATTGTTATTTTTACTTTATTTTGGAATATTGCAAACAAATAAATACAACACAATCAGCACAGTCTCTTAAACGGACTCGTTAGAATATTATCCTTAGGATTTTGAAGGGTTCAGTGAGGTTGTCTCACTGAACGTTGTCAACTAATCAGAGGAGGGGAAACAATGAAAAAAACATTATTAATTAGCGCACTGGCATGTGGTTTAGGGCTGTTTCTTGGTTTATCCAATGCAACAGCAAATACTAATGTTGACTTAGAACTGGTTTTAGCTGTCGATGTGTCTGGAAGTATTGATACTTCAGAGTATAATTTACAAAAAAATGCTTATGCTGCTGCGTTTAACAACTCTGCTATATACAACAGCATCATGGCTGGTGGACAGTACCATTCAATCGCTGTTACTATGGTAGAATGGTCTGGTACCGGACAGCAAACACAAGTTGTCCCTTGGACTATTATCTCTAGCGCAGCATCTTCTCAGGCCTTTGCTAGTGCTATTAATGGAGTATCAAGGGCGTATAGTGGTAGCACAGGTGTCTTTGATGCTATTTATTATTCCTCTGGCTTGTTCAACAACGCTTTCGACGGAACCAGGCAGATTATTGATGTTTCTGGCGACGGTCAAAATAATACGGGAAATTATACCCTAGCCCAAGCCCGGTCCAGAGCCAATTCTTTTGGCGTTGACCAAATTAATGGTTTGGCAATTCTTAACGAGGAAGCCGCTACTTTGATGGCATGGTACGACACTAATGTTAAGTACGGCACGGATGCCTTTGTTACATCTGTAAACGATTTCGGTGATTTTGCAGTAGCATTAGAGGATAAATTAGCAAAAGAGATTTCCGGGGTTCCGGAGCCAGCCACTATGCTCCTCTTCGGCACAGGCCTTGCTGGTCTGGCGGCGGTCGGCAGGAGAAAAAGAAGTTAATTAATTTTCCGGCATATCGAAATCAAGAGGCAGGGCTTAACGGCTCTGCCTCTTTTATTTTGCTCAAACCGCTGAAAACGAAAAAAGGGGACATTCTTGATAAGTTAAGCCAAAGGAAAAACGACCATTTCCCGTAACCTCCAAGGATAGTGCAAACTCGTGGCCTGTGTGCTCCCTATTACCACAGAAAGAGCAGAAGCAGATTTTCCAGACTATTCACGCTTCTTCTTCGACAGCGACCAAGAATACTGGTATCAAAAAGAAACACTCGCACCCTGCCCCCTTACCAAGGAATAATATAATCGATGGTGTTTCTCTATACTGTGCTGTCTTTCTTGCTCGGCTTGCTGCTGCTGCCGCTCCTGCCCTGCATCGTTTGTCGGCGGAAATACCGCAACCGGGTGCTGCAACGGTTGGGTTTTGGCCTTGCCGGGCAACTGGCGACGCTCCCCCCTCGTCCCTCATCCGCACCGATCTTCTGGATCCACGCCCTTTCTGTGGGCGAGGTCACCTCCGCCCTTCCCCTGGTAAGCGGCATTCGGGAATCCTTTCCGGAGGCGCGGATCGTGTTTTCGACGACCACCTCCTCCGGCGCGCAGGTCGCCCGTCAACTCCTCACACCCTTTGTAGACGTCCTCATCTCCGCCCCACTTGACCTGGGACCGGTTGTCCCCTTCTTTATCAAGACTATCAAACCAAGCCTGTTCATTCTGGTGGAAACCGATTTCTGGCCACACTGGCTGCATTGCCTGAAACGAAACGGGGTTCCGACACTGCTGGTTAACGGCCGGATTTCGCAACAATCCTTTGCGCACTATCAGCATTTCGACTTTTTATGCAAGCCGATGTTTCGGAATTTTACCATCCTGTCCATGCAAACCGTAGGCGATGCGGAAAAAATGGCGTCTTTGGGCGTTGAGGCTGATCGGATCATCACTCTGGGTAATCTTAAATTCGACAACAGCCAGACCTTCGACCCCCAAAAGGCATCTACATCAAACGGACCGACAAAGGAATCCTACGGCTTTAACCCTACCGCACCGCTCTGGATCTGCGGCTCTACCCATTGCGGCGAGGAACAACTCATCTTCCAGATATTCATACAACTCCGCCAAATAATACCTGCTCTGCAACTCCTCATCGCACCCCGAAATATTGAAAGGGCTGACGAGATCGTTGCCCTAGGCCATACCTACAACCTCGAGCGCCGCAAATGGACCGAAGGCAAGACCTGCCGGGGGCCCATTCTCATCCTCAACACTATCGGCGAACTGGCCGGTTGTTATGCAATGGCCGATACGGTCTTTATCGGGGGCAGCCTGGTGCCGCAAGGGGGCCACAATCCCATCGAACCCGCATCGGCCGGAGTCCCTGTCCTCTTTGGTCCGCACATGGAAGATTTTGCAGAAATCGCAGCCGCACTTGTGCAGAGCGGCGGGGCCTGGCAGGTAACATCAGCAGCTGCACTCCTGGCCGCCCTGCAACAACTCTTTGCCGATCCTGCCCTGCTCAAGTCAATGGCCAAAGCCGCACGGGATTGTGTCACAGCAAACCAGGGAGTTGTCCGCAAACACCTGGAAAGCATCACTAGCCTTCTTTCCCGGAATACCTCCGACCGGTAACGCCGTATGGCTCAGCTACTGCGTCGCTGCACGGAAAACATATTGATCAGTATCACGGTCTGCTTCATCATTGGAGCCAGCACCGCCTATACCTATTCTACGCCGTTGGCCCCGCTCCCACTGGCGACAATAGTTCTGCCGTTATTACTCGTATTGGCATTTATTGCCTATTTCCTTCCACCCCGACTGCGACCGCTCTCCACGCTGCCTCTCTTTTTCCTCATCGGTCTTCTTTACACCCATAGTGCCCTGCAGCCGGAAGCTGACCCACGCAACATCGCTCGCCTCATTACCGAGAAAACCAAAGCCACGCTGATCGGCCGAATCCTCACTATGGTTGAGTATGACGGTGAAAAAACCCGATTCGAACTGGGTACCGAAGAGATCCTACTCCACGATCTCGACAAAAAATCCTCTTTGCAACCGGTGCGAGGCAAAATCCAGATTACCGTTCCAGGTGATCTCAGCGGACAGTACCTCCCGGGCATGAAAATCATGGCCATCGCTATGATCGATCAAATCCACGATTATCAAACACCTGGGGCTTTTCCGTACCGACTCCAGATGGCCACCAAATCCATCTCCTGTTCGGGATGGGTACGCTCAATAAAAGAAATCCTGCAGGTGCATGAACCACCTCTCCCCTTCGCGCAGCGCCTCCGATTCTTCCCGGAACAGGTCCGGCAACGGGTAGCACTATTCCTCAACCAGCAATTCGCTTCTGACCCCAATATTGCAGGCCTCTACCAGGCACTGCTAATCGGCTCTGGAAGGAACATTTCACCGCAACTGCTGGAAGCATTCAAAGAAAATGGTTGCTTTCATATTCTTTCAATTTCTGGGCTGCACCTGACCTTGCTGGCTCTTTTTACGGTCACGATCCTCACCTTTCTCCTCAAACGCAGTCAATGGCTGCTGCTCCATTGCCATGTTCCCACCCTTGCCCTCGTCCTGACCGCACCGCTGCTTTGCCTCTACACTTTTATCGCTGGCATGAACATCCCGGCATTCAGGTCGTTGGTCACAGCACTACTTGTGCTTTTCGCCGTAGTGTTGCGACGGCAACGATCAGTTATTCACCTCATCGCCGCCGCAGCTCTTATCGTCATGACGATTTCGCCTCTCGCGCTCTTCACCGCCTCTTTTCAACTGTCCTTTGCCGCTGTCCTTGCCATTAACTGCATCTACCCCCGCCTTCCCCTGGTCGTCGCCAGAACAGAATCCGACCATAAGCCCAATCGGATACGAGCCTGGGGCGGAACTCTTCAATCAATGCTCTACGTTTCCTTAGCGGCAACAGCGGGAACCCTGCCCTTACTGCTCTATCATTTCAACCGATTTTCTCTAATCGGTCCGGTGATGAATCTGATCCTCGAACCTTTGCTCTGCTTGTGGGCACTACCGTTTGGTTTACTGGCGATTCCCTTAATATGGATAGCACCTGATTTGTCGATTCTGCTCTTTGACTTCGGCAGTGCTGGAATCCGCCTGACAGTCTGGCTTGCTGAGGCCTTTGCCGGTTTTCCTCTTGCCTCGATATGGACGATAACCCCCTCACCCCCTGAGATCGCCCTGTTTTTCATCATCCTTTTCCTGCTCCTCCACCAGGGCCGAACAATTCGCCATCTGTATTGGGCTGGTTGCCTTTCAGTCATTCTTATTGGCTCTTTTACCCTCTCCCTCTGGTACCCTGGCAACAACAAGCAACTCACCGTCAGCTTCCTCGATGTCGGCCAAGGCTCGTCCACCCTCCTGCAACTTCCCGATGGCAAGAACATCCTGATAGATGGCGGCGGGTATCAGACGGAGCAATTCAATACCGGCCAAAGCATCATCGCACCTTATCTCTGGCGAAAACGGATCTGGCGACTCGACGACATGGTCATCACCCATCCGCACCAAGACCATTATAACGGTCTGCCCTTTATCTATGCACATTTCCAGCCGCAACGGCTGATCGTCAATGGCGACAACGGCAACGAACCAGCCTATCTGCAATTCCTTGCAACCGTTCAGAAGAAAAGTACACCAGTATTAATTGCCACCGCAGGGGATACACTTCAACAGGACAAAGGGCTGCGTCTTGAATGCATAGGCATGAATGGTCTTCTTGACCAGACTTCCGGATGGTCGACCAATGACCGGAGCCTTGTGCTCCGACTGCACTATGGAACACACAGTTTTCTTTTCCCCGGTGACATCAGCACCCTGAGCGAAAACAAACTGATGTTGCGCCAGGGTGGACTCCCCCGTACCGATGTGCTGCTGGCCCCACATCACGGCAGTATCACTTCGGCGGGGCAGGATTTCTTGGCGGCAGTCGCACCGGCCATGATCGTTGTTTCCTCAAGCCTTGCCGGCCTGAAAACGCAATCGACAGATGTACACATCAAAGCCTGGCAGCAGGCAACCATCCCGGTTTGGGTTACCGCCCGACAAGGGGCGATAACCAGCAGCTCTGACGGCACTCTATTACGGACCAGTACTATTACAGGGGAAGTGCTCTTTATTGACGAAAACAAAGAAGGGCAAAGTGTTCAGGACAGGTGAACCTCGCGCCGGATGGTATATGCGGAATTCTACAGGCACAAAAAAATTCTTTCATGCTGACACAAACAAGTTCTTATCAATATCGCTCAACTCGGCACGTCGTAACCGCCGGAGAGCCTACCTGTTCAGATCTCGGTGAAATCGGAAGGCTGATGCTTTAAGTATTTCACGAATCTTGCTTTTTCATAGCAATTGATATACGCATCTTCGCCGCTGATCTTTTTCTTTTCCAACAATTCAAAGATTGCATCATCGAGAGTCTGCATTCCGTATTTCTTACCGGTCTGCATGACTGAAGGAATCTGATAGGTTTTACCTTCGCGGATCAGGTTACGGGCAGCCGGAGTACAAACCAGAATCTCAAGCGCAGCCACCCGCCCCTTAATGTCAGCCCGCTTGAACAAAGTCTGCGAAACCACCGCCCGTAACGCATCAGCCAGGGTCGACCGAACCTGAGCCTGTTGATTGGCCGGAAAGATCTCAACCACACGGTCGACCGTTTTCATAGCGTTCATGGTATGCAGGGTTCCAAGAACAAGGTGACCGGTCATGGCGGCCTCCATAGCTAGGGCGATCGTTTCCAGGTCCCGCATCTCACCCACCAGAATAATGTCTGGGTCTTCACGAAGTGCACCACGAAGAGCAGCTGCAAAACTCTTAGTATGTGTTCCAACTTCACGATGATTTACAATGCAGTTCTGACTTTTATGGACGAATTCGATCGGGTCTTCTACAGTAATAACATGATCCTTCCTGGTACGGTTGCATTCATCCAGGATGGCGGCCAGGGTGGTTGATTTTCCCGAACCGGTAGGCCCGGTGACCAAAACCAACCCCTTCGGCAACGAGGCTAGTCGAGAAACTACTTTTGGGAGCCCCAACTGCTCGCAGGTGAGAATATCGGTTGGAATTTCCCGAAATACTGCGCCGATTCCGTATTTCTGCTGGAAAAAATTGCAACGGTATCGTGCCAGCCCGGGAATCTCGTAGCCAAAATCGATATCACCGGTTTCTTCAAAAACCTTGATCTTATCTTCCGGGCAGATCTCATAGAGCATTTTCTTCAGAACTTCATTCTCCAGGACCTTAAATTTAACCCGCTCCATATCTCCTCGGATACGGAGGACCGGTTGTTGCCCGGACATCATATGTAAGTCGGAAGCACCTTCATCGTTCATCAGTTTAAAAAATGCATCAATCTGGGCCACAGTATACTCCTCTTCGTGCTTGTTTTACGTAAACAGCAAGATCTTCAGGATCAAACCATCAAGGTTTTACTGATATATGCTAGACGATATCGTCCAGTTCGTCAAAAAGTGCCGCCTAAAAAAGATCATCTTCGATATTTTTTGCTAGTGACTAATAACGTATAGGGGGAAAGCATCAAACAGGCTCAGAAACTTGTGCAAGAAACTTCTGTCCCTGAACAACCTGTTTTTCGGTACCCCCCTTTACAGTCATAGCCTGAAGAAAATATCTTTTCGCCAGATGGCCCCTTCCCATCGCTTGATAAATTGTACCGAGCAACAAAACACCTTCTATATGGTTACGTCGTAACCGTAAACATTGCCTGATTGCATCAAGAGCCTCTGCTTTTTTGCCAACATACAACAAGGCGCGCCCCAACCGGTACCAATGATCTGGATTAAAATTATCCAGGGTCAAAGCTTTACTGCAAAGAGAAAGACCGACCTCGCTCCCCTCACCTTGCTCTACATACAACAAACCTAAGGTGCTGAGGGAAATGCTGTCCTGGGGGAAAAGTTGCAACGCCCGCTGGCAGGCCTTGATTGCTTCGCCAGGCATCCCGCTCTCCAAGTAGCTTTGTCCAAGAAGGCGAAAAAGAATAAATTCTTTCTCGCTCCCCGGACGGGTCCGCCAATGTTCCAAAACCGTAATTGCCTTCTCATGGTTGCCAAGTTCAGCGTACAACCGGCCAAGCGGCAGGAAAAGCTCCTGTCCAACGATGTTCTCTTTGGCATGAACCCGGTAGGCCCTTTCGAAACAATCCAAAGCTTTCTCTTTGTGCCCCAAAGTTTGCTGCACATGCCCAAGATTCACCAAAGCCATGTAATTTTCAGGATCTATCTGAAGAACATCCTGAAAACAATCCAACGCCTGCCGCTTTTGATTGCACTCAATCAGGACCACACCAAGGCTGTTAATGAGATTAACATCTCGAGATTGCAAATGCAGCCCTCGGCGGTATTCACGAATTGCCGTTCGATAATCGCCTTCCTCAAAAAAGAAATCCCCGCTAATGTTCAAACTCAGGTGATCAAAGAAGACCATGCTTCCCGGACCAAGGAAAGAACCGTGGAGGAGAGCCTTCAAACAGTTTCCGGGAATATCGCTTTTTGCAAAATCAAGACAGGGCCAGGTGGCGATACCGATTGAGACGGCTCCTTCGCCATAGCATTCCTGATAGACACGCCTGACGGAATGAATACATTCACGAATCGAGGCCTGAGGGGCTTCTGGAAAAAGGATCAGAGCAAGAGAACCTCCTCCGTCAAGATACATACCGTCTTGGGGAATGGATTGCTTGATACGGTCAACACATCCAATGAAACATCCGGCCTGTGGCTGAAGAGAAAAAACAGCGAGAGTAAACTGGGAAAGATTTCGCCACTTTCTTTTCAGTTTTCCGAGAAGATCGGCGTTGGTCAGTTGAAAAAGGTGCGGCCGCTGTTCATCGATCGCATCCGTATCACAGATGCCAAAAGGACCGCGTTTTTCGGCTATAGCCAAGGACCGCCAAAACCTGTCGAGGGCCGTGGACTCGAGCCGCGTGGCCGAAGGGATCGCTTGGGAAAATCCGATCTGCACCTTACTCATCCCTTCCCGTTTCAACTGGCGTTGGAGGTGATGCGCCGTTTTCAAGGCTTGTTCTCTACTCTGCCCCCGGATCAGCAGACCGAAGACACCACACCCGAAAGAAAAACAAGAGCCTCCGGTCAGAGCCTGTAAAAGAGCAGCTGTTTCCCTTGTCTTCTGAAGAATGCCGGCTGCGGTTCGCCTGTAGAACACAGCGTTCAGCAAGAAGAAAAATCCAGGATCTGCGGAGGCGGATTCCTGCAAAAAAACTGTGGCGGCCCGCCGATTGTACAACTCAGTTTCAGGATCAATAAACACCCATCGCGTCTTTTCCAGTCGATCAACAATACTCGCCTGCAGTTCCCGCAGCCATGAGGCCGACATCTTTTTCAAAAGAGCCGGATCAATGTCACTGACAACAACAGCAACGCTCTCGCCGGATACGACTTGCAACGGTATAATGAGCGCATCATTCATCAACCGGGGTTCGGCAAGAGAAGCCCCCCCGACTGTGCTGCTGTCTGGGGCCAGGTTAATGGGCAAGGTCTGCATCACCCCGTCGGCCCTGAAGGAACAAAAATCGATCGTTGCAGGCAGCGGCAGCAGTTGTTGTATTTCCTGAGCAAAAGGAAATCGAAGAATATCAAGGTCATCAAGGAATAGCATATCTGTCTCTTATTGCGCTCCAATAATCATTTCATCTTCACCAACCCTATTGGCAGTCAAAGCGCTGTGCAGACTCTCGGCAAGCACGCCAATTTCATCATCGGCAATGGTTCGCATATCTAACAACAGCCTGTCGTCTTCAACTCTGCCGACAACAGGAACCGGGGCATGACGCAGCAGTTGCTCCAACCGACTCATTTTCATGTTTCCCGGTCGCACGGCAACTGCCCAGCTCGCAATGTCCTGCTCAGGCATAGCACCGCCACCGACTCTGGAATTTACTCGAACCAAGACAAAGTCGCCGCGATCGTCAAGGCTCTTTTTGACACGATCCAAAAAGTTCATGGCTCGCTGCCGAACACTTTCCTCTGACGCGGTTATCATCGACAAGGTGGGGATTTCCTGCAGCGCCTGGGATTCATCCAGGTAAAGACGCAGCACGGATTCAAGTCCAGCCAAAGTAAATTTATCGATACGAAGCGCCCTGTTGAGGGGGTTGTTTTTAATCTTTTCGATATATCTCTTTTTGCCGACGATTATACCGGCCTGTGGCCCTCCGAGTAATTTATCGCCACTAAAGGTAACAATATCCATACCGCTGGCGACGACCTCCTGGACTGTCGGTTCTTTTGCCAGGCCAAATTTGCTTAAATCAATAAAACAACCGGATCCCAGATCCTCCATCACGGGCAGGTCATGTGCCTTGCCTAATTGAACCAATTCGACATCAGCCACCTCGCTGGTAAAACCAACAATGCGATAATTGCTGCAATGGACACGGAGCAGCAGTGCTGTCTCGCTGGTGATGGCTGCTTGATAATCGCGTAAGTGTGTACAATTCGTTGTACCGACTTCCACAAGTTGCGCCCCGCTCCGGGCCATAATATCGGGAATGCGAAAAGAACCGCCAATTTCTACCAACTGGCCTCGGGAAACAACAACCTCTTTATTTTTTGCCAGCGTTTCAAGGGCTATCAATACGGCAGCAGCATTATTGTTAACCACCAGAGCCGCTTCAGCACCGGTTAGTTCACAGAGCAGTTCTTCAACATGTTCGTACCGTGAACCACGCTTTCCGGTTTCCAAATTAAATTCAAGATTGGAATACCCCCTGCCCGCAACAGCCAACAACTCCATGGAAGAAACAGGGAGAAGCGAACGGCCAAGATTAGTATGGACGATAACGCCTGTGCCATTGATGACCCTGGTAAATCGAGGCTGGTGATATTTCTGGACAAAAGAAATGAGTTTGCGAACCCAAGCCTGATGATCAACAAAGGGTGACTCTACATATTTTCCAGAAATAATTTCCTTTCTCATCAATTCGAGGTAGAGGCGTATGCAGTGTTTAAGCCGCCCCAAAGGTACGCCCTGGAGGAAATTCGACGTAATCAACGCATCTATACATTCATTGACATTGGGAATATCTTTGAGCATGTTGGCAATGGTTGTGTCCATACAAAAAATTATCTCTTTATGGATAGTTACGATGAAAATTGTGTTGCAACAAGCGGCTTAGTGTCTCATTGCATCGTAGCAGTACAACAAAGTTATCTCCAAAAAGAAATATAAATATATACAATAAATTTATAAAGTTATTTGTTTACGAATTTATTAAAAAAAACTGAAACCTCCTTAAATACGTTAGCGCACTCCGATTGCAAGGCGTTGTAATGGGTGATAAACTATATTCCTGGTTCATCACCATTTTTAACGAGGAAAATTCTTCTTTAAATTCACTGAGCAATGAGTGTAGTATGCTCGAGAGAGATTACTCTGGAAATTTATTGTTGCGGAACTACAACGTATCATGATCGAGCCTCGCGTTCACTCGTGTTTCACTGTTCTTTCTTGCAAAATTAGCCTTCCAGCAGAGAATGGTTTAATACATGTTTACACTTCAGTTGGTTGCGGAGCATTACCACCATCTGGCACCATAATTATTTTACTAAATATTTTAAGGGATCGGCTTTTACGCCCTCTCCCAAACTGGGTTTGACCTTTTTGAAAAACGGGGAACCTGCAAATTTATGAGACAGCCCTCGCAAAAGGGGACGCAGCAATGACAGAACAACAACAGACTCCTCCCCCCCAGATCAGCCCCTATGTTTTCCCCGTTCTCCTGGCCGGTTTCGGCCTCTGGTGTTTTTACGACGGTTGGATATCCTCTGCTCTGGAGATGCAAAAGCACCTCCTCTTCAACCGGATAGCCAGTGGCGTTCTGTTACTCTGGGCTGTCCTCGATTTCATTCGGACTCGGCGGCTGGAAAAAAAGGAAGCTCCGACAGAAAGTTCCGCACCACCTGCCTCATGAACACTTCCAAGACCGCATGAAGTCCTGATGATCACCAACCGCCAGCTGATTTTACCTTATGCAGCCCCATACCTTGCCTATGTGGGCATTGCCAGTATTCCTGTTGAACACCTTCCAGCCGAATCCAGTTATATTCTCCGACTCATCGCAGTGCCGCTTATTCTCTACTGGACATGGCGCTGGTACTGCCCACTGAAAGGCCCTTATTCGCCTCTCGCCTCAATACTGTTCGGTGCAGGTGCCGGGTTTATAGGCCTTATTATCTGGATTGCCTTGCTTGCTCCTTTTGTCAGTCCGGGAGACTCGACGCATCCCTGGACCTTCAATGCTTTTTTGCTGCGCCTGCTGAGCGCTGGATTGATTGTCCCTGTGTTTGAAGAACTAATGATGCGCGGTTTCGTATTTCGTCTGGCCTTACAATGGGACAATTCCCGCAAAAACAACGAAAAAATGCCTCTTCACATCGCCCTCGATGAGCGGTCAATAAACGACGTGGAACCCGGCAACTGGTCGTGGTGGGCGATTATCCTCTCCACTGTAGTTTTCACATCGGGGCACACTATGCAGGAATGGCCGGCAGCAATTGCCTACGGGCTCTTCATGGCTCTGCTCTGGATATACAGAAAGGATCTCATCACCTGCATCGCTGCACATGCGGTCACCAATATTGCCCTCGCATTCTATGTTTTTTCGACAGAGAAGTGGTATTATTGGTAACTGTTCAGGATGAAATATTCTACAACTCACCTCCTTTGAATCAGTGTTTCGATTTTATCTGTTTCAACTGCCAATTCTGGCGGAAATTGATACAAAACCACTTTATGGCCAATTTCAGCCTCAGGCTGGTTAAAGGCGCGAACCGACTAAACACCTACAGACTATCCACCTGATCAGTCTTTTTTTTCAATACAATGAGCTTACGACGAACTGTTCACTATTATTCTCTCCGCTTCAAAAGACTACAGGGATCAAACCGTTCCCTTGCCTTGGGTGCGGCCATCGGAAGCGCCGTCGGTGTCACCCCAACCCTGCCTCTCCACAATATTCTCATCCTGGGATTCACCCTGCTCTTTCGCGTCAACCCCCTTGCCGGCATCATCACTGCCAATATCGTCAGTAATCCCCTCACCTTTGCGCCTCAGTATTTCCTGGCCTGGAAGATCGGCAATTTTTTCATTCCAGGCCGCCTGACCTGGGAAAAAATCCAGGGCATCCTCACGATGGTCAAGGAACAGGGAATCATGGACAGCCTGAATGGCATCCGTCAGTTGGGCTTTGATGCCATCCTGGTCATGATGACCGGCGGCACGGTGCTCGCCATCCCGGCAGGAATCCTCACCTATATCATCGTGTACCGATTCTTTGCCAAGATCCGCCAGAAGAGACGAGAAAAACACTTGCTCAACCGGCAACAGGGCTAACCGAATATATTATGCAGAATTTCGTCTACCACAATCCAACCAAAATCCTCTTCGGTCGCGGCACCATTGCCGCCATTGGCCTGGAAACCAGAGCCTGGGGCCAGCGGGGGCTGCTCGTCTACGGCCAGCAGAGTATCAAAAAAAACGGCTTGTACAACCAGGTGATGACATCCCTGCATGAAGCTGGAATGGAAATTGCCGAACTTGGCGGTGTTCGCTCCAACCCGCTGCTCAGCCATGTTCGTCAAGGCGTCCAGATGGCCAAGGAGCATGGTGCCGAGGTTATTATCGCAGTGGGTGGCGGCTCAGTCATCGATACGGCCAAAGCTATCGCTGCCGGCACACCGGTCGAGCACGATGTCTGGAAATTCTTCACCGGCAAAAAAGGCATCAAGCAACCCTTGCCGGTCACCACGGCGCTCACCCTCGCCGCCTCCGGCTCAGAGATGAATTCGGGCATGGTGATCACCAATGACGCTACCCACGAGAAATTTGGTTTCGGCCATCGACTGCTCCACCCCAAGGTCTCTATTCTCGACCCTGAGGCGACCTTCACCGTGCCTCCGGAATACACCGTTTACGGAGCTGTGGATGTCATCAGCCATGTCCTTGAATTCTATATGACTGCAGCTGATCCCTACACCCCGGTGCAGGACCGATTGATGGAGGGATTGATCGAAAACGCCATGACCTCCTGCGACCGCTGCCTGCTTGATCCCCGTGACTATGACGGCCGTGCCAATCTGCTATGGACTGCCACCCTGGCCCTCAACGGGCTGACTGCGGCAGGTCTAGGACGGGTCGGTTTCCCCATGCATCTGATCGAGCATTCGCTCAGCGCCCTCTACGACGTTCCCCACGGGGCGGGGTTGGCAGTGGTCATCCTGGGCTGGCTACAAGACCATGCCGAAACAAACGCCGCCCGCATCATCAGCCTGGGCAAAAGGGTCTTTCCTCAGAATAACGGTTCTGCAGCAGCCCCCTGTGCGGAAGAGACCATCAACCGATTGCGCGAGTGGTTCTGTCGTGTCAATGCACCAATTTCTTTGCACGATCTAGGCATTCCGGTAAGTGACATTCCCAAAATCGCCGAAAACAGCAAAGGGCTAGCCCAACTCTGGCGACTGCGGGACTACCCCCCGGAACGGGTCGCTGCCATTCTGGAGAGATGCCAATAAAAAGCAAAAATGTTGGCACTAAAACGCAATAACAGAACTGCTGTTTCCCCATGACATTCATCTGTTAATGCGGTAAATTAAAAAAGATTTGCAACTCTTGACTCTGCACGAGGCACGACCATCATAATGAATCGCGAAATCCCGGCCGGAAGGGTTGTTCCGGCTGATTGGCTCAGTAATTTCGATCGATATCTGATCAGCGAAGGAACGCATGAACGGGCCTATGAAAAGCTCGGGGCGCATCTGGTAAGCTTTGACCGGAAGGAAGGTGTGGTATTTGCGGTCTGGGCTCCGAATGCCCGGCAGGTTACGGTTATCGGCGACTTCAACGGTTGGGACACCACCAGCCATCCCATGCATTCCTCCGATGCAGGTATCTGGACACTTTTCATACCAGGGCTTACAGAATATTCCGTCTACAAATTCCACATTATTGCCCAGGATTACCAGCAGTTCGACAAAGCTGACCCCTTTGGGTTTGCTATGGAAGAGCGTCCCCGCACCGGTTCAGTAGTTGCCAACCTAGACAGTTACCAATGGCACGACGACGAATGGATAGCCGACAGGTGTCGCCACCAGGCCCTAGACAGCCCAATCTCCATCTACGAGGTCCATCTCGGTTCATGGCGAAGAGAGGCTGATGCCCAATGGGGCATGCGGTATCTCTCCTATCGGGAGTTGGCGGCCACCCTAATTCCTTATGTTAAGGAGATGGGCTACACCCACATTGAACTGATGCCGATAGCCGAATACCCATTTGACGGCTCCTGGGGGTATCAGGTCCTTGGTTTTTTCGCGCCAACCTCCCGCTTTGGCACGCCAGCGGACTTCATGTTCTTCATCGACCAGTGCCACGCCGCCGGATTGGGTGTCATTCTCGACTGGGTCCCGGCCCATTTCCCCAAAGACCAGGCAGGACTCAATTTATTTGACGGCACCCAGCTCTACGCTCACGCCAATCCTCTCCAGGGTGAGCATCAAGATTGGGGCACCCTTATCTTCAATTACAGCCGCAATGAAGTCCGCGCCTTTTTGATCTCCAACGCCCTGTTCTGGATTGACAAGTATCATATCGATGGACTTCGGGTTGATGCAGTCGCCTCTATGCTCTATCTCGACTACTCCAGGGAAGAAGGGCAATGGATTCCTAATGAACACGGTGGCCGGGAAAATCTTGCCGCTATCAGCTTTCTCCGTAAGACTAACGAGGTTCTGCACGGGATTTTCCCGGGCATCCTGACCATTGCCGAAGAATCGACCTCCTGGCCGATGGTGTCACGCCCCACCTATCTCGGCGGCCTCGGATTCAGCCTCAAATGGAACATGGGCTGGATGCACGACACCCTCAGTTATATGGCCAAAGATTCTCTATTCAGAAGGTTTCATCACTATCAGATGACCTTTGGCATGCTCTATGCTTTTCATGAAAATTTCATTCTGCCGATCAGTCACGACGAGGTCGTCCACGGCAAAGGATCCCTACTTAACAAAATGCCCGGGGACGAATGGCAGAAGTTTGCCAACATGCGCGCCTATTTCGGGTTTATGTGGGGTTATTCTGGAAAGAAACTGTTGTTCATGGGCTGTGATTTTGGTCAATGGCAAGAATGGAACCACGACACCGGCCTGGAGTGGCAAGCCCTGAACGCTCCCCGTCACAGCGGCCTGCAACGGTTTGTTCGCGATCTCAATCTAGTGTACCGGCATGAACCAAGCCTCTACCAGGCTGATTTCGACTGGACCGGTTTTTCCTGGATCGATGCCAACGATTCGGACAGTTCCGTGCTGTCGTTCATTCGTTATGGAAAGAATCCTGAGGATTTTATCATTGTTATCTGCAATTTCACCCCAGTGGTCCGCGAAAGGTATCATATCGGCGTTCCGAGGCCTGGGGCTTACAAAGAATTGATTAATTCCGATCAAGATATTTATGGCGGCAGCAGCGTCGGCAATGGCCCAGTCATCAACACCCTGCCAGAGCCTTGTCACGGGAAAAACGATTCCCTCTCCCTGACTCTGCCACCGCTCTCCACCTTGTTCCTCAAACCCTGCTCATAAAGTTACGTTTTCTTTCTCACCCATGACCTCAACCCAGAAATATACCTTATGAAAATTCGTCTGATACTCCTTTCACTTTTAGGCATTGCTGCATACATCGTGCTTGCTAACTATAACAGCAAGATGCTCAAAGATACGGTTCCAGAAAGCCATACCCGTGCCTCGGTTCAGCAACCGCACCCGACAAAAAACACGCCACCCGCGCAAAAAACTGAACCAACGCAGATCGCTACGCCCCTGGAACAAGCTGACAAACTGCCTGAAGCAACTCCCACACCAAAGATATCCGCACCCTCCTCCCTACAGGTGACTGTTCAACCTCAAGCTATACACACGGAACAACTGCAGGCTGAACTCGCTCAGAAAGAACAGCAGATTCATCAACTCCTTGATGCTCAGGAAGCTCTAGCAGCGAAAAGCCGGTCACTCATGACGCTATTGGATGCCGGAACCGCCGATGTTGCGGCCAAAGAAAAGTTACTGCAAAC
Organism: uncultured Desulfobulbus sp.; assembly: GCA_964607065.1. Taxonomy (GTDB): domain Bacteria; phylum Desulfobacterota; class Desulfobulbia; order Desulfobulbales; family Desulfobulbaceae; genus Desulfobulbus. Next base: position 32,324 of record CAZSIJ010000026.1, on the reverse strand, counting down.
TGCCAACGACCAAATCAAGACACTCACCGCTGAAAGGAATACAACGACATCTGAGCTGGAGCGTGCCAAGTCCACGATCGAGCAACTGAATACGGCCCTCAAAAAAATGGAGACTGCTGGAGTCCATTCAGAGCATTTCATCAAAGAAAAAGAAACTCTCCTCAAGACGGTCCAGCAACAGATTCAGGAACGAAACGCCGAAGCTGACAGCCTGAAGGCGCAACTCGATGAGGCAACCACCCGCTTGCAGACCGCCAGAGCAGATGCGGAACAAGCAGACCTCAAAGCGGCTACGCTGCTCCGGCATGGTCAGGAAAAAGAGAAACAGACAATCATTCTCGAGCAACAAAAAAACGCCCTGGAAATCTCACTGCAAGAAAAGACGGAGGCCATGAACGGAGCGCTCCACACTATCCAATCGCTCAAGCAGGAAGTGGCTGACCATCCCCAGGCATTGGCATCCGTCCAATACGTCTTGGACCAGCGGAACAGAGATTTTGATCAGCTCAAAGAAACAACCTCCATGCAAATCGAACAGTTGTCCCAGCAAGTCGCTGATCTTACAAAAAAAGAAACGCAAACAAGAGCAGAATTCAACAAATACAAGACCGAGACAAGTGGTGCGCAAAAAAAGGTCGCGGAACTTGAATCGGCCCAGGCCCTTGCCCAGAGCGCTCTAACAGAAGTCGAACAAAAATTGGCGGCAGCCCTAAACAGCACGAACACCTTGCAAAATCAACTCAAGGACAAAGACGCCACCATTAGTACCAATAAAGTGCAGATAAGCGAACTGCTCACCAAAACATCCGCGCTGAATGATGAAAAAATTGGCCTTGCCATGCAGCTCGAGGCCTTACAAGCTGACCAAAAAAATCTACTGGCGATCAAAGCTTCCTGTGATGAAAAATCTGCGGCACTGACGGGAGCCGAAACTAAACTGAAAGAACTGACAGCGCTTCAGGCCAAAAACGCGGAACTGACCAAATCCTTGGAAGAAAAGACCGCCGCACTGGCTGATGGCGTGCAACAGGGAAAAGAACTGACAGCCCTACAGACCCAGGTATCGGAACTGCAGACTAAAAACAAGGAATTGATCGCGCAGGGAGATGCAAACGCTAACACGATCAAACAACTTGAAGCTGAAAAAACAGGTTTAGCAGGCCAGGCGGCGGCCCCTCAGGCGGAGACAGAAGCGGTAGAGACCCTAAAAAAATCGCTAAACGAAAAAAACAATGCCCTACTGCTGGCGGAAACAAAAATCAAAGAACTGGCCAAGACCGATGAGCAAATCACCGCACTGCAAACAAAATTAAAGGACACAACGGCTGCACAACAGGCGATGCAAAGTGCCAAACAAGCCGCCGAGCAGAAATTTGCCGAATCGGAATCATCCCTGAAAACACTCAACCAGTCCCTTGCCGTCAGTAGCAACAAAGAGAAAACACTGGCCACAGAATTGGCTGCCGCCCAAGTCCGGATCAAGGAACTGATGGATAAAAACTACATTCAGCAGCAACAGGATCTCGTCCCCAACCTCAATCAGCAAATCGCCACGCTCCGCAACCAGGTTGCGCAGATGGTCATTACCGAGGCGCTGGCGAAGAAAAATTTAGCCGAGATGACTGCGGCAACGCAAACTACCGATAAAAAGATACAGACCCTCCAAGCGGAAAAAGACGGGCTGCAAAAACAACTGGATGCATTAAAAATACAAGCTCAACCGACCCTTCAGCATCCCGCCGCGACCTTGTCACCCAGCACAATGCAAGACCGTGACAAAGATGGTGTTGCCGACGCTATTGACCTCTGCCCTGATTCACCTGCCGGTGTCCCGGTAAATGTTTTGGGGTGCCCCGAGAAGAAAGGGGTAATTCTCGAAGGCGTTACTTTCAAATCCAACACAGCAATTCTCCTGCCCGATGGACTGAGAACTTTAGATAAGGTCGCGGCCTCACTTGCCCAGTTGCCTCAGACCAAAATTGAGATTGCTGGCCATACCGATTCGGTCGGCGATCCTAAGCGCAACCAGGATCTGAGCACCCTCCGCGCCCAGGCTGTCGCCAAATATCTCACTGAAAAAGGGGTCCCTATAGAACGGATAACAGCCAAAGGTTATGGCCAGGATAAACCGATTGCCGACAACACCACCTCAGTTGGCAAACAAAAAAACAGAAGGGTTGAGCTGTACCTGATGGCCCCATAAGCTGCTCGATTTCAAGCAAAACACGAAAAAGGCCCGGTCACCATAATGGTGGCGGGCCTTTTTATTTGCCGATTGCCGATTACCATAAGATTCCAAGAGGGTTGCCAGCCGTTTTCCGGTCACTGTATTCACAATGTCATTATGTTACACAGGACAGCATTGCTGTCCGTACTCCATTTTATTCACTACCCATACTTTGGCACAGTGCCTCAATACAAACGCACGCCTTTTTCACAAAAACACTCGTGCTAAAAAAGCTATGGACTTGGAAAAATGAATATTTTAAGATATATATCTTTTAAGCATTGCATCTGATACTATATGTGCTGCTAATATCTATCCACCAGCGCCCCCAACACTTAAACGAGTAATCACTATGCACACGGCCTGAACGCCGAAACCTCCACCACTGCGGCAGCAAATCGATGAGCCAGGAAACACCCTATCCCGATATTATGATCGACATGGTCAAGGTGACCAAGGTCTATCCCCCTGATGTGCAGGCGGTCTCGGACATATCTCTCACCGTCGACAGAGGCGAAATCGTGTTCCTCACCGGAATGAGCGGCGCCGGCAAAACCACCCTGCTCCGACTCATCAGCCGCATTGAAAAACCGACCAAAGGTATGGTGGAGGTGGCCGGTATCGATGTCGCCAAGTTGCCGCAGCGCAACATTCATCTCCTCCGCCGGAAGATCGGCATGGCCTACCAGGACTTCAAACTCCTACCCGACAGAACTGTAGCCGACAATATCGCTTTCCCCATGGAGGTCGTGTACCGTCCCCAATCCTTTATCGAAAAACGAACCAGATATCTGCTTGAACAACTCGACCTGGTCAAAAAATACGCCACCCGCACCGAGGAACTATCTCGGGGCGAACAGCAGCGGGTCTCTATTGCCCGCGCTGTGGCCAATTCCCCCGAAATCGTCCTTGCCGACGAGCCAACGGGAAATCTCGATGCTGAGAACACCGACAGAGTCGTTAACCTCTTCAATCAGCTCAACAAGCAGGGCACCACTATCCTCATTGCCACCCATGACAAATCTCTGTACCAGCAGACAAGCCACCGTGTAGTTGAGCTCCGTTTCGGACGAATCTCGACCCAGCAGCAACCTTCATACCCTGAAGACAGCAATGGAGAAAACGCAGAATTTTCTTTCTCCCCTTCACTGGAGGGCTAAGGCATGAGATTTCTGGCCGTCGTTCTCCAACAAACCTGCCGCAACATGCTGTTTACCTGGAAATCACAGATCATGACCCAGTTCACAGTGTCCCTGTCGGTGCTAATATTCTCCTTCTTTTACCTCATCTACTCTAATGCCCTACATGTTGGCCAGGAACTCGGCGACGATCTGCGGCTTGTTGTCTACCTGGAGGAAGAGCCCGCTCCAGCCATGAAGGAACAGTACCAGATGAAGATCCTCAAATTCGACCAAGTGGATCGGATCGAATTCATCAGTAGTCAACAGGCCTTCAAACGCTTCGAACAACAACTTGGCGACAACAGCGATGTCCTGACCGGAGTACCCACAAATTTCCTACCTCCATCCATCGAGGTCTATCCGGTTCGTTCGCTTGACACTCTGTCCCGAATCAAACGCTTTTCCGATTATCTGCAAACCCTGCCAGGTGTCCTCAAGGTCCAATACGGCAAAGAATGGATCGAACGCTTTTATTCCTTTATCCAGTTGATGCGGGTCGTTACTATCCTTTCCGGGTCTCTGCTGATTATGACCACCACCTTTATGGTTGCCCACACCATCCGCCTGACTTTGTTGTCCCGTCAGCAGGAATTGGAACTGCTCAGGCTGCTTGGTGCCACCAACAACTATATCCGTATGCCTTTTCTCATGGAAGGCGCGTTTCAAGGGTTTCTGGGATCGAGTTGCGGCATTATCGCACTCCTGCTCCTCTTCAACTGGATTAACCTCCAGTTCGCCGGTCCGACAACGCTCACCAACCTGCCATTCACCTTCTTTTCCTGGCAGGCAATTCTCTCAATTATTGGCAGCGCCACCCTGCTCTGTGCGGCAGGCAGCTTTTCGACCACCAGAAGGATTCTTCAACTTTGAACCGCCGCCAATGAATCGTCTTCTTGCCGTCATCCTCCTCTTGACCAGTTTTCTTGCACCGTTTGCCTGCCTGGCAGCATTGCCGGAGAACCAGCAAATGCACTCCGTTCATATCGGTAAACTCCGCAATGAAATATCGGCGCACGAGGAAAAAATCGATCAGAGCGGTCAACAGGAACTCTCCCTGCTGGACGAATTGGAAAGCATGGATGAAAAAATAGCCAAACAGAAAGTGAAGATCAATGCGTTCAAAGCACAGATAAGGGAACAAGAACGGGTGATTAGTTCCAAAGAAAAGGAACTGACGGCGATCACTCAAAAAAACGAGGCTCTGCAGCAGCATCTGAACAATCGTTTAAAATCATTTTACCTCATGGGTAAAACAGGGTTCTTTAATATAAGTTTTTCCAGCAAAACTCTGCCTGATCTGTTGCTGACCAATGATGCCTTCCATTCGCTCGTCACCTATGACCAGTCTGTTTTTGCTGCTTACCGGGAAAGCGTTGGCGCAATCGACCGGGTCAAGCGAGCCCATGAACTGGAAAAAGCGGTTCTTGAAAATTTCCTGGCTGACGCCGACAAAGAACGCCTTGCCCTGCAACAAACCAACGAAGAGAAGAATAACCTGTTAAAACGGGTTCAAACCCAGAGAGGCTTGTATGAACAGGCCCTGAAAGAGATGAAAAGGGCGGAAAGCCATCTGACCTCCGCTCTGACCAGTAGCAGCAGGACCCAGGAACAAAAGGCTCGTGCCTTTTCCCTCAACAAGGGTAAGTTGCCGCCTCCGGTATGGGGGCAACTTATCAGCCGCTTCAAACAGGCATCGCCCAATGCTGATGACACCACCTTTACCAACGGCATCACCATCAACACCCCGGACAAAACCGAAGCATTTGCCGTTTATGACGGCGAGGTCCTCTTTGCCGGAACCATGCGCGGGTATGGAAAAATGGTCATCATCGACCATGACCAGGAATACTACAGCGTCACCGCCAGATTCAACGAACTCCATGTCAAAGAAGGCGATCTGGTCAAACAAGGACAGGTCATCGGTCTCACTGGTAAAAACGCCACACTCTTCGGCAAAGGACTATATTTTGAAATTCGCCACGGCGAAGTTGCTGAAGATCCACTCGACTGGCTCAAACCAGGGACCCTCGCTAATCGCTGATCACTCCGCTTGCCCGGCAAAGGTATTTTACCCGCTCAGGGCGAATAACCGTTGCCTCACCCTCAGATTCCCGTTAAGTTGGCGTTGATTTAATCAACCAAAAGCCAACGCCGTCAAGAGCTGCTTGCCGCTTGTAACGTCATCCTTCTTTGAGAATCCCTTTTCATCTCTTCCACCCGGTTTTCCGACTACCACATGAAACGCTCGATACTCCTGCTGGTCATTCTCTTCTGTTTGTGCTGGAACGCTGTTTGTGCTGACGAGAACAAACAGGAACGCGATACCTACAAAAATCTGGAAACTTTCGCCAATGTCCTGACCTTGATCCAGCAGTATTATGTTGATAAGGTCGATTCCACTAAGGCAATCAATGGGGCGATCAACGGCATGCTCGGTTCGCTCGATCCTCATTCAGCCTATATGACACCGGAGGATTTCAAAAACCTCGAGGAAGAAACTTCAGGCAGTTTCACAGGGGTTGGTATCGAAATTTCTATTCGTGATGGCGTGCTCACTGCCGTTGCTCCCATCGAGGGTACCCCGGCAGACAAGCAAGGCGTAAAATCGGGGGATCAAATTGTCCGGATCAACGGAGAACTCACCAAAACCATGACCCTCATGGAAGCAGTCAAAAAACTGCGAGGTGTGAAAGGCACCTCGGTGACCATCACCATCCACCGCGAGAGTTCGAAAGAGACCAAAGACCTGACCCTGACACGGGAGGCCATCCCCCTGCTCTCCGTCAAATCCATGGAAATGGAGCCTGGATTTCTCTACATCCGGGTTTCCAACTTTCAGGCTACCACCACCAAGGATGTCAGAAGCGCTATGAAAAGCTTCAGAAAAAAACATCCAATCCAAGGACTCGTGCTTGATCTACGCAACAATCCTGGAGGATTGCTTGACCAAGCGGTCAAGGTCGCCGACATCTTCATAGATAAGGGAATTATTGTTTCAACCAGAGGGAGAGACAAACAGGATCAGATGGTGTTTGAGGCCCATCAGGATGGCAGCAAAAGCGGTTTCCCCATGGTTGTCTTGGTCAACGGCGGTTCCGCCAGCGGCTCTGAGATTGTGGCCGGTGCCCTCCAGGATCATAAAAGGGCGATCATTATGGGCACAACCACTTTCGGCAAGGGCTCTGTACAGACCATCCTGCCCTTGCCAGATGGCGCAGGCATCCGGCTGACCACCGCAAAATATTACACCCCAAGCGGCGAATCGATTCAAGCAACCGGTATCAGACCCGACAGGATGGTGCCACTAACCGCTGGCTCAGAGGCAAAAAACGAGCCTGCCCCTCCCGTCAAAGCCATCAGAGAAAAAGACCTGCCCCACCATTTTAAAAACGAACCTCGTGGCAAGAATCAGCCCAAACCGGAAGCGGACACCACCGACAAAACGGATCAAGAAGAAAGTTTTGAAAAAGTGGTGGATATTCAACAGATCACCAAAAGGCTTGAGCAGGACAATCAACTACGGACAGCCCTAACGACACTCAAAGGGCTCAGTATGGTTCCCAGCACTCATACTCCCAAAGAGTAAACAGAGCAGGAATAGCAAACTTCCGGGTCGTGTCCTTCTCCAGTAGTCCAAACCGCCTAGGCCAACCCCAGTTCACGAAGAATATTGGTGTTACCTGTCCAATTCTTTCTGACCTTAACCCAGAGGTGCAAACGCACCCGGCATCCCAACAGTTTTTCGATATCGCTGGCGGCACTCTTGCGTATGGCCGCCAGCATGCCCCCACCCTGACCGACCAGAATACCTTTCTGTGAATTTCGCTCCACCATGATTGTTGCCTGAATAACGACCGGCCGGCCCTCTTCCTCTTCCTCGAAGGAGTCGATGACAACGGCAGTCGAATAGGGTACCTCGTCCCGGGTCAGGAGGAAAATCTTCTCGCGAATGATCTCAGCGGCAATGAACCGTTCGGTTGCATCGGTGGGGATATCCTCCGGATAATACTGTGGCCCTTCGGGCAGGCGAGCAACCAGTTCGGTGGTCAGCACCTCGATGCCAATGCCCTGGAGCGCCGATATAGGAACAATAGCGTCAAACGGATGCAGATTTTGATACCAATCCATGACCGGCAACAGCTGTTCCGGTTGCAGCAAATCCATTTTATTGAGAGCCAGCACCGCTGGACAGGTAATGGTGCTCAGGTAGCCCCGGAATTCTTCGGCCCGTTTTTCCAGTTTTTTGGGGGCCATGTCCGAGCAATCTGCCAAAAAAAGTACGACATCCGCCTCGCTCAGGCTCTCCAGCGCCACCCGCACCATCTGCCGGTTCATCTCTTCCCTGGCCTCGTGCAGACCTGGAGTGTCGAGCAGGATCATCTGGTACTCCGGCCCAGTGACGATCCCCATGATCCTGTTTCTAGTGGTCTGTGGCCTGGGGGTAACAATCGCTATTTTCTGCCGGAGCAGATGGTTCAGCAGCGTAGATTTGCCTGCATTGGGGGGGCCGATGATCGCCACCACCCCGGAACGGTAGATAAAACTATCCACTTGGTGTGTATCCTTTATTGAAAGAGTTTCGGGACCTTCCCCGAAGAAAATAATGACAAAGAGGTGGAATCTTGCTATCCACTGTAGCTTACCATGACCTCCGAACTTCGCAATGTGTTAAAAAGATGATCACCCCCGGTAGCCTTATTGAATTCATAGACGGCGGCAGATTTTACTGCGGCCTCGTCACCGGCGTTGCCGACAAAAAGATCCACCTCCTGAATCAGAACGGGCGGGAAATCAATCTGCCGGAATCACGAATATTGATGACCTCCCGTCAACTCTCATCCCAAGATTCGAGTCGGGAAACCATTACCGCCACATTGCAGAAAATCGCCGCCAACCGGACCGCTCTAGCTGAAACGATTACCCTCAAAGATCTCTGGCAAATCGTCTGCGAAGAACCCGACAACGAATTCCCACTAGATTTTCTCGCGGAGTTCCATTTCGGCGGTGCGGTGAATGATGACCAGCGTGCCGCCTTTTTACGGGCTGTCTTTGCCGATCCCCTCTTCTTTAAATATAAAACCGACAAAATAACCGCTCACAGTCCCGAACAAGTTAAACAGCTAGAGACACAGCTGCAGAAGGAACAGGAAAGAGCGCAAGTGCTGGAACAAGCAGCGGACAACCTGCAAAAAATCATGCAGGGAATACCTGTCTCCGAGGACGACTGGCCGGATCGTGAGCGCTGCTTGCAATGGATTCGACAATCGGTACTGTTTGGCAGCGAAAGCGAGGAGGACGAACTCGTCCGGCTGATTCTCAAAAAAGCGGGGCTCACCGCGCCTCATGCCGACTATGAACTGCTGGTCAAAGCGGGCGTCTGGGGTCCGGATGAAAACCTGACCCTGCTCAGATCGGATCAGCCTGTTGATTTTCCAGAACCCTGCATCGAGATTGCCGGGACCCTTCGAGAAGCGACTCTGGAAGAGCTGCTTGCCGATCCCAAACGACAAGATCTCAGGTCACTCAATACTCTGACCATCGACGGCAGTTTTACCCGCGATTTTGACGATGCCCTCCACATCGAAAGAAAGTCAGACGGCACTCTACAGGTCGGCATCCACATCACCGATGTCAGTTACTATGTGCCGCCCAAAAGTCCGCTCTTTGCAGAAGCCCGAGATCGATCGACCTCGCTCTATTTTCCAGAGGGGCACATCCCCATGTTGCCCAAAACACTGTCTCTTGATCTCTGCAGCCTGATCCAGGGCAAAGTGCGGCCAACCATCAGTTTTCTAGTTACCCTGGCAAAAGACGGCACCGTAGTGCAGAAGTCCATTGTTCCAGCCGTGATCGAAGTCAAACGCCAGTTGAGTTATCGGGAGGCAGATGCCCTTATCGAACGTGATGCGGACCTGGCAGCATTGAATGTAGTACGCCAACAGCTGCGTCAGCAACGGATCGACCATGGCGCGCTCCTTTTGTCCCTGCCGGATGTCAATATAGATATCCGTGACCGGGATCATATTCAGGTATACTTGTCACCGGTTGACACCCCCTCTCGCAACCTGGTTTCCGAACTGATGATTTTGGCTAATGGCATTGCCGCCGATTACCTGGCCGGACAGGAGGCGCCGGGTTTGTTCCGTTCGCAACCACCGCCCCGCAAGCGGCTTATCTCTGGTGCCCAAAACAGTTTGCAGGATATTGCCCAGCAGCGACGCTTTCTGGCCCGCGGCGAATTAACCTCCAATCCCAAGCCTCATAGCGGCCTCGGCCTCAACAGCTACACCACTATAACCTCGCCGATCCGCCGTTTTCTTGACCTAGTCATGCAGCACCAATTAAGCCATATGATTCATGGCCGTGGCATCCTCTTCTCGGGTGAGGAGTGCAAGACTTTTGCCGGTGTCATCCAGCAGAACCTAAGCAGGGCAAATGCCCTCCGCCAACAGCGGCACCGCTACTGGATCCTCCGGTATCTCGAACCCAAGGAAGGGCAACTAGTCAACGCCCTGGTGGTCGGACTCGGGCCGAAACGGGTCAATCTCCTGCTCTGCGATTGCCTCTTTGACATCGACCTACCACCCAATTCAGCATTCCCAGTCGAACCCGGCGACACGGTGCGAATCCGACTCGCCAGGATCAAACCCTTAGATAATATCCTCAGGGTCGAATGGTAGAATTCGGATAAAACAGCGACCGATTGTCTTTCAGTTTGGGTGTATTGAAGTAAAAATTCAGTATTGGCTACATCTAATCTGTTTACCAGCTTCTTCCTGAAAAAGGCCAACGCACTGCACATCTTAAATTCATTCTGCTTGATGATAATTTGATCCAACTTCCCGGCGCCAAATTTGTCCTTGTCATGGACAAAAAACTGCCCATCAGGTATATGACGTACACTACATTTAACCTCTGGCTCTAACACCAGCAAGCGCCGACGTAACGGATAATCCGACAGCTTAATGAAATCATTAAACATAAAAATCATCATCCTGTGCGGTCTCGTCCTATTCTCCTGTCCGTCTATGCCTTTTGCAGCTAACGAACAAAATCCTGAAATCAAAGATATAATCGTTACCACCTCGGACAATGACCTCCTGCTCTTCGCAACGGTGAAAAACTGCTTTACCCAGGAAATGCTTGATGGTGTCCGCAATGGCATCCCTATTATCTTCACCTACCATCTCAAACTGGTAAAGACCAGTAACACCTGGATCGACACCAGCCTCGTCGAATCATCCGTGACCCACACCATGACCTTCGACAGCGGCAAGAAAGAGTACCGTATCGCTTTCTCCAATCAGGAAGGCAAAACCATCAATACCGCCAATCTTGAACAGGCCAAACAGCTGATGGCTGAACTCAATGGCATCAAGGTGATCGCCCTTACCCAACTTGTTCACGATGCCCCCTATGCCATTCACTTCAAAGTCACTTTGAAAAAAGGTTCCCTGCCCCTCGGGATGCATCGTGTAGTCCCCTTTTCTTCATTATGGGATTTCGAAACCGACTGGCGGACCATTGAATTCAGGTATTAACCTGAAAGTCGACGACTGAATGCTCACCGCCCAGCAGAAAAAAAAGAAACAGCGGTTAGTCCGCTATGTTATCGTTTTCTGTGCCCTGCTTATTCCCCTGCTGGGGTATGTGCAACGAGGTCTACTCAGCGGCGACTTCAACCTGCCCATCTCCAGTACGATCTTGATTTTCGCCCTGATCAACATCAACGGGCTGCTACTCTTGCTCATGCTCTACTTGGTGCTGCGCAATCTGGTAGAGCTGGTTTTTGAGCGTAAACAAAATATTCTGGGATCCAAGTTGCGGACCCGGTTGGTCATCTCCTTTGTATCACTCTCCCTAGTACCGACAACCATCCTTTTCTTCATCGCCCTGCGCTTTGTCTCCACCTCCATCGATTACTGGTTCAACGCCAAGGTAGAGGAATCCCTGCAATCCTCCCTCAAACTGACACAATCGATCCTCCACGATACCGGCCAACAGGCCGAATATGCGGGTAGGCAACTGGCCTCGATTCTGGAGAGTGGCACCTTTGACCTTAACAACATGGCCGGCTTAGAGCAATTTTTCATCAAGACACTTAAAATTGACCTACCTGGTGCCCCGGACAGCATTCAGCTCCTCGACGGTGAACGTACCCTTTTGCTCGCGATCCAAGGCCCCCGACTTCTACCCATTGTCCTGCCGGTTACCCCTTCAGAGGCTATCCGGCTCGCCTCAGCCAACAACAGATCGGAAGTGGTCACCCAGCGGACCACCATCGGCGAACTGATTCAAGCCATTACACCGGTGCAGTTAAACACCTCCTCCCAGCAGGCCTGGTTTCTGGTGACCACAGTGCTGATCCCCTCTGCAAAGCTCGAAACCATGCAATCGGTTTCCGACGGGATCACTGGTTACCAAAATCTGATCATGCTCAAAGCCCCGATCAAGCTCAGCTTGATCATCATGCTGCTCATCATTACGCTCTTGACCTTGTTCGGAGCAATCTGGTTCGGCTTCTATATCGCCCGCAGCCTCACCGGACCGATCAATAAACTTGCCGAAGCTACCAGACGAGTAGCTGATGGCGACCTGGACTTTATCCTCGAAAAAGAAGCAGACGACGAGATGGGACTCCTTGTCGATTCCTTCAACTCCATGACCTCAGACATTCTCGCCTCCAACCGGCAACTGACAAAGGCACACTGGGCGCTGCAGGAAAGCAACGAGATTTCTGAACAGCGACGCCGCTACTTGGAAACCATCCTGGAAAATGTTGCAGCCGGAGTTATTGCTCTGGACGAGAATAACCAAATCACCACCATTAACCGCTTTGCCGAAGAATTGTTGGCCATTGAACCCGCCACCTTTCTTGGCAAGGATTTCCACAAAGCCCTGCCCAAACAGCATGTGCAGATCGTGGAGAGTTTTATCAAAGAGCTGCTGAGTACCGGCAAGCCGTCGATCGAGCGACACCTGCGGGTTACCATCCGCCGAGGCGAGACCCTTTCGCTCCAAGTCAATATCACCAGAATGGTCGACGACTGGCATAATCCCATCGGTTTTGTCATTGTCTTCGACAATCTCACCAATCTGGAGAAAGCTCAACGACTAGCCGCCTGGCAGGAGGTAGCCCGCCGTATTGCCCACGAAATTAAAAATCCACTAACTCCTATCCAGCTCTCAGCTCAGCGGTTGCGCAAGCGATATCTTGATAAAATAACCGAGGATCAACACATTTTCGACCAATGCACAGCCACCATTATCAACCAGGTCGACGAAATAAAAAAACTGGTAAGCGAATTTTCCGATTTCGCCCGGATGCCCAAGCTCCATAAAGAGCAGAATAACCTCTGCCGCCTAGTGGAAGAGGTAGTCTTTCTCTATCGGGAGGCCCACAAACACCTCGCCATCACCAGCAGCACAGATCCAAGCATTCCGGAATTCCTCTTTGATGCCGTGCAGATCAAGCGCGTTCTGATCAATCTGCTTGACAACGCCGTTTCTGTACTCAACGATGGCGGGACCATCGAGGTTACCGTCGGGTACAGCACCGAACAGCACTTGGTCCGGCTGGAAGTAACGGATAATGGCCCGGGAATCGCCGAGGAGGTCAAGCTCCGAATTTTCGAGCCGTACTTTTCCACCCGCAAATCCGGTACCGGCCTAGGCCTAGCCATCGCCCATACCATTGTCACCGAGCATAATGGCAGCATCCGTGCCTATGACAACGCCCCTACAGGTACAGTGTTTACAGTTGAGCTGCCGTTTGATACCTGATATGGTAGCAATTCCAAATACTGATTCCTGAGAGCCATATCCTTTTCTTCAGCCTGACCGACCCTGCACCGATGCCCAACACTATTCTGATCATAGACGATGAAGCCGCCATCCGCGAGGCGCTTTCGGGTATTCTTGCCGACGAGGGGTTTACTCCGCTGGTAGCAGCCTCAGCTGAAGAGGGGTTACAACTACTCGATGAAAAAGATGTCAACTTGATTCTACTCGACATCTGGATGCCCGGCATGGACGGTCTTGAGGCCCTCAAATTGATCAAACAGCGTTTCGATCTGCCGGTGATAGTCATTTCCGGTCATGGCACTATCGAAACCGCTGTGCAGGCAACCCGGAGCGGTGCCTACGATTTTATCGAAAAGCCACTCTCCTATGACAAGATTATTCTCTCGATTAACAAGGGCATTCAATTGTCCCGGTTGGAACGGGAAAACCGACTGTTGCGAGAAAGCGGTCCAACCAAAATCTATATCACTGGCAATAGTCCTCCGATCACCCGATTACGCGAACAGATTGAACGGGTCGCTCCTACCGATGCCTGGGTCCTCATCCGTGGCGGCCATGGCACCGGCAAAGAACTTGTGGCCCAGACCATTCACCGCCACTCGCTACGGAGTAAGCACCCGATGATCGCGGTCAACTGCGCCGCAATCCCCGAAGAACTGATCGAATCGGAGCTGTTCGGCCATGTCAAAGGCTCCTTTACCGGGGCGTCTGAGAACAAAAAGGGCAAATTCGACCAAGCCAACGGTTCCACCCTTTTCCTAGATGAAATCGGTGACATGAGCCTGAAAAGCCAGGCCAAAGTGCTGCGCATCCTTCAGGAACAGAAATTCGAACGGGTCGGCGGATCCCGGACTATCGAAGTCGATGTCCGAGTTCTGGCGGCAACCAACAAGAACATCGAAGAAGAGATTGACAAGGGCAACTTCCGGGCCGATCTCTTTTACCGACTCAACGTCGTCCCCATCATGGTTCCCGACTTGGTTGACCGACGCGAAGACATCCCCCCGCTGATCGAAGACTTCCTTAACCAATTCGGAAAAAAAGGGATCGGCAGAAAACAATTTGCCGATGAAGCCTTGCAACTGCTCCAACGTCACAGTTGGCCGGGTAATGTCCGCGAACTGCGCAATCTGATCGAACGTCTAGTAATCATGAGTCCCGGCGACCGGATAGGGGTGAACGATGTGGCCCTTTTCCTCGGAAATGCTCCCTTACTACCCCTCCCCGTCCAACCTGGGGCGGGAGGAGGCTATCACCTCTTCTCTTCCTTTAAAGCAGCCCGCCGTCAGTTTGAAATGGACTATCTTGCGGCCAAGCTCCTCGAAAACGACGGCAATGTTACAAAGACCGCCGAATTAATAGGCATGGAGCGTAGCCATCTCCACAAGAAAGTTAAGGGCCTGGGCATCACGGTTAAATAATTCCCGCCCCCAGCGTCTCACTTTTTTATCTTTCCCAATAAACCAGCAAACTGAGGTAACCCATGGTTTTCCCAGAATTTCGCCCCCGCAGAATGCGGCAAACCGAGACCTTCCGATCGATGATCAGAGAAACTCGACTGGTACCGGAACAGATGATCTATCCCCTATTTATCCTGCCTGGCAAGGGAATCCGCCAGGAGATCCCCTCCATGCCCGGCGTTTTTCGGATCTCGGTTGATCAGCTGGCAAAAGAGGCCAGGGATTGCCTGGCTGTGGGCATTAACTCGGTCATCCTCTTCGGTTTGCCGGAAAGAAAAGACGGCCTTGGTTCCGGGGCTTACGCCAAAAACGGCATCATTCAGCAGGCAATCAGAGAATTGAAGAACCGGGTACCAGAGATGACGGTAATCACCGATGTCTGCCTGTGCGAATACACCGATCATGGCCATTGCGGCTGCTTAGCCGGACATGAGGTCGATAACGACGCTACGCTGGAACTACTAGCCAAGACCGCCCTGTCCCACGCCCAAGCCGGCGCCGACATGGTGGCCCCCTCAGATATGATGGACGGCCGGGTCAGCGAAATACGTAGCGCCCTCGATGAAAGCTCGTTTCACATGATCCCAATCATGTCCTATGCGGTGAAATATGCCTCGGCTTTTTACGGTCCCTTCCGGGATGCCGCTGACTGCGCCCCCCAGTTTGGCGACCGACGCAGCTACCAGATGGATCCTGCCAACAGTAAAGAAGCCCTGCGCGAGGCGACCATGGATGTGGATGAAGGTGCCGACATCCTCATGGTCAAACCGGCGCTCGCCTACCTCGACATCATCAGCCGCCTGCATGATGAATTCGATCTGCCGATCGCCGCTTATCAGGTCAGCGGAGAGTATGCCATGATCAAAGCCGCAGCTGAAAAAGGATGGATAGACGGTGAACGAGTGATGGCTGAGACCCTGATCGCCATCCGTCGAGCAGGCGCGGATATCATCCTTACATATTTTGCCAAAGACATGGCCAAACTACTTACTGAAAACAAATAGAAGAACAAGGACACTAACCGAACAATTTCCAAACAGAACCCGTTTCAGGCTCATTTGCCATACCTCTGGCCTCAAGCGGAGTGTAACAATACCCATTAGAAACAAAAAAATTAATCATATTGAGCTATTAAGCAAGACACATTTATATTAACAACAACATCAGGCCAAACGCCTCAAATATACAGTATTTCCGCTAGTGTTTTTTCCTTGACAGGAGCGACGACAGACTGTTAATGAATCACCGTTCAGTTTATTTTTTTGCTTGAAACTGTTCATTGTTCCACACTTGTATCAACTTTTTCACCCTCTCAACTCTCATTCAGGAATAGTAATTATGTCGTGGTTCATTCAAACTTGTCGATCATCGTTGGGCAAAAAATACATCATGGCTTTTACAGGGTTTATGCTTGGCGGGTTTTTACTCGTTCATACCATAGGCAACAGCACAATTTTCTGGGGGAGAAGCGCATTTAATGCCTATGCGCATCATCTGCATTCATTAGGAGTTTTCGTCCCAATTTTTGAGATGGGCCTTTACTCAATATTTTTTCTGCACGTTATCACAGGCATTATCCTCTTCCTTGAGAATCGAAAAGCAAGAGGCAGCAAATACGAAGTTGAAACAAGCGCAGGTGGACGTACTATTGGCTCAAAGACAATGCCGTACACAGGTGTTGCGATCTTTGTTTTCATCCTCATTCATCTTGCTAATTTTCACTTTGTAGAAAAAACTGCGGTTAAAACAATCTCTGAATTTGTAACTCAAGTTTTGAACAACCCCTTTTTCACCCTTATCTACGGAGCAGGAATCAGTCTTCTCTTCATCCATATTAGCCATGGCTTCTGGTCATTACTCCAGACCTTTGGAATCAGCCATCCTAAATATGACAATCCGTTGCGGATGATTACCTGGGCCCTCGCAGGCATCATGGTCGGTGTGTTCCTTTTAATAACCGTCCTTATGGTTATTAACCGGTCTCAATTAGGCGGCTGATTAAACATTAGATCTAGATGAAACGACTGAAGGTTCTTCATGGAACCTTCATTAACAACCCATATTCCCTTCCACCTACAGCTAAAAGAAAATACTATGCAGCTTGACTCAAAAATACCCGAAGGACCGCTGGCCGAAAAATGGGACAAAAGCCGTTTTTCCAACAAACTCGTCAACCCTGCTAACAAACGGAAATACGAGATTATTATCGTAGGCACCGGATTAGCTGGCGCTTCTGCAGCTGCATCGCTGGGAGAGCTTGGTTACAACGTCAAATCTTTCTGTATCCAAGATAGCCCTCGCCGCGCCCATTCCATCGCTGCTCAAGGTGGGATTAACGCTGCGAAGAATTACCAAAATGACGGTGACTCCGTCTTCCGCCTATTTTATGACACAATCAAAGGTGGTGACTTCCGTGCCCGTGAAGCCAATGTTTATCGTCTTGCCCAAGTAGCCAATAACATTATCGATCAATGTGTTGCTCAGGGTGTTCCTTTTGCTCGTGAATACGGCGGAACCTTGGCCAATCGCTCTTTCGGCGGCGCCCAGGTTTCCAGAACATTTTATGCCAGAGGTCAGACTGGACAGCAGTTGCTGCTTGGCGCATATACTGCCATGATGCGTCAAGTTGCCGCTGGCAAGGTGAAGATGTATACCCGTCGGGAAATGATGGATCTAGTCGTTGTCGATGGTGTTGCCAAAGGCATCATCTGTCGCAATTTGGTGACCGGTGAAATTGAAAAATATTCGGCGCATGCTGTTGTGCTGGCAACTGGTGGTTACGGCAACGTATACTTCCTGTCTACCAACGCTATGGCTTCGAATGTTACAGCAGCTTGGCGTGCCTACAAACGAGGAGCTGGATTTGCCAACCCTTGTTTTGTCCAGATTCACCCGACCTGTATCCCCGTTCATGGTGATTTCCAATCCAAGTTGACACTCATGAGTGAATCACTTCGCAATGATGGTCGGGTATGGGTTCCAAAAAATGTTGGCGACAACCGGAAGGCAGCTGATATCCCAATGGAAGATCGCGACTACTATCTTGAGCGCAAATATCCTTCTTTTGGCAACCTAGTGCCCCGTGACGTAGCTTCTCGTAATGCCAAAGAAGCCTGTGATGAGGGTAAGGGCGTCGGCGAAACAAAGTTGGGCGTTTATCTCGATTTCAGTGACGCCATTAAACGTGATGGTCTCGATGTGATTATGAGAAAATATGGAAACCTTTTCCATATGTATCAAAAGATCACAGACAGCGATCCGACCAAAGAACCCATGATGATCTACCCGGCGATCCATTACACGATGGGTGGCCTTTGGGTCGATTATAATTTAATGACTACCATTCCTGGCCTGTATGCAGCTGGCGAGTGTAACTTCTCTGATCATGGTGCTAACCGCCTCGGTGCATCTGCGTTGATGCAAGGTCTGGCCGATGGCTATTTCGTCCTTCCTTACACCATTGGTAACTACCTTGCGTCTGTACCACCGGTTGCAACCAACACCAACGACCCAGCGTTTGAAACTGTTGCTAATGAAGTAAAAGAGCAGACCGCTAAATTGCTGAAGAATACGAAAAGCGGCAAAGCCGGTCAGACCGTTGACCATTTCCACAAGGAGCTTGGTAAAGTTATGTGGGATAACTGTGGTATGGCCCGAAATAAAGAAGGCCTTGCCTTGGCATTGAAAAGAATTCCTGAGATTCGAGCCGAATTTTGGGAGAATGTTACTGTCCCTGGTTCAGGCCAGGAACTGAATCAATCCCTCGAACGTGCCGGTCGCGTCGCAGATTTCCTCGAATTTGGAGAATTGCTGGCTCTCGATGCATTGAATCGTGAAGAATCCTGCGGTGGCCACTTCCGAGAAGAAAGCCAAACCGAGGAAAACGAGGCCAAGCGTGATGATGCTAATTTCAGCCATGCTGCTGTATGGGAGTACAAAGGTCAAGGCACTGCACCTGCATTGCACAAAGAGCCGCTGACCTTTGAATATGTGACTCCCTCACAACGAAGCTACAAGTAATACACATCTCTACTCTTGTATAAACAGATTCTTCACTGAAGTTTAAAAATACAACGCAGAAGAAAACTTATGTCATCGAAATCGATTAATATAATAGTAAAAATATGGCGACAGAATGGCCCTCTGGCAACTGGCTCTTTTGAGGAACATGCTCTCAAGGATATCAGCACGGATAGTTCATTTCTTGAAATGATCGACGTCTTGAATGAATGGCTAACCATTAAAGGCAAGGAACCTGTTGCCTTTGACCATGACTGTCGCGAGGGTATTTGCGGTATGTGTGGTGCTGTAGTCAATGGAACAGCTCATGGTCCTGATAAAGAAACAACTCTCTGTCAATTACACATGCGCCGCTTCAAAAACGGAGATACCATCGTCATTGAACCTTTCCGCTCTCAAGGTTTTCCGATCGTCAAAGATTTAATTGTCGACAGATCTGCTCTTGATCGGATTATTGCTGCTGGTGGTTATGTTTCCGTCAACACCGGATCTCCTCAAGATGGTAACAACATCCTGATTCCTCAGCATGTTGCTGAGACGTCAATGGATGCAGCTGCCTGTATCGGTTGTGGTGCATGTGCTGCGGCTTGTCCTAATGGCACACCGATGCTCTTCCTCGGCGCCAAGGTCTCCCAATTAGCCTTGTTGCCTCAGGGTCAAGCCGAAGCTAAGAAACGTGCCATCTCCATGGTTTTACAGATGGATAAAGATGGTTTCGGTAACTGTGGAAATGAACGAGAATGTGAAAATGTCTGCCCTAAAGGAATATCTATCAGCAATATAGCTCGTCTGAACAGAGAATTTCTTAAGGCTTCTTTCACTATCGATCATTGATAGATTTGTACTGAAGTTTTTCAGTAAGTTCATCTAAGAGGGGTTATTATCATTAATAATAATGGTAATAACCCCTCTTTCTTTTTTTGTCTGATTACTATCAAGCTTCAACCATTTTCAATAAGTCACTTACTGAGTGACGCTGTTGATTCCTCACCTCAGAACACTGAGCAACATGTGTGAATCCATCCGGCAACCTATTCGCATGGAAACACACAAATCATCCACGTGATTTTTTACCCAAACATTGATGATCTTTTGTGGCTTCTGATTTATCCTCTTTAGCCAAGTTTGATTTTTGGCTAAAAGACTTTTCAATTCAGATCGATCATGGCAAACTACCTAACTTGAGTCTCAAGTCTCTCCAATATATTCCATCATTACAACAAGATATTCCTTAACTTACCTTTTTACATTTTTGTTTATTGCTACAGGAAATAAAAATTATGGAATCTTCCGTTACAATGGAGATGGTGAAGCATCTTCTTCTTCTAATCGGCATCATACTCGCCGTTGGTACTCTTTGCGGCTTCATTTCACATAAGATTAAAGTACCCGACGTTGCTATTTTTCTCTTGGCCGGCATACTCCTTGGACCTTCTTTCAGCGGAATCGTAAATATTCCGGCTGAATCCTCTATAAATCAAATGATTATCCTTTTTGGTGCTAGTTATATTCTCTTTGACGGCGGAGCGTCGATTAAATTGAGAGTCTTGAAGGAGGTATGGATTACTCTGCTCGTGATCGCGACCATCGGTGTGTTAATAACGGCGGTTATCACCGGCGCGGCAGCCTACTTTGCCCTTGGACTTCCAGTAATCACCTCTTTGTTGCTCGGCGCAACTATTGCGGCTACGGACCCTGCAACGATTGTCCCCATTTTTCGTCAGGTGAAAATTAAGGAGCGGGTGGCGCAAACAGTGATCAGCGAATCGGCTTTTAATGATGCGATGGGGGCTATTGTAACCTTTGCGGTTTTAGCTGTAGCCATGGGATCGGGGGAATTCTCACTGTCGGCTTCTTTAATCGATCTATTGAAACAGGCTGGCATCGGGGTTCTGGTGGGTATTGTCGCCGGTTATTTTGCGGCCATGCTCATTGCCCATGAAAAGCTCGATTTTCTAGCAGAATACACGCCGCTTGTAACCCTGATGGCAGTCATCGGTGCCTATCTCGGTGCTGACGGTTTCCAGGCCAGTGGTTTTATGGCTGTGTTCGTCTTCGGCATAATGATCGGCAACAAAGAATCCTTTGGTTTCACGATGGAACCGCGTGAAAATGAAAAACTCGAAGAATATGTGATGACCACCGCACTGATTATGCGAATATTCATCTTCATTCTCCTCGGTTCACAATTCGACTTTGGCCTCATGAATAAACACTTGGTCGGCGGTGTTTTTGTTGTAACAGTCTTTATGTTGGTTGCCAGACCGGTCACGGTCTTTTGCTGCGCTCTTCCCGACAAACGAGCAAAATGGAGTGTGAACGAGCTTCTTTTCATGTGCTGGACCAGAGAAACCGGAGTGATTCCAGCGGCGCTCGCTGGTTTGCTTATAGGCGTCAAGGCTCCTGGGGCACAAATCATCGGGTCAGTGACCTTTATAGCGATTCTCATGACGATTTTAATCCAGGCCACGACGACCAAGTGGCTCGCAGGAAAACTGGGGTTGCTTGAGGAAAACGTCGATCGAACCTGCTAGACGCCAAACGGCTGTGAGGAGGGCTACAGTTCCCAATCTAATTTTCAGTGGACGCATCAAGGTATATTTGTAACAGGTGTTCGACCTCAATTATCGTCCGTGGTGTTTAGCTTTTACAGTTCCCTTCAAAAGAAAACCCGCAGGCTAATGAAGAAATCATGTGCACGCTCCTATAAGACCCAGCTGATTTTGATTGGTAAAAATCAAACCTTCGACCTTCCCTTGCATACCCTAGAAGGGTATAAAACATGAAATTATTCCCACGTATTAATTACTTCATTGCTGTTTTCGTGTACTTGTTGGTTATCGGTTGGAACATTTGGTGGACCTTCACATGGCTTTATCACCAAAAATTGAAAGATCTGGCTACGGAAGGATCATCCCGCCTTGAACTGTATATAACCTACCTCCAGGGAGTATTGGAGAAATACGAACACCTTCCAGAAATACTAGCAAACGACAAAATCATTATTAATATGCTCAATGAGCATCGAACCCCTGAACAAATTGATTTTCTGAACAGATATCTTGAGAAAATAAACAATATCAGTAATGCCTCGGATACCTATTTGATGGACAGAGATGGAGTAACAATAGCGGCCAGTAACTGGAAAGATGAGCATCCCTTCGTCGGCGAGAATTTCAGTTACAGACCCTATTTTCAAGAGGCAATGAGTGGTCGACTTGGTAGATATTTTGCTTTGGGCACCACATCAAGTCTCAGAGGATATTACTTTGCCTATCCGGTTCGTCAAAATGCCGAAATTTTAGGGGCATTAGTTATAAAAATCAATGTAGATTCAGTCGAAAATAATTGGGGCCACGAAGATCAAACCTTCCTTGTCACTGACCCAGATGGTGTTATTTTTTTATCCACCAATAAAGATTGGCGTTTCCGAACCCTAGCTATCCTATCTAAAGACGTTTACCAGAACGTGATTGACAGTCGCCGTTATCCCAATTTGCTTGTTGAGCCTCTAATTGAGGTGCATGAACAAGAAAACGATACGGGTAAGATTATCCGGATAAAGACAGCCCAAGACCACAAAACCAGAAAGTATCTGTTGCAAACTCGTTTTATGCAACAGGCTGGCTGGAACGTACAGATCTTGACCGACACTTGGCGTGTGGAACGCTTTGTTTTTCTTGTTTTCCTGGTGTTGAGTTCGATTCTCATCCTAGGCACTCTGCTTGTACTGCTATTGAAACAGCGTCGCCAGAGGATAATAGACCTGCGTCGTTTCGAAGAACATTCTCGCAAGGTATTACAGTCTGCTAACGAGAAACTGGAGACACATGTTGAAGAGCGGACTCAAGAGTTGACCGCGACGAACACCCTTCTTCGCAAAGAAATTGACGTACGAAAACGGGCTGAAAAAGCCCTTCAACACACCCGATCTGAACTGGTGCATGCAGCCAAAATGGCGGCTCTCGGACAGATGTCTGCAGGAATCAACCATGAGTTAAATCAGCCGTTGGCAGCTATCAGAAGCTATTCAGATAATGGAAAATTGTTTCTCGAGAAAGGAAGGCTCGAAGATACAATGTGGAATCTTGAGCAGATTAGTGAACTGACCGAAAGGATGGCCCAAATAGGTGTACAGCTAAAACAATTTTCCCGGAAGACTAGCGGCCAAATAACAGTAGTGCCTCTCCACGGTGTTATTGACGGGGCTTTGGAAATACTGCGCCCTGTTATTCAGAAATCGAAGGTCAAAATCGATGTTTCATTTATACCTGAAGGACTCGAAGTTAGAGCCAATCATGTTTTACTACAACAGGTAATGGTAAATTTAATTAGCAACGCTCTCCATGCGGTGGAAGGGTTGGCTGAACAGGAAATTCGGATTTTATCCTGTCGAAAAGATGCCAAAGTTGCAGTCATTGTAGAGGATAACGGGACTGGTATTCCACCAGAACATCTACCCCATATTTTCGAACCCTTTTTCACCTCTAAACAGAGCGGTAAGGGGCTGGGGCTGGGATTGACAATTACTGAACGTATTCTCCATGAAATGAATGGAGAAATTCATGTTGTTGAATCATCCTTTGGCGGGGCTAAATTTGAATTTATCCTTGAGGAAGCATAATTAATGGAAGTTTGTAAAAAAATCATTTTTATCGACGATGAAATCCATATTCGCCAGGCCAATAAGCAAACCCTAGAGCTCGCTGATCTCGATGTCACCTGTTTCGATTGCGCTGAGAATGCGTTGCCACAACTTTCCGTTGATTGGCCAGGGGTGGTGATTTGTGATATCCGCCTACCGTGCATGGATGGAATAGAGTTCCTGTTGCTTGCCCAGAAGATCGACCGTGATCTCCCAATCATTCTTATTACCGGCCATGGCGATATTTCCACAGCGGTCCAAGCCATGCGGGATGGAGCTTATGACTTCATAGAAAAACCGTATGCAACAGAACGTCTTGTTAAAACGGTGCAGCGGGCATTGGAAAAGAGGATGTTGACCCTGGAAAATCGCATTCTTCGTCAGGAACTGGAGGCCCATAGCGCTCCAGGCCCACGAATTATCGGTAAAACGCCAGCGATGGTCAGACTTCGGGCGACCATCGCCAGGATCGCCGATACGGGGGCAGATATATTGATTGTTGGTGAAACCGGCACTGGCAAAGAACTGGTTGCCCGTTCCCTGCATGAACACAGCCAACGGAGGATGAAGAACTTCGTCGCTGTCAACTGTGGTGCTGTCCCCGAGAGTATTATCGAAAGTGAACTTTTCGGACACGAGGCAGGTGCATTCACGGATGCCAAAAAGACTCGAATCGGTAAATTCGAACATGCCAATGGCGGGACCTTGCTCTTGGACGAGATTGAATCCATGACACTTAGAACCCAGGTTCATCTGTTGCGGGTCCTTCAGGAGAGAAATCTGGAGAGATTGGGATCAAACAAGATAATTCCTCTCAATGTTCGAGTGATAGCCGCCTCTAAAACAGACCTGCTACAAGCCTCAAAAGCAGGCTTGTTCAGGGAAGACCTCTATTATCGCCTAAATGTGCTCTGCTTGGAAATCCCTCCATTGAGAGCGCGTCTAGAGGATATCCCGCTTCTTTTTCACCACTTCCTCCTTGTAGCAGGCCACCGGTATCAACAAGAAGTTCCGCTCCCAAAAACATCGCAGATGAACGCACTAATGGCCTATGCGTGGCCAGGGAATGTCCGCGAATTACGCAATCTCGCCGAAAGATACGTACTGCTGGGCAGTGAATACGGATGGTCACTTGACCAATTATTGTCGGGGACTGAAAAGGAACAGGAAAACAACCTCGCCCACCGGGTAGATTGTTTTGAACGAGGACTGATCGAGCAAGCACTTTTGGCCAGCAATGGCAGCATTAAAGATGTTATGGATGCCTTGGATATCCCTCGCAAAACGCTCTCTGATAAAATGCGAAAGTATGACTTAAACAAAAGTGACTATAAATAACGAAAAATCGTCTGTCTCTGAATTGGAGTCATATCAAACACTCCCAGACGCACCGCATGTCGCGCGAACTGTTTCATGCGGTGCGTTGGTATTACCTAATCTGAAGTTCCTTTACTGAGCGCATTAGGAGATAGGAATTCCAGCCATCTACCCTATCTGAAAGACAGACAACGTCACATCATTCCGAGTGTCTTCGGTAACCAGATTGACAAGCCCGGCCAGTAGGTAACGATGGCCAGAAAAATCAGCATTGTGATCAACCATGGCATTACGGCCTTGGTCAGTTCAGTGATTCCCAATCCGGAAATTCCCGAAGCAACATAAAGATTTAACCCGACCGGTGGATGGCACAAACCAACTTCCATGTTGGCATCGATTAGAATGCCCAGATGGATTGGATCGATTCCCAGTTGCATAGCTGCGGGGTAAATAATGGGCGCCATTATCAGGATGATAGACGACGGTTCCATAAAATTACCAGCTCCTAACAGTAGGATATTGACAATGAACAAAAAGCCTACAGGCCCAAGATTCTTGCCAAGAATCCATTCAGCGAGAGCATGCGGCAGGTTCTCATTAGCAAGCACGAAAGAAAACAAAGCCGCATTGGTAATGATATACAGCAGCATAGCCGACATGTTGGCAGATAACCGTAAGACCTTCGGTACATCCTTCATCGTCATGTCTTTGTAGACAAAAACCGAAACGAAAAAGGCATAAACCGCACTGACTGCGGCCGCCTCGGTTGCAGTGAATGCACCAGAATAGATTCCGCCAATGATGATGACGACCAGCATCAGACCCCAAATACTTTTACGAAAGGTACGCCAGCGTTCTCCCCATCCAGCTCTCGGCATGCGTGGGTAATCATTCTTTTTCGCTATATACCAGGTCACCACGCCTAACATCACGGTCAAAAGACAACCTGGCAGAACACCGGCAACGAACAACGCACCAATCGATGTATTGGTTGAAATCGCATAGATGATCTTGGGTATTGATGGCAGCATCAGTATGCCAAGCGAACCGGCAGTGATGATCACACCCGCTCCGAATCGCATTGGATAGCCAGCGGCAACCATCGCAGGCAGGATGATCGATCCGATCGCCACAACTGTGGCAACACTCGATCCACAAACCAGAGCGAACATTGCACAGGCCAAAATACCGGCAAGCGCAAGCCCGCCGTGTAGATGGCCAACCATTGCACTGGCGAAACTGATCATGCGCTGCGCTACACCACCGTGTGTGAGGAAGTTGCCGGCAAGAATGAAGAAAGGAATCGCCATGATTTCCCATTTTTCAATCCCGGTAAAGAGCTTCAGCGCTACCGCCTCAAGCGGTACGTGTGTCATCGTAAAAATGAATGTAAGTACGGTCAAACCGAGAGAAATTGAAATCGGCATACCGGTAAGCATCAGGGCGATGAGTAATCCGAAAATTATTGCAGCATTCATCGTGTACCCTCCGATTTGGAATCAGCGCTAAGCTGTTCATGCGCAATATCGGATTGGAGCAGGTTGGCCTCCAGATCTTCCGACTTCAGTTCCTCTGACAAGACGTTTGTCTCAACCCCCTCAACATGGCTATGATCATGACGCGGCAAAGCACCAGTTCGTATGAACGCTACAAGAACCTGAAGGAAACGAAAACACATCAATGCTGAACCTAATGGAATCGCGCTATAGACCACCCAAGTCGGCCATCCGAGATCTGGAGTGGTGGGACCTTCTGGTAACCCGACAACATTCAAACCAAAAAGTGAGAATACGGCATGATGCATACCGTTATCCCAAATGAAAGTGCCACCGAGTGCAGCGATGGTCCCTGTAAATGTAGCACCTGCGAAAATGGCAAAAATAATAAATTTATTACGTATCGGTTTCGTCATCTGATTAACCAGAACATCGACACCGACATGTATACCGGTCCGAACACCATAGGCAGCACCAAATTTTGCCATCCAAACGAACATAATGATGCATAATTCCTGGGACCAGCTAAAATTCAGCCCCAGTAGAACGTCCTGAATGACTGGAATTGGTAATCCTGCGGCATATCGATGAATTACCGCAAAGAAAATAAGCAGGGTCGCCCCTGCCATGAGGAAAGAGATGAACCATTCCTCAAAATGATCTAAATATTTCATGGTCGCCATTCCTTCAGAAAAATATAAGGCGGAAGGTATCCCCTTCCGCCTTATAACCTTTTACTCTAGTTAACCGTTATTTGGTAAAGCCAACTGCCTGTTGTACGGCATCCACCGTTTCTTTGCCAATACGCCCTGACATTTTCTCATGCACAGGAACAAGCACTTTTTTGAAAGCGGCACGCTGTTCAGGGGTCAGAGTGGTGACTTGGGTCTTACCGGTGGCTTTAACAGACTCAAGATCTTTTTCGTTACTGGTTTTGGCGATATTGTTGGCGTATTCGGTAGCTTCCTTCATTGCTGCCTCAAGTTGGGTACGAACATCGGCCGGCAGTCCATCCCAGAACTTCTTATTGGCAATAACCGCATACCCTAAGTAACCGTGGTCGGTAATGGTCAAATATTTCTGCACTTCATTCATTTTCTGTGTGAAGAAATTAGAGATAGGATTCTCAGTACCGTCTACGACTCCGGTCTGCAGGGCTTGGTAGACCTCAGAAAAAGGCATTACCTGCGGAATGGCCTTCAACTCACGCATTTGCTCTTCCAAGACTTTGGATGATTGAATGCGAAATTTTTTCCCTTTCAAGTCGTCAGGAGTCTTGATCGGGGTATTAGCGGAGAAAGATTTGAAACCATTATCCCAATAGGCAAGCCCTTTGATCCCCCTAGATTCCAGTTTGTCGAGCAATTGCTGGCCTACCGGTCCTTTAGTCACCTTGTGAAGAGCCTCATAATCATTAAAAATAAAGGGTAGGTCAAAAACCTCGAACTCTTTGACGCCGAGAGGTCCGAATTTGGCAAGGGAAGGGGCCAGCATCTGGACGGCACCGAGTTGCAGGGCTTCCATTTCTTCTTTATCTTTATACAACTGGCTGTTTGGGTATAGTTCTATTTTAACCTTTCCTTGGGTCAATGCTTCAGCCCGTTTTTTAAAAAACTCGGCAGCATTGCCTTTTGGGGTATCAACCGCAACAACATGGCTGAATTTGATAACGATTGGTTCTGCAAGCGCTGTCCCCCCTAAAATGGCGGCTGAAATTGTCAATGCTACCAATCCGCTAACTACTGTCTTCAACATAATGAGTCTCCTTGTTCTGTTTGGTTAACATGTTATCTTTCTCCTACAACACGTTGACACATCCTCCAACACTCTGAGAATGCTGTAAAGCAAACAACTCTGTAATATGATAAAGCAAGATAAAGACCAGTGATATAGAAAACTATAAAACTGCTTAAATTCTTATTAAAGCAAGCAACTTTCCACCAGCAACCATTCCATTACTGGCGGATTTCCGCCACTTCACCGTCCATTTACAGGGGGAACCCCCCACTACCCACTCCAATCTCTTACAGGGTGGTGGATAAAAAGAACGTAATAGGTTGTCCTATACTCTGTGATAAACTAAAATTGAGCAGGTTCAAGCCCCCGCAAAGTTGAGACATTAGACAGGTCCATTTATTGCTAGTTGATGACAGACCATTTTCGTTACCCTCAGTAAAATTCCTGATCTATAATTTCGAATGAGAGGAATAAAGCCTGCGTACCCTTTGAAAGAAGAAAGCACTGAATGTGAAATATCGATATTTCACACCTATGAATCATTTTTCGATTAATCTTAGACCTGACGAACTCAATGGAGGAAAAAAATGAATTCAATTCCAGATGTAAAAACAATAATTTATGCTACAGCCCTCGGAAAAAGCTCTCGTCCTGTTTTTCGCTATGCGATCAGTTTGGCACGTCAATACAACGCACGAATAATCTTACTCCATGTGGTGGAACCTTTAAGCAATGAGGCCCGAGCCGTCATAGAAACCTATATGTCAATTGAGGCCGCAGATAGGGTTCAGCGGGACAATATGCAACAGGTTCTCCAAGAGATAAAAATTCGTCTCCAAAAATTCTGCGCCGAAGAAATGGAATCGACCAAGACCGATGCCATAAAAGTGCATGAGATCATGGTTATTGCAGGGGATCCTAGCGAAGAAATCCTACGTGTTGCCGATAAAAACAATGCTGATCTCATTGTTATGGGAAAATCAACTGGCTCCCTTTTCGGCAGCACGGTCATGGGATCGGTTTCCCGTCGAGTCACCCGGCATGCCAAGGTGCCAGTCCTCGTGGTCCCCAATTCGTAAGTTCAAGGCAGTATAGAAACCGTTACGGCGGTCTCGTTTAACGTTTTGCTATGGTTTCAATAAAAATATATTGGGGAAACGCCATTTTTTTTCGTATTGTGCATGCTATACAGACACATTATCTGGACCATTTCCCATATTAAGGGCTGAGTCTCGACCATAATCTTTATTTAGTAGCCATGACCACCCGACACTCACCCTTAACGGCCCTCATTTCGACCCCTGAGCAACTTGCTAGTGCTCTCGACATCCCACTGGCACCCCTCAAAACCATCCATGCAGTGTATCCGCTAAGGATTAGTGCCTATTATCTAGAGTTGATTAAGAGAACAGGAATACCTCTCTGGAAACAGGCAGTACCCGATATGCGGGAACTTGACGATCCGATAGGGCTGAAAGATCCTCTTGATGAAGAGAACCTCAGCCCTGTCCCCTATCTGGTTCATAAATATCCAGACAGGGCTCTTTTTCTCATTTGTAACGAATGCGCCATGTACTGCCGTTTCTGCACCCGTAAACGCAAAGTGGGCAGACCTGAAATGCAGATAACGGATGAGACCATAGCAGCCGGTCTTGATTATCTAAAAAAAACACCGGCGATCACCGATGTGCTTCTATCCGGAGGTGACCCGCTCATGCTCAGTGACAGTCGTCTGGAATCGATTCTCAAAGCACTGCGGGCCATTCCTTCCATCGCCACGATCAGAATCGGTACAAGGATTCCCTGTACCCTGCCTATGCGGGTCACGCAAAAGCTAGCAGCGATGTTAAAAAAATATCATCCTCTCTATATAAACACTCACTTCAATCATCCCGCAGAGATTACACCAGAAGCCACCCTAGCATGCAACCGTCTTGCCAATGCCGGCATTCCCCTTGGATGCCAGACGGTTCTTCTCCGTGGGATCAATGACTCTCCCGAAATCATACGGCAATTGATGTATCTGCTGATTCAAATCCGTGTGAAACCTTATTATCTTTTTCAAGCAGATCTGACCTTGGGTACCTCGCATTTCCGGACAACGATCGACACCGGGCTCGACATCATGCAGCACCTTATTGGTCATGTTTCGGGCTTGGCTGTTCCAACATATGCTCTTGATGCTCCGGGCGGAGGAGGCAAGATCCCCCTGACCCCTGAGTATACGAGGACTCTGGGCAAAACCCTTGAATTCATGACCTACCGTGGCGAGCCATGTTCCTACCCAAACGAGATTACTGTCTGGAAATAAATCTATCATTTTCAATAGCCCCTTGGATAAGCTCATAAAAGGTTATATAGTCAAATCAGAATTTAGATAATTCTGCTGGACTTCCTTGAGCACACGCCACGAGCCGGATTCTCTGGCAAACGACCGAAACAAGCTCATGCACCTCACTCCTTCAGGACCAACAAATGCCCGCAATAACAAGGCAACCAGAAAAAATACTTGAAGCAGTTCTTACCTCAAAAGAATTGCCGACACTTCCTATTATAGCATCAAAACTTCTTATGCTTACAGCGCAGGAAGATACTACGCTCACCGATATTGCCAATCTTATCTCACAGGACATTGCTCTTTCCGCAAAAGTTCTACGGGTTGCCAACTCTTCTTTTTATAGTTTCCCGCAACAGATAGCATCTATTAACCAAGCGGTCTCGATCCTCGGCATAAACGCGGTGCGCAGTCTGGTTCTCAGCTTTTCCTTTCTCTCCATGGGAAACCGGCAAAAAAATTCTTTGTTTAATTTTGATCTGTTCTGGGAACGTTCAGTAATAGAAGCTTCTGCAACCAAGTTGATCCTCGAACAAGTCGCCAACGCCAATGCTGAAGAGGCTTTCACATGCGGTCTTCTGCAGAATATTGGACAGTTGATCTTCGCCGTGACTCTTCGCAAGGAATATGACATGGTCCTGCAGAAAAAGCTGGAGAGCAAGGTTGGTAAAAATGAAGATGAAAATGACTTGGAACAGCAAATTATCGGCATCACTCATTCCATTCTTGGTTACGAAGTAACAGGTATCTGGGGCCTTCCTGAAAGCCTGCGGCTCCCCATCAAGTATCATCACCAACCAACGACATATAAAGAAGATATTCAACACCACAAACAAAATATTCGAGCCGTTTACCTGTCGAGCCTTCTTTCTCAAATCTTTTATTCCGATACCCCTGAAGTCTACCACCAGAAGTTTCGTAATGAGGCAAAGCAGTTGCTTGGGCTTAAAACCTTGCAAGTCAACTTCATTTTGAAGATGATCGACAAGGTTATCGTACAATCAGCTCAATTCTTTGGTATAAAAATCGGTCCCGTTAAGACAGTCGGAGAAATTCTCCAGGAAGCGAACCTCCGGCTCAGCCTTATCAATCTGTCCTACGAAGAAATAAACCGAGAACTCATTAAGTCAAAAATGGAGTTGGAAAAACTTTCGGAAGAACTGGTTCAAAAAAATCGCCTTCTAGAAAATTTAGCAAACATAGATGGTCTTACTGAAATTAATAACCATAGATTTTTCCAAAATTTTCTTGACTCTGAAATCAACCGCTCCATCCGTAATGATCGACCTATTTCACTGCTTCTCGCTGATATCGATCGCTTTAAAATTGTCAACGACACTTATGGTCACCAAACAGGTGATTTTCTTCTTAAAGAATTTAGCCGTGTTGCCAAAGAAGTTATCAGGAAATACGATCTAATAGCTCGATATGGAGGTGAGGAGTTTGCCTTTGTTCTTCCTGAAACTGAACTGGAAGAAGCAATGATAGTGGCTGAAAAACTCCGGCAAACGATAGAAGAATATCCATTTGACGATGGGAAAAACACCTATCGAATCACCATTAGTATCGGTGTTGTCAGCCTTCGTCCTGTAGAAAACAACTTCAAAAAAGACGAACTCATCGGCCTTGCTGACGAAGCTTTATATGAGGCAAAAAATTCCGGACGCAACAGGATTGCTTCAAGTAATTCCAAAAAGAAAAAGAAATGGTTCGCTTTCTGACAGATGGCTTGTCGAAATCTTTGCCTCCGACATCGTCACTCTATGCATAATCTTTCCAAATACTAAACACTTAACCTCAGGCATCGTTTATCCTAGAAAATTGAACGCATTTCCTATCAACACTCCAATCAACCTGGTGCTTTTTTCAACATCCCCCAGCCAACCATCCACCTCCCCTTTTATACCTCCCCTCTCAGGTTACTTTTTACGAGAACGCTCCTGACCCACTGAAGACATACTTGTTATTCCGAACATTCAGTTTACGGGAAGGCTTATGGTCTTAAATTATTTTACATTTTTGTGTCTTGGTTCAACGGGAATAGGACTTTTGAGCTGTTTATGATAAGCCATCATGAACGGAGGAAAGTCGATGCGAAAGAA
>CAZSIJ010000025.1:0-56897 GCA_964607065.1 uncultured Desulfobulbus sp. | reverse complement strand
GGTTGGTTGCCGCCCCGGTGACCGAATTTGAGTTTGTACGTAGTGCCGCCATAGGCAAGCCCGAGCATCTGATGCCCCAAGCAGATGCCAAAGATGGGCAATTGCCCCAACAGCTTTTGGATGTTGCCAACCACCCCACGTACTCCGGCCGGATCGCCCGGTCCGTTAGAGAGAAAGACACCATCGGGCTTCAGAGCCAGCACCTCTTCAGCCGAGGTGGTCGCCGGTACCACCAGCACCCGACACCCCTTTTGAGTCAGAAGGCGAAGCTGATTGTATTTGATGCCGAAATCAAAGGCAATGACCTTAAACCGGCCGCCGGCGACTTCAGGGAAACCGCTGCCTGGCACTGGTACATTCTGCTCCCAGCGATAGCTTTCGGTACCGGCCACTCTCGCCACCATATCACGACCAACTAACCCCGGCCATTCCCGAGCGCGCCGGACCAAAGAGGCGCCGTCCGTATCTTCCGTGGAAATCACCGCCTTCATGGCCCCAGTGGTGCGGATCATTCGAGTCAACATTCGGGTGTCGAGCCCTTCGACCCCCAGCACTCCATATTGCCTGAGAAAATCAGCAAGATTGCCAGTCGAGCGGTAGTTGCTCGGCATCCCCTGGTACTCGCGCACGAGAAAGGCACGCGGATGGACAGCTGAGGATTCCATGTCATCCGGGTTAACGCCGTAATTGCCGATCAGCGGATAGGTCATGGTCACCAGTTGCCCGGTGTAAGAGGGGTCGGTCAACACCTCCTGGTAGCCGCTCATACTGGTATTAAACACAATCTCCCCCACAGCTTCACCAGAACCGGTAAAGGAACGTGCGGTCATCACTGTGCCGTTTTCAAGTCCGATTAATGCTTTCATTTCTTCCCTAATAAATAGCGAAACGCCGGTCTTATATTAATTAGTTTCAGACGGTAACAAACGAAGCGACTCGATACTGCCCTGCTGAAATGGACCAAGGGCAGTGTTCATGATAAGCACGCCAGCCGATATCGCCAGTTGCATCAGGACGAAAAAGAGCGTCCAATTAGAACTTTCTTCCCTGCTGCCAGCAACTGCGTAACGATCCCCGCCTGACGCTCGAGAGCGCCCCTCTGTTGCGCAGCGATGGTTGCCGCCTTAGCGCAGGCCGCTTGATACGCCTCAGGTTGGCTGTGATGATACAGCAGCAGCGTTGTCAACTCGGAGGCATTCGCCACCTGAAAACCGCCACCTGATGCTGTCAACAATTCGGCCGCATCACTAAAATCTTTCATATATGGCCCAAAATAGGCGGGACGGCCCCAACGAGCGGCTTCCATGATATTGTGCCCGCCCTGCTCAACCAGGCTGCCGCCGCAGAAAATATAATCGCCGCAGGCATACAGGTCGGCGAGTTCGCCCATGGTATCAACGAGCACGACCTCAGCCAAACGAACCTTGGTCGCGAGATCCGAGTACCGGTCAAAGGCGAGGCCGGAACGGCGAAAGAATGCCTCAACTGCCGACAATCGCTCTAAGTGCCGTGGAGCCACCACCCATATCACCGGCAACGAGGCAGCTAGCCGCCGAAAAACCGGCAACAGCATTTCCTCCTCTCCGTCATGGGTGGAACCGCAAATAAAAACCGCTTGGTTGGAGACCCCCAAACGCTTGCGGTACACGATGCGTTTCTGTTCCGGATGCTCGGCCAGCATATCATATTTCAGATTGCCGAAAACTTCTATCCGGGATGCAGAAACACCCAGGCTGACAAAACGTTGTCCATCAGCCTTGCTGATAACCGCAACCGATTGAAAACCCTCAAGCAGAGGACGCATCAAGGAACGTATCCACCGATAACGGCTCGATGACCGTTCCGAAAGCCGGCCATTGAGCATGAGCATGGGAATGCCTGCCTTCCTAAGTGTTGTCAGCATGACTGGCCATAGTTCGGTCTCAAGGCAGATGTACACATCGGGTCGCCATACCCGCAGAGCGTGTCGTACTGCCTGCGGCACATCAAGCGGCGCCATCAGGCACCAAACAGCCTCGGGCAAACGGCTTCGGGCCATTCTGTTGCCTTGTTCGGTAGTGGAGGTGAGGACAATCTGCAATGCCTCACCGGTCCTCAGCAATTCGCTGATGAGAATGATCGCCGCTTGCGCTTCGCCCACCGAGGACGCATGAATCCAGACGGTCCTGCAACCAGGTATTGACGTGCCGAAGCTCTCGGCATATCGGCCTAGACGTTGTTCCAGACCATACCCGTACCTGCCACCCAAAAAACGTAAGAATGGAAAAAGAAGCAGCAGGGTCAGATACAAGCCGGTTCCCAGGGCACTATAGAGCAGGTACAACAATCTTCCCAAGAGCCTCCCAACATATTGAACTGCACGGAACAAAAAGCTGTTTATTTAACCAGAATCGCGCTTATCCGTCAACCGTGATCGGCCAGCATACCGTAAAAAAGAACTGCTGGCCAGCCCGTATCTCTGGGCTTCGATATTGGCCTAGCAATACAAAACATATTCTGGCATCACACAAACCTCTTAACCACCCATCCGGTCGTTTTCCCTAGGTGGCAAATTGGCAAGATCGCTCCGCTTCGGGCGAGATTTGCCGACGGCGAGGCAACATCACCGAACATACTGAATTTCTGTAACAATACACAACGCCCGACCTCTACCATGACGCATCATTTTTATTGACAAGCAGGCCGCAGGTTTGTAAGCAACTTGATTCTATATTCCACCCTCCCATGCCGGTTGCAAGCGGGGAGAATAACCGACATCTAAGAACAAAACGTATCGCCGGAGGCCTGAATGAACAGACTGATCTCACTGCTGCTTCTGTCAGCGCTCGTTTTTTGTTCCGGACAACCTGCATCATCTGCCGAGGAAAAAAAAATGAAAGACGGACTCTACGCAAAAATAACCACCTCTAAAGGAGATATCCTCCTCAAGCTCTTTTACAACAAGACACCATTAACGGTGATCAATTTTGTGAGCCTTGCTGAAGGAACCCTGCACCTAGGGGGGGGCACAAAACCCACAGGTATCCCTTTTTACAACGGATTAACCTTCCACCGAGTCATTGCCGATTTCATGATTCAAGGCGGTTGCCCCTTGGGAACTGGCACCGGTGGTCCCGGCTATACCTTTCCTGACGAATTCGACAAGACGCTGCGCCATGACAGCCCCGGTATCTTCTCCATGGCAAACTCCGGCCCTGGAACCAATGGCAGCCAGTTTTTCATCACCCATACTCCCACCCCCCACCTTGACGACAAGCACACGGTGTTTGGGCGAGTCGTAGAAGGGCAGTCCGTGGTGAATGCGATCGCCAAGGGCGACACCATCAAGACTGTTACCATTATCCGGGTCGGAAAAGAGGCGGAACAATTCAAAACCGGTCAGGCCGCGTTTGACGCTACCCTGGCCGCCATCAAGGGCGAAGCCTCCAAGGGTCTGAAAGAACAGCAGGAGAAAATCAAAAAGACAATCAAGGAACGCTGGCCCAAGGCCGTACGGACAGCATCTGGTCTGCATTACGTTATTGAGCAAAAAGGCGAAGGCGAGGTGCCCGCAAAGGGGACCACCATCAAAGTCCACTACAACGGAACCCTCCTTTTGGGCGGTCGCAAGTTTGACAGTTCCTATGACCGGGGCGAGCCCATCGCCTTTCCGGTGGGTACCGGGCGGGTCATACCTGGCTGGGACGAAGCCTTGAGCCAGATGACCAAAGGCGAAAAAAGAACGCTGATTATCCCGCCAGAACTTGCTTATGGCGAGCGAGGCGCCGGCGGAGTCATCCCACCCAATGCCTGGTTAGTTTTTGATGTCGAACTGGTAAGTTTTTGAGTTTTCTCGGACTGGGACAATAAATAGAAAAGGCGGGGACACTCCCCGCCTTTTTTGTTTTCCCGCTTTACCTTACAGCCTAACAACCTACAGACTAACCCCTCAATATTTCAGTCCCATCCGGTCACGGGCAAGCTCCAAGGTCACCATTGCCTTAGCACGGGCCTTTTCCCCGCCCTTCACCAGAACCTGGCGCAAATAATCGGGATTATCGAGCAGTTCCTTTTTCCTCGCTCTGGCCCTGGAAAAATAAGCATTGATCAGTTCGAATAAATCCTGTTTGAGATAGCCGTAAGCCGCCCCGCCGTTGACATAGAGCTCATGGACCTCCCGCATTTTTTCAGGCGAGGCGAAGAGCTTGAGCAGTGCGTAAAGATTGCACCGTGCCGGATCTTTGGGCTCGTCAACCGGAGTGGCATCGGTCTGGATGGCCATTACCCGTTTGCGCAAGGTTTTCTCGTCCAAAAAAATGGGGATAGTATTATCATAAGACTTGGACATCTTCTGGCCGTCAAGTCCGGGCACTATCGCTGTGGTTTCGTTGATCTCCGGGTCCGGGACGACAAAGGTATCACCGTATGTATGGTTGAACCGGAGGGCAATATCCCGGGCCACCTCTACATGCTGTTTCTGGTCCTTCCCAACAGGCACCACCTGCGCTTGGTAGAGAAGGATGTCTGCGGCCATCAACACCGGATAGGAAAAGAGGCCGTGACTGGCGGGAATGTTTTTGGCCACTTTGTCTTTATACGCATGACACCGTTCCAGGAGCCCCATAGGCGTCAAAATCGACAGCATCCAGGTCAGTTCGCAGACCTCCGGAACATCGGACTGCACCCAGAAGGTGCAGCGGTCCGGGTCCAGCCCAAGGGCGATAAAATCAGCCGCAGCCTCCAGCGTCCCCTGGCGTAGCCGGTCGCGGTCTTGAACGGAAGTCAGGGCGTGCAGATCAACAATAAATACATACAAATCCGCTGATTCCATATGGCGAAGCATAGGCTGCATCATGCCGAAATAGTTGCCGATATGCAGCTTTCCCGAAGGTTGTATTCCCGATAACACTCGTTTCATGTAGCTCTCTTGCATAAAATGACGGTTAAATAATTGCAAACCGCAGCGTTATAACGCAATTCAAAAAAAAATGGGAGCGCAGAATACTCCGCGCCCCCAAGCTCAGCCAACCCGCTTCCACAGAAGCGGGCCGTTTTATTTCACTTCTTCAAAGTCGGCATCAACGACATCGTCGTCCTTGCCCTTTTTGCTGCCAGCTGCTCCTGCTCCAGCCCCGCCACCTGCTCCGGCATCGCCAGCCCCGCCACCCTGCTGCCCCTTAGCTTGGGCATACATCAGCTCA
The DNA here is from genome assembly GCA_964607065.1 of uncultured Desulfobulbus sp. Lineage (GTDB taxonomy): Bacteria > Desulfobacterota > Desulfobulbia > Desulfobulbales > Desulfobulbaceae > Desulfobulbus. The sequence goes on along the minus strand of CAZSIJ010000025.1, from coordinate 51,717 downwards.
GCGAGTTTGTGCGAAGCCTGAGTCAGGGCTTCGGTGGCATTCTTGATGACATCGACATCTTCACCCTCCAAGGCCTTTTTGACGTTTTCGATCTCTTTTTCCACATTGCCCTTGGTTTCGGCATCGACCTTATCCCCAAGCTCTTTCAGGGTTTTGGTGGTCATGTGGATCATGGAGTCGGCGTTATTTTTGGCCTCGACCAGCTCTTTGCGTTTTTTATCCTCATCGGCATGGAGTTCTGCATCCTTTTTCATCCGTTCGATCTCAGCCTCGGAGAGACCGGAGGAAGCGGTGATCCGAATCGACTGTTCCTTATTGGTGCCCAGATCTTTGGCCGAAACGTGGAGAATCCCGTTGGCATCCAGATCGAAAGCCACCTCAATCTGCGGCACGCCGCGAGGTGCGACCGGAATGTCAGCAAGCTCGAAGCGCCCAATCGTTTTATTATTTTGCGCCATCTCACGCTCCCCTTGGAGCACATGAATGGAAACCGCTGGCTGATTGTCGGCCGCAGTCGAGAAGACCTGACTCTTCTTGGTCGGCACCGTGGTGTTTTTCTCGATCAGTTTAGTCATGACACCGCCCAAGGTCTCAATGCCCAGTGACAGCGGAGTGACGTCAAGCAGAAGAACGTCTTTAACATCGCCCCTGAGCACCCCACCCTGGATAGCGGCCCCGATGGCGACGACCTCGTCAGGATTGACGCCTTTATGGGGATCCTTACCAAAGATGGCCTTTACCTTCTCCTGGACTTTGGGCATGCGGGTCATACCACCTACCAGAATGACCTCGTCAATATCAGCGGCACTCAACCCGGAATCCTTCAACGCGGTACGACACGGACCTTCGCAGCGATCAATCAGGTCATCGACCAGACTCTCCAACTTGGCACGACTCAACTTAACATTGAGATGCTTGGGACCAGATGCGTCTGCCGTGATGAAGGGCAAGTTGATGTCGGTCTCCATGGCAGTGGACAACTCTTTCTTGGCCTTCTCCGCCTCTTCTTTCAGCCGCTGCAGGGCCATTTTATCGTTGCGCAGGTCAACTCCCTGGTCACGCTTAAATTCATCGGCCAGCCAGTTGACGATGCGCATGTCAAAATCTTCGCCACCGAGAAAGGTGTCGCCATTGGTCGACTTGACCTCAAAAACACCGTCGCCGATCTCGAGGATGGACACGTCGAAGGTGCCGCCGCCGAGATCGAAGACCGCGATTTTTTCTTCGCCCTTCTTATCAAGACCATAGGCCAGAGAAGCGGCAGTCGGCTCATTAATGATCCGCAGGACATTGAGCCCGGCAATCTTGCCCGCATCTTTGGTGGCCTGACGCTGAGCATCGTTAAAATAAGCCGGAACCGTGACCACGGCATCGGTGACCGACTCGCCCAGATACTCCTCGGCAGTCTGCTTCATCTTACCAAGGATCATCGCTGAAATCTCGGCAGCGGTATACGTTTTGCCGTCCACTGAAACCACGGCATCGCCACCAGGGCCTTCGACTATTGTAAAGGGACTGATGCCGATTGATTTTTTGACTTCGGCATCACTGAATTTCCGGCCGATCAGCCGTTTAATGGCAAACAAGGTCCGAGTGGGGTTGGTGACGGCCTGCCGTTTGGCTATCTGCCCGACCAGACGTTCGGCGTTGTCGTTAAAGGCTACTATTGAAGGGGTCGTTCGGTTGCCCTCGCTATTTTCAATAACCTTGGGATCACCGCCTTCCATGATCGCCACGCATGAATTGGTGGTTCCCAGATCAATTCCTATAATTTTTCCCATGATTGTTCTCTCCTGTCTCCAGTATTTATAATCAGCCTAAAGCCTGTAAAATCCTATTTTGAGAAAATTCCCTTTGCTACAGTGCGGATGAACCGTTCCTTGTCAAGCCTCTTTCGCGGGCCCGCTTGAAACAACCACCTGAGCGTGCCGCAAGACCCTATCCTTGAACCGGTATCCGCGGGCAAACTCACACAGCACATGGTTGGCAGGAATCTCGTCACTAGCTTCCATGGTAAGGGCGTTGTGCTCATCCGGATTGAACGCTAGACCGACGGCACCCACCGGCTCCACCCCGAACCGCTCCAAAGTGGCAACCAGTCCTTTTTGGGTCAATTCAAGCCCCTGCAACATGGATTCAAATTTATTGGCGTCATCACTGGCACCTGCGCGCCCCTGTTCAACAGCCCGGTCCAGATTGTCCAAGGTGGTCAGTAGCTCCCGGAGAATATTCTCGCCGGCATACTTGAGCAGTTTGCTCTTCTCTCGCTCCATCCGCTTCTTGAAATTGTCGAATTCAGCAGCAACACGCATCAGCTGATCACGGGTTTCATCGAGTTCCCGCCGCAACGTTTCCTCTGTCGATTCCAGGTTGCCACCTTCCTCCGTAATAGTCTCCACATCGCCCAGGTCATCGGATGCATCTACCGCTTGTTGTTCACCGACAGGCTCCTGTTCTTTTGTCTCGTCTATCACCTATATTCTCCTTACACTCTGATATCATGTTAAATTACTATCTCTTTCGAGCCCGAGATTGCGCACTTATCAACAACCGGGCCAGTCAAATCTCGTGCCAACAATAAGTATGGGGAAATCCAGTGTCAAGGGCGTATAGGCGGGATTTACAGAGGAAAAAAAGGAGTAAAACCGTTCAGAAAACGGTAGGAAACATGAAAAATACCAAAAAAAAAGCCCCCCGCAAACCGATTAAATCTGCTGGGGGGCGCAACTCAAACAGGCTGTCACCTGATCCTTCTTTTAACTACAATGGGCACAGCTCTGGTGTGAACCAATATACCTTTTGATGCTGCTGGCAATAGTCTTGAAAATCTCGACAAACATCTCTTCTTCTTTTTCTAACAAGGTGATCCGAAAACCCTGCAGATCGGTGGCAAAGGAGGACAGCGGCACCACGCAGATACCGGTTGAGGCTAGCAGGTAATAGACAAAACGTTTATCCGGCTGGATATTCGGCCCGGTAACAAGACGCTCGATAGTTTCACGGACCTCATCGCTCTCGATCGGCAGCGTCTGGTGATGATTGAGCACCCACTCCTCGAAAACAGCGCTCATGTAAAAGGCTCCATTAGTCCTGTTGACCAGTAGCCCTTTGACATTTTTAAGGATATCGTAGGCCAGATTTGAGTAGCGTTCGTAGCGTTTGATCCGATCCTTGAGATGCGCCTGATACTGCGGATGCGATTTAATGCGCGGCAGGACCGCCTGCGGCAGTGTGGTTGAGCAGACCTCAAGCATCTTGGCATTGAGAATCGATTGCACATAGGTGGCAAACATCGGATCGCGATGGCGATTATAGACCTCGATCCAGCCGCAGCGGCTACCCGGCCAAGGCATCTCTTTGGAAATACCCCGCATGCAGATCGCCGGAACCTTGTCACCGATGACCGTGCACAGCGGCGCTGATACTGTACCGTTGTAGGTCATGTTCTGATAAATCTCATCGCAGATGATGAAGAGATCGTTCTTCTCGCAGATCTCAACAATCGCCCGCATCACATCCGCCGGATAAACAGCGCCGGTCGGGTTATCCGGATTGATCACCAGAATCCCGGCCACTGCCGGATTATACTTGATATGATTTTCGATATCTTCCAGGTCTGGATACCAGAGATGGTTTGGATCGAGGATATAGGTGACCGGCTGATCACTGGCATGGGCGGCCTCAGCCGAACTATGGGTAGTATAGCTCGGGGTGGGGACGATCACTCGTGCGGTAGGCTTGAGAAAACCGAAAACCTTGGAGATGGCGTCGCCTAACCCGTTGAAGAATATAATATCGTCGGCATCGATCTGCACGCCCCCCATACGGTTGGTACAGGCCGCGACATATTCCCTGGTTGCCAGCAGCCCTTTGGTAGGACTGTAGGCATAGGTGGCATCTTCGTGCACCGCTTCGGCCACGATGTCCTTCATCCAATCCGGGACCGACTCACCTTTGGCAATCGGATCACCAATATTCTCCCAGTTGATCGTCACGCCCATCTTCTGGAGTTTTTCGCCGACAGCGACAATATTGCGGATTTCGTAATTCAGTTCACCCGCGCCGATGTGCAAGATATCAGTACGCATTAAGAAATATGCTCAAGAATTATAGGGGGTTCGTTGCAAAATGCAGCATCGTCTTCCGACGCCCTTCACAGGAAAGAAAGGTTCTGCGTTTCATGAAAAAAACAAGCGGGTTTCTTACCACAGGGGACCGGATGCGTCAATCGGCCTTTTCGTTGGCCAAAAGCAGCGACAACACCTTATCACCGGTCAAATACGGCGACAGCAACGATCCTTGAACCTGATCGCAGCCGTGTAGGCGGAGAAAAGCCAGTTGCGCATCCTGCTCAACACCATCGGCAAGGACGAGCAAGCCAAGAGAATGCCCCAGCCCGATGATGGCCGCCGCCAAAGTTGCGGCCCGCTGGTCCGTCGGCACATTGCTGAGCAGCTCTCGGTTCATGGTGAGGCGCCTTAATGGCAGATGTTGCAGACGAGACAAAGAACACCGGTCAGCACTGAAATCATCCACCGCCAAGCCCAAGCCAAAACTGCCAAGCTGCTCAATACTATTCAACCCCTGAACCGTGGCATCATTGACCTCCCTCTCGCACAGCTCAAGAACCAGCATGGCCGCCGGGATTTTGTATTGGGAGGTTACCTGCTCGACCATGGAAAGAAAATCCGGCTCCAGCAACTGTCGGAAGGCGATATTAACAGTCACCGGTAGCCACCGCCCCCTCTGCTGCTGCCAGGATCTCAAAAACCGACAGACCTCGCGCATCAGCCATGCACTCACTTCTGCCAGCACACCGCACTCATGAGCCGCAGGAATAAATGCATCAGGCTGCAGCAGGCCCATTTGGGGATGATGCCAATGCAAGAGCGATTCAATACCGACAATATTGCCGCTGCTCAATTCATACTGCGGCAGGTAGTCGAGGAACAGCTGACCCGTTTCGATGGCAAGACGGAACTGCTGGTCATCAAACTGAGGCTGCTGTTCGACTTGCGGAATACCCTGCCGATAGAACTGAAAATTGCTCCGGCCCACCGCTTTGGCGGCATACAGGGCCATGTCGGCAAACTTGAGGACCTCTTCGATTTCACGGGAATCATCTGGGAAAAAGGCAATGCCGATACTGGTGGTGATATTGAGTTCGTTACCCCTGATGAGAACCGGCACAGTCAAGGCAGCCATAATCTTGGCGGCGACCACTGATGCATCCTCCCGGCTGCCGACATCCTCCAGGATAAATATAAATTCGTCGCCACCCAGCCTCGCAACCGTATCGGACTGACGGCACTGACGCTGCAGCCGCACCGCCACCTCAATGAGCAAAGCATCACCGATATCGTGGCCGAGCGTGTCGTTAATCACCTTGAAACGGTCAAGATCAAGAAAGAGGATCGCCACGCCGGTCCGACTGCGTCCGGCCTTATTGATGGCATGGTTGAGCCGGTCCCGGAACAGCAGCCGGTTGGGAAGGCCGGTCAGCGTGTCATGGTGAGCCAAGCGATACAGATTGGACTGACTGTCACGCAACTCTTTTTCAATCCGCAACCGATCCGTGATATCCCGGGCTACCTCGATAATCCCGTAAAGCTCCCCTTGCGAGTCTTTGAGTGGCGAGACTTCGAGTTCAAACACATTGTTGACACCATTGCCGTGATAGGGGTTATGGATCAGTTTCAACGACCGGTGATGAGCCTTGACTTCGGCTACCGGGCAAGGGAAGCGGAGATCCTGACAGGGTACACCTGAACCGCAGAATAAGCGGTAACACTTCTGCCCTCCCATCGAAGCGATATCCCCGTTATTCTGGACCAAGCGGGCTGCGGACTGATTGATCAACAGGAGATTGAAGTCGAGGTCGATAACCATAACCGGATCGCCAGCGCTATCGATCACGGTCTGCAGGAAATTCCGTTCATAGTCAACAGCAGCATGCAGTTGCTGCTGCACTACGGCAACCGCTTGATCCTGTTTTTTCTGCAGGCTGATGTTCTGATGAGTGCCGGTCATGCGCACCGGCATGTTGTTTTCGTCCCTTTCAACCACCCGGCCACGATCAAGGAACCAGGTCCATTCGCCATCTTCTTCCCGGACTCGGTACTCGATCCGGTATTCATCAGTTTTGCCGGTCAAATGCTCATTAAGCAAGGCCAAAACGTTATCGCGGTCATCGGGATGGATAAAACGCCGGGAAGCCGTAGGATCGCTGCCATTGTTGACCCGATAGTCAAGCAGTTCCCATTGATCGGGACTGGTATACATTTCACCAGTCTTGATATTCCAGTCCCACAGTCCTGCCTGAGAGGCGTGCAAGGCCAGTTCGTAGCGCTCCTCTATGCGCCGCAGCTCCAGTTCCCTTTGTTTTGCAGCCTCCTCGGCGAACAGCTGCCGCAGAGCCAGGGTGATCGATTCGGCCAGATCAGCAACAATCTGGTGCTCAAGGGCTGTGGGCTCGACATCTGCCGGCAACTGGAGCGCCAAAAAACCATAAAACCCGGGACTGCAACGGATGGCGGCACAGAGGACCCGGGAGGCATCGAGCCCTTCCGCATCGAAACAGGCACCGCATTGACATCCGGTACAAAGGAATGTTTCACCTTCCTCGGCCTGCAGTACTTGCGTTCCACACTCCGGCAATTGCCCTTCCCGGAGCCGTGCCATAATCGGCTTAAAACGCTCACCAGGACCGGCATCGGCGGTAATCACTCCACCCGAGTCCTGATCGAGCAGCACAACTAAAGCCGATTGATTGAGCCCGTCAACCACCAGTCGATCGCAGATACCCTGGAGCATGTTGGCCAGATCCCGTTCCTGAAGGAGGAACCGGCTGACCGTATAAGCGGCCTGCAGCAACTCTGGCGTTCTCTTTATTGGGAGGAGAGGCATAGCATCGAATGATGGTGGTTTATGGGGCTGTATGAACAGAAAATTGGTCGCAATGTTTTTCCCTGTATTTTCCAGGCAATTGCCTACGCAACATCCCCTTTGAGGTTTCAGCTTATATTATAACTCTTCAGCTTGTTCAAGAGCGTCTTGCGGGTTATCTGCAAACGACGGGCAGCCTCGCTCCGGTTGCCGCCCGTTTCCTCTAAAGTCTTGAGAATCAGGATTTTTTCAGCCTCCTTCAAGGTGGAGGGCTCTTCGATCTCTTTGGGAGCGTTCATCCCTGCCCACCGTTGAATTGTCAGAGGCAGGGCATTGATATCCAGATAATCACCCCGCATAAGGATGACCCCCCGCTCAATGGAATGCTCTAGCTCGCGTACATTGCCCGGCCAGGGGTAGCGATTGAGCACATCCATGCATTCCGGGGTGACGCCGCTTACCAGACGCCCGTTTTTTTGGGCAAAACTGCGGAGGAAGTAGGCGGTAAGCAATGGAATATCGACCTGACGCTGGCGCAAGGGAGGAACTTCCAACTCAACAACATTAAGACGATAATAGAGATCTTCCCGGAAACGGCCGGCGATCACCTCTTCCTTCAGATCGCGGTTGGTGGCGGTGAGAATGCGGACATCGACCTTGATGGTTTCCTGACCGCCAACCCGCTGCAATTCGTGTTCCTGGAGAACTCGCAGGAGCTTGACCTGCATACCAGGCGAGGTTTCGCCGATCTCATCCAGAAACAGGGTGCCGCCATGCGCCTGAACAAACCGTCCTTCCCGGCGACGGTCCGCCCCGGTGAATGCCCCCCGCTCGTGACCGAAAAGCTCAGATTCCAGCAGGGTTTCGGCCAATGCCGCGCAGTTGACCTTGATCAACGGCCCCTGGTGCCGCAGACTCTTATGGTGCAGGGCCGCCGCCACCAGTTCTTTGCCGGTTCCCGACTCACCGTTGATCAACACTGTTGCTTCGGTCGGGGCTACATGCACAATCAAATCCCAGAGATCCTGCATAGGCGCGGACTTGCCGATAATCCGACCCTCGTCGCCAAAAGGCTGCCCCTGTTCAAGCGTTTCTTCCTCCAGCTGACGATGGCCCATGGCCACCTCCAACGTGGTCCGCAGCCGATCGAAATCAAGCGGCTTGGTCAAATAATCGTGCGCCCCCTGCTTAATGGCGGCAACAGCAGAATCCACCGAAGAAAAGGCGGTCATAATGACCACCGGAATGGCCGGATTGATCACATGAATTTTTTTCAAGGCCTCCATGCCATCCATGGTCGTCATACGCACATCCATGAGCAAAACGTCAAAAGGCCCCTTGTGCACAGCGGCGACAGCAGTGCTGCCGTCATCCGCCTCCTCAGAGTCCCAACCCCACTCAGCAAAAAGAGACCGCAACATGAACCGGTGCACCCGTTCATCGTCAACAATCAGAATTTTGGCCCTGGCCTGTGTGCCCACGCTCACTCACCCTTTGAATCTATGCTTATTTCTTCAATCATATCTTGAATATAGTAGCATTAAACTGCTACAATGTACAAATGGAACATACACTTGTCATTAAAAAGATCATTGCCGGCGGCAAAGGGCTGGGCACGCTCCCGGACGGCATGGTGATAATGGTGCCCGCGACCCTGCCAGGCGAGACCGTGGTGGTCCGCGAAACCAAAGCGCACAAAGGGTATAAAGAAGCACAGCTGGTACGGATTCTCAACGCAGCCCAGGAACGGATTGAGCCGCCCTGCCCCTATTACCAGAACTGCGGCGGCTGCGACCTGCAACACGCTTCCTACCCGGCACAACTGCACTACAAACAGCAGATCCTGCTTGAAGCGCTGGAACGTGCCCACCTGGAGTTCCCTGCAGGCCAACTCGCGGCCACCCTACCCTCACCCGTTCCCTTCGGCTACCGGTATCGGGTGCGACTGCACCTCGACCCGACAGGACGACTTGGTTTCCATCAAAGGGCGAGCATCCAGGTTGTCCCTATCCAGCGCTGCCTGCTGACCACCGAATCGATCAACCGGGTCATCGGCGCCCTGGTTGCCGATGCTTGGCCGCAACGCTTAAAGGACTCTTTTGCCTCCCTGGAGCTGATCAACTGCCCGGCAAGCGATCGGGTCATCCTCGTGCTCCGACCACGCCTGACGCTGCCGCCAGCCCATGATGCCGCCCTGGTCAGTGAGCTGGCTGCCCTGGTTGACCAGGTGCTGATCCAACACGAAAAACCCGGTCGCGTCAAAGGTGCTGACACCATCGTCACCGAAGTATCACAGTTCTTTGCCATTCATGGGCACACCTACCAACTCGATTGGGATCATCGCTGTTTCTTCCAGGTCAACGCCCAACAAAACGACCGTTTGATCGAGCTGGCGCTCGGCCTGCTAAGGGCCAGCCTCACTCCTTTTACAGCCCTGGATCTTTTCTGCGGCATGGGCAATTTTTCCATCCCCCTAGGGCTGATCGGCGCCCAGGTTACCGGTGTTGAACATAACCAAAGAAGCATCCTCTGGGCAGAACACAATCGCCGCGAAGCCGGACTCAAGCAGGCCCAATTCATCGCCGACGATGTTGAGCAGCACCTTAAGAAATCGGTCGCCCGCAATAAAAAATTCGACTGCATCCTGCTGGATCCACCCCGCCAAGGACTCGGCAAAGCCTCAACGCTCCTGCCTCAGCTCGAGCCGCAGCAAATTATCTACATCTCCTGCGATCCGGCAACCCTGACCCGCGATCTCCGCCTGATCACGACCGGGGGGTACCGGCTCACACAGATAACCCCCGTGGACATGTTTCCCCAAACCCATCACATTGAATCTGTCGCTTTCCTTGAAAGGAATTGACATCAGCAGACGCGCGCACTATTTTGAATTGTTTATTCCTACGTCGCCATATCCTTTCCTTGCACGCAGAATGGCACCAAACTTTCGATCTGCGAGCAGGGCTCCCGGCATAATTTTATTCACCCAGAAACCTACATGGAAACAACAAGCAATCTTCTCAAGCAACGCCGTGAAAAAGCAGACTCCCTGGCTGCAGCAGGGGTCAACCTGTTCAGCAACACCTTCAAAAATCCCCAGCCGATCAGTGCTATCCTGCCTCAGGGCGAGCCCCTGACAGCGGAGACGCACGATGACAGCGGCATTACCTACCGCGTTGCCGGCCGGGTGATGTCGATGCGCAAATTCGGCAAAGCCGCCTTTTTCCATCTCCAGGATGCCGAAAGTCGAATCCAGGTCTATGCCCGCCGTGACCTGCTGGGTGAAGAGGTATTTGATCTCTTTAAAAAATGGGACGTCGGCGACATCGTCGGTATCGAAGGGCAACTCTTCAAGACCAAGACCGGAGAGCTGTCGCTCGAGGCCACCACCATGCAGATGATCACCAAATCACTGCGGCCGCTGCCGGAGAAATTTCATGGTCTCACCGACGTCGAGACCCGGTATCGCCAGCGCTATGTCGACCTGATCGTTAACCCCGAAGCGCGCGAAATCTTCAAAAAGCGGGTGGAGATCATCCGGCTGGTGCGCGAGTTCCTCAACAACCGCGGCTACATGGAAGTCGAAACCCCGATGATGCAGCCGGTCCCTGGCGGAGCGACTGCCAAACCGTTCAAGACCCACCATAATGCACTGGACATGGATCTATTCCTGCGCATCGCCCCGGAGCTCTATCTCAAGCGACTGCTGGTGGGCGGATTCGAAAAGGTCTTCGAGATCAACCGGAATTTCCGCAACGAAGGCCTGTCCACCCGTCACAATCCGGAATTCACCATGCTCGAATTCTATCAGGCCTACTCCACCTACCACGATCTCATGGACCTGACCGAGGAGATGATCTCCTGGCTGGCCCACGAGGTCACAGGGTCCATGGACATCACCTACCAGGGCACCCCTGTCAATCTGGCCCCACCCTGGCAGCGCTATACCATGGATGAAGCCCTCGAACGGATTGCCGGCATCGCCCCTGCCATCCTTGAGGACGATGCCGCAGTCATGGCCCTGGCCAAACAAAAAGGGATCGCGCTGCAACCTGAAGCCGGTCCAGGCAAGGCTAAAACCGAACTTTTCGAGCTGCTGGTCGAGGAACGGCTGATCGACCCGACCTTCATCACCTCCTACCCGACCGAGGTGTCACCACTAGCCCGGCGCAATGAGGAAGACCCCTCCGTCACTGACCGCTTCGAGCTCTTTATTACCGGCCGGGAGATCGCCAACGCCTTTTCCGAGCTCAACGACCCCATCGATCAGCGACAGCGTTTCCAAAAACAGATCGACGAGCGCGGCACTGACGACGAAGTCCATCCAGTCTTGGACCGCGATTATGTCCGCGCCCTGGAATACGGGATGCCTTCGGCTGCCGGCGAGGGGATTGGCATTGACCGATTAGTCATGCTCCTCACCGACGCCCCGTCGATTCGTGATGTCATCCTCTTCCCGCAAATGAAAGCGGAAACTGGCGAGTAATCCACTGCCCATGGCCTCTTTTGAATGGTTTGTCAGCCTGCGCTACCTGCGGGCCAAACGCAAGCAGAAATTCATCTCGCTGATCACCATCATCTCCATCCTGGGTGTTGCGGTCGGCGTTATGGCCCTGATTGTGGTGTTGTCGGTTTTCACGGGCTTCACCGAAGGACTGCGCGATCAGATCATCGGCGTTAACGCCCACGCCCTGGTGCAACGTCACGGTGGAGCCATCGCCGATACTGCCGGGGTCACTGGCAAAATCGAGGCTACGGCGGGAGTCGAAGCGACCACTCCCTACATTTACGCACAGGCTCTGATCACCTCGGCTGCCCATTCAACCGGAGTGGTGCTGCGCGGCATTGACACGCCCTCGGCCATGCGGGTGCTCAGTATCGGCCAAAAAATGACAGCCGGACAACTCACGGATCTCGACCGGCCCCAAGATATCCCGGCTATTGTCCTGGGCCGCGACATGGCCCGGCAGCTACAGGTCGGGGTTGGCAGCAAGGTGCGCCTGATCTCGCCCAATGGGCCGCTCTCCCCCATGGGCGTCTTGCCCAAAATCCGGACCTGTATCCTGGTGGGAATTTTTGAAACCGGGATGTTCGAGTACGACTCAACCATGGGCTTCATCAGCCTGGAGACGGCCCGCAGCCTCACCGACTTGCGCCAGGGTGTGCACGGCATAGAGGTGAAAATCAAGAATGTCGACCAGGCTGACCGGACCGCTGCAGCCATCCAGCAGTCCCTGGGCAGGGAATACTCGGCGCGCGACTGGATGCAGCTCAACCAGAACCTGTTTGCAGCCCTCAAACTGGAGAAGTTAGGCATTTTCATAGCTCTTGACCTGATCATCCTGGTGGCAGCGCTCAATATCATCAGCGCCCTGATCATGGTGGTCATGGAAAAAAACCGGGATATCGCCATTCTTAAATCCATGGGGGCCACCACCAAGGCGATCATGCGGATCTTCTTTTATCAGGGTATGGTCATCGGCGTTGCCGGGACGATTCTCGGAGTGGGCAGCGGCCTGGCACTCTGCGCCATCCTCAAACACTCCAATCTCATCGAACTGCCGCGCAATGTCTACCCCATGGCAACCATGCCGATCAAGGTGGTGCCGCTCGAAGTGACCATAATCGCCGTCACCGCCATCCTCATTACCCTGGCCGCCACGCTGTACCCCTCGTGGAAAGCCTCGAGAATCCGCCCGGCAGAGGCCCTCAGCTATGAATAACGGACCGCTTCTCCAGGCCTCGGCCCTGTGCAAATCGTACCGCAGCGGCCTTGACACCATCACGGTACTTGAACAGGTCGACCTGATTGTACGTCCCAAAGAGATGACCGCCATTGTCGGGGCCTCAGGCTCGGGCAAGACGACCTTGCTGCAGATACTGGGCACCCTCGACCAACCCAATTCCGGCCAACTCTTTTTCCGCGGCACCGAACTTACCAGCAAAAACGAGCCCGACCTGGCTGAGCATCGCAATACCCACATCGGCTTCATCTTTCAGTTCCATCATCTCCTGCCTGAATTTTCGGCACTCGAAAACGTGATGATGCCCGGCCTGATCAACGGACGGGCGCGCTCCGCCGTCAAGGCTAAGGCGCAAGGACTTCTCGAACAAGTGGGCCTGGGCAAGCGGCTGCAGCACCGGAGCGGTGAACTCTCCGGCGGTGAGCAGCAGCGGGTCGCCCTGGCCCGGGCCCTGGTGATGGAACCGGCCCTGCTGCTGGCCGACGAACCCACCGGCAACCTCGATTCCGCCAGCGGCAACCGAGTTTTTGCCCTGCTGCGGGAATTGAGTGAAAATCTTGGGCTGGCCGTGGTCATGGTCACCCACAACATGGAACTGGCGGCCGCCATGGACCACCGCCTCACCCTGGCCGACGGCAGCCTCCGCTGAACCAAACCATTATCGACTTAGGGAATAGAAATGAAAATCACCTCTCTCTCGTTACGGTTCCTCACTGTCTGCACCCTTCTGCTCTTCATTGCCGGCTGTGCCAAAACACCAACCGCTGGCCTGGCTCCAATGCCGCCCCTACTGGAGCAACAATCCACCTCCTCTGAGAACGAGAAAAACAGTGTTCCAGGCGACACCGCGATGGAGTCTGAACAAGACTGCCGCACTGCGGCTTGCCCCGATGCACGCACGATCAAAGAAAGTGAGCGTGAGCGGGCCAGCTGTTTCCACCTGCAACCGGGGGGAACAGTGACGATCACAAAAGCATCGCACCCAACCCGCTCTGCGGCAAAAGCCACAAAAAAGAAAGGCCAGAAGGCCACGGGCAAGATGGTGACTGCCTCAAAAAAGAAAGTGCATCAGACAACCGGCCGCTGCCAGCCGCAAAGTCTCATCTATGCCCGCTGCCGCACGGGTATCAAGACCTGCAAGATGGGAGACACCAGCCCGGTGCAGTGGTTTGCCTGCGCCAAGAAAAACAGGGCGACCACCTCTATCCCGGCAGCAGGTTCGGTGATGGTGCTGGATGTCAATTCCCGGCGCGGTATGCCGACCGGCCATCCGGTCTATGTCGAAGAGGTCAAAGCCAACAAGGACGGCACCTGGACGCTACGTATCAGCCATACTAATTATGATCGCAAATGCCATCTTGACCTGGATGCCAAGGTCCTTTATCATCCCAAACATATGACTGCCACTTTCCAGTCAGGCCCCTGGGGACCGTGGGCCAAAGATTTGAAGGCGCTCGGTTTTATTTTGCGGTAAGAGCCCGCGCTACAAACTGAATCGAATCCACAGAAACCGTATGACCTATCCCGAGGCAGGCAACACAGATCCGCGTCGTATCTGTACCTTTGCCGCCGGGTATTATTCGTCTGATCACATTCCCACAAGGAGATCGAGTATGCTGCATCACTTCCGACTCGCCCTGGCTTTCGGGGCGATCCTCCTCTTTAATCTCTCCCCCTGCGCCCATGCTGAAGTCCCCAAGGTACCGACCCAGGTGCCCGCCTATTATCGCATCCAGTTGGGCCAGTTTGAGATAACCGCTCTGCAGGATGGTTTCACCGAGCATGATACAAAGGTGCTGCAGAACATCAACGAAACCGAGCTGGGTCACCTCCTGTCCCGTACGTTTGTGGGCAACCCCAAAATGCAGACGTCAGTGAACACCTACCTTATAAACACCGGCACCAACTTAGTGCTTGTCGATGCCGGTGCCGCCAAAATGGCCCGCCCCACACTCGGCTATGTGCTGCAGAACATGAAGGATGCCGGCTATGATCCAAGTCAGGTGGATACGGTTATCATCACCCACATGCACAGTGACCATATCGGCGGGCTGATCGACGCCGGCGGCGAGCCACTCTTCCCGAAGGCGACGATTTGGGTTTCTCAGACGGAAAGTGACTTCTGGCTGTCGCAAAAGAACGCCGATGCCGCGCCTGCTCACATCCAGCCTAATTTCAAAAAGGCTCGCGACACTGCGGCGCCTTATCTGGCCAGCGGCCAGTGGAAAACCTTCAAAGACGGGAGTGTGCTGGTGCCAGGCATCCAGGCCGTTAAAGCTCACGGCCACACACCGGGCCATACTGCTTATGCTGTTGAATCTAAAGGGCAAAAGTTGTTGATTTGGGGGGATTTGGTCCATGCCCATTCCGTCCAGTTTGCCCACCCGGGCGTATCTATGGAGTTCGATATCAACCCAAAACAAGCCATAGCCTCCCGCAAAAGCATCTTGAAAATGATGGCGGCCAGTAAAACGCTCATTGCCGGGATGCACCTGCCTTTCCCCGGCATCGGCCATGTCCGGGCCGAGAGCAAGGGAAGTTACGCATGGGTGCCAATTGAATATGCCCCGATGCCGAAAGCGGAGAGTAAGGAAGAGAAGGGCAAGAACGTAAAAAAATAAACTGGTCCGCTTTTCATTCTGTCCTTTTTTTATCCTTTAGGAGTCGACATGGCGGGTGGATATACACATCTGACACTGGTCCGCAGTGCTTTAAGAGAAGGACGAAAGCGCATCCCTGCCCTGCAGGATGTGCTCGACTACTGGGGGCGTTTTACCTATCTCGGCGGTGTCAGCCCCGACTATCCCTACCTTGGTCTTGATGCCGACTGGGCCGATCTCATGCACAAGGGCAGGACCGACCAGATGGTCGAATGTGCCATGCCGCTTCTTTATCAGGCACGCCTCGCTCAACCGGATGCCCAGGAGTGGCGTCAGCAATTCGCCTGGCTCTTGGGCTTCGTCTCACATATCATCACCGATGTCACAATACACCCCGTGGTGAACATCCGGGTCGGCAAATACGAATTACACAAGGAAGATCACCGCCGTTGCGAGATGAACCAAGACGTGTGGATTTACAAAGAGATCACCGGACTCGACCTTCACGTTTCCGATAACATGAAGAACGAGATCAGGTCCTGTGGCACGGCTATCGACCTCAATGACGAGGTGGAGTTACTCTGGAAGACCTGCCTGGAAAAGGCCTACCCCCCTCGGCATATCCATGACGACCAGATCGACAAATGGCATGCCTTCTTTGTCAAACTGGTCGACCTGGCCGAGGTCGGACGTAAGATTCCGGTTTTTGGCCGCCACATGGCCAGCGGTGCCTTGGCCTATCCTGCCAGTGATGAGCTTGATCCGAGTTTTTTTGCCGATGTCGAAGTTCCTACCAGTGCCAATGTCAAGAATACAAACAATCCGGAGAGTCCCGACTTCGAGCAGCCGCAAGATTGCGGCCACCCTTCTTCCTTTGCGGCAATTTTCGAGAAAACACGCGGCCATATCCTTGAAGCCTGGAGCGTGTTATCCGATGATATGTTCGGAAGCGACACCACTCTCGGCTCCCGTCACTTGACCGTTTTTGGCGATTGGAGCCTGGACACCGGTATCGATAACGCCAGTAAAAAATTACAGCTCTGGCCCTGGGACGAAAAACTTATCAAGTCCTGATACCGCCTCCGCACACAGACGCTAAGAGACCCACCTATGGACAAGACATTCAAGATTATTTCCATCACCTTTTTGCGAAGGACCACCGCTACCCTCCTATGCGGGATTGCTCTCCTCACTACCTCCGCCTGCGCCAAAGGCTGCTACACAGATGAAAAGATGCAGCCATTGGCGGCAACAGCCACTGATCTGGCGCGTGCCGTCATGCGGTTTGCCAAAATCAATCCTGGGGAAGCTGCTTCGCTTGATGACCAGGAACTGGTGCGACGGGCAACCGCCTTTGATCCAAATTTGCTCGAATCCTATAAGGGTCTGGTCGTGCGTGGGACCGTGGATGGGATCATCCTGGTTTGCACGGGTGACGGCAGGAGGGGACTCTTCGAAGACGCCGAGTGTTCCGACAAGGTGGATAAACCCGTTTGGCCGGACAAGTCCGCTCCGTGTACATTCACTTTGAAAACAGAAACGATCTGCCCTTAGGAATACCCTTGATTGACAAACAATTTATAGGTTCCTGTAAAAAAGAATCTTTTTCGATTAAGGAAACGATTCTGGAATGATCAGGAGGCTGAGCAAACCTCTCGTGTCTCAATGCAGAAAATCTCTGGAAGCCTCCCCTTGCCTTCCTTCCAAAGAGTAGAAAAAAAAGCCGCTTCCCAAAAGGGAAGCGGCTTTAATGTTTACATTCAAAAATAGGGCCGCCCAGCACTCTTATTTCATCCCAAATGCTCCAGCGCGATCTTCAGCATCCGCCGGACCGGTTCGGCAGCACCCCACAACAGCTGATCGCCGACACTGAAGGCGCTCAGATATTCGGGTCCGAGGTTCATCTTGCGCAGACGGCCCACCGGAATATCGAGGGTACCGGTAACACGAGCCGGGGTCAGTTCCTTCAGGGTCTGTTCCTTGGTGTTAGCCACCAGGTACGCCCACTGGTTCTGATTAGCAATGACCTGCTCGATCTCCGCCATCGGAATATCCCGCTTGAGTTTGATGGTGAAGGCCTGACTGTGGCAGCGCATGGCGCCGATGCGTACGCAGCAGCCATCGATCGGAATCGGCTGGTCGGTGATCCCCAGAATCTTGTTGGTCTCGACGCCCCCCTTCCATTCCTCACGGGTCTGGCCATTGTCCATGAGGGTGTCAATCCAGGGAATGAGACTGCCCGCGAGCGGCGCCCCAAAATTGGTAATGGGAAAGGACGAGTTGCGCAGAGTCTCGACCACATTGCGGTCAAGATCAAGAATAGTCGAGGGATTATCCAGCAGGTGCTCGGCATTTTCGCCAACCAACCGCATCTGGCCCACTAGCTCCCGCATGTTCTTAGCCCCGGCTCCGGAGGCGGCCTGATAGGTCTGGCTGGTGATCCACTCGACCCAACCCTGTTCGAACAGTCCGCCCAAGGCCATCAGCATAAGGGAAACTGTACAGTTGCCGCCGATGTACTTCTTGATTCCTTTGGTTAAGCCCTGATCAATGACCTTGCGGTTGACCGGGTCAAGGACGATGATCGAATCTGCATCCATGCGCAGCTTGGAGGCGGCATCGATCCAGTAGCCCTGCCAGCCCAGCTGCATCAGTTGCGGATAGATCTCGGCAGTATAGCTGCCGCCCTGGCAGCTGACGATGATGTCCATCTCCTTGAGCAGGGCAGCCTTGCTCCCATCGAGCAGTTCATAGACCGTGCCGTTGACCGTCGGCCCCCCCTGTCCGGCCTGCGAGGTGGAAAAAAACCGGGGTTCATACCCATTAAAATCCCCTTCCTGCCGCATCCGCTCCATAAGCACGGAGCCGACCATGCCACGCCAGCCAACAATTCCAACTTTTTTCATAGCTTCCTTCCGCTGTTAATTACAAGAAATCCCTAAATATTATTGAATACGAAAATATTTCTTCAACTCTTCGGCAATAACCGGGGCTACCGAGTAGATCTGCAGGAGGCCGTCGCTCTCCCGCCCCGGATAGGTATCGGCGCCAATGATACAGCTAATACCCTTTTCGACAAACCGTTCTCTGGCATTGCCCGCCAGGACCAGATGGGTGGCCATCACCATCACCCCCACAGCCCCGGCCTGATAGCAGCGGTCTACCGTCTGCAACATGGAGCCGCCGGTGCGGATCATATCGTCGCAGATGATGGCGGTCCGCCCTCGTACCGCCCCGGACAACTGGCCGATGATGGTCTGATCGACATCATAACGATCCTTGTTGGCAGCGGTATGCGGGCAGTCGAGCAGCCCGGCCAGACGCGCCACCCGCTTGCTGAACCCGTAGTCCGGCGAGACCAGGACAATGTTCTCGAGGTTGAGCTGTCGAATCATCTCGACAGCCACTTGTTCAGTCCAGAGGTGACGGATGCGGACCTCACCGGTATGGGCATGCATCACCGATTCCGAATGAAGGTCGATAAAGGCGACATAATCAGGTCGCGCCCGAAAAATCTGCCGTGTCCGAGTGATCCCCTTGGGAATTTCACCGGATTCGGGCTTGGCCCGCTCCATAGTCGAATACCCCAGATACGGGATAACCACATTGACCGACAGGGCATTCCAGTAGCGCGCCCCGGCGATCAGGTCGATCAACTCCTGATGAGCGGTATCATCCGTGGTGTTGGCGAGGATGATCAGATCGTGACCGGCAATGTCACGGGGAAAGGCATGATAGACCTCACCGTCGGCAAAGGTCCGAGTGATCATCTCGGTCAGCGGGATATCGAGTTCCCTGGCGACATCAGCGGCCAACCGTGCAGCAGATCGGTTACTGATCAGAACAAGGTTCTTTCTTCTCGACATGCCTTTCCCTCCTTGCTGCCCGCTATGCGGCCAGAATCTCCCGGACAATGGCATCGCCCATGGAGACGGTCGAAACTGGGGGGACACCGGGTGTGGCAATATCCTGGGTCATGATCTTTTTATCCAATACACTGGCAACTGCTGCCTCGATGGCGCTGGCTGCCTGCTCCTGACCGAGACTGTATTTGAGCATCATCGCTGCCGACAGGATCTGGGCGATCGGGTTGGCTATCCCCTGCCCGGCGATGTCGGGCGCAGACCCCCCGGCCGGCTCGAACAGACCAAATTTGCTGCTATTGAGACTGGCCGAGGCCAGCATGCCCATAGAGCCGGTCAGCATGGCAGCTTCGTCGGAGATGATGTCGCCGAACATGTTGCCGCAAAGCATGACATCGAACTGGTGCGGGTCGCGTACCAGCTGCATGGTGGCGTTGTCGATATAGATGTGGTTGATTTCCACATCCGGATACTCCTTGGCCACCTCTTTGACCACCTCGCGCCAGAAGACCATGCAGGTGAGGACGTTAGCCTTGTCCACCGAGGTGACCTTACGATTGCGCAAGCGGGCCGCTGCAAAGGCCATGCGGGCGATGCGCTCGATCTCGGATCTTTTGTAGATTTTGGTGTCCCAAGCTCGTTCATCAGGGCCGCTGCCGTCCCGCCCTTTGGGCTGGCCGAAATAGATTCCCGAGGTCAGCTCACGCACCACCAGGATATCAAAGCCATCGCCGACAATGTCCGCCCGGAGGGGACAGGCTGCAGCCAGCGATTTGAACACCTTGGCCGGACGCAGGTTGCAGAACAGATCAAAATGCTTGCGCAGGGGCAACAGCGCCGCTCGCTCCGGCTGCTCGGCCGGGGGCAGATTTTCCCACTTAGGTCCGCCCACCGAGCCAAACAAGATGGCCTCGCTTGCTTCGCAAACTTTCAGGGTTGATTCCGGCAGGGCCTCGCCATGATTGTCAATGGCAATGCCGCCGACATCGGCAGTTGTGTAGCTGAGCGAAAAACCGAATTTCAGCTGAACCGCATCCAACACCTTGATGGCTTCGGCCATCACTTCCGGACCAATACCGTCACCGGCCAAAACTGCAATCTTGTGTGCCATAGTCTGCCTCGTATGCAAACGGAGGATATCCGTTGTTAAAATGGAGTATGAAAAACTTTGTTACTACCAGATTGACCGCAATTATTCCAGAAAGAAGTGTCAGTAAGTGCGTACCACTGCTAGCAACCGGGGAGCCCCAGAAAAGGGCAAATGCATCGCCTTCGTTGCAACGATCTGCCAAGGGCCGGATACATCCTCCTCAACCCCGGCCAGTGCCTCCTCGTGGGCCAGCATGAGGATTACCTTAACCTCCGGGGTGACCAGAGGTCGTACCAGAGGCAAAAAAACACTCGGTTCCGCCACCGCCCGACTGGTGATGTAAGAAAACCTTCCCTGCCAGGCTGCTGCATGCTCTTCAATCCGATCAGCCACCACTGCGACATTGGTCAGTCCCAGGGTACGGATAACGTGACGAAGAAAGGTGACCCGCTTCTGTCGTGGTTCCACCAGAGTGAATTGGGCCTCAGGCATGACACCGGCCAGCACCAGACCGGGAAATCCCGCACCGCTGCCGACATCAAGCAGATGCACCGAATCTCGCTCATGCTGCCGCAGCAGGGACAGAAGGGTGAGCGAATCGAGGAAATGGTTTTCCAGAATTTGCAGTTCCGGGGTGTCGCGGGCGATCAGATTGATCCGCTGGCTCCACTTTGCCAACTCGGCAACATAGATCAGCAGTCGGTCCAAGTCGTCTTCGCTTAAAGCAATCTCCAGCTGTCCAGCCCCGTCTTGCAGCAGCCTGCGTTTATCGGTCACCGACCCGCACCGCCACCGAATTACCATGAGCCGTCAGGCCTTCCAGGTCAGCCAGCCGCCGGATATGGACGCTGTCCGCCTTCAGGGCCTGGCGCGAATAGGAGATGATCGAACTTTTCTTTAAGAAGGTCTCAACCCCAAGGGCCGACGAAATCCGGGCCGTGCCCATGGTCGGCAGGACATGGTTGGGGCCGGCGACATAATCACCCGCCGCCTCCGGCGTCCAGGGACCGAGGAAAATTGCCCCGGCGTGGCGAATCTTGGGGAGCCACTGCCAAGGCTCCGTGATCTGCAACTCCAGGTGCTCGATGGCAATCTCGTTGGCAAGATCAATGGCCTGCTCTAAGTTGTCGGCGAGCAAAATCAACCCCCGATCCCTAAGCGCGACACGGGCAATATCGGCTCGCGGCAACAGCGGCAACTGCTTTTCCAGTTCCATAACCACCTTACCTGCCAACGCTTCGCTGGTGGTGATCACCATGGCCAGGGCCTGCGGATCATGCTCGGCCTGGGCCAGCATGTCGGCGGCGACAAAAGCGGCCTCGGCCGTTTCATCGGCCACGATCAGCACCTCGCTGGGACCGGCAATCATGTCAATCCGCACCCGGCCCATCACCTGACGTTTGGCTTCAGCCACATACTGGTTGCCCGGACCGACAATCACATCCACCGCCGGGATGGTGGCCGTACCATAGGCCAAGGCGGCAATGGCCCAGGCGGAACCAACCTTGTAGACCTCGGTAATACCAATCTCGCTTGCCGCAACCAGCAGGGCCGGACTGACGCCCCCCTCTGGGTTCGGCGGGGTCACCATTACCCTGCGCGCCACCCCGGCAATCTGGGCGGGAATGCCGTTCATCAGCACTGAGGAGACCAAGGGAGTCGACCCCTCCTTGCCGCCCGGCACGTAGAGACCAGCGGAATCAACAGGCCGTACCATCCGACCGGTGATGGTGCCATCCTCACGGGTCAGCATCCAGGAATCCTCAAGCTCGCGCTCGTGAAAGCTGCGGATCCGAGCTGCGGCAAAACGCAGGGTTTCGCGGAAGTCGTCATCAACCTCCCGCTCAGCCTGGGCAAACTCAGCAGAGCTCACCCGCAGGGACTCTACGGTCATGGTCGGCGCATCGAACTGACGACAGTAGTCCAGCACTGCCGCATCGCCTTCCTGCCGAACTCTGGCCAGAATAGCGGCCACCGTCTGTTGACAGCCGCCATCGACTTCAGCAAAGCGGTTGCGCAATGATTGTCGGCACTGCTGCCCTTCAGGGGTATTGATCCGAATTGTTTGTATCTTCATATGTCTAATACCTGCGTTCATCCAAACCATTCCAGGTGGATGGTCTGGATGTGTTTTTTTCTGTCTTTTTTTATCCCAATCGAGAGTGGTTCAAGCCGTCCCCCTGGGTCGCTTACCTAACAGACTCCAATCCAAAAGACTACCGTCTAATCAGCCGCCATGGCGATGAAACCATTTTTCCACCTCTTGAGCGGAAAAAGTTTTGATCACCGGACGGCCATGGGGACAGTGGGAAAAAACCGAACTTGCCTGCATCTGTTGCAAGAGTTTAAGCATCTCCACCGGCTGCAGACGATTACCCGCCTTGATGGCCGCTTTGCAGGCCATGGAAGCCAACAACTGATCAACCGCCTGGGGAATAATCTGGGCGACGTCGGAGAGGGCTGCCCCCCTGAGGCCGTTCAGGATTTCCCGCAGCAATGCCCCGGGCTCGACATGACTGACCACTGCCGGCACGCTCTTGATCACATAGGTGGTATCCCCAAAAAAATCGGCCTCAAACCCGAGAGTTGCCATCTCGGCCTGTCGCTGTTCCAGGGTTTCCACCTGGACCGGCGACAGCTCAACGGTCACCGGAAAAAGCAACGCCTGCCGGGGCATCCTGGCCGCCAGATACCCCTGGCGGAGCTGGCCATAGATGAGCCGTTCATGCGCCGCATGCTGATCGATAACGATAAAATCACCATCCCTTTCACACAACAGATAGAGGGAAAAAAGCTGGCCGATCAAAATCAGGCCGGAAAAATCCTCGCTAGGGGTTGGAGTGATCGACGGGCTTAACGGGGCTGACTCGGGGACAGCGTCTTGAGCCGATGGTTCCGGAACAAGATTAACAGGGGGCCTGGCCACCGACATTGCCGGTAATCGAGACTGGATGCCAACCGGCTCAGCGGTGGTCAGTGCCTGATTTGGGATTGCTGCCGGCTGCGGGTATCGCAGCCCTTCGGAAGCCGGCTCTATCGCCTGTCGTGGCGGCGCCGGAGTGAAGATACTGGTGCGCAAGGTCTGCTGATAGCCGCTTATGGCACGCGCCACCCGGTCGACAATAAAACGGTGAACCTCCTCGCTTTTGCGGAAACGGATCTCACGTTTGGCCGGATGAACATTGACATCCACCTGGTCGGGTGCAATCGTCACCAGCACAGCACCCGCCGGTTGATAGCCTTTCATGAGAAAACCCTGCAATCCTTCGCTCACCGCATGGCGGATCATTGCGTCCTGCACCGGCCGGTCATTGACCAAAAGCCGTAGCCGGGCATTTCCGGCCTGAGCCATCTCGGGCAAAAGCAGATAGCCCTCCAACCCCAGCTCCCCGGAATCGGCCGCCGAGCCTTGGTGCAAAGGCAGCAGCTTGCCCCGGTAGCAGAAGACCTCGCGGACTCGGCTCTCCAGATCAGCATCCGGCTGATAGGTCAGCACTTCCCTACCGTCAATCTGAAGACTGAACCCGGTTTGCGGATGGGCCAGGGCCTGATTCTTCACCACCTCTTCGACATGATGCATCTCGGTACGAGCTGATTTGAGAAATTTTTTCCGAGCAGGCATATTACCAAAAAGATGGCGCACCTCAAACACCGTGCCCCAAGGGCAGCCATCTTGATGCACCGCCTGCAGGCTGCCATAACGAATTTCGGCCCGAGTGCCAAGGTCGTGTTCACGAGGCCGTGACAGGATGGTCATCCAGGAAACGGAGGCAATACTGGGGATGGCCTCGCCGCGAAACCCGAGGGTGGCGATGGCGGCCAACTGCCCTTCATTCTGGAGCTTAGAGGTGGCGTGCCGTTCGATACAGAGGAGGACATCGTCACCATCCATGCCCAGACCATTATCGGCAACCCGCAACAACCCGCTACCGCTGCCTTCGATATGAATATCGATTCGGGTCGCACCGGCGTCCAGGCTGTTTTCAACCAACTCCTTGACCACCGAGGCCGGCCGCTCGACCACCTCTCCGGCGGCGATCTGGTTGGCTAACTGTTCTGAAAGAATCCGTATTCGAGACAAAATTAAGCAGTATCCGTCATTTCTTTAAAGATGCTGAATTGCTGAAATCATGGTAACAACACAAAAAAGATGCACGGTCGGCAGACGCCGATCGCCTTTTTCCTGAGCATCTTCCGGAGCGAGGTGCACACCTCTTATTTGAAATCAACACTACCGTTTCTTCGTGTTCTTGTCCACCAAACCATCCGTAAAAACAGAACTGCTCCCTGAGTCACCGCCCTTTCGCGGCTGGCTCCTTGACCAGAGCCATCTCAATATCCTGCTGCTCTGTACGGCCGGATCCGTCACCCTATTGATCGGCGTGATCCTGGCCTGGTTTATGGGCCTCCCCGATATCCGTTCGGCTGGCGACTACCGCCCGCAAGTGGCAACCCTTATCCTCGACCGCAACAACCGCCCCATCGATTCCATTGCCAAGGAATTTCGGATGGTCATTCCCTATGCCGAAATGCCCCCCCTCTTGCCCAAGGCCTTTGTCGCTGCCGAGGACAGCCGGTATTGGGAGCATGCAGGCCTCGACGGCTGGTCAATCTTCCGAGCCGCATTCAACAACCTCCGCTCCGGCCGCAAAAGCCAGGGCGGCTCAACCATCACCCAACAGGTCACCAGGGCCTTACTGCTCTCCAAGGAAAAAAGCTATCAACGCAAAATTGCCGAAGCCATCCTCTCCTATCGTCTAGAGCGGATGCTGAGCAAAGAAGATATCCTCTATATCTATCTCAACGAGATTTACCTGGGTGAAGGGGCGTACGGGGTCGAGGCTGCGGCCCGAACCTACTTCGGCAAAAAGGCCAGCCAGTTGACGCTTGCGGAGATCAGCATCCTTGCCGGTCTGCCGCAGTCTCCTAGCAACTATTCACCGATCAGGCAACCAGAGGCCGCCAGGACCCGGCAACGCTACGTCCTCAACCGGATGGCGGAGGATGGCATTATCAACGACGAAGCGGCTCGGGCCGCCTTTGAACAGGGATTGCAACTGACCGGCGACTGGCGCAAATCGATCAACGGCTATTTTGCCCTCTATGTCCGCCAACAGTTGCTCTCCAGGTACAGCGAGGCTGATCTCTACCAGAAAGGGATGACCGTAGCCACGACCATTGAGGGAGGACTGCAACAAGCAGCTGCGCAAGCGATCCTTGACGGCGTGGGCAAAGTGGCCCAGCGTCATCCTGGGCAGCCCACGCCCCAAGGGGCACTAATCGCCCTTGATACCGCCAGCGGCAGGATTCGGGCGATGATCGGCGGTGCCGATTTCAATGAAAACCAGTACAATCGTTCGCTGCAGGCCAACCGACAGCCGGGATCAGCCTTCAAGCCCCTGCTCTATGCTGCCGCACTGGAACAGGGAATTTCGCCGGGAACCATGCTCGTTGATGCCCCGATCTCCGTGCCCAGCGGGGCTGGCAAAGTCTGGCATCCCAGAAATTTCAAAAACGAATATCAGGGTTCTCTGACCCTGACCGAAGCGCTGGTCCGTTCCAGCAATGTGGTCGCCGTCCGGCTCCTCCAGCAGACCGGCCTTGAGCGCGTCATCCGCCATGCCCAGAAGATGGGCATCACCGCACCTTTGCAAGCAGACCTGACCCTGGCGCTTGGCACCTCTCCGGTTTCCATCCTGGAAATGACTGCGGCCTACACAGCCTTTGCCAATCAGGGGATGTACCACGCACCGGTGGGCATCACCCGGGTCAGCGACCGGGATGGCCGGGTAACCCCCTGGCCACAGGCCGACGGCCAACGGGTCCTTTCCGAGGCGACCGCAACCTGGATCAACACGGTCCTGGCCCAGGTGGTCCAACGGGGCACCGGGAAAAATGCCGCTGGCATCCCCGGAGCCAGCGGCAAAACCGGGACTACCGACAACTATGTCGACGCCTGGTTTATCGGTTCTGCTTCAGACCTGACCACCGGAGTCTGGATCGGCCATGACCACAACACCTCCTTGGGTGAAGGCGAAACCGGTGGGCATGCTGCCGCGCCAGTGTGGAAAAATTTCATGCAGCAAACCAGCAAATAAGCCCTCGCCTATGACAACCCAGGCTGCCTTTGATCTCCAAACCTACTACAGTGGAACGGTCGCCGAAAAACTGACAGTGGCCCGAACACTCTATACGCGCCATGCTGTCCGCTTGACCGCCTCGTCGCCCCTCTTCCGGGAGGAACTCAATCTCTTGCAACATCGCGCTTTCGCTCTTGGCGACCACATGCAGTCCATGGACCTGGGCAGTCTCTGTAGCCTCTGCGCCACTCGCGACAACGGCGGATGCTGCAGCGCCTATATGGCTAATAATACCGACGCGCTCTTACTCCTCATCAACCTGCTCCTAGGCATCCAGGTGCAGAGCCGGAACACTGAGGACGAGAACTGCTGTTTCCTTGGCGAGCTAGGATGCCTTTTTTTGGTCAAACCAATTTTCTGCCTGAACTACAATTGCAAAAGCATTCTCGACAGCGCTGAGACCGCCAACCTTGGAAATTTGTACCAATTGGCTGGAGCCGTACTCAGTCAGCAGACCCATGTAGAAACACGGTTGCTGAATGCCATCCGTGATCACGACCGGAACGCACCACCGTAAACGCAGCCGGTTAAACATCATTTCTCTTAATTTTGGAAATGCGTTATGCCTTTTTTTGCCTCACTCTCCACATCCCTTGGTACCTTTACCCTGATGGTCGATAAAGTCGGCCTCTGCGCCCTCTCCTTTCCGAAAGAGGTTGTACCTGCAGCCGTGTCCGCCACTAGGGTGGATGTTGCCGCCCATCCGCTGCTCGATGAAGCCAGTCGGCAACTGCTCGCCTACCTCGACGGCACCCTGGAGCTCTTCGAACTACCCCTGTCGATCCATGGCACACCTTTCCAACTCCAGGTCTGGCAACAACTGCAGACCATCCCCTACGGCCAGACGCGCACCTACGGCGAATTAGCGGCAAAGGTCGGCGGACGGCACAAAGCAAGGGCCGTCGGGGGGGCTGCTCATGCCAACCCCCTTGCTATCGTCATCCCCTGTCACCGACTGATCGGGACAAGTGGCAAACTGACGGGTTTCGGCGGCGGCCTGACGATGAAACAGACATTGCTGGAATTGGAAGGTTCTACCATCCGAAACATGAAAAAAGTAACGTAAAGCAAAGAGAAGGCCGATACAATACACAACGCCTTAATTTCAGGGAGGAAAAAATATGGTGGATATTATTATTGGTGCAATGACACCGCCCGGATCATCCGTCAACAAACCTGGCGCCGGCGGTACCCCGGTGGAAGCGGAACTGCTGAATATCCGCGAGCCCCGGCAACGGATTCAAGAACCATTGGGCGAGGAGCGGCGCAAACAGTTCCGTCAGGACCCACAGAATGGCAGGGTCCTGACCCTGCTAATCCCCAACAGTACCATTCTCCCCAAGGATCTTGACGGGAAGAAGTATAAGGTCCTGCTCCGTTTTATGAAGAAATAAAAAAAGCCCCTGACCGCATTGCGATCAAGGGCTTTTCTCTTTTCAGAGAAGGTCCCGTCTCAGAAGGGCCGCAACACCCAGATACCGCAGGGGCAGGTATCGGCGCAGAAACCGCAGGCAATACATTTGTTGTCGTCGGAAACATATTCATAATCCACCCCGTCAGGACTGGCAGGTTTGTCCCGCCGGGTGATGGCATTAGTGGGGCAGATGGTCTCGCAGAGATGACAGTCGCGGCAGGATCCGCAGCTCAAACAACGAGCCGCCTGCTGATCCTCGGTAGCCCCGCGGTCCGTGACCGGATCGTAATGGGCAAGGGTCAGGTCTTCGTAGCGGATCAACTGCTGCCGATACGGCACCCAGGTCTCTCCTTTGAACGTGGCCAAGATATATTCCGCAGTCCGTTTACCCGCCCCCAGGGCGTTGGTCGCCAGACCCGGCCGCTCGACATCACCGATCGCAAAGATCTTCTCATCGCTGGTCCGGCCGGCGTCATCGGTCTTGACCCAAGACGCACCACCCACCTTGACGACATCCACCGTATCCGGCAGAAAGGGCAGACTAGGGATATCACCGATCGAAATAATGACCGTCTGGGCAGGGATGACCATACCGTCGGCACAGACCAGTCCTTCCGCGGTCACCTCCCGTGTCATAACCGGCCACTTGAAGGTGGCCCCCAGGGCCTCGGCTGCTTCTCGTTCCTTGCCAAAAGCCAGGGGTTTCTGGATATCAACCAGTACCACCTGATCCGCTCCCAGACGGTAGGCCTCGGCAGCCACGTCGCAACCGACGTTACCGGCACCGATAATAACCACCTGCTTACCGGTGGGCATGGGCTTGGCGCTTTTGGCGGCCTTGAGATATTCAAGCGCCGGGATCACCCGTTCGTGCCCAGGGAAGGACAACGTCCGGGGCTGATGGGTACCGACCGCCACCACCACATAATCAAACTCATTTTTCAACCCTTCAACGGCATCTTTGGTTAAGTTGACGCCGAGATTGACGTGAAGATTTTTGGTCTTGAGAAAACGAGCGACCTCGGTCTCCCAAACCGCTTTGGAAAGACGCTCCCACGGAATGGTCTGAGCCAGTTTGCCGCCAAGCACAGCGTCGCGTTCAAATATATGGGCTTCGACCCCGTTCAAAGCCAAATGCCAGGCAGCCCCCATACCAGCAGGACCTCCGCCGATGATGGCCACCTTCTTGCCTGTGGCCGGCAACGCTTCAGGTGGATCCACCTTCTGGACCGCCCTGCCGAGCACCGAGGCGTCAATGCTGTAATCGACTTTTTCCCGGGAACAGTTCTGAATGCAGAGATTCGGACAGATAATGCCGCAGACCGAGGCCGGGAAGGGGCTGTAGCGCAGCAGCATCTCATAGGCTTCTTCGTTACGGCCTTCACGTATCATCCGCAACCGGTCAATGGTCGGAATATGGATAGGACAGTAAAAGGTGCAAGGAGCGGCACTGCTCCGGTTATTCCAGAACGGTTTTTTCCGACGAAACTCACCGGTTTCCACCACGCCGATCAGACTGCGCTCAAGCCCCGGCGCGATATCGCGCAATGGATCACCGCCACCAAAGCCCTTATCCCAGATCCGCTTACGGAATTCGGCCATCGGCATGGGGCCGGAGAACATCAGAGCCCGCTCCTGCGGGGTAATCGCCACCAACACATTCCACTCAGTTCGCACCGAGAGCGATGCCAACAGTGCGGACCGATCGATTTTCTCCAAGTATTCAGGCAGCCGTTTTATCAACCACTGCCAGTCTTCATCACTCGGCGGGATCAGCTTGGCATTGGTCTTGGAGTAAGAGCCGTCGGTCTTGCCGCGAAAAAAGATTTTACCGCCCACCATGCCGACACAAGGCCGGTAGCCGAGCACATTCTCCGCATTCTTGGGGTTAACCCCGCAAACTACTGCCAGGCCACCACAATTGAATTCGGCAAAGGTATCGCCCACCGATCCCAGAACCCACATCTCAGGCTGTTCGTACGCCGGGTTCCATTTGGTCATGGTCAGGCCGCGGGCGCCGATGGAGCCGCCAATCATGACCCGGCCGCCAGCCATTGCATTACAGACGCCGTTGGTGGCATCGCCCTTGACGATGACATCCGCACCGATATTGAGGTAACCGACATCGTCGGAGGCGGAGCCTTCACAGATGATGGTCGCCCCTTTCAGGCCCATGCCGCCAAGCCGTTGTCCGGCTGGTCCTTTGACCCGGATAGTGAGAGGTTTGTCAACCGTACCGAGCCGCAGGCCAATATTGTGCTGGCCAAACGATTCGAGAATCAATTCATCGGCAACCGCAGCTGCG
This sequence comes from uncultured Desulfobulbus sp., assembly GCA_964607065.1. GTDB lineage: Bacteria > Desulfobacterota > Desulfobulbia > Desulfobulbales > Desulfobulbaceae > Desulfobulbus. Next base: position 21,676 of record CAZSIJ010000025.1, on the reverse strand, counting down.
CCTCGGACCTCTTCTTCAAAAACCTTGGAAGAAATTCGCTGGTTGTTGGCATCCTTGCCGCGGACAGTGAGTATGGTATGCTTTGTTTCGCTCATAATATTTCAGGCTACTGGTGGTGAATTCCTGTCTCAGCAGATGTAATCGATCTGCAGTCGGTCCGCGATGGCTTGGTCGTCAACGCCCAGGGCGTCGGACATACCTATGGGCAAGCTCTGGGAGCGGCCCAGCGGCGCCATAATCTTCTTCATCTCGGTGCGGATGGACATGAAAGTGTCCACAACCCGCTGCGCCACATCGTCGGGATCAAGACGACGGAATAATTTCTCGTTCTGGCTGGTGATCCCCTTAGGACAGATGCCGACATTGCAAACATTGCAACGACCCATCTCGTTGCCGAGACAACCAGCGGCACTCTGCATGATGTACTTGCCGATGTGGACCCCGGAGGCACCGAGCATGATCAAGGCCATACCGTTCTGGGTAACATTACCGTTCTTGCCCACACCGCCAGCTGCAAAGAGGGGAATCTCATTCTCCCTTCCCTGGCGGACCAGATCAAGATAGCATTCCCGCAGATTGGAGGCAATCGGGTGGCCGGTAGCCTCCATACTGACGTTATAGGCCGCGCCAGTACCACCGTCGATACCGTCGATCAAGAGACCGCCAGCATAGGGGTTACGCACCAGATTGTTGAGCACGGCCTTGGCCGAGGTCGAACCAGATATTTTTGGGTAGACTGGCACCCGGAACCCAAAAGCCATGGACATGGTCTGGATCATCTTCATAACGCTCTCTTCAATGGAATAGAGCGTCTGATGGACCGGCGGCGACGGCAGATCGACCCCTTCGGGCACACCGCGCAGACGGGCAATCAGTTTGCTGACCTTAAACCACATCAGGAGTCCGCCATCTCCAGGCTTAGCGCCCTGGCCATACTTGATTTCAATAGCCGCCGGATCGCACTGCATCTCTGGAATGGCACGGATAATCTCGTCCCATCCGAAATAGCCAGAGGCTATCTGGAGAATTATGTATTTAAGAAAAGGGCTCTTCAGTACCCAGGGCGGACAGCCGCCCTCACCCGTGGCCATGACCACCGGAATACCGAGAACCTCGTTGCAGTAGGCCACGCCCTGAAGCAGGCCAAGCCACATGTTAGGCGACAAGGCGCCAAAGGACATGGACCCTATTACAAAAGGAAAAATCTCCCGAGTCGGTGGAATCCATTCGCCCGCAGCCCTGCGGCGCAGGAACTCCTCAGGCGGCAACACCCTTCCCAAAATGGTATTGGTGTTAAACTCATGCCGACCAGCATCGAGCGCCGGATCGGTGAGCATCGAAATCCGGCCAAACGAGATACGATCGAGCACGGTCTTGCCGGTGGCGTTGCGACGGCCGCCCCGCTTATAGGAATCCCCTTTCTGATTGAGCAAAAAAGAGGACCGATTTTCGTTGGTGTTGGCCTGCGGCCCTATCGCTTCATTGGGGCAGACAGCCGCGCACATGCCGCAACCGATGCAGCGCTTCTCAACCACGGTGTGCTGACGAATCCCAGTAAAATGCCGGTATTCGTTACCCCTTTTTTTCTGGAGGATATCGAGCTTCGGCATCCGCTGGCGTTGATACGCCAAAGAAATGGCACCCACAGGACAGACAGAGGTGCAACGACCGCAGAGCGTACAACGATCCTCCCGGTGATGAATAATCCAGGGAAGATCGTGGTAGGTTAGGCTGCTTGGGGAAGTGTAAACTGATCGAACTGAGACCATACTATGAGTTCCTTTCGCTCGGGTGGAATAATGACGGTGTGCTCCCGCATAGGCTGAAAATCAAGGGAAGGATCGCGATCCGGGACGAGGGCGTCGACGCCGCACATCTCCGAGGCAATGGCCCAAGCACCGGGGCGGCCACCAACGGTCGCCGGTCGCATTTTTTTCTGATCCATCACCAGCATGCTGGTTTCATCGGGCAGAGTGGCGATGACTGCATTGGGGCCGTCGATAATGAGACGCCGACAGGCAGTGCGCAGCCCTTTGAGAAAATCACCATTGGGATGAACATCCAACTCCTCGGTTTTCAGAGGGGTAATGACGTGCTTATAGAGCTCCAGCGGCAGCTTCAGTTTCTTGGTAATGTAATGGAGAATATGGGTGAAAGTCTCGGAATCGCTGTGATAGCCGAGGTATCCGGGGATATTCTTGCCGAGCAACCACTCCTTGATCGGCACAAAAGCGGTGTTCTCGCCGTTGGTCATGGTGGCTATCCCTTGAATGAAGAAGGGATGGCAGGCGTAAAGGTTGATGCCGTAGTTAGTGTTCTGTCGGCCTTGGGCCATGACCACGCGGGCCTTAATGCGCCCATCCTGCAGGCCAAGGGCATTACCGACCTCAAGCGGCCAGCCCACCTCCTTGATCATTACTGCGTCACGGTAGAGCGAAAAAACGGTGATATCCCCGCCATGCGCGTCGCCGTCCCTGCGGATAGCCAGACGTGCCTGCAGGAGTCGGTCGTCGATCTCATCCGTAGTCAGAGGTGCCCACGCTTCCGGCATTCTATAGACTCGGACCAAATAGTTAAACCGATCCTTGGCCTCGATCAATCCAGGCCTCCGGTCAAACTCATGGGCATACTTGACCTGAAATCCCTGGCCACCCATCCAATCGGTCAACCGATGAAAGGCTGCCTCGGTATGGGCAATGCCAGAAAGAACGACATGGTGGGGCTTGAGTTTGAATTCTTCAAATTCCACCCCCCGCAGCAGCAATCCAAGACCGCTGCCGTCGTACCCCTCCTGCATGGCCTCCATAGCGGTGAGAACTTCATAGGGCGAAAATGGTATATCTGCGCTTTTTAAGGCTAATCGGCACATGAACGGCTCCTGAAAGGTCGATCTTGGTCAGACGGATGCAACCAGGAATTGAAAATATAAAAACATACAATCTCTATACAATTTTGTGATTGCAAAATCACAGAAATGACCGTGGTTGAGAGGGAAAGCATTTACTGAAAAGGCTATTGGTTGTCAAGAGTAAAGGACAATCGGCAAGATGATGGGAAAGTATCGCTCAAAAACACTACGGATGCAGGTATAACTGAGTATTACTTACCAAGAAGGCCCTTGAGATCTTTGGCCTTATCAATCTGTTCCTTGACGGCTGTCATCTCTTTTACGCCAGGCAGGCTTGTTTTCAAATCAACTCCGGCATCTTCGATATCGCCGAGTCCTTTTTTAAAAGATCCGATAGCCTTACCCAGACCAGCACCAATTTCTGGCAATTTTTTACTGCCGAAAACCAGAAAAGCTATCAGGAGAATAACAACCAATTCAGGGGTTCCGAGTCCAAACATAACAATTACCAGGGTATTAATTTATGCAACAGATAGGATAAAAAGCAGGGGTTTTATGCCTCTTTATTCCTGTCGTCATCAAGAGCCTTCTTTTCTTCTTCTTTTTTGGTGGCTTCCTTGAAATTTTTGATGCCCTTGCCTATACCGCTCCCGATCTCCGGCAGTTTGCCTGCTCCAAAGATAATAACGATAATGACCAGGATAACGAGCAACTCAGGCATTCCGAGTCCGAACATGGTGACACCTCGTGAAGAATTAAAAGAGAATAATAAGAAAGGTTGATATTAGCACTTCGTCGGACAAACTGTCAACCGTCATTGCGGTAGCGTGCAAACCCTGTGCCGATCTCCCTAATCCGGGCAAGGATCGCCGCCTCATCAAGGGTCTGGATTTGCCGATTACGCATCACCACCCGGCCGTTGATCACCGAATGGATGACATCGCTGCCGCGAGCTGCATAGACCAGATGGGAAACCGGTTTATACATAGGGGTTAGGTGGGGTTGGTTCAGGTCCAGGACGATGCAATCTGCTTTTTTGCCAGCTTCCAAACTGCCGATGCGGTCCTCGGCGCCCAAAACCGAAGCCCCGCCCAAAGTGGCGGCATGCAGGGTGGTGGTCGCGTTCATTGCGGTTGGATCCATCCTGTCTACCTTATGAACTTTGGCAGCACAGTTCATCTCGCCGAACATGTCGACATCATTGTTGGAGGCGCTGCCGTCGGTGCCGAGACCGACGATGATACCGTCAGCCAGCATCTGCACCACCGGCGCGATCCCTGAGGCCAACTTCAGATTCGATTCCGGGCAGTGGGCCACTTTGACGCCCCGATGAGCCAAGAGGGCGATCTCCGCTTCACTCAGCATAACGCAATGGGCAGCGACCACCTGAGGGCCAAGCAACCCCAATGCCTCGAGATGCGCCACCGGTGTGCGGCCGTATCGTTCCCGGCACGTCCGCACCTCTTCCTCGTTCTCGGCAAGATGGATCACATACAACGCTCCTTGCTCGCTGGCCAGAACGCCGAGTCGGGTCAACAGATCGGGAGAGCAGGTGTAGACTGCATGCGGGTCAATGGTCACCGTGATCAACGGATGGTTGCGATAATGATCGAGCAACGCCTGTGTATAGACAAAACCATTCTCGAGGGTTCCGTAATTAGGCGAGGGAAAGTCGTACAACACCTCGCCCAGCCAGGCGCGCATCCCGGACAGTTCAACTGCCCGGGCCACGTCAGCAGCAAACAAATACATATCGCAAAACGAGGTAGTGCCTGATTTGATCATCTCACAGAGCGACAGCAGGGTAGCCTGATAGACCACTTCGCCGGTGAGGGTGGCCTCTTTCGGGAAGATATATTCCTGCAGCCACTGCATCAGCGGCAGGTCATCGGCCAGCCCTCGGAACAGGGCCATGGCGGCGTGGGTGTGGACATTGACCAGGCCCGGCATAATCAGGCCATAGGGTTCAGCGATCACCGGGACCCCGGGGTAGCGCGCCAGCAACTCATCACCTTTGCCGACTGCCAGGATGGTTTCGCCAGCAATGGCAAGGCCACCTCCTGCAATCAGGGTTTGCTCGGGATCCATGGTCAGCAGGTACTGACCGGTGAGAATGAGATCGGCTTTGGGTTCGCTCATGCTTGCAACTCCGCCAAAATATTGATGATCAATTGCTGCAGTCGCGGTTCGGCCTTGCGGGCCGCGGCAATGATCTCATCGATGAGGATGGGCTGGAAGCAGTCGGGATCATTGACATTGGCCACCACTGAGAGCCCCAGGACCCGCAGACCCGCATGAAGGGCGACCAAGATCTCCGGCACCGAGGACATCCCCACGGCATCGGCCCCGATCATCCGTAAAAAGCGGGTCTCGGCCGGAGTTTCGAGGCTTGGCCCGGGTATACAGACGTAAGTGCCGCTTGCCACCTCCGAGAGGCCGAGCCGATCGGCTAACACCAGGGCCAATTGCCGGAGCTGGGGATCGTAGGGGGTGGAAAGATCGGGAAACCGTTGGCCCCAGGCGTCGATATTTGGACCGCGCAACGGATTATCGCCCAATTGATTGATGTGATCGCTAAAGACCATGAGAGTGCCAGGGCGGAAGGTGGGATTAAGACCGCCGCTGGCATTGGTAATGATGGCGGTGGTCACACCCAGCAGGGCGAGTACCCGGATGGGAAAGGCCACCTCACGGGCCGAATAGCCCTCGTAATAATGGAAGCGTCCTTGGAGGATCGCCGCCCGCTTTCCGGCAAGCGTGCCGAATACCAGATTACCGGCATGGCTGGTCACGGTGGATCGGGGAAAATGGGGAATCTCCTCGTAGGCCAAGGTACATTCGACCTGCATTGCTTTGGCCAGCTCCCCCAGCCCGGTGCCCAACTGAATCAGAACTTCCGGCGGCTCAGCAATACGGGTACGGAGAAAAGCCACCGCTGCCTCCACGGCCTGCTGGTGTTGCATGGTATCCATCATGCGCTGCCTCTGGCTCCAGGCCGGTTGATCATTTCAAGGCGTTCTGGGCAATAAAGTCCCGAACCGTGCCGGTATCGGCATCCAAGATGGTGCAGCGACTCTCTTTGTTGGCCAGATCGGCGAGAGCAGGCGGCAGGGTCGGTTCGCTGCCAATGGCTTGGGCGACCGCAGCCCCGAATTTGGCGGGATGGGCAGTGGCCAGACAAACCACCGGCCGGTGCGGATCGCGGAGTTCAAGAGCAGCCTTGACCCCTACCGCAGTGTGGGGATCGAGCAGGTAGCCATGCTCCCGGTAAAAATCGCCGATTGTTTGGATAGTCTCTGCCTCGGAAACCGAACGTGAAAGAAAATCTTGGGCCACCTGCTCTTTAAAGGCCGAGAGATCCAGCGCACCGGTGGCGGCAAACCCGTCCATATCCTGCTTGACCGCAGCTCCATCCTCGTCGCGGAGATAGTACAGATAGCGCTCAAAATTGGAGGCAATCTGAATATCCATCGAGGGGCTGCTGGTGGCGATGACCTGGCCGCGGGAATAATCGCCCTGGGTAACGAACCGGGTCAGCAGATCGTTGGCATTGGTAGCCAGAATCAAAGTATGAATACAGCCGGCCGGGAGGAGTTTACGGGCAACATAACCAGCAAAAATATCGCCGAAATTGCCGGTGGGTACAGAAAAATCCACGCTGTTACTGCCGGTTTTACGCAGCTTCAGGTAGGCATAGACATAATAGACCACCTGGGCCAGCACCCGGGCCCAATTGATCGAGTTGACCGCACCCAAATGATAGGCGTCCCGGAAAGCAAGATCATTAAAAATCTGCTTAACGATACTTTGAGCATCGTCAAAGGTGCCATGAACCGCGATGTTAAAGACATTGGGATCAAGGACCGTGGTCATCTGCAGGGCCTGGATGGGGCTGGTCCGGCCATGCGGATGGAGGATAAAAATGTTGATATTGCCCTTGCCACGCACCCCGGCAATGGCGGCGCTGCCGGTATCGCCCGAGGTGGCGCCGAGGATGTTCATGGAACCGCCGGTCCGGGTCAACACATATTCAAACAGATTACCGAGCAACTGGAGGGCCACATCTTTGAAGGCCAGGGTCGGGCCGTGAAAGAGCTCCAGGATATAAACATCACCCTGCTTGCACACCGGGGTTACCTGAGGATGGGCAAAGTTTGCATAAGAGCGTTCAACCAGATCTTCCAGATCATTTTCAGGAATATCGTCGATAAAGAGCGACAGCACCTCGCGAGCCAGATACTGGTAGGGCAGGTTTTGCCAGCGGTCAAGTACAGAGGCATCAATGGTCGGCAAGGTCTCGGGCAGCAGCAAGCCACCGTCACGGGCCAGTCCCATCATCACCGCATCCTTGAACCCCAGGGGCTCAATCCCGCCCCGCGTACTGATATAGCGCATACTCGTTTTCCTTTGCATTAGGTTGTTAGGCTGTAGGATTTCAGGGTAAACTTTTAGGCAAAAAAGGAGGCAATGTTCAGACTGGAACACGGCCTTTATCCCCACTCCTTTCCACTAGAGACTACATACCTACAGACTATAAGACGATGAGACTCTCCCCTTCCATCTCGGTGGGAATTGGCAACTGCATCAGGGTCAGGATGGTCGGGGCTATATCTTTCAGAGCCCCGCCGGGTCGTAACGTCTTATTTCTGTACCCTTCGCCCACCAAAAGGAAGGGCACCGGGTTGAGGGTATGTGCGGTGTATGGCTCGCCAGTCTCCGGATTGACCATCTGCTCGGCATTACCGTGGTCGGCGGTGATCAGCATGATCCCGTCCCGCTCCCTGACAAACTGATGAATCCGGCCGACACAGCTATCCACGGTCTCACAGGCAGTAACTGCGGCCGCCATCACCCCGGTGTGACCGACCATATCGCCATTGGCAAAGTTCAGGATCACCAGATCGTACGGCGATCCGGCCGCTTCCTGCTCGGCCAGAACCTGCAACAGGCGGTCGGTAACCTCGACGGCGCTCATCTGCGGTTTGAGATCATAGGTGGCCACGTCCCGCGGGGAATTAATCAGAATCCGGTCCTCCCCGATAAAGGGGACCTCCAGGCCACCGTTGAAAAAATAGGTGACATGGGCATATTTCTCGGTCTCAGCGATCCGCAACTGACGGCGGCCATGGCGACTGACCTCTTCTCCGAGGATACGGGTGAGTGCCACCGGGGGGAAAGCGACGGGAAAGGTGAAATCTGCCTCATATTCGGTCAGAGTCACCAACTGCAAGAGCCGGGGACGTGCACTAACATCAAAACTAGTAAACGAGGCATCGCCAAAGGCATGGCAGAGTTCCCGGACCCGATCAGCGCGAAAATTGAAAAAGATGACCGCATCCCCATCCGCTATCCGGCCCACCGGGGCGCCATCGCTGTTCACCAGCACGGTAGGGGCAATAAATTCATCGGTCTCGCCTCGACCATAGGCAGTCCGCACCGCCTGGACTGCATCCTCGGCAGTCACTCCGTGGCCGCAAACCATGGCATCCCAGGCCTTCTGGACCCGGTCCCAGCGTTTATCTCGATCCATGGCCCAAAAGCGTCCGGAAACCGTGGCCACCCGGCCCCGGCCGATACGGATCATCGCTGCGGTCAGTTCTTCCATGTAGCCGGCACCGCTGGAAGGCGGCGTATCCCGACCGTCCATGAAACAGTGGACCAGAATTTCCTCGATCCCCTTGGATGCCGCCAGCTCAATCAGGGCGATCAGATGGCGAATGTGGCTATGGACGCCGCCGTCGGAGAGCAATCCGCAGAGATGCAACCGGGTACCAGCCCCTCGCACGCTATCGATTACCCCGTTTAACACCGGATTGGCAGCGAACTCGCCTAAATCCACGGCCCGGCTGATCCGGGTGTAATCCTGATAGACGACTCTCCCCGCACCGATATTAAGATGCCCGACCTCGGAGTTGCCCATCTGGCCCTCCGGCAGGCCGACCATGCCGTTATGAGCGATGAGCGAGGTCATAGGGAAGTCCCGGCTCAAACGATCCATATTCGGAGTGTCAGCCACATACACTGCATTGGTGGGCGTGGTATCGCCAAGGCCCCAGCCATCAAGGATGGTTAAGACTATCGGTACAGGCGGGTGCATCGGAAGCCTCCTCGCTCGTTATGCTTGCGGTTCACCGGCGAGCAATTCTTCCGGGTCGATCTTCGGGGCATCGTGCCACAACCCTTCCAGATCGTAGAAAGTGCGGCTTTCGTGATAAAAAACGTGGGCCACGACATCACCAAAATCAAGCAGGACCCACAACCCTTCGCGCATGCCCTCGCTGTGTTTGCTGCTCATCCGCTTGGCGCGCAGCTCCTCTGAGATCGCTTCGGCAAGCCCCTGGACATGACGGGTGGAACGTCCGCTCATGATCACAAAATAATCGGTGAATGAGGCCAGCCCGCGGACATCAAGGACCACCAGGTCCTCGGCCTTGGTGTCCAGGGCGATACGGACGCAGGCAGCCGCCAACTCTCTTCCTTCTTTATCAGTGTAGTCTTTTTTTAAATGTCTCATGCCTGTAGTGTAATGACAGTTTAGTGTTATGTCTGTCGCAAATACTGCCGCCACCCGAAATTTTTTACGTTTCCAGGGCCGGGCGTTCGCAATCAGCCGTTGCTGGCGTCTTTGTCCGCCCCTTTTTTCCCTCTGGGAGGAAAGTCAAAACCGAGTTTCCCTTTGGCATCAAGCAGAAGAAAGGCGTCAAAAGGTCTCTTTTTCTTGGAAATGAAGCCGCCTATCAATTCGGTGCGACCATGGGTCAGCAGCTGGCTGATATGTTCGCGGTCCAAATGGCGGCCAAGAATCACTTTGGAAATCCGCAGTCCTTTTTTCTGATCACCGTCCAAGGCCGACTCCGAAAGATATCCTGCCGGGGTTTCAAATACTCTAGTCTGATCGATGGGCGATATCCCCAAGGGTTCCTGCTGCAGGATCTCGTCGCGATCGAGTTCGGCTGCCGAATCGACAAAAAGAAATTCCACTTTGGAATTGGTAATTCTGACCGAAGCGGTAAACTGCTTGCCTTTTTTGGAACGAAAATCGTCGAACGGTCCCAAAGTCTGCCCCTCGATCAAGGCGACGACCTCTGCTCCCGTCATCACCCTGCCGCCGAGCACCTTACGGATCACCAGAGTTTTGTCAGCAGATTCAAAGGCGGACGCGGTCTCAAAAAACCGGATACCGCCCAACGGAGAAAAGGGGGCCTCCTGCCGCTCAGTACCGCCACCCTGCTTGACCTTGTCGACAATAACGCTGGTCATGTCTCTGATTTCTTTCATAAACTGCGCCCTGGTCATGGTCCCTTTCAGGATCTGATTGAGCTTGTATTCCCAGTCTCCGGTCATTTCTGGCGAGGCCAACACATCGATATTCCGAGCCTCGAGCAGGCTCAGCAATTCAAAAGCCTTCCCCGTGGGTACGAGCTCGCGCTGCTCACGAACAACGTACTTCTCATTAATCAGCTTCTCGATAATCGCCGCCCTGGTCGCTGGTGTCCCCAGCCCCCGCTCCTTCATAGCCTCAGCCAGCTCCTCATCCTCCACCAGTTTCCCGGAATGTTCCATAGCTGAAAGCAGGGTGGCCTCATTAAGGCGCGGCGGTGGCTTGGTCTGATGTTCCTGCTTGTCGATCTCATCGCAGCAGACAGCAGTGTCAGGAAGCAAAGCCTGCAGTACCTTTTCGCCATCCTCTTCATTGGTCGCCCCGTAAATCGCCTTCCAGCCGGGTTCAACCAGGATCTTCCCTTCAGTGAGAAAGGTCTCTTTCTCAACTAGGGAGAGCCGCTGGGTATTATGATAGACTGCCACCGGGAAAAAAGTGGCTAGAAAACGCTGCACGATCATCTGATAGATCTTCAGTTCTTGTTCCGACAGAGTTTTCGGCAGACCGCTGGTGGGTATGATAGCGTGATGATCTGAAATCTTTTTGTTATCAAAGATCCGTTTATCCTTTTTCAGATATTTTTTCTTTAGGGCCTCGGCAGCGAACCGGCCATACTGCCATTCCTGTTGTTTGCCCACCACCTTTTCGACGGTTGGTAGATAATCTTCCGGCAGGCAGCGGCTGTCAGTACGCGGATAGGTGATCAGTTTATGCCGCTCGTACAGTGCCTGGGCAATATTCAGGGTATTCTTGGCCGAAAACCCGAAACGGCTGTTCGCCTCCCGCTGCAGCAAGGTTAGGTCATAGAGGGGCGGAGCTCCCTTGGTTACCTTTTTGCTAGTTTCCTCCACTCGAGCCGGCTTGCCAAGACAGCGAGTGACAATATCCGCGGCTTGCGGCTCTTCCCAAATGCGATTGCGGCGGCCATGGGACTGTTCCTCATCCTTGGCAAAGGCAGGGTCAATCCAAACCCCCTCGTAACGGACAGCACCGCAACTAAACCGCGCATGCAACTCCCAGAAGGTAGCAGGAATGAACTCCCGCCGCTCCGCCTCCCGCCTAACCAAAAGAGACAGGGTCGGTGTCTGGACCCTGCCGCAGGGTGTTTTATGGAAACCACCGAAACGGGAATTGTAACAGGTCAGAGCGCGAGTGGCATTAATGCCGATGAGCCAGTCCGCCTCGGAACGGCAAAGGGCCGTATCCTCAAGAGGCAACATTTCCTTGTTATCTTTGAGCTTACTGAGTCCCTCGCGAATGGCATCCAGGGTCATGGATTGCAGCCACAGCCGTTGAATCACTTTGCTGTCCACCGAACGATTGGCTACCTGCTTGAGGATGTATTTAAAAATGAGCTCGCCCTCGCGGCCGGCATCACACCCGTTGACAATGACATCAACATCCCGCCGACGAATCAATTTACTCAAAGCGTTAAATTGCACCTTGGTATCGGGGAGCACTGCCAGAGGAAAGTCTTCAGGCAGGATAGGCAGGCTATCGAGCGTCCATTTGTGTAAATCAGGATTGATTTCCTCTGGATAGGCGATGGATACCAGATGGCCGATGGCAAAAGAAACGATATGGTCGTCACTTTCAAAATGAGTCTTGGCTTTGGTAAATTTTCCGGGAAGCGCTTTGACAATATCAGCGGCGACGCTGGGCTTTTCGGCTATGATGAGAGTTTTTGCCATAAATATACGGACTGACCTGTTAAGGGATTAGGCTGCTGAAGAAAATTTGTAGGCATACATGCCAGTGATCCGGCTGGGCAAGATAGCAGGGATGCGGTGCATCCGGAAAAATCTCACGCTTAGCATGAGGTATTCCGGCAAGGAGAATATCACTGCTGGCAAGTGGCGCGACCTGATCTTCTGCACCCCAGACGATCAGGGTTGGGACGGCGATCCGAGCCAATCCGCTCCGATTGTCTTCCACACCGACTGCTCCTGCCAAAATCAACCCTGCGAGTCGCTCTGGATACTGGATGCCAAATTCCAAGGCAATGCGTCCCCCCATGGAGGGACCGATAAGGACCACCCTATCCAGACCGAGCTGGGTAACAAACCGGAGTAACGTCTCAACCGGTTCGCATCCGCAAACCGGACTCTGACCAAAACCCGGCATATCAACGGCAAAAACATGCAAACCCAGCCCGGATAGAAGATCAAGGGTACCGAGGTCCTGCCAAGTGGCAGCTTGAAATTTCATTCCGTGCAGGAGAACAACAGCAGCTCCCGCAGGATCGCCGCACTCCAGGCAGTGGATCACACACCCACCAAGATCGATTTTTTTTGATGTTATTGCAACCATTTCATCTGCTCCCGGCAAACGTGCTGTATCAAACAAAGAGGTTGCCTCAAGGTTGAAGGCTGCCACAGAAGTAAGCGACATGCGCCTCTTTGTCAACGGTAGGAAGATATCTTCCGCTCCTTTCGAGAGGGAAAGAGAGAAATATCGCAAAATAAACGAAAACTCTATTGTCGAGGAAAGACAGATGAGATCCAGTTGAAAAATCAGTACGGAGAGACCCTAATGATGGCACAAAAGCGAGAGGAATACATCACTACTATTACGCCCTATCTCCGGCAAACTACTGGCTGACAGACCCTGCGTGTTTTGCGTAACAGATCGTTTCCGACTGCGATTTTTTAATATCGCGGCGGCAAGGTCGGCCTCCAGTACGACATCAGGGCGTGTTTACCAACGGCAGCGGATGAGCTTTTGGGGTTGCCGGAGGCACATACGCTCCCCCTTTTGCGGGTGGTGCCGTTAAAAGGGTCGGATCGATGGCTCGCAACTCTTCTTCGATACGGCTCAAATTCTTCTGCACCTTGTCGGTCAACCCTGATTGCGGGTATTTCACCAGGACACCTTGAAGCAGTTGCCGGGAGGAAAGCAGCAGCTTTTTCTTGGCTTCCGGATCACGACTGCCACTCGAACGGACAAAAAGATCCGCTGCCTTCTGACGATCTTCCTGGGCGCCTAACTTTGCGGCCTCCTCGATCCGAACACGGGCCTTCTCCTCATACGGAGTCCTGAAAAGTTTAGTAAAGACCTCAATAGCCTTATCATATTCCTTGGCTTCGAGAAGCTTCAGCCCCTTGTTATAATCCTCCTGCAAGACTTTTTCGTCAAAAGCAGGGGGCTGCTGTGCCGTAGCGGCAGGAGATACCGTGCTCTTCACCACATCCAACCCACCCTGCTGTGGGGGGGTAACAGGATCCGCTGGTTGGACCGCTGTTTGCGACTCCTGAGATTTACGTTCATTGGCCAGGGCTTCGATCCGTTTGATTCCCTGGTTCAGCCAGGCATCAGCCTGCTCCCGTGTAGTTTTATCGATGATGTTGACGCTGGCAACTAATCGCGAGGCCGGATAGGTGAGTAGAAATTTTTCCGCCTGCTCGGCCACAGCATAGCCATCACGTTTGGGCGTAAAGGCCAGATAATTTTTCAACAGAATGCCGTATTCCTTCATTTCCTCGGGTTTCGCACTTCCATACTGCAAGCCGGCAAGCTGCAACCCTGCCCACTCCGCTTTGGGGGCACCACGTTCCATGGAGAGACGAACAAGCTCTTCATATTGCCTGCGTGCTTCGTCATAAGATCCCCAGCTAAAATCCAGGTCACCGGAGACTTGGATCAGCTGGAAGAGCAAGGCATCCTGCCCCTTTTGTTGGCGTACACGGGCAAGCAGATCTGTAAAGACTTTGCGCGCCATTGCCTCCTGATGATTTTTGAGCAGGGCCTGACCGTACTGGAAAGTCGTCTCGTAGGCGGGAATCAGTCCAGGTGTCGATACCGTTTGCCCGTACAGGGCAGTGACCCGGTCATAGTCGGCAGCATCGAAGGCCGCCTTAATCTGAGGATCAGGTGCTGCCACGACCTCTGACCTAGGAGTCGTCGTCTTCAATTCGACGAGTAACCGGCTACAGCCGCCTTCGAGGTAGTCTATATCCTGCTGGTTGAGTTGCAGAAGAGCATCTCCAGCCAGCAATTGAGCGGAATCCACCCGGTTTTGCTGTAGCAGTTGTTTATGAAGATTTTTGTATTCAGTAAGGATATCGTTCAACTGCGCCTTACACTCGCTGATTTTATCCAATTTCTCCTGTGGCAATGGCGAGGAGGCCAACTTTCTCTCTGCCTCATTCCATTCCTCAAGTTTCTGTTCATAGGTATAAATGCGGTTGTTGATCGAGGTTAGCGCCGGTGTCAACAGATCCCGCTGGACGACCTTGGAAGATGGTTGACCTGAGCCCCCTTGCCTAGTAGTGGCTTGGCGTCTTTCGTTGATATCTGTGGAATCATTCATCAGGCTCCCGACAGCTCCACAGCCGGAAAGAAGCAGACCACATAGGCAAAAAACAAAGGACAGTCGTTTGTATCCAAAAAAAGAAGAGAGCAGCATGGTGATCAAAAATTGTCAGAGTTGAGGGAAAATTATAGTATGCGAATACCAAAGGGATCGGTGCCTAATGTTAACCGTACATTGCCCGGCAAGGGGTTAGGAGGTGTACATGAGCAGAATGATATGAGACAAAAAAAGTCCCTGAATGCAACTTGAGCAGTTTACAAAATTAGTGTACCCCAGACGAGAGACACAGATCTTCCTTGCATATATTCTGTTGATGAACAACACCAATGGAACAGACGACAAGATAGCAAAATAAGGAGCTCTGGACAATTTCTTTCTTTAGCATCCTGCAAAAACATCACGATTTCGAGATGAAGGAGAGTAGGGAGGGTTCAGGGCAAAAAGACAGGGGGCGATCAGCCGCCGGTACTACGAACCGGCGGCGCACCTCATACGAGTACAGCTGTTAATGATTATTCCAAAACGGAGCGAACATGCGCTCCGGTTCAAAACGACCACTTTCGGTCATCTCCCCAAAGCTAAGACTGGCTGGCCTGGAAGGAGGTGTCGTTTGACGTGCTCCGGAAGAACCGGACACGACAGCGCCCCCTTGGCGGGGATCAACCGGAACAAAAACTTGCTGGACATCAGGATATTGCAAGGCCAGCCCGTTGAAGGTCAAATCGACCGCATCGAGACGGTCACCTATTTTTTCCGTATTCAGCAAAGACTGTGCAATATCGGTCCATGCCGGCAAAGCTCCCAGAGAACCGCTGACATGGAAGGCCCCTTTGACCATAGGCAGGTTGGTATCATATCCCGCGTAGACACCGACCGTATAACCGCCCTGCAGACTCAATGTTGGCTGACCCTCCGAGGACAGCACAGGCACATAGCCGAGGAAAGCCGCGTTGCGATAATCATTGGCCGTTCCGGTTTTCCCCAAGAGTGGATAGGGAAGATTCATCTTTGTTAAAACCTTGTCGCGAGCGGAGTCGCTGCTATGGAGCCGAACGCGTTCACCCGCATATTTTCCGGTACCGTAAGGAATAGTATTCTGGAGAATATTACAGATTGCCGCTGAACTTTTAGCATCAAGTACCGGTTTTTTAAGAACCTTCCGGGAATACACGACCCGCCCTTCCGGAGTTTCAATGCGTTCAATAATGGCCAGGCCATCCTGATCCGAACGGCTATCATCCTCTGTAGCAGCAAGGTTTTGTGCAGTCGCGGTATCATGACGACTGCCGGTGACCAGCGTCTCATACATACGCGTAATTTCAGAAAGGGAGACGACATTGGAGCCTAGCGGTAACGACAATACCGGTTCGAACTTGCTGTTGATCCCACACTCCTTGGCGAACCGGACCAAATACTGCAAACCGAGCATGACCCGGAAATCACGAACCTCACTAAGGATATCGAGAGTATAGGGCTTATCGACCAGATACTTTTCCCGCTCTATCCGCAGCTGATCCTCCACTTGCTGCAAGGTTCCTGCAGTTACGACTCCGTCAATCTGAACCTGTTGCCAAAAGGCTTCGGCCTGGGATGAATCCAAAGAAGAGAGACGATCAATAACCTCTTGAGGCCTGATCTCAACCCAATTAGGGGAAAAAACCTGCCGCGACGTATAGATGAATCTGTCACTCGTATCACGAACAAGTCGACCGCTGGAGGAAGCTGTCACCTGCCCCGGATTATCGAAAACACTATCAGGGTCAACCCGCCGCATTGAAGCTTGCATGGACTGCTTATAGGAGAGAAATGACGGGAGCAACGCTCGCAAGCCAAGATAATTGGGATCGTATTTCAACCGCACCAGTTGATTATATTCATTAGTCCGGTTGTCGAAAAGGAAATCGGGTTTTAGCGCCTTGACGGCACTAGTGAAAGCAGCCTGGTCAAGCAATTCCCGAGAAAGAATAATGCCGTACTTGTCACGGATCCGCTCTTTATAACGCTGATAATTTTCCATGCCTCTGCCCTCGACTCTCGGGGCCATATCCAGTTGCGCTGCCAGTTCACGAATTCTTGGTAGCGTCAAATGATCGGTGAGATGGTACAACAACCAAACGGCGGCCACGTTCTCAGAGGTTACACCAGCCCAACTCAAAGAAACCGAACTGAAGGGACTTTCATGATCCGGTTGCGGGGAATAAGGCCGGTTCATGAACATAAAAGTATCCCGGCTATTACTGAGCATGTCAACGGAACTCCAGCCCAGTTGCAGTGCCGCTGCAAAAAGAAAAGGTTTGAATGTCGACCCCATCAACCGCTTGCCATTGGTTGCCCGGTTAAAATTAAGATTCGACATCCCCCCGCTCATGCCTCGAATAGCTCCTTCCTGCAGGACAAAAGCCGCGCCCTCCACCTGGGGAAATCGTTCGAGATCAAGAAGGAGTTTTCCCTTGTCGTCGACGCTACGAATACTCACATATATTTTGTCACCCTTCTGCAGTTCTTTCAGCAGCGCCTTCTTATCCGCCGGACCAGGAGTCGCGTAGGCATTCCGGTTAAATTTAGCCAGAGACTCGACCAACCGTCCGATCCCGGCATTATCGAGTACGCCTTCGACCAAGCCTTCGTTAAAAAGGACTCGAACCTTCAACCCATGTTCAGTGGTATCGCTTATTTCCTGAATCGTGCCGAAAACGAATTTACTTGGGGTAAATTCACCGTCCCCTGGATATTCAAGCGCTTTATATTCAGCCTGAACAAGCGGTCGAGGATAGCCCCGAAGCCGGACATCAAGTTGAGAAAGCTGCCGACGAAGGGCAAAGACAGTTTTTCCCTGTATTTCGTTATCGAGCGATGTGATGATATGCACACCAGAAGTGGAGACATTGGAGATGCCGTTCTCTTCGAGGCTTTCGGCGATAGCAGGTGCACCTAGCCCTTCCTTGACCAGATCCATAGCCGTATTCTGAGCAAAGGCCATCTTCCCTTGCTTAAAAACAATTTCACTTGCTTTGAGATTGTTGAACTCACCCTCGCTGATCTTGCCGGCTTTCAGCATCCTGCCAACAACATAGTTAATCCGCTCCTTGGCCCTTTGCTTGACTTGCTCGACATCCCCGACATTTTTCTTGAGAAATGGATTGTAGTAATTGGGTCGCTTGACGCTGCCAGCTATAAAAGCACATTCCAGGAGACTCAATTCCTGTGGTTCTTTATCGAAAAAATAACGGGCGGCAACCCCAAGCCCATGACCGTTACCGCTGACAAAAAATTGATTACTGTAAAACTCAAGAATTTTTTCTTTGCTGAACTTACGTTCTAGCCGCAGAGCAAACAGCAACTCCTTAAGCTTCGCCTGCAGACTCCTCGACTCCCGTTTAAACAAATTCTTGGCGGTCTGCTGGGTGATCGTGCTTCCGCCCTGTACAATTTTACCTGCCTTTAAATTGACAAACATAGCTCGAATTATGCCTGGAATATCCAAACCAAAATGTCTGAAAAATTGATTGTCTTCAGCAGCAATCAGGGCATCAATGAAATTTTTAGGAAGTTCATTATAGGTGAGATACTGCCGGTGAATTCCCTCAAAAAGAACCCCAAGTTTATTTTGGCCGTCACGATAATAAACCGGGCTTTCACGGCCAAGAATATCGTTAATGTACGACTCTTCCATCTCTGGACCATGGACAGCTGTTACCAGGTAGTAAATTCCACCCGCGCTAATCATGGCCGTAAGCAATGAAAAAATCAAAAAAGAAAAAAAACAGTATTTAAAAAATTTTAACATGATTTCAGTTGGTTAATTGATATATCGTGACAATAAAAACATCGTGGATAAATACATTGCAAAAGCCACAGCATTCTATACCAATGAATCATATTCAGCAAGATAACGTACATGCCGGAGATAGTTATCACTCGAATCCACAGTGGAATAATATCCACCAGCCTTAGCACATTCCGAAAAAAAAAAGCCTATTTTTTCGATGTCTCTAATTGCACACGTCGCCTTTTCGACAAAACCCATTCCTGGGCTTACAGGAAAAAGCAAAATCGAATATCGAGATGGAACGAAAAATAGAAAAACACATTAAATGTTAAATAAAATAAAGTTGTTACAATAAAAAATTATCATAATTTATAGCGCCTCACCCAACTCAGTTTCTCTCAATGTAGAAACCTCCGGAAAACCGGAAAAAACACCATTACAGCACAAAAAAGTAATAAAATTTTATTCTTGTTTTCGAAATAAACAACGGAATCAAACAGTTTTGCTTGTCATTCATTTTAAATTAAGGTTAAAAGAGAAGGTAATTTTGAATTTTGTGTTCAACAATTAGTGTTAGCTGCAGAGAATACAATATCATTTCAATGCAATATAAGGTTGCATAAACCCTACTACTACATATGAAAATATTGCCAGGTCTGCTTTATCGTTGTTGTTTTGTTCTTCTTTTGGTGTCGCTTTCAGCCTGTTCGCCACACACCAAACAATCCAGCCTAAACCAACGACCGGGAGCCGAAGGGACCGATATCGTTTCCCAAGCCGAGGAGGTTTCCACCATTGTGGAACCCGAAATATCGGCGCAAGAGGAGTTGGCGGCCCTCAAACAGCTCGGCGTTTCCAAGGAAGGGTCTCTTGCTCCCCTGCCGGATGGACTTAATCTTTCTCAATACGACTTTCCTGTCACCATTAACAAACAAGTACTCTTCTATCTTGATTTGTTCCAAGGGAAACAAAGAAAATCTTTCACTATCTGGTTGGCTCGCTCAACCCAATACATTCCTTCTATTCAACAAGAGTTTAAAAAGGCCGGTTTACCTAGGGATCTTGCCTATCTGGCGATGATCGAATCCGGTTTCAACCCCTCCGCCTATTCACCTGCCGATGCCTCCGGCCTCTGGCAATTCATAGAGGGAACCGGTCGCAACCACGGCCTAAAAATTGACTCTTGGGTAGACGAACGCCGCGAGCCCGACAAAGCAACGAAGGCGGCTATTCGTTATTTAACACGCCTTTACACTGAATTCGGTGACTGGTACCTTGCAGTGGCTGCCTATAATGCCGGTGAAAAAAGAATTGAAACTGCTATCAAAAATTATAACACAGAAAATTTCTGGGAGATTGCCGATTCAGAGGGGATTTACCTTGAAACTAAACGGTATGTGCCGAAGTTGATTGCCGCTATCCTTATTGCCCGAAATCCCGAAAAATTCGGCTTCACTGATATCAAATATCAAACCCCTCAGCAATATGAGATTATTGACGTCCAGGGGGGGGTTGACCTGGAGGCTATAGCCGTGACTGGTAACACCTCGGTGAAACGGTTACGCGCGCTGAACAACGAACTACAGAAAAATCAAACCCCGCCAAAGTACAAGAATTATACGCTACGGATTCCCGTGGGCACCAAAGAACTGGTTGCAAGCAATCTCGACAAATTGCATCCAATCACGACCACAACCTACACCACCCATACCGTTAAAAATGGCGAAACACTGACAACGATCAGCAATTTGTACAATATCAGCAAAACCACCTTGCTAAAGGCAAACAACCTGCGAACTGCTGAATTGAAGAAAGGGTCACATGTTCAAATACCCACCACCGCCACAAAATATGTCCTCTTGAAAAAAGGGGAACGTCCTGAGGATCGCTTGGCTAAAGCCAGTAATGGCAATAAACAGACAGTCCAGCACCAGATAAAATCCGGGGACACTCTAGACAAAATCGCCAAACAGTACCAAGTACCAGTGAAGAGTATTATGCAATGGAACAAAATTACAGACTTGCGCAAGGTCAAAAACGCACAGAAGATAGCAATCCATCTTGATCGTCCCGCCCCTGACGTGATCTCGGTTACTAAAATAGCAAAAGCAACTGTTCCCAAGGAGACGACTGACATCCCCTCCCTTGAGGCCACCAAAAAGCGTAGCATAACCAGTTCCCCGCCCCCCCCATCGAAAGTTAAACAACAGACTTTGTATGTTGTCAAACATGGGGATTCTGTAGTGAACATTGCAAAGAAATTTCAAATCACAGCTCAAGATCTTCGGCAATGGAACAAACTCAGCAGTAACACTCTCCAAACTGGCAATAAATTGATCGTCAAAAAAGAAGGTTAAGACTTCGACGTTTGTCTACTGCTGTTGAGGCCATTTTTCTTTGCTAGCGGATCGAAATCCTCTTTCCTTGCCTAAGCAGGCGGATCATCATCCGCTCCAAACAACCCCGGTTATTGACAAGGAATATCCTGCAATATGCCCACCATTTTGCTCACCACCAGGACCACTGGTTATATAGGTCGGCGCCTGGGTCCTGCTGTTTGCTCAAATGAAACTTCCTGGCGAGGCTTGGTTGGAGTTTGGCTTGCTGCATAAAATCCTGGTGAGACAACCCAATTTATCCCCCACTGACTTCTTGGAAGTTTGTACTGGTTCACAGCAATCCCCTTTATTCTTTTATTTTCAGGGATCTCAGCAGGAAAATGCCCACAGGCCACAACCACTAGCAGACGCCTCCATCTAAACCTTCATTGCAGATTTCAGATCCAGTACAGATGGAAGCTTAATTTCAACGCACATAGTCAACTTATTCAGTTGATTGGATTTTGACCCATTTCTTCATATTAAACGAATTTTTCAACAGGAACTCTCCCCATGAATGAATCAACAGAACCAGTGATCGTGCTGAGCAGCGGACAAAAAAAATCGTTGCGGGGTAAAGGGCACCACCTCGATCCTATTGTGTTTGTCGGAAAGGAAGGATTATCTTCCTCTCTACTCAAATCGACAGAGACAGCGCTCAAGACCCATGAACTGATAAAAATTAAATTGGGGCAGAACTGCCCGTTGGAGCGGAACGAGGCGGCCAGGGAACTGGCACAGGGTACTAAGGCTACGCTGGTACAAGTCATTGGAAGGATAGTCTTGCTGTATCGACCAAACCCTGATTTACCGAATGAGAAACGGACATTGTAACCTGACCAGAATCCTTACAATCCCTTGGAGAAACATCGATCGAATAGACAGAACGGTGATAGCTGCAATAAGGGCCGACACATCTCTTTGGCTTAACGCCTAGCAGGCTGTTGAAAAACTCACAAACAACGGGACGTACAAAATAACACCGTGT
>CAZSIJ010000024.1:0-57135 GCA_964607065.1 uncultured Desulfobulbus sp. | reverse complement strand
TATACAAAAGCCCCATCAATCCTATGATTGATGGGGCTTTCTTCGTTCGGGCGAGATCTCAATAGAGGATAGTTGATGGAGATTTTTTTAATGATGCTATCTTGATATATTGAAAACAGAACTACGCTTAAGCATTTATGAGCGAGGACTGGAAAATTAAAAAATTGAAGGTCGAATTTTCTGATTATGCGCCAAGTTTCTCCCGATAATAATAGCCTCGCTCAAAAAGGACGATTGTATGTGGTGGCAACCCCGATCGGTAACCTCGGGGATCTTAGTCAAAGGGCTATTGAAACCTTAACTTTCGTTGATCTCATTGCCTGTGAAGACACACGGCATACGAAAAACCTCTGCCGCTATTTGCACATCACGACACCGCTGACCAGTTACTACAGAGAAAAAGAACATGAAAAGGCTGAACAACTCCTGCAAATGCTGCAAGAGGGCAAACAGATAGCTCTTGTCTCTGATGCCGGAACACCGGCAATTTCGGATCCAGGTTCCGTGTTGGTCAAAAAGGCGAGGACGGCGGGTATCGAGATTGTTGCCGTTGCGGGTCCGTCAGCAATCGCTGCGGCCCTCTCTATTGCTGGTTTGCCCCAAACAAATTTTTTCTTCGGAGGCTTTCTTCCGGCGAATAAAAATGAACGCCAGAAATTTCTCTGCAGCATCTCTACCCTCCCCTTTACACTCGTTTTTTATGAATCTCCACATCGGATACGCGCCACCTTAAGCGATATGGAAATTGTCCTTGGTAATCGACCCTCGCAACTTTTTCGCGAATTAACTAAAATCCATGAAGAATGCTTGCAAGGTTCCCTTTCATCCCTCCATGACCACGTTAAAAACGGCGTTAAAGGTGAATTAGTACTGATTGTACAGGGTGCTGACAGCCCCTCAGTTAACAAACCCGACAATATTGAGGACCTTCTCCTTTGGTATCGTGACGAACTCCACTCAAGCCTGAAGGATGCTGTTCGTTGCATTGCCAAAGACCTTGATCTTCCTCGTTCCCAAGTGTACAAAAGTGCACTGTCGATCTGGCAGGATACGTAATGACTGTGGTTCTGTCGTATTCTAACCTCAAAAATAGAGCGAAAAATGGACAGAATACAAATACCTGAAGCCGAGTGTAACGATATCGAATACCGTCGACTTCTGACTGCCGCCTGCCAGGCAGCCCTGACAGCTGGTAATATAATCAAGCAACGCTACGATCAACCTCATACAATCACGATGAAGGGTACCATCAATTTGGTGACCGAGACTGACCTAGCTGCAGAGGTTGCAATTATCGCCTCTCTGGAGGCATACACACACGACTTGCCTGTCATGACCGAAGAATCCACAGCTACTCACAAACAGGCATCACAAAGTCGATTCTGGGTCGTCGATCCGCTTGATGGCACCACCAATTTCGCCCACGGCTTCCCGTTTTTCGCAGTGTCCATCGCCCTTGTCGAGCAAGACAAACCGTTGGTTGCAGCTGTTTATGCACCAATGTTCGACGAACTGTTCTGTGCCAGCAAGGGTGGCGGCGCTTGGTTAAACGGCTGCCCTATCAGAGTCAGCGGTAGGCAACGTCTCATTGAGGCACTCATTGACACAGGCTTTCCCTATGAACTCGACCAAAGCCTCTCAGGCGTAATGCGTCAGTTGGAAACAGTGATTAGCAGGGGCAGAGATATCCGCAGAGCCGGAGCCGCAGCTCTCGATTTGGCCTATGTGGCCTGCGGACGGCTCGATGGTTTTTATGAAATCGACCTACAGCCCTGGGATACAGCGGCCGGATGGTTGCTGGTTGAAGAGGCAGGAGGCTGCGTCAGTGACTTTTCCGGTGGTGCCTACTCCCCTTTTCTGCCGGAGATTCTCGCCAGTAACAGCAAGCTGCACCAGCCCCTGCTGCAACTGCTACAATGATGCATTGTAACGCCCAGAGCCGCCCCTATCCGCTTTGGTTTATTCACGGTTGCATGCTAATCTCCGCCATACTTGTCTCCACTTCGTTCACAGTGGGCAAGGCCATTACACCTTTCATGGATCCGGTGGCTCTGACTCTTGTGCGCTTCCTGTTGGCTACCCTCCTCTTTGCACCTTATGTCGGCCGCATGTTTGGCTTGGCCTATCCCGGCCCTGCCGCTCTCCTTCGCTATAGCCTCATCAGTGCGGCACTCGTTGGTTTTTTCTTGCTGATGTTTCTCTCGCTTCGTGTCACCACGCCCTTGCATACCGGCGTAATCTTTACGACCGTACCGGGGATATCAGGCCTGTACAGCTGGTTTCTTCTAAGAGAACGATTGGGGAGCTATCGTCTTCTAGCCTTGGTGTTTGCCATGGTCGGTGCGATATGGGTCATCTTTGAAGGAGATGTGCAGCAGTTATTGAGGTTGCAGCTCAATCATGGTGACCTGCTCTTTTTTGCGGGATGCTTATTGATGGCCCTGTACATGCCGCTAGTCAAACTCCTGCACCGTGGCGAGCCCATGGCTGTGATGACTTTTTGGATTCTGGTGACTGGTTGTCTCTGGCTGCTGCTCTTTGCCTGTACAAAATTGACGATTACCCCTTGGACATCGATTCCAACTAAAGTCTGGGTTGGCATCGCCTATCTTGCCGTGTTCACCACCATTATCACCTTTTTCATCTCCCAGTGGGCCACTCTCCACCTCGGGCCGACCCGAGTAATGGCTTATTCCTACCTGTATCCGCCGCTGATCATCTTGATTGAGTGGCTCATGCACCATGATTTGCCACCTCTAAAAACGATTATCGGCATCCTCATTATTCTGCCAGCAATGGTAATTGTGCAACAGGGAAGAGATACGCGGAACAGATAGGCAGGCTTTTTTATAACTGGAGACAAGAAATTTTAAGGCAAAAACTTAAGATAATGCTCACTGGCATGTCGCCATGAGCATTATCTTAAGGATAATTTATCTTACAAATTATGGGCAGACCGTTTCATAGGTGCTAAACAGACCTTTTTCATCAATTTTAATCACGACAGCGCATTTACTGGGGTCACCGTTGCCATGATACCCCAGGGTGCCAGTGGCACCTTCGAATTTCTTCGTCGCAGCAATCTGCTCCCTCAATTTTGTTCGATCCTGCAGAAGATTACCTGTCAATCCACCGGTGTTCTTGAGTGACTGGGCGATGAGTTTAACCGCATCATAAGTAAGCGCTGAAACCTCATCAGGTACCTTATTGTAGGCTTTCTGATATTTGTCGACAAATTCCTTTGATTTACCCTTAGCGCCGCCAGCAGCAAAATTCCCGGTAAAAAAGAGACCTTTGCAGTTATCTCCGCATTGCCCCATCAAGTCACCACCTGACCAAGAATTGGAACCAGTAATCGGCTTCTTCCAACCCATCTTTTTGGCCTGTTGCACAATGAGTGGAACTTCCTCATAATGCTGCGGGGTATAGAGAAAATCGGCCCCGGAATTCATGATAACGTTTAACTGCTTGCTGAAATCAGTCTCTCCCGTCCGAAACGTTTCAAAAGCGACCACCGATCCCTGTCCGTTCACACCTTCAAAAGTCGATTTAAACGCCTTAGCCATCCCTGAAGGATACGGGCTCACTTCATCATATAGAATGGCCACTTTTGCCGCCTTCCATTCCTTGGCTGCGAACTTGGTGGTAGCCATTGCCTGAATATCGTACAAGATCGCCATACGGAAGACATAAGGTCTGTTCAAAGTCGTAAGAGGCGAGGTGGACCAAGGGGTCACCATAGGTGTTTTAAAAGAGTTGGCGACTTCGCCAACGGCAATGGCTCTGTCGCTGCTTTGGGGACCGATAATAGCCATTACCTGATCCTGACTTATTAGCTTCACGGCATTATCGGTGGCTGACGATCTGCTCGAAGTGTTATCAACATACACCAACTCAATGGTATACGCCTTATTACCTACCTTCAACCCACCCTCGGTATTGATCTCCTGTTGTGCTAGTTCTGCCCCGTTCTTTGTACTAGTTCCAACATTGGCAAAACTGCCACTCTTACTAGTACTAATACCTAGCTTAACAATTCCATCCGCTGCAAAAAGATTATGCGCAGGAACAAGGGCAAAAAATAGCACCAGCAGACTGGTCATGGTTTGCTGTTTCAGCATATATATTTCTCCTGGTTATTAGAAACGTAAAGTCATGAACAACGGATGTATATTTATCAATTACACGGCCTGGACACTTTCGATTTTGAACACCTCAACAGACTCACGCAGTCCTCGAGCTGTCTTGTTCAGCAGGTCCATCAAGATTGCCGTTTCCTGGGAAGCGCGGGAAGTTTCATTGCTAACACCACCAACTGCCACCATGTTCTCGACAACTCCTTCAGACATCTGAACCTGTTGTGCCGAAGCTTGGGTGATGGATTCGATAAGATCAGCCAGGCTGTTGGATACTGACTCGATCTCCTGCAGTTTACCGTACGCACCGTCAGCGAGCTGCGACCCCTGAACAACCTTGCTGATACTCTCATCCATACGATTACTTACATCCTTGATTTCTGACTGAATGCTTTTTACCAGCAAATCGATCTGCTTGGTCGAGTTACTTGAACTCTCAGCCAGACGTTGTACCTCCTCGGCGACGACGGCAAAACCGTGTCCTGCGTCGCCCGCCATAGCGGCCTGAATGGATGCGTTCAAAGCCAGGATGGAGGTTCGATCAGCAATATTATTGATGATCTCAACGACGTTACCAATCTCCATCGAACTTTCACCCAACCGTTTAATAGATCGAGCGGTTTCGTTGATCTGCTC
Source organism: uncultured Desulfobulbus sp. (assembly GCA_964607065.1). GTDB lineage: Bacteria > Desulfobacterota > Desulfobulbia > Desulfobulbales > Desulfobulbaceae > Desulfobulbus. Next base: position 52,363 of record CAZSIJ010000024.1, on the reverse strand, counting down.
ACGAATCTCATCCATAGCGAGGTTGGTTTTTTCAACAGCCTCAGCTCCTTCGCGTGCATTAGCTCGCGAAGCTATCGAAACCTCGGCAGATTTCGCCGCATTTTTAGATACCTGGCGGATCGATTCAGCCATGTCATTAATAGCCTGGATAGCAGAATTGACCTGTTTAGTCTGATCGATACTCTTTGTGGCGAGCTCGACTGTCAATTTCGATACATCCGAGGCTGTGCCATCAACAGCAAGAGTTGCAGTCTTAACCTGACGGACGATATCACCAAACTGCTCGGCCATAGTGTTAAAGGAGTCCGCAATAGCACCGGTCATATCTTCAGTCACCTCTGCTCGGGCGGTCAAGTCGCCCTGAGTAAGATCGCTGATCTCAACCATGAGTTTCATAATGGATTCCTGAATAGAATCTCGTTCTTCCTGGCTCTGAATAAGAAGGGTGATGTTATCGAGCATAGCATTGAGCGCGGTTGCCATCTGGCCGAGTTCATCGCTACTGACGACCTCGGTGCGGGCTGTAAAGTTGCCCATACCCATTTCACCGAGAAGATCCATGATATGGTTGATCTGCTTGGTTAGCCCCTTGGCAAGACCAAAGGCAATCAACAGACCGAGGAGAACAGCGGCGAGCCCCACGCCGATTACAATTTTCTGCACCTGCCCGGCCGTCTTTTCCATACGGTCAACAGCCTTAGCCTCGTTGGCAATAGCGCTAGCAAGAAAGGCCTGGATAACCGGGTCAGCTTGCTTAACAGCTTCCTGGTATGCTAGAATTTTGGTTCTAATGGTTTCATCGGTCTTGGTCACTGCGGTAAACCATTTGGTGAAATCTCCGACCTGACCGAGCAAGCTGGTTTGAACAGATGGAGCCAAATTGGAAGATTTTATACTATCTACAAAAGCCTTGGTCTCAGCCAGAACTTTGTCACTAGTCGGTTTCTCAGGGAGCACGATATATTCTTGCATTCTATACAGCAAGTTTTGAAAAAGAATCTGTATCCTTGATGAATCGATCATGCCCACAGATTTCCGCAGGGTATCAACGGTCTGCTGCAGTTTAGACAACTCGCCAAATTCTGGATTAACACGTAATTCAAGAATGTTAACCGTGCTGATGAAAGCCGCCAGGTAGTTATTGATGGCCTCAATAGCGTTCTGGGCAGCCTCCTTTTCCTGCGCATCGGGCGTTACTTGCTGGATATCGTACAATTTCTGATACGCTTCACCACCGGCAGCAATAAATTTGTTCAGATACTCGGTCTTAGCATCTTTGATACCTATCTTCGTGTAATTAAGCAGAAGATCCTTCTCATACCCATTCATGATCTTCAGTGTTTTATCGGTATCAAGACTTAACCGAGCAATCTTACCATGCACCTGCACCAACTCATCGATAGTTTTCTGGGCGAATCGCTGTGAAATGGTGGCAATAATAATAACTGCAAGTGTCAAGACAATCATGACCAAGAACGCTAACATCAGTTTGCCTTGAATGTTAAACCTATCAGTCAATGCTGAGAAAGGGTTGCCGAACCCACCTGTTTGTTTGTTTTGTTCTTCCATTCTACCTCCGAGACTCCTTACTCAACTTGTTCAGAATGTCGTTGACGATTATTGATCGATCATCGCCACACTTTCCGTACAGAAAAGTGACGATATATTGTAAAGAAAATCACTAAAAACCATACTGACATGGGCGATGAAAAAGCTTTGCCGGTCAACCACTAGCGTTTTATTTTTTAACGAAGGTGTCCAATCCTTCCTCCTTCCAGATCTTCATGGTCTTCTCATCCTTTGGATTGATTTTGACGCCTATGGCGTTGACCGGAACTGTGTTTTTTTTCTGAATTTCTATCCAGTTTTTTTTGATAATACTGTCCAAGGCCATATTTCTTTCCTCCACTCGTTGTATGTATAGGATTCATTGAAACTCTCGAAGCAGTTTCTCAAGAGCCGTTGTATTACACACCGATTCACATGATGGGCCGACTAGGGATATTGCGGAATCAGTCAATCCACCGCGAAGAACATTTGCTGATATAATGTTCATCTGCTCCAGATCAACCTGTTGAATCTGAGAGAGGATCTCTTCTGAATCTATAAACCGATTAAAATAAAAGGCCTGCGTTGCTAAACTGCTCATGCATGTATGAGAATTTTCCTGAGCAATAATATGCTGGCCCTTGAGCTGCATTTTAGCAATCCACAGTTCTTCTTCAGTAACTGGCAGCAGTTGCAGTGCCATCCCCTTTATCTCAATAAAAATTTGTGCAAGCACCGTCTGCAACAACTCTGGAGTTGTCGATCCTTCAATGACAATCACTCCATCATCCCGATAAGCCTGGTATTCGGCATGGATTTCATACACCAGACCTAATTCTTGTCTAAGCTTCCTGAACAGACGAGAACTCAAGCCACCGCCCAATATAACAACAAGCAGATGGATCAAATAACGTTCAATGGCAGCAAAAGGAGCCGCTTTCAGACCTATCGAAAAATAAACATGAGAGACGCCTTTGCATTCAACAGTTACCCCACCTTGAAAAGCAGGGCGTGGAGGCCTTGAACTGATCCGCCCGTCATCTTTCATCATCCAAAAGGCGTCGGCGACATTGTTTGCCAAATCCTGATGATTGACGTTGCCTGCCGCAGCGATTATCAGTCGACGTGGCTGATAATTCGTACTGAAAAAATCGAGCACATCCTGCTGCTGCAACCCGGCTACAGACGCAATGGTTCCTCCTATCGGTCTTCCCAATGGATGCCTTTGCCAGATATGCGCTTTCAGCCGTTCGTGGGCACAAACATCTGGACGATCAAGCTGCGCACTCAATTCGCGGATAACCGTCTCCTTCTCCTGCTGAACCGCATTATAGGCAAACTGCGAATCCAGCAGAATATCCCCCATAAGATCGATAAGATAGGTCCGATAATCATCCAGCACGGTCATGGTGAAACAGGTATAATCCCTGGAGGTAAAACCACTGACCTGGCCGCCGGTTGAATCCATCATCCTGGCAATTTCGTCAGCATCACGACGTCCTGTACCATTAAACATCAGATGTTCGGTTAAATGAGCAACGCCACCCCGATCCCCTGGTTCGTCCATCGGACCGGTCGCCACCAGGAACCCCAAAGAGATGGACCGCACCCCCTCCATCCGCTTGGTTACGACTCTGATCTGATTATCAAGAACGCTTTGCTCTACCACCAATCCCTTAAACCTCTCTATCCCGTGTTCTAACTTTTCAATCCGCCTGATCAGCATCACCAAAAGTTCCCAGCACCACTTGACTGAGATCGATCAGAGCGACACCATCGGACTGTCGCAGAAAATATCCACGCAACATGCCCGTCGCCTTGAGTGAAGCAGGCGCCTCCTGTTCGACAAAAGTTGTCGCAAGTACCTGTGCAGACAATTTTGCCATGCGCACCTTGGTGCTGGTGGCAATAACTGCTTTAAGAGGTTCACCGGTAGTGGGATCAAACGCCCCAGTTCGAATTACCATAAGTTGATGGTATCCCTCATTACGGATGGCCTGTTTCCGGTTGCATAGATCGTCAAGATTAATTACCGGCAAGAGCTGATCAAAATAGTTCACTACCCCTTTCAAATAAGCCGGGCTAAAAGGAATTCGTTGAATCGCACGCCGCCCCAAGATCTCAACGACCTGATTCTGACTGAACAGACAAAACACATCGCCTGCAGCGTCAGCAAGGTTCAACGGCAACAGAAAAGCTCGTATTTCTGCCTGGCGTCCTTCATTCGTCATTGTCCCGCTCCCCTGCCCCATTTTCCAACAGTACCTTTTGATCATAACTGCTTCGACTGGCCATCCGGCTAGGAACAGCTGCAAGAGCATCAAGATCCAACAACAATATCAGATCAGTACAATTGATCAACACACCCGGAATCAAGTCCCGTGCTAGTGCGTTAAACGCTAAAGGCAAAGGGCTCGGAGACGAGGCCTCCATCATGACGAGCCTTCCTTTTCCTGACATGACTAATGCTATTAATTGCCCCTGATGGGTGACAATAAGATAGTGACTTTGCCGAGCATGACCACCTTCACCACCCATTAGGGGTAGCAGATCACAGATCAAGGCAAAATTGCCATCAGGGAGGGGTAGAAGTTTCTTACCGTTTTCCTCCAAGGGCTTAACTTTGCTTTCATCACGAGTGCCGATACCAGCAACGCTCTCTTTGCGCAAACCGAACAACTGCCCTCCAATCAGGGCCAGGAAATAGGCTTTCATGAATGCACCTCTGCTCTAGCGTCTTGAGGCAATGCCGCAGTCTTTCGTGTGAGCCGGAGGACTGTTTCAACAAACTCCTCATCTTTGCAAGGCTTGTTCAAAAAGGCTCTTGCCCCCAACTGGAAGGCTTTTTCCTTGTGCTTTGCAGAGGTGCGCGAGGTCAGCATGATAACAGGAATATCTTGTCCTCCCGGGGTATTTGATAATTTAACGAGAAACTCGAAACCGTTCATTCGCGGCATTTCAATATCCAAAGCAATACAATCGGGCTTGACCTCTTCCAGTTCCAATTGCTCGATAGCATCCAACCCGTCCTTTGCTTCAACCGGCACCCAACCGTTCGCTGTGACAAGACGACTCATGACGCGACGAATGGAGATCGAATCGTCGACGATCATAACCGTAAACGTCGCAGGTATCTCAAGGTGGAATGGCATTGTGCTGGCATGCTCAATGCGCTCTGCAGCTTGAATGAGATCAGGAATGTTGAGAACCGGAACAATACTGCCATCACCCATGACTGCCGCACCGGAAATACCTTGAACAGTACGCAAATGAGTTCCCAGGCCTTTAATAACAATTTCTTTTTGACCGGAGAGTTGCGGGACAGAAATTGCGATCGTTCGCCCTTCCGTTGCCAGGGCAAGTACTAAAGGACGGGCTTCTTCAGTTTGATCGCCTTCCAACCCCATCAGGCTCGGCAAAGAATACCAGGGGACGGTTGCACCACCGAGCTTGCAGGTCCCTTCCGCTCTTGAAATATCACTCCCCTCAACACGGTGAATATCCTTGATATCATTTAAGGCAATACCGTAGGTAACATGGCCGATTCTGACCATGAGCGCCCGGACAACGCCCAACGTCAAAGGAAAGCGGATGGCAAAGGTGGTCCCAACGCCTCGCTCAGTTTCCACGGCGATTGAGCCATGCAACTCCTTGACATTCTCCCTGACGACATCCATACCCACACCACGGCCAGAAATTTCGCTGATCGTCTTGGTGCTAAAGCCGGGATAAAAGATAAGCTCAGTGAGTTGTCGCTCATCCATCTGTTTAACCCTGGCCTCGAGTCCGAATTGTTTGGCTTTTTCTTTGATTGCGTTGAAATCCAACCCCTGGCCATCATCGCCAAAACGAATGACAATATTGTTGCCTTCACGACGTCCCGCAAGAGTAATGGTGGCAATTGCAGGCTTGTTACTAGCAAGCCGCTGTTCCTCGGACTCAATCCCGTGATGGATGGCATTGCGGACCAGGTGCATAAAGGGGTCGGCAAGTTTTTCCCAAACCACCCGATCCAGCTCAATCTGCTCACCTTCAACAACAAGCCGGACTCGCTTACCCAGCCGTGAAGCAACATCCCGCATGGTGCGACTCAAACGGGAAGTCAAAGTAGCCATTGGACTCATCCGCGTCCGCATCATCTGTACCTGTAATTCACGAATTACCCGGTACTGGCGGCTGATATCACCGCCGATGCCACTGTATATACCTCTCAGGTTGGTATGAATCGCAGCAGAGTCAATGGCCGACTCATTCAACGAACGAATGATCAGGTTCAGCTGAGTATAGCGATCAAGCTCCAAGGCATCGAATTCGGAAAAACTTTGAGTGCCCTTGATCTCGGCGATAGATTTATCGAGATGTGCAAAATGCTGTGAAAGACTGTCGAGCGCCTTAACCTCAAATTTCGTTTCTAATTCCAAAGCGATATCTTTTAATCGACGAGTAGTGAGCTCCAACTCCACTAAAGCGTCCTTAAACAACCCCATATTCTGGTCAAAACCACTGACCCCCACCAACAGTTCGTTGGCTAGGTTAATCAATGCGTCAAGCTGCAACTGATTGATACGGATAGTTTTCGCCGTTTCAATAATTGCCGGCTGCGGAACGGTGTCCTCCGGTTCTGCTTGAGTTGCTCTTACTATCGATGATTGATGCACCAAGACCACAAGATCCGGACCCTCGACAACGCCCACCGGACTCTCTTCAGCTACCCCCTGGCCATCCTCAGCAACATCCAAACTCTTTTCAGGGGCTTCTAAACTTTCGGCAATACTGTCAAGCTGCTCTTCAATCGGCAGATCCTCGACAATGTCGTTCTGCAAGAAACTCGACAACCGATGCTGCACGTCAGATTGCCTTTCAGATGTTACCAATTTGGGAGATTCCACCAACATGCCGAGCAAGTCCAACGACTCAGCCAGGGTATTCAACATTACGGGATCAATTACCAGTGCCCCTTCATACAGCCAGTCGAGAAAATCTTCGACCCCATGAGCGTATGAAGAAATTTCATTCATCCCGATTACAGCAGAAGCTCCTTTGATGGTATGAACAGCGCGGCGGATCCTGCGAACTTCCTCCCGATGCTCCGGGGTCAACGCCACTTCCGCCTCTATTCCCGCCTCAAGGATACGCATCGATTGATGCAACTGTTGGAGATGCTCATCCGCCTCTTCCAGAAAACCTTCAAGGAGGAGTTGTTTTTCTTCTTCGCTGAAGAGTGATCCGTGCAGCGACCCACGACTCTCGCTGCTCCCCGTCTCCGGGCGCTCTCTCATAACTGCCACATTTGCGGATTCATCAACAGCAGTGAGACTATCTAAATTTCCGTCCTGCGGTGCGATCATACAGTCCTGGAGTTGAGCGACCACCTTTTCAGCTTGTTGTTCATCGAAATCAGCTGGGGTATAAATCATAGTTGCCAGCTGATCAAAGGCTTCTGACAAGAGCACCACTATGTGAGAATCAATAGTAGTGGCTGATTCATACAACCAGTCGAGAACATCCTCTACCAGATGGCCATAAGCGGCGATATCGGGTAACCCTATGACAGCGGAAGCGCCCTTGATTGTATGAACAGAACGGCGAATCTTCCGAACGACCTCATGGAGTTCACCAACCACCGGAACCTTACTGGAGACGTGTGACTCCAAATACTGCATGGCCTGATGCAGCGTCTCCAGATGTTCTTCGGCTTCGGCACGAAATTCGTCGAGTAATTCATCATCGGGCAAAGAGCTCAACGAATCGTTTGCCAGCATTTCATCACTGTCAAAAAAGACACTTGCTTCCTCAGGAGCGAAAACCTCTCCGGTGCCTATCCCAATCCTGCCGAAGTCATTCCTGGTCTCAACGAGGAGCTTTTCTTCATCAATGGGCAAGCCCTGACGCAATCCCTGACAATACTGATCAAATCTATCAGTCGTTGCCAGCATGGCTGCAAAAGCCTCCGAAGACAAAGCCAGTTGACCTTCCTGGATCTTTTCGAGAGCAGCCTCCATGCATCCGGCTATCTGGCTCAGACCGTTAATACCGACCATGGAAGAAGCGCCTTTAATTATATGCACCAACCGGTACACTTCATCAAAGATCTCCCGTTTATTCGGAGCCGTCTGCAGTTCCTCAACCCCTTTTTGTATAATAGGGATATAGGTTTGTACTTCTTCGATATAACCCGTGAAGAAATCGTTACCTTCCTGCGCCATCAGTCCTCTCCTGTAAAAAAAACGGATTCACAAAACCGATTCTCCCTTGTGATTATTGCCATTTTCTAATCATGGATGCATTCCCTAGTTTTTCACTGTCAAGAATACAAATTTTTCGATTGTCGACAGTGAGGATCCCTTTAAAAAAGAGGGTCAACTGGTTCAGAGTGTCCGCTTGACCAGGGGGCAGCACCCCGAGTTGATCGCGCTGTTCATCAAAGTTGACGACACCGGTTATCCTGTTAACCACCAAGCAGAATTTAAGATCCTGCTGTTTAAAGAGGAGATACGATCGCTTGAGGCCACTAGCTCGAGCGTATTCATCGCCAAGTCCAAAAAGAACAATAAAATCGACAACCGAAAGAATCTCACTCCGGATCTGAACAATCCCCCTAATCCAGGAGGGCAGATTCGGTAGCGGGGTCACTGTGGGCAGATAACCGATTTCCTGAATTGATTGGATCGAAAGAGCCATTTCTTGGCTACCCAACATAAAAGAAATATATGGCTTCTTTTTTCTGATATTTCGGGTGGCTCGTTCTTTTAAGACCTCCATATCCCGCTTGAGTGAAGGTGCCGTCTCTAGATCTATGGAGTCAATAAGGGTTTGAAGAGACCTCTCCTCACCGTTGGCAATATGCTGTTGGGATATGTTGACCATTTCTCGCCTCAAGGGATGAATACGCAGTATGCTGAATTGGTGGAACGCCTGCTCTTAGGAGAGCAGTTTAATTGCTGTTTCAAGTAACTCCTTGCTGTCAAAGGGTTTGGTCATATAGACGTCAGCCCCCTGTTGCTTGCCCCAGAACTCATCACTTTTTTGATTTTTCGATGTCAGCAGAATAATGGGCAAATCTTTTCTCATCGTTTTAATCTTGCGGCAAGCCTGAAAGCCGTTGAGTTTCGGCATAATGACATCCAAAACCACCAGTTGCGGATTTTCCGTCTCCACCATGGCCACGGCCTCTTCCCCATCGGAGGCGGTAATGACCTGATATCCATTCTCCTCAAACGGCGCACGCATCATGTTAAGTTGGGTGGGGCTGTCATCGACCACTAAAATTTTTCCTTTCGCCATGATATTTCTCCTTTTCCGAATTACCGCAATCTATGCAATAACTCACAATAATAATTAAATATGTTTTCCGACCTCGGCGATCATCTTGTCGGGATCGAAGGGTTTTGTCAGGTAGGCGGAAGAGCCTGCCATTTTGCCTTTCATTTTATTGATGAAACCGTCTTTACTGGTAAGCATAATCACAGGAATGCTCTTGAATTCTTTATTTCCCTTGATAATGGATAAAATTTTATACCCATCCATTTTCGGCAGGATGACATCTAGCATGATCAAGTCCGGCCGTTCCTCACTGATTTTACTGAGAGCCTCCAGGCCATCTGCCGCCTCAACAACTCGGTAACCATGACGGCTTAAAGTAATGGCAATGACCTTCCTGGTGGTGGAACTATCCTCAACGACCAAAATCATTTTCTGGTCACTTTCCGTTGGTTCCTCAATCGGAACAGCTGCAACGTTCTGCTCGGGTTCCGTGCTCCCCTGATGCATAGACTGCTGGGCCAGATGATCAAGGAGTAGCTTCAATTGGTTGGCAAAACCTGCTTTATCCGGCGCCATTTTCGCCGCTTTATCGAGATAACCCAAGGCTTCTTGAAAATTTTGGCTGTTCATATTGATCAGCCCGAGACAATAAATTGAGAGAAGACTTCGCGGATATTTTTTCAATATCCGTCCATATCGCTCCCGAGCCTGTTCAAGATAGCGGCTATCGGCTGCACCTGAACGCATCAATGCTTCTTGTGAAATAATCAGATGCGCATGGCAAAAGTTGCAGGTTGTAGTGTTTTTGTTAAGAGGTGCCCAGCAGAAATAACATTTCCTGACAACATCATCAGTCAGATGGGTTGAGGCAGCAGTAAATTTTTTCAGCTCATCCTGAACCAATGGATCGTTGGCGTTGAGGCTTGCCGCCATATCCAGGGCTTTTTTCATATTGCCGACATTGCCCTGAATACGGGAGTACCAGATCCAACCAGTTGTATTATTGCGATTTTTCTTCAGATATTGAACGATATCCTGATGAGACTCTTTGTACTGCTGTTGCTCTGCTTTTTCTATCGCCGAAAGCAGCAACCCTTCACCCGATTCATCAAAAGCACTTTTGCGTTCATCCTTCAATTTGGAAACTTCAAGCAGGATGTTGATCAAGGCAACGTTGATCGTCTTCTCGCAAGATCGCAGAGAAAAAATTTCTATCTGGACATCATCCCATATGAGAATTTCAATGGCGGCAGCAACGCCCTGGAGCTTATCATGCTGGGCGTTAATTAACTCTCCCTGATCAATATCGAGGAGTCCCTCACTGTCCCCTTTGCGAACACGGAGAGTATGTGATTTTTTCTCTAAAGAAAAAATCTGCAGAATATTATCCAGCGAAAAACCATCGATTTTCTTTGTTGTCGATACCATTTCAATTTCTTCCGGGTAACTGCATCGTTACAGCGTATACTTTGATCGTTTCGAATATTCCACTTGCTCCTGGAGTAATCCGACAAGTAACAATAAAAGAATCTGTTGATACCAACGGGGATGAAAATATTACCAGAATATCACCTCTTTTTCCGACATCAATAATATTGAACGTTGCAATTCAAACTATTGATAGTTGCATTGTGCGAAGCTGGTCATTGAAAAACCCACAGTCTTACAGTGATTTCAAGGCCGCTTGGCACAGAGTTACGATATCGAGTTGGATGTTGCGAGGAAAGAACAAGGACGCCCTTGAAGTACCGCAAGAAACAATCTCTATTTTCCGATAGTGAATTGTGCGGTGAAAAAAAAGAAAAAGCAAAATAAAAATGAATAATCAGCTTGTCGAAAAAAAAAGAGCTGGCCAATTTAGAGAGAGAACTAACCCTTCAAAAAAATATCGTTTCGAGAATGTACGGACCGATGATCACCTTGATATTAATCATCCCACCTCCTTTTCGGCTTCCATTAGCATTCGCTCGATGAGCGAGAGGCCGCCGTGCCAGAACGCCGGATCATTAAGATCGATACCAAAGGGCTGCAGCAGATCTGAGGGTGACCTGTTCCCCCCGGCCCGTAGCAACTGCAGGTAGCGACCGACAAAATCGGCTCCCTCTTCCAGATAGCGGGCATAGAGGGCCAGGACCAGCAACTCGCCGAAGGCATAGGAGTAGACATAACCTGGGGTACCGAGGAAATGAGAGATATAGGCCCACCAGATCGCATAATTTTCGCTTAAGCGCACCGAATCACCGAACATCGGCTTCTGAGTAGCTAGCCACAACGCTGAAAGCTGCTCCGCCGAAAGCTCCCCCTGCTCCCGCCTGCCGTTGTGCATAGCCGCCTCGAAACGGTTCATCGCCACCTGGCGAAAGACCGTGGCGAAAATCGACTCCAATTTCTGACAAATGAAGGCACGGCGGGCCTCAGGGATCTGGATAAGTGCCAGTTGCGCCTTGTAGACCAGAAGTTCGGCAAAGACCGAGGCAGTCTCGGCCAGCACTAAAGGGGCATTGCTGTTGTAGAACCCCTGCTCCGCCGCCAGAACCTGATGAATACCATGACCAAGCTCGTGCGCCACGGTGGAGACATCCCGCATATTGCCGGTATAATTAACCAGAATATACGGATGGCACTCAGGGACACAGGGATGAGCAAAAGCCCCGCCCCGCTTGCCCTGGAGCAAGGGGGCGTGAATCCAGTTCTCCGTAAAAAACCGCTCAGCGATAGCAGCCATTTCCGGTGAAAACCCGGCAAAGGCATTCAACACAATATCCCTACACTGATCCCAAGAAACCATTGCCTCGTCTGCCCCCGGTACCGGAGCATAACGGTCGTAATCGAACAGTTCCTCATAGCCGAGCAATTCTTTTTTCAGGTTGTAGTAACGGTGGACAAGCGCATAGCGGGAGGTGACCGCCTCCACCAAAGCCTCCACCGTTTGGTCCGGGACTTCGTTGGCCAGATTCATGGCGCTGACCCAGGACGGGTAGCGGCGCAACCGGTCGTCGATCATCTTTTCCGCAGCCAGCGTATTGAAAATGTGGGCCAAAATATGCAAGTTGCGCTGTAGCCCTTCGGTCAGCTCACCTGCCCCGTTTTCCCTGACCTGGCGATCCGGATGATAGAGATCGCTCAATACCTCTTCCTCGGTCCGCCCCTTGGGGCCGAACAGCATCTGCCCGAGCAGTTTTTCAAACAGCAGATTCCAGGCACTCCGACCGACGGGACCCAGTTCCTGGATCAGCTCCTCTTCCTTGGTGCTCAACTGATGCGGGGCAAACTGCCGCAGGCTTTCCAGATAATGGCGGTAGTGACGCAAGCCCGGTTGGTGCAGCAGTTGATTGGCCTGATCCGTACCAAGCTGGTTCCATTCCAGCCGGAAGAATACAGTCAGCTTGCCAACCCGGGCCGTCAGTTCTTCGACCTGCTGCAGCAGGGCTGATGCTTGGGCATTGCCGGTCTGGGTGATGAAATGGAGGAAGGCAAAGGTTTCGAGCCGGGCAAGGAGGACATCTATTGTTTCAAGACATTGGACTACTTCGTTGATGGCCGCGGCATCAAGATTGGCAACCTGCCCGGCAACCTCGGCGGCAAGGGTTTCAGCCAGTTGCCGACAATGGATCATATCTCGCTGGATCTCCGGTCTATCTGCAGAGTGATAAAGGGTTTGCAAATCCCAGATAACCGTTGCTGTGCCGAGTTGCAAATTTGTGTCCGTGGTCATAGATGCCTCTATTAATACTGGTAACAGATAAACTGGCGGCACAGGAGCACAGGGTGATTGCCATCAATCAACGCCTCGTTAGCCATGGATCCGCTGCTTGATACATTTAATGCCTATAGAGCACAAAGCTCTATAGTGGATGACGCTATGCAATAGTCCAGCAGGCCAGACAGAGCAGAGCAATTGAGAATAGAAGCATAGGCACCGCCGATATTTAAGCGATGGTGCTTGGAACAAAAAAATAACGAAAAGGCTCTGTACAGATACTGCCCGCCCGAGCCTTGGGCTTCAGTCAGCTCAACAGGTTATCAGGCAGGGGCAAGCAGTCCGGCAATGAATGGCCCGACCGCCTCGGGTCCCTGGGCATCGACCAGTTTGATGGTGGCGGTGCCGATTACCGCCATGTCGGCTTGACCGGTGAGCAGGGCCACATCCGCATGGTTGCTGATACCAAAACCCACGGCCAGCGGCAGATCAGTGGCTCGCCGGCAACGGGCCAGATACTGATTGAGCGTGTCGTCAAAAGCAGTCTGTTGGCCGGTAACACCACGACGGGCCACGCAGTAGATAAACCCGGATCCCTGGGCTGCGACTACCCGCATCCGCTCGTCGCTGGAGGTCGGGGTAAAAAAAAGGATAGGTGCCAGCCCCAAAGTTTTGCTGCGTTCCAGGTAGGTCTGTCCCTCTTCGGGTGGCATGTCGGGGATGATCGTGCCGCAGAAACCTATATCGCGGGTCCGCTGGAGAAAAGCGGCCTCGCCGTACTTAAAAACGATATTGTAATAGGTCATAAAGAGAAAGCGGACGCCCGGAAAGGCGGCGGCCATCTCCTGGCCAAAACGAAAACATTCCTCCACGCTGATCCCCTGCGCCAGGCTTTGCTGACTGGCTTTGAGGATCACCGGTCCATCGGCAATCGGTTCGGAAAAGGGGATCTGCAACTCGATGCAGTCCACGCCGCCCCCCGCCATCTGCCCGATGACTTCACGGTTGACCGCCAAGGAAGGATAGCCCAACACTAGATGGGTCATCAGCAGGATGGGTTTGGTTGCCAATCGCTGTTTTAATTCTTTCTCCAGATCCATAATCACCTCACACCTCTATCAACACTGCGACCAGCCCGCATATCACGGAAAAAAGGTCGGAGCAAAATTCGCTTATCTGTATTCGTCCGCCCGCTTAACAATGAAGGCCTTCCAGGAGGGATCGTCAAAGGCATGCGCGATGGTGAAAATATCTTTGTCGCCCCGGCCGGACATGTTGATGATAATGGCCTGGTCCTTATCCATGGTCGGGGCCTCCTTGATAGCCTGAACAAAGGCGTGGGAGGATTCCATGGCCGGGATAAGCCCTTCGGTGCGCATGGTCAGACTCAGAGCCTCGATGACCTCGCGGTCGGTTGCGGCAGCAAAGCGCACTCTACCCTTTTCGCCCAGATCGGCTAAGATCGGGGAGACACCGACGTAGTCCAGCCCAGCGGCGATGGAGTGGGTATCGAGCATCTGCCCCTCCGGACTCTGAAGAAACTTGGTTTTATAGCCCTGTGCCACACCGGCGCTGGCACCGCTGCCTTCGACCATGCGGGAGGCATGTTTGCCGGTGGCAATACCGTGGCCCCCCGCCTCGACTCCGATCAATTCCACTCCGGGCTCATCGAGAAATCCCTGAAAAATGCCCATGGCGTTGGAACCACCGCCAACGCAGGCATAGACCCGGTCCGGCATCCTGCCGTGCTGCACCAGAATCTGTTTCCGGGCCTCAATACCGATGATCGACTGAAACCAGGCCACCATCTCCGGAAAAGGGTGCGGCCCGCAGACCGTGCCGATCACATAGTGGGTGTCGTCCATCGAGGTCACCCAGTCGCGAAAGGCCTCATTCATGGCGTCTTTGAGAGTGCGGGAGCCGTCAGTGACCGGGACGACGGTAGCACCGAGCTTTTCCATCCAGAAGACATTGGGCCGCTGCCGGGCCACGTCCTCCTCACCCATGTAGATGGTACAAGCGAACCCAAAACGCGCAGCCATGGTAGCGGTAGCCATGCCATGCTGCCCGGCTCCGGTCTCAGCAATCACCCGTTTCTTGCCCATGCGCCTGACCAGCAGCCCCTGGCCCATGACGTTGTTGGCCTTGTGGGCACCGGTGTGGTTGAGATCTTCACGCTTAATATAGATTTTGGCACCACCCAGGTGCCTGGTCAAATTTTCCGCATAGGTCAACGGAGTCGGCCGGCAAGAGTAATTGCCCATGAGATCAACATATTCCTGCCAAAAAGAGGCATCCGCTCTGGCACTCTCATAGACCTTATTCAAAGCTTCAAAGGTCGCTTGCAGCACTTCCGGGATAAAAGCCCCGCCCCATTGTCCGTAATAACCTTTCTTCATGGTCTGTTGTATCCAATTGTTGAGCAAATGTGCCCGACGCACCCGGTATGGATGGTCCACCCCCTTCTGAAACCAGAAGATTCGATCTGGTCGTTGTAGCATGTCCCCAGTCAATCTTCAGTTCTTTTCTTGCCCCAAATAATGCGAAAAACCTTCTTACCGCAACTGACGGCGACAGGCAACGGCGAAATCCTCAGGATAGTGGCCGAGAATAAAACGCCCTTGAGCCTCGCTGAAGGCCCCCATCGACCAGGGCAGCTTGGGGAGGAAGGCATAGAGGAGCCGCTGGCCGTTGCTTACCCCTATACGCTTGGAATACTCGATGGAAGAGACCATGGTTGCGCCCAGTCCGGCCAGAATCTGTTGCGCCTTGAGGATGCCGGTATCAAGGGAGCGCCGCACCGCCGCGTCCGCCTCGACTACATTGCCCACCGGTTCACCTGAACAATCCGCAATCACAAGCAACTGGAGCTCCCACTGGGAGACTTGGGCCTTAGGTACAAACAGCAGGACGTTGCGATCCTGCCAGACAACAAGCGATTGCTCGCCGCTGCCACCGTCGGTCCGAGTATTATTGGCCAGGGCGGCCACATAATCAGCAAAAAAATCGGAATGATAATCCTGGGCGTACCGCTCAACCACATCGGCTACCTGATCGCCGCTACTGTAGCTCTTATTTTGCCCACCGCTGGTATCATCGACCCACTGCGGCACCATAGCGTACTGCTGATGGATCATCTGGTGCGAGGCATGCAACCGGTAGCCGGTGCCGGAAAAATCATAGCCGAAATTCCAGCCCCACAAGATCGCCAAGGCGGCCACATTGTTGTCGACAGCAAGAGCCGCGAGGATCTCCTGCCGGAGCGCTTCCAACTCCGCACCGGTCAAGCGCCGCCGCCGGATGGCGGGCGCTATTCCCAGTTTTTCGGCAATCGTGATAAAAATACGCTGGTAATACAGATGTCGCAAGCCCTCCATATCCGCAAAGGACAAGTCGGTGATGCGATAGCGGATGCTATTCGGGGAAAAATTAGCGGCATAATGACCCCAAGGAATGTACGAGTTACTGCGCAGATACTCGAAAACCTCGGTAACATCCTCGCGAAAATCGCCGACAATCTCACTGTTGCCCTGCACCCCGGGGCGCAGCACCATTATTTCTTTATACGGGTCTGGGAGATGCGGGTTGTTAGCAATGGTCTCGAAGAGTTCGAAGTCATCGATCAAAGCCTGTTTGCGGCCCTTGTTTTCGATGTACGGCAGGCCAATGGGGACACCGTCTTCGGCACAAACGATCCTGCAGCAGGAATGCGCCAGCCAGACCAGTTCCTCGGAATCGGTCGAGGTGGCAGCCAGTTCATACCGCAGGGGCAGCGGCAGTTGGGTGACGATTTCACGAACTGCGGCGACTGGACAATGATTGCCCAGGATCGCGCGAAGCGAGACAGGGGCAGGAGCATGGATCTTGATCGAACCGGGATCGACCGCCCGGGACGTCGCCCACCCGGAATCGATGAAGGTGCAACCGCGAAACGGCAAAGGGTTGAGGATCTCGTAAATCGGCTGGGCTTGCTCCACGTCGACATCGCCCTGAGGAAAATTCTCCTGGTTGCCGACATGGGTGTTATCGGGCAATAAACCGAGAGTGTAGAAATGCTCCAATTCACGCAGGTTGATGACCTGGTAGGAAGGAGCATGTTTGCCGACTCGGAATCGCCCCTCTGGTGTTATCGATGTCTGCAGCATAGTGTTCTCGTCATGGAAAATCCGGTAAACCTCTTAAAACCATCAAGCAGAACCGACAATACGGTTGATGTAACAGGACATGAGGTCCAAAACCAGGTCAGGGAGTTCCTGATGGGGCGCGTGTTTGCAGTCTTCAATAATAATCGGCGTCGCCTTGCCCGCTCCTGCAACAATAGCCTGCACTTGGGCTTCTGTGCCGTATTGATCGTCGCGCCCCTGTAGTACCAGCAAGGGCACCGCAATGGCGGGCAGGAGATATTCGATGTTCCAGGAAGCAAACCACGAACTTTGCCAGGTTGCTGACCAAGCGTTATAGAGGTCCGCAGTTTCCTTGCCGTGATACCGCTGCAACCCCGCCAGTCTGCCATGCGCAAAGGATTCATCGGCTTTACGGATGCCCTCGATGGAGACCTGTTCGACCAAGACATGGGCGGCTTCAGTTATGATGCCTTGAAGATATGGCGGTTGTTCCGCACCGAAGATGAGGCTGATGCTGCCGCCGTCAGAGTGACCGATCAGGATGAACGGGGTGTCAGGGAGCAAGGCCTCGATGAGCCTCGGCAATTCATGGAGGGCGTATTCGTGAAGATAGTGGATGGTACGGCGACGGAATAACGGCGAAGATTTTCCATGACCGAGCCGATCATAGACAAGCCCCGGGCACCCGGTACGCTGACACAGTCGCTCCGGAAAATCCCGCCATTGGGCGGCACATCCTAGTCCTTCATGAAGAAAAATGAGGTAGGGTCGATCTGTCTTGCCATCATATTTTTCATAAAAAACATGATGCTGTTGGTCTAGAATCAGCGTACTCATCAGGAAATCCTCACCCCCGCCCAGACTCTCTCCATAGTTGCCAACCCCATCCGCAGACTGCCGCCAGCACGCCGCCTGAAACATCCGCTAACACATCAAAAACATCACAACTGCGACCGGGAATAAAAGATTGATGGAATTCGTCGGAAATCCCGTACAGCAGGCAGAACAGCACCACCCCAACACCAGCCATAACAGGACGCTGTTGCCTAAACTGCGGTGGCAATGCCAAGAGCGCTGCCAGTCCGAGCACTGCATAGAGCAGACAATGCAAGAGTTTATCAATATTACTGACCTTGGGCAGGGAGAAACTGCCGCCGGGCTGGTGCGATAAAATAAAAATGGTCCCCATGACCAGGGTCACGGGGACCACACGGAGCCATTTGCTTTCTGAACACCTCGGCACGGCTATCACGCCAGGGAGTCTCCCCCTCTATCAACATGCATCTGTTCGAGCATTTCCGGAGAATAGCGTTTGCGTAGCCGTCGGATAGCGGCATGAATTTGCTGAGTAGGTGCCCTATCCAAACAGGTTTCGGCTTTATCAGCATAGGCGGTAAGGAAAAATTGCTTTTCACGGAGGGCAAAGGTGTGGCTGAAATTAATTTCGATGGTCTCCGGATTTTCGTCAATGGGCACATCGAGAGCCTCTCCCCCTCTGGTTACCTGAACCGCATCGGAATCAGTAATTTCCAGCAACCAGGCATCGCCATCCTGATCACTGAAGAAAAGAAAAACGCCGAGTTCAAAAAACGTCACTTTTTTTTCGCTTGCGGCCTGCTGAATTTTCTCAATTGCCGCCATCAGCGAGACCTTCATCTGGTTCATCGGACTGGCTTTGGTCCCCGCCTGCTGGGCAGGCAGACAGCAATGTTTATGTTTTTTCCCCGAGCCGCAGGGGCAGGATTGATTTCTGCCAATTTTTCCCATACTGTCCGTTCCTTTTGTTACTTGGTTGAGTGAAATAATCCCGTACCCGCCTGTTGCATTCGACCTCTTTTCATACCCTGGATTACTGAAACAATTCAAGGAAAAGAGCACGTTCCTACCCTGCCGCAAGAAACCAGTTGGCTGTTCACAGCAGATTCAGCAACCGGGTTTCCGCAACGCCCTCTTAAGAAATCTGCAACCCGAGGGCATTGTATCGGGACCAGATCGCCTTGAACTCCTCCTGGTTTTCCAGAAGAATATCCACTAATTTCGGATCGAAATGTTTACCTCGCTGTTCTCTGAAATGGGTAAAAACCGCCTCCCAGGTCCAGGCCTCATGATAGACTCGCTTGTTGGACAGGGCATCAAAGACATCGGCGACCCCAACAATCCGTCCATGGATGTGAATCTCCTCGCCCTTGAGCCCCTGCGGATACCCCAGGCCATCCCAACGCTCATGATGCAGCAGAACGATGAGTGCCGCCGCCTTGATAATCGGACTAGATGAACTCATCAGTAAATCATGACCACGGTAGACGTGGGTTCTGATGGTTGTGTATTCTTCCGGTGTCAGGGATCCTGGCTTATCGAGAATAGCATCCGGAATACCTATTTTCCCGAGATCATGAGTCGTGGAGGCGAGCTTGAGCATTTCCGCCTCCTCTTCGCCCAAACCATATTTCACAGCGAGGAGCTTTGCGTATTCCGCCACCCTGCGGACATGGCTGCCGGTTTCTGCAGACCGGCACTCCATGGTTTCGGCAATATGAAAGATGATCTCCTTCTGGGTGTCCTCAATGCCTTTATTGAGAAAGAGATTGTCAAACGCCAGGGATACATTGGTAAAAAACAGTTCCAACAGATCATGGTCGTTTTCGTCGAGTTCCTTGGCTATCTCGAAATAGAGAAAATTCTCTGAGCCGGTCTGGCTTTTGAAATACCAGGCACAGTTGCCGCCTTCGCAATAAAATCCATGCGGATGGGTTTGTGCCAATCCCAGGGCGGTGTGCATTAGGGAGGTATCGACTTCACTGATCGGACGGTCAATGTACTGACAAAACTGTCCGGTAGCCGCCAATACCACCGACTGCCCTTTGATTCCGGAAGCAGTCAAGCCCGAAGCGTGGCTATACATGGCGTCTTCTCGCAACTGCAAGATGGCGGTGAGCTGACTCAAAACCCCACTGCCGAGCTTTTGTAATGATTGGCGCTCAAAGATATCCGAGGAAGCCTCAATAATCTTCTTCAACCCTTTGCGATTGTTTTCGATGGTGGTGATGAAGTTGTAGCTGCGTAGGGCTGAAATGATGGTGACCAGCATCTTTTCGAGGGTCAGCTCAGTTTTTTCCTTGTAGTCGTTGATATCGTATTCAAGAATAACCTTGGCAGCCGGTGCCTTACCGGGCTGCCCGGTGCGCAGGACAATGCGCACGGCGTGATTTTGCAATTCTTCTCGAATGAACTGTACCAGTTTAAGCCCGCTGTCCTCGGTCTCCATGACCACATCCAGAAGCACAACCGCTATGCCCTGATGCTGCACCAGAATTTGCCGAGCCTCCGGACCGCTATACGCATGGAGGAATTGCAGCTTTCTGCCCAGATACTCCATCCCTTTGATCATATAGGTGGTGACACTGTGCACGTCGGATTCGTCATCGACGATGAGGATTTTCCAGGAGTCACTATTTCCAGATCGACTGGCAACAGCACTCCGAGTTGGCTCCGGCAACTCTTCTTTGAACAAGATTTCATCAGAATCGGCCATAATCCCTCCGCATCAGACCGGTATAACCACATGGAAACTCGTTCCCTGCCCCGGCGTACTCTCGCATTTGATGGTCCCTCCCAAAGTCCGGGTTACAATATTAAAGACGATATGCAAACCCAAACCAGTCGATCCATGGCTCCGGGCGGTGGTGAAAAACGGCTCAAAAATCCTGTCGCGAATTTCCGGAGCCACTCCTCTCCCATTGTCGCTGTAGCGCAGTTCGAGGGTCCCGTTATGGTCAGCCACCTCTATACGAATAAGACCGTCCTGCCCCGGCGCAAAGGCATGCACAAGGGAATTAATGATGAAATTGGTCAAAATCTGAGAAAAGGCCCCTGGATAGCTTTCTATCTCCAGTTGTTCATCACACAAAATCTCAATCCGATGGCCGGTTTTCTTGAGTTTCGGGCGCAGACTAAGGAGAACCTCATCAATATACCCTTTGACCTTGAAGGTCCTCCGGTTTTCAGAAACCTGATCGGCAGCAACCATCTTAAAACTGCGGATCAATTCCGAGGCGCGGCTCAGGTTGACTAAAATCATTTCAGCGCCTTCTCGTGAGTCATCAAGATACTGAACCAGATCGGAACGTTTCATCTCACCCTGCCCAAACAGCTCAACTAGGGCCCGATTCTTCTCTGCCAAAGTGGAACCGGCGGATAACGCCACCCCTACCGGAGTATTAATTTCATGGGCCACTCCGGCCACTAACTCGCCTAAGGCGGCTAATTTTTCGGAGAGAACCAGCTGGCTTTGTGTCCGTTGGAGATCGTCCAGAAGCTTCTGCAGTTCCCGGTTGGCACCAGCCAATTGTTCGGTGCGGTGTTCCACCCGTTCTTCCAGCTCTTCATTGAGAAGAAGCAGTTGCTCCTCGGCCAGGCACCGTTCTCTTTCCTTGCGCTCCAGGCCTTCGGCCATGCGGTCAAAAGCACCCGCCAACTGCCCCAATTCCCCTTGTCCAGGGGTAATGCCGGTCCGCGTGCTCAGATCCCCGGCTTCCAGCCTACTGGCAGCATCCATTAGCCGATTGAGACGGCGCATAATGGTGAACTCACCAACGAACCAGGCGGTAAACAAGGCTAAAATAGTGGCCAAGACAAGGAGAGCCACGTTGCGAATCACCACAAATCTGGCCTCTCCCAAGGCATGATCCACTGGAATCCCCAGCCGGATCATCAGATAGGGAAAGGAGGCTCCCTGGAAACGCAACCGCTTGAAGCTGTACAGACGACTAACTCCATCCACTCCGGTTTCAAGAAAGGTGCCTTCTTCATCACGGCCGGACATGCGTGCCACCATCTGCGGCAGGTCAGCAACCCAAGTATATTTTTCTGTTTCAGGAAAGCGGGTAAGGCGCATGCCATTGGCATCGGTCAGGGTAAATACCGATCGTTCCGGTAAATGCGTATCGAAAAACAAACTGCCGAAATAGCTTAAATCAAAGGCGGCCACCAATATCCCCACGGGATTGCTCCCGATGCCGGTAATGGGCTGAGCAAACTGAACCACTACTCGACGCTCAGTTTTGAGGAAGGTATAATCGCCCACGGTAAAGGCCCCGGTCCGCATGGCGTCATGAAAATATTTACTATCCCCGATGTCCTGGGCAAAGGCGTCTGGGGCGGCAACCAGGATCTGGCCACTGGAGTCTGCCAGCGACAGAGAAACATAAGCGGAATTGCGAGCGAGGATATCGGCGAGTAATACTCTACAGGCTGCCGCGTCAAGACTCCGCACCTCGGAGGACTTGGCAAGGGTCATAAGCAGCAAACGGGCATTATCAACCACCCGTTCGTGATGGGCAGCCATAGCCTGGACCTGGTGCAGGGCGAAGTTCTCAGCTTCATCGACCACATTGACACGCAGCTCGTGCCCAGTGTAGAGCATGATCGCCAGCGCCGGCAGGACGGCTAACAAAACGAGAACGATCAGACTCTTACGGATGGAACCAAAAAGAAAAAGTTGCATGGCACCCCTTAAAAAGTCAGCGGGAGGGCCCTGAAAGGTCAAAACTGTTCCCTGGCCCCTTCGCAGATTCGCAGATTCGCAGGTGTGGACCGTTCCTGGTATCCGACAGGACCCAGGGAAGCGACACGACCAGGTTGAGTGGTATTTAATCTCCTGTTTTCAGCGACAATTTATAGTATCAAATTTTTGACTTTCCTGCACAACATTGCACCTGAAAATACATTCTTAGCCATCAGGTCATTGCAGAAACTGCAAAAGAGCACACGATCACGAAAGAACTTGGCCAAACTGACATGCTATTCCACCGGATGGAGCACCGATGCCTCCAACTTGCCCGTCCGCAACGGAACCAGCCAATATTTGACAGGGGTGTTGTGAATGGCCTCGATCAGCACCTCGCTCACCTGGTGGGAATCCTCAACCAGGTTATACAGAACCGAATCGATACCTATAAACCCGTCGAGCAGATGGGTCAGGGTATGGAGAACCTTGGTGGCGTAGCCCTGTTTCAGCTCCAGTAATTGATCAAGGGTGCTGAGTCCTTCTTTTTTGAGGTGATCAAGCATCCTCCGGGCAAAAATTTTGTTCGCCGCCACCCCCTGTTCAAGGGTCGGCCAGAATCGGTCATCCACCCCGTTAAGGATTTCTTCCGATCTGACAAAAAAATCGGCATAGCTGATCAGCTGGTTGCCGGCAAGGAAGCGTTCCACATGCAGCCCTGCCGCCTTTCCAGACTGAGAACAGACGAGGAAATAATGAGATATCGGATAGTCCATATGCTGTATCTTTCTTTATAGTGAATGGCAGTGAATAATGGTTGTCTAAAAACTGCTTCCTTAAAACGAAGCTCTGGTAACAGCCCGGACATCGTTGAGGCAGTTGACATCCTGAACCCCGGCGAATCCCATGTCCATATTAACATACCAGCTTTCGTGATTTCCATGGCGATCACAGCTCCACAGCCATCGCACCGGTCGGGTCAGTGATTTCGAAAAAAGGCCTTCACTGTCTGCCAGGAGGCTCAGCAACTCATTGACGGTCGGGAGTCGCCAGTCTCCGCAGCCGTTAAAGTTCTGGCCGTTGAGCTGCTCGACGTAGCGATGCGCACCAGCAAAAGTGACCGGATAGCGACTCCCCTGCCGTTGCCAGACAAGCCCTGTCGCCCGGTCAAGCACCGTCTCTTCAAACACTTCCAGCCGGTTACACACCAGTTGCACCGGTCGGAACAACTCGTTGACAGCAAAAAGGCTGCGGGCCTTGGATTCGCAGACATTAACCGGGTCACTCCTCAGCGGCAACAGCGGCTGATCCGAACCCGGGTTTTGGCATGCTCCCAACCCATGAGAAGCCTGCAATCTGAGCTGCTCAAAAGCGTTCAGCATCTCCTTCGCCGACTGAAAACGCTCCTCCGGATTCCAACGGAGCGCCTTTGCAAAAAAATCATCCCACGTGTGATCATAGAGGGGGTTTACCCGCGACAACGAAAAACTCTGCATCCCCGGAAGCTTGCCGGTGAGCATGCGATAGAGCAGCACCGCCGCGGAGTAGAGGTCGGCCCGACCATCTACGCCTTTGGGGTCTTTCCTCTGTTCAGGCGGTGTGTAGCAGGGCGAACCGATCTGCATAGTATCAGGCCCGGAAAATGCGACACCTCCGACCAGCGCCATGCCGAAATCACAAATTTTGAGAGTGTCCTCATCGGTGACCAAAATATTCTGCGGTTTGATATCCCTATGAATAATGTCGTTGTAATGCAGAAAATCAAGCGCTTCAAGGAGCTGCCGTCCATAGTGCAGCACCTTGGTCGCTCCTATGACCCGCGAGTTTTGCTCAATCCGAAAGGTCTCGCCAATCATGTCGCCAAGATTATTGCAGATATAGTCCATCACGAAAAAGGGTCGTCCCTGATCATCATGGTCATAGTCATGAGCGGTAACCAGGAAGGGCTGATCGAAAGCGGCCATGGTCCGAGCCTCGAAAGTGAATATCTCACGCAGTCGTTCTGCGCCGAGAATGTCTGCCATCAGCTCACTGGGATCCAGCAGCTTAATGGCCACCACTTTGTCGATCACAGGCACCAGTCCCTTATAGACCGAACCCATGCCGCCTTTGCCGAGGCGGCGGATTACCTGATATCTACCAATCTGTTTCATCGCTTCACCAAAGGAGCCTGCGGGCGTTGGATATTGGAAAATGACGTTTTTCGAGAAGACGGATTGTTGCCAGCACGTCATAGGGCACGTCCCGCAGTTCGACAGTCTGCTCTGCAATATCCCATACCATATATTTGGCATGCCAGTTGAGCGTATCGCGCGGCTGTCCGACACTGCCGGTCAGACAAAGATACCGGTTATGCGGATCGAGCTGCAACCGCTCCAATGTCACTTCGCGGCGGGAAACCACCAGACCGTTCTGCTCGAACATGCCGAAATCGTGGGTATGCCCAACAAAACAGATTTCTTCCGGATACGAGGAAAAAATTCTACGTACCCGATTGTCTGAAGGCGCAAGCAGATACACTGTGATCGATTGGGGTGGGCAACCATGGACAAAACGAGCGCCGCAGCAGACATGAACCGCAGGCAGCGCCTTGATCCAGACGAAGGATTCAGCGCTCAGCATTGTGCGGGTAATGACCAACGATTCGCGGGCCACCTCATTTAACCGATTGAAGTAACTCCGGCTGACCAGCCCCAATTCATGGTTCCCCATGACGGAAACAACCCGCTGGTCGAGCAGGGTCTGCACCACCTCCTCTGGTTCGGGTCCGTAGCCGATATTGTCGCCCAGAGAAATAATCCGGTCTACGCTGATCACGGCAATATCCGCCAATACCGCCTGCAGCGCTTTATAATTGCCATGGATATCCGCTATGATCGCCAGCCGCATCGATCAGCCCTCCCTACTCTCGCCCTGTTGGCCACGCAGCAGCACTGGCGAGCCTATCCCCAGACCGGCCTCGGGAAATCGGCGAGAAAGATGGGCGAGCACAGTTGTGCATTTAACGATAAATAAAAAAAAGAGCGGCGCTGCAACCTCGGACAGACACTCGAAATTACCCATCCCTTTACTGATAATACAGTCAGCGCTGGCAAAGTGCCGGCGAAATTCTTCGCTGCAGACTGCCAAAGGGGTACCGGGCACATCGGCACCATTGGTGATAACCGGACATATCCGGTCCAGGCCGCAGGTAATGGCGTCTTCTAACGTGGCATCATTGATGATCGGGGATTGCCGTACCGCCAGAGTCACTTTGCAGCCACCGGCAAACAGGCGCTCGATAAGCAGTTTATCAAAAACGATTTCACCACAGTTATCGGCCAGATAGAGAATATTCGGTTTTTCGGCAATGAGTTGCTGGAGAGCCGGATAGTGATTGACCACCAAAGGTTGCCGGCAGGAGGCCAGAGCCTTCTCCCGGTCGAGCCGGTATTGCGACCCGTAATCAAGGACATTGGCATTAATGGCAAACTGTACCGCCGCCAGCAGGGGATCGGCCTCCCCTTGGATCAATTCTCTGGTCCGTGTTTCCAGCCCTAAGGCAAAGGAGTTACTTTCCTTCTTCTCGACTGCGTAGGGATCGACCACCCCGGTCCTCCGGGCGATCAGGCGGTAATAATGGACGGCATTTTCTGGTGGTGGGATACTTGGATCAAAACTTGCCAGCATCGCCCCCACCTCCCCGGTCAGCCGCCAGTGCTGCTCCGGATCTGTGGTACTGCGGCGAACCGTGGCCAAAGCCTGGCGCAGAAAACAGACAAGACAATCGTTTCCGGTCTGCATCAGGGCCTCCTGCCGCCGCTTTGTTTAAGCAGGTAATCCTGACGGACATTACCAAGCGCGGCAAAAATATGTTCTTTAGCTCCCGGAAGTTGCTGATAGATGTGTTCAGCCAGTTGATGAATGTCCCGGCGCTTAGTCTTTTCCGAAAGAGGGCAGGCGGAACGGACAGGTTCCAGACCAAGATCGTGGCCAATCCGTTCGATCTCCCCTTTGTCAAGATAGGCGAGCGGACGGATCAGTGCCAATCGTCCGGAAAAAAGATCCTGGCGCGGCAACATGGTGCTGATATTACCAGCACAGGTCAGATTGAGTAGAAAGGTCTCAATGATGTCGTCCCGGTGATGACCGAAGGCGATTTTGTTGCATCCGCACTGCCGTGCATAAGCAAACAACTGGGTCCGCCGGGAACGAGCGCACTGAAAACAGAAATCATGCCCCGAGGCGGCAGATTGTAGTTTTTGAGGGTCCGGCCGCCAGAGGGCAGGAAGAACATGTAGGTCTAAACCGAAATTGTGCAAGAGAGCGGCAATGCGATCGGCGCCCTCACCAGATGCATCACCTTCAGGTTCCATGTCAACATGCACGACCTGCAACTCGTAGTGGACAGGAGCCTTTCTCCGCCAGTGAGCCAGCAGCCAGGCCAGGACCAGAGAATCAAAGCCACCGGAGACGGCGACCAGTACCCGATCGCCGTCGACCAGCATAGCGTAATCGTGCATGGCCCGGCCAATCCGCCGGTTTACATTTTTTGTCAGCTGCACCGGGGCCGCCGGAAAGAATTACACTTTTTATTTGCCCTCAAAATAGGAGCACTGCCCCAGCCGTTCCTTTACGCCCTCACGCAGCAACTCCTCCGCGGTCAGCCAGGTCATTCCACGGTTTTGCGCCTTGGGAAGGGTTAACAGATTATCCATAACCGACTGCTGTTTTTCATCAAACCGACCATGACAGATCACCTTGCCACTACCAGTTTCATAGAGTTTGTAGGTGAAGGTCACTTCTGCCGGATTTTTAGCGCCATACGGCCCGCCCACTCTGTCAGTATATTGACTGAGGGTGGTTTCCAGAACTGCGTTACACTTGAACTGATCGGCAATCCGTCGTGCATTGACCAGATTATTGGCAACACCTTCAGTCTTCTTTGCAGCACCCTGCCCTTCGGCAACAAATCGAACGTTGGCCTTGCCAGTCAAAAATTGTTTAAGCTGACCATCCATGACCTGACTACCGTCTTTCAATGTCTTTTTCTCCGCCGGAGAAAGTATGTCCTCAAAATCAACAGAGGGCTGGACCGGCATCACTGCAATACATGAAATTGCGACACTGGGGTCTGGGGCAACAGAAGTGGGCCCTTCTTTCTGAGCACAACCTGCAGCAACGATGAAACAACTTAGCGCCAACCCAACTTTAAATTTAGAAAATGCCGTCACCCTGATCCTCCTCATGCGTCTTAATTGATTAATTTTAGTCCTTGTCGGCCCGGCCACTACGCAGCTGGCGATTTGCCCGACCGCATAATGGCATGTCCTCATCTACTTATAGTAATGGCCTATACCTGAACGAATGGCTTATTTCCTAAAGCATCCCTTTTGATGAGAGTTGACCGATAACCAGCGGATGGGGGCTAGCGGCCATCGCCACTGCACGGCCAAGCGCCTTGAAAACAGCTTCAAGAATATGGTGCCCGTTTTCACCATGGAGAAGATCGACATGCAGTGTCAGTCCGGCATGGAGCATAAAAGCACGGAGAAACTCTTTAGCCAGAGGCGTATCAAAGGTTCCGACTTTTGCCTCAGCCAAAGGCACCTGATAGTGCAGATAGGGACGATTGGAGAAATCGCAGCAGACTCTGACCAGCGTTTCATCCATGGGGACATAGGCCTGACCGTAACGGCAAATGCCTGATTTGTCACCGAGGGCCTGATCAAAAGCTGTCCCCAGGCATATACCCAGATCTTCAACCGTGTGATGATCATCGACATCAGTATCTCCCTGGGCCGTTATTTCAAGATCAAAAAACCCGTGGACGGCAAAAAGAGTGAGCATATGATCCATAAAACCGACACCGGTGCTTACAGCGACCTTGCCTGTTCCTTCCAGGGCAAGGACGAGTTGAACATCGGTTTCCTTGGTTTTACGCTGCAATGACGCTCTCCGGGTGGCGCGCTCTGTCATTGGCCTGCACCTCATGGGTTATGTAACCGAGTTGAAATTCCTAAAAAGCTTAGACATGCTTCTCTACATGTATTCTCAAAATATTTCCAGCAACTGTAGTCAATTTTAACGACAGGCTCAACAACTGATACAGATGTCACGGTATATTTTCGTAAAACCGAGCCCTGAACAAAAACATGCGACTTGATGTGATGCAAACGCTCAGGCCAAGCAACGACATAAAATTATTTAATAAAATTAAAATTAAACCTATTATCCCTTGAGTTATTGACAATAGTTCTCCGCCAAAGCACCTTGTTTTCTTGTGTTTTCCCCCAACATGAAAACGTATAAAATAATAATTTTTTATTGACACAGCCCTATCGATATTGTTAAAGTCGGCTGCTGTTACGGAAAATAACAAGCGGGAATAACTCAGTGGTAGAGTGCAACCTTGCCAAGGTTGAAGTCGCGAGTTCGAATCTCGTTTCCCGCTCCAAGAGAGACTCCAAGGTTCGGACCTCTGTTCGAGCTTTTTTTTTTAAGTGCTGAGGCCCATATAATGAAAACCTATTATACGCCGGTAAATGAAATTGATCGCAAATGGTATGTAGCCGATGCCGACGGCAAGGTTCTTGGGCGCATCGCCACGGAAATAGCCCTTCGCCTGCGTGGCAAACATAAACCTACGTTCTGTAATTTTCAGGATAACGGTGATTTTGTTATTGTTGTCAATGCCGAAAAAATTCATCTCACCGGTAATAAATGGGACGACAAGATCTATCATCATCATACTGGATATCCCGGCGGAATCAAATCCCAGACCGCTCGCGACATTCTAACAAAGAAACCCGAAGAACTGATTCGTATAGCGGTGAAAGGCATGCTGCCGAAAAATAAACTTGGTCGGGCGCAATTGAAAAAACTGAAAGTCTACACCGGCACGGATCATCCCCATCAGGCACAAAAGCCTGAAAATCTCGAGATTTGATAACGGAGCACATGATTATGGCCCAAGAACAGACATACGCTACCGGCAGACGGAAAACAGCAATAGCCAGAGTCTGGATTACACCCGGCAGCGGCAAGCTCGTAATCAACAAGATGCCACTGTACGACTACTTCGGTAACATTTTCTTCGAGCCAAAGGTCGCCAAACCCTTTGTCGTTACCGAGACTACGGAACAATATGACGTACAAGCCACGGTGAAAGGTGGCGGCAAGTCAGCACAGATAGATGCGCTTGTCCATGGTATTGCCAGGGCATTGCAGGAATTAAACCCAGAAATGCGCCTGCCGCTGAAAAGAGCTGGCCTGCTGACCCGTGATCCTCGCGCCAAAGAACGGAAAAAATACGGCCAACGCGGTGCTCGTGCCCGCTTCCAGTTCTCTAAACGATAATTTCGCAGTTATCGGAGCAGATCGCTACAATTCTTTCCAGCAATATTTTTAAGTCCAGGGAATAACGAACGCTTCGTTATTCCCTTTTTTTTTAACTGTATGCCTTGCCCCACTGGTACGTAGAGAGGAAACGATCATGTTGCATGTTGGTATTGTTGGCGCCTCCGGCTATACCGGGGTCGAATTGGCAAGACTCCTGGCCTGTCATCCTGAAATTCGTCTCACTGCTGCCACTTCACGGCAGTATGCGGGTAAACTGCTTGCCGAAGTTTTCCCCAACCTGCGTAAACGGGTGGATATCCGCTGCGAAAACCTATCAGTTGACGAACTCATCGGGCGAGCGGATTTTTTCTTCACCGCTGTTCCCCACAAGACGGCCATGGATATTGTTCCCAAGCTCCTCGCCGCCGGGAAGAAGGTGGTCGACTTGAGTGCCGATTACCGAATCCATGACCCTGCTGTCTACGAAGCTTGGTACCAGGAACATTCAAGCCCGGAGTTGCTTACCGAAGCAGCCTATGGCCTCCCGGAACTCTACAGAGATCGCATCCGGACAGCACGGCTGACCGCTAATCCCGGTTGCTACCCAACCTCGGTTATCCTCGCCCTGACTCCGTTGCTCCGGCATAACCTGATTGATCCGGGCACCCTTATCATCGATTCTAAATCAGGAACCTCCGGCGCCGGCAGGACTGCCAGCGTAGGCACGCTATTCTGCGAGGTAACCGACGGTTTCAGGCCCTATAAAGTAGGGGGGACACATCGCCACATTCCTGAAATCGAGCAGGAACTGACAGCAGCTGCAGGAAAGCCGGTAACCGTTTCCTTTACCCCGCACCTTCTACCGGTTTCACGGGGGATACTCAGTACTATGTATGCCTCGCTCACCAACGAGGGCAATAGTACCGATCTGCAAGCACTCTACGAAGAGACCTATGCCGATGAACCGTTTGTCAGGGTACTGCCGACCGGCACCCCACCGGCAAC
Source organism: uncultured Desulfobulbus sp. (assembly GCA_964607065.1). Lineage (GTDB taxonomy): Bacteria > Desulfobacterota > Desulfobulbia > Desulfobulbales > Desulfobulbaceae > Desulfobulbus. The sequence continues at coordinate 21,900 of CAZSIJ010000024.1, read as the reverse complement.
CCAACATGTACGCGGCTCCAACTGCTGTGACATTTCACTGCAAAAAGACCCGCGTACCGGACGGCTTATCATCATGTCGGCTATTGACAATATTGTGAAAGGGGCGTCCGGACAAGCTGTACAAAACATGAACCTTATGAACGGCTTCCCGGAAACCACTGGGTTGTTGGGTGCGCCTTTTTTCCCTTAATGCCACGTACTATCCGACTGCTGATTGCTTATGATGGCGGCAACTACCAAGGGTGGCAACGCCAACGGCACGGTCAGACTATTCAAAATGAACTGGAAAAACGATTAGCCCTCCTTTGTAACGAACCGGTTACCGTGCACGGAGCCGGGAGGACTGATACCGGAGTCCATGCCCTTGGCATGGTCGCCCATTTTCAAACCACAACGGCCATTCCGGTCATCGCTTTTTCTAAGGGACTCAACTCGATGCTCCCTAGAGACATCCGTATTTTGCAGGCCGAGGAAGCGCCTCATGATTTCCACAGTCGCTTCAGCGCCCAGGGCAAAACCTATCGTTACGATTTCTTCACTGGAGCCCTGCAATTGCCTTCTGACCGTCTGTACCAGGCCCATCTACCCGGCACCTTTGATTTAGATCGCCTGAGCTCAGGGCTGGAAAGTATCATCGGCACGCACGATTTCTCCAGTTTCGAACGTACCGGTTCCCGTGACAAAAATGCGGTTAATGGGCGCGGTGCAATCCGTACCATCTTTTATGCCAGCTGTTTCCCGCAGTTAGGATGTGCCGACTGCTGGTCGCTCCGACTTACCGGCGATGGTTTTCTCCGCCAGATGGTGCGTATCATCGCCGGAACACTGATCGAAATAGGCCAAGGCAAATACCCAACTGATAAGCTCGCCGGTATTCTCGCTGCCAAGGACCGCAGCAAAGCTGGCCCCACAGCCCCAGCCTGCGGTCTGTTTCTAGAAAAAATATTTTACCATGCCCCCTTTCTCGAATCATGACTCTTTCTCCTAGTATGTTCACCGCATGTTGCCCTATTATCCTCGCCTCGGCCTCGCCACGGCGGCAAGAATTTCTCACCCTACTCGGCCTTGAGTACCTATCGGTACCGGCCATCATCGACGAAACACCTGCAATCGGAGAATCACCAGAATGTTTTGCCAGGCGAATGGCTGTGGCCAAGGCCGAGCAAATTGCTACAATCTCTCCCGCCTCCTGTGTCATTGGGGCCGACACTGTGGTTGCCCTTGATCAGACTCTTTTCGGAAAACCTAGCGACCGGCACGATGCCTTGACCACCCTAAAAGCACTCCAAGGACAAACCCATCAAGTCATCACCGGTTTTGCAATTCTCATGAAACAAAGGGCCATTAAGGAATTGGGCACGACAACCACCTTGGTAACCTTCGACACCTTTAGCGATGACATTCTCGAGGCCTATGTTGATTCAGGAGAACCTCTGGACAAGGCTGGAGCCTACGGCATTCAGGGTAAAGGGACCTTCCTGATCCGTTCCATCACCGGCTCTTACAGTAACGTCGTGGGCCTGCCGGTCAATGACGTAGTGCAGAGGCTCCTCAGGCATCGCCTTGTGCAGCCACGCTAATCATATCTCCAACAACGTTACTGAATCGAGGCTCGAGCAGCGGTCTTCATGTAATCCGTTACAAACTTCCAGCTGAAGGGTTGCTATTTACGGCAATAATCGCCAAGAACTATCTAGCGTCCTTGACTTATCGGAAAATGTTGTGATATCGTTTGATTACCTACACAGAGTTCGAAAAAAATTCACTGCGGGGGCTGGGGCGTGATCTCTACGCCAACTGACGCTTGTCCATCATGATCGACCTGTTGATCATCTCCGAACAATCAAGGCCGTGCTCTTCCAGAACGACTTACGTTACAAGGTGAAAAACACATGAGCAATCCTCCGCAGTTTTCATCTCCGGATAGAATTAGCCTGCTCATTGATTTTCCGATCAGATTATATACTGCGTTGCGGACAATGCGGTTGTACCCGGCATCCAACCCGCAGGTCCAGCGCAGCAATGATTTTGTTCTGACAGCCTTCAAGGCCCTACTGGAAAGCAGGGCTGAGGAATCTGTCAATATCGCTTTTTCCGACCATAAAATCTTAATTTGCGGCGAACATCTACCAGACAAAGACCAGGATCGACCCCAAATTCAGGGCTTGGTTGCTCTGTTTAACCGTCTGAAAATTCATTCCTTTACCTTCCAGCCGACCTTTTCCAGAAACGACTGTATCAAATTCATCCAAATTTTATCGCAGTACCTCAGCGAGAAAGTGCTCACTGAACCTATCTCCACCCTTCTGGATAAAGCCGAAATCCATTCCATCTCGGTTGATGCCAAGCGCTATGTTGCAATTCATGAGGGTGAGCAGGTTATTCGCGAGGAATTACTTGTCTCCCGTCTAAGTATCAGTGATGAAGAACTCGCTAATTACGTCCAGGGGACACCCAGCCGAAAGGGTGAATTACACTCAATATCACCTGAACTCGTCAAAGAGTTGATCAACCGCATGCCGGTTACGACCGACCATCATCTGCAACCGGACGAGCTCACTGAGGCAGTCATTGAGACATTGCAAAACCTGAGCAAAGAGATTGATCTCAGTACACGGGACCATAATATTGAGGAATCGGCCAGTACCTTGTCAGGTCTTGATCCCGATTTACTCGCCAAACTGGCGGCCCATCTGCCAGCAACTCCGATTGCTGATGAGATGCTTAGTGCAACCCTGCACCACCTGACACAACAACAACTGAATGCCCTGATCACTCATTTTGTCACCCAACAAACAACACGGGTAAGACAGCCATCTGGTGCTGACCGCCTCCTTATTGAGAGTGGTCAAGTTGACCAAACGATCCTTAACCGCATGCTCGGCCATTACGAACAATTCCTCAACAATGAGCAACAGGCACAGGTCGCCCAAGAGGCTGGGGCACAAATCGCCTCAATGGAAGGATCGGTTATTGGCAACATCCTTGCTCAAAATTTCAAGGGCCTCTTCGGCACACAGCTTTATCGACAGATAATCAGCCAGGTCTCAGATGAACGCCTAGACGAAACCGTTGAACATCTGACACCCAGACAACTGGGCCGCATGATCACAACCCTCACCGGCGACAACGCTGCTCTGCGCCTCAATAACGACAAAGCTTCGACATTCAATCCAGCAAACGATTCTGTCCTCAAACGGCTCGTCCACACTCAAAAAGGATCGGCCATCACCGCCGCGATCGCTCAGAACATCGATGCCCATTTCCTGCAAGCTCCACCAGAGTCGGGAAGCGTCTTGCCTGAAGGACTCGCAGCTAGGCTGCAGCAGCCATCCTGGTCAACCCCCATCCTGGTCAACGCGGCCCAACACTCTATCGATCCGGCCAACTATAAAAACGGAAAAGCAGATTTTTCCACTTTTGAGCGAATGCTAGATCAATACGACACCCTGCTCAGTAAAGAAAATCAATCGCAGGTCGCCACCCAGGCAAGCTTGCAGCTCGCCTCATTTGACGAAAAGGAACTCGGCCTTATTCTGGTGCAGAAATTCAAAAATCTGTTTGGTGACCAACTGTACCAGCAGGTCATCAAACAGATCTCTGATGAAAAGTTTGAAAAACTTGCCCGCCAATTCCAGGCAATCACCGAGAGACAAGATGATTTACCGCTTGATCAGCAAGACAAAGATATCGAAGAGGCATATAAACGATTGCTCCAAACGGTTCGCGGTGAAAAAATACGGGCGATTATCGAAATGGATACCCGAAAAGAAAAAGACCGGCACGGGTTGACCACCATCGACCTGGATATTCTTCTCCAAGGGAATCTCAAAGGTCTCGAACAAAAAAATATCTCTCAAGCCCTTCCCGGAACCATCAGAAACCTACTGAGCCAAGGTGATGAAGTAATTGCCGACAAGCTTCTCAGGCAGTTGGCCGCCACACCGCAGCACCAAGATTCCATCATCCAGACTAATGCAGCACGCACACTGGCCTCAGTTGCCGAACACTTAGATAATATTGGCCAATGGCAGCGCCTAGACAAACTGCTGCCCGCATTGCAACAGGGCCTACGGATCCAGGGTGCTGATGAGCAAAGCATCAAACAAACCATAACTGCTATCGGCGGACTCACGAGCCATTATCTTGTTGAAAAAGAATACAACCAAGCTCTTGTGACCACACGATTTCTACGAACACTTTCTTCAGAAGCCCCCCTGACACCCGGAAGCAACCCGCTCATTAGGGAACAAGCCCTCGAAACCCTGAAAAACCTATGCACACAACCCGTTCTAGAACATCTACTGGACCTCTATCTCCACTCAGAAAGCCAACAAGAAACAGCCGGCCAGATGCTCATCGAACTAAGGAAACAGTCAACAAAGTTTCAACTCCAGCAACTGATAAGTAATAAAAGCCGGTTTGAACGAAAACGACTGTTAGCGCTGATCAAACAGACAGGCCATCCGGCGATAGACATTCTTCTGGAAGAACTGCACCCTGATGCGCCCTGGTTTGTCATCCGCAACATCATCCATCTCCTCGGAGAAATCAATAACCCCTCAATTCTTCGGGAGATCCAGCCTTACATCAAGCATGCCGATCTCCGTGTCCAGCAAGAAACAATTAACACCGCTATCAAAATAGGCGGAGAAAATATTAGCGAGTTTTTGTTCGATGCCCTGCAGACGGTGGACGATTCAATAAAAATAAAAGTAGTGAACCACGTTGCCACAATTAAAGGTGACCATTTTGTTTCTTCCCTGACGGATATCCTGGAAAGCACCAAACCCTTTCTCGGAAAATACAAAAACAATCTGCATCTCTCCATCTGCAAGGCCTTGGGCGTGATTGGTTCAAAACGAGCAAACACTTCGCTTAACCGGGTGTCGCAAAGCAGAAATCCATTCAATTTAGGAGGATACAGCGATGAAGTGCGGCAGGCTGCCAGACTGGCTTTGGAGCAAATACGGATGGCACAGACTTCACAGAAAAAAGGGACCATCCATGAGGAACTCGGTATAAAGGGACCCGATAAACTTTCCCTTGTCACCTCAGCCGGTACACAATCCACACCTATCGATGTAGAAGCCGAAATCTTTACCATCGCCGCTCAGGGTAATCGCGATCAAGCTATAAAAAGATTGCTCGATTTGATCACCACCACTGCCCGTGCCGGTGATTTTCCGACAGCAGAGCGACTGAGGGAACGGATTTATGAGATCGACAGCCTGGCACTGGGCGAGATTATCCGCTCCGGTGAGATCATCGAACAGGAGAAAAAAGGGGCTATCAATGAGGACGATCTTACAACATGGGCAGCCCTGACCGACCGCCTCAGTTCAGAAGAATTCACTACCATGTACCACGAATTTACCGAACATCGCTACAAACCCGAAGAAACCCTGGTCAACCAGGGCGATAAAAACGAGACACTCTTCTTCATCGCTCAAGGCAGCGTCAAGGTTTCGCATACGGTCGGTCCACGGGAGATCTTCATCACCAGCCTGAACAGAGGGCAGATCGCTGGAGAAAACTTTTTCGCTCCTTCTTTCTGGACAGTCAGCCTGACCTCGCTCACCCCTTCCAAAGTCTATATCCTGCAGCAAACTTCCCTGAATGGCTGGCAAGAAAAGTTTCCCAGACTGCGCGCCAAATTGCACGAATTCTACACTGCAAGCAATACTGTCCAGTCAATACTGAAAAAAAAGGGATTGGATCGCCGCAAAGATCAACGGTTCAACTTGTCGCGCAAGATTCAAGTGCAACCTATCACCAACCTCGACTCGCCGATCGGCCGTGGGTTCCGTGCCGAGATCATTGATATCGCTGTGGGTGGACTCGCCTTCCTCATCCGCATCTCCAAACAAGAATCCGTCCGCCTCCTGCTAGGCAGGCGGTTACAGGTGGTTCTGCCCATCGGCGGTGCAAACAACTTTCTCCATCTTAATGGATTAGTCGTTAGTATTCAGCCCTTTAAAATCCTGGAAAACGACTTTTCCATCCACTTTAAATTTGACCGTCCACTGGAACAGCAGGTGTTGCAATCCATTCTCGGCTGACCTTCTAGCCATGTTGCAATGTTCAGCACCTTCGCCCCTGACGATGGACAGTCTGACAGCTTGTCCTTTGTTAGTTGTTACCCAACGCAACACCTGTAGGCGAATATCCACCTCCGCAGGTACTGCTATTTCAATAAAACCATTTGCTTGTCTATTACTCGTTCCAAGGATTCGCCATGCCAGATATTGTTACCCAATTCTATCTGCAGCAGTTGCCAGATGCCGAGCTAAAAAACAACACCCTCCAGGCACCCTGCCCTTTCTGCACCCAAAAAGAAAACGAAAAAATAGGCCAGATGGTGGTCTTTCTCAATCAGGAGAGTTTTTTCCATGGCTATTTCCGTTGCCTGAACAGCTGTATAAGAGGTGGGTTCCCCCTGCATTTCGCCCGGCTCCTCGGCATCAGCCCGACACAGGCTCCAGGTTACGATCCTGATCGTGAATATTTCGGCCGCGAGGTCGATTACCCTGTCAAAAATATCAACCATGAACTCCCAAGCTTTACCGAAAAACTCACCGACGAACTGTATGGTTTTTTCCAGACCGGAGGCATTACTTCCGAGGTCCTGAAAGAGATGCGGATCGGCTATAACGGGCGTTACCTGGTTTTCCCCTACATCTTGGCGGACGGTAACTGCTATGCAGCACGCTGTGTCCATCCGGAAAAACCGGAAGATTTTTTTTGGTACGGCGATGAGCGATTTTCTGCCGAACAATATCGACTTTTCAACACCCAGGAGATTGAACGCTGCGAAAACGGCACCCTGTTTTTGGTGGAGGGAGAACAAAACCTGCTGCCTTTGAAACAAATGGGATTACCGGGAATAGCCGTCCCCTCGGCAACAGACCTCAATCATGTCGAACTGTTGCGGCTCACCTGGATACGGACCATTTTTCTCTGGGTCAACCATAACCCCGAATCGGAGGCCATGGCCAAGGCCTTTGCCACCAAGGTCGGATACAAGGTGCGGATCGTTCGCTGGCCTGAAAATGCCAGCCGCAATACCTCGCTTTTCCAACTCGCCACCGAGACTAAAAACCTCTTTCAGAAGAAAGTGTTCACTATGACCAGGGAGGCAAGGGCCTTTTCTCCCTTTCCCACTCCAGCCGGAGAATACCACACCTTCAACGAGCGGCTGATCCGTGAATCGAATGAATCCTACGACAAGCTAGCCAGCGGCTTTACCAAATTTGATCAGGCCCTGGGGGGTATTCATGGCATCAATATCATAGGAGGCACCCCAAAAGCAGGAAAATCAGCTTTTTTCATTCAGATCGCCTCGGAGATGGCCCTCCGCAAACTGCCGGTAATCTATTATGATTTTGAAAACGGTCGCCAAAAAATCTATCTCCGCACCCTCTGCCGCCTCAGTCGTCTTGCTATCGATCAGATTAAGGGCAATGCCTTGAAACCAGAGGAACAGCTACGACTCCTGCAAGCGCAACAGACGCTACAAAAAGCTCTCCATTGGTTGCGAGTGGTCAACGACCGCAAGCTGACGCCTGAAATTATGCGACGACACATCGATTTTCTCCGACACGAGACGAATTCCGACTATACGATTGTCGTCATTGACAGCCTCCACAAACTCCCTTTTAAGGACATCAGTCAACAGCGGAGCGGCATTGACAGCTGGTTACGGCAAATGGAGGCTATCCGCGACGAGATGGCAGTCAGTTTCCTGGTGATCTCCGAACTCGAACGCGGCCAGGACGGCCAGTTTTCCAGACAACCCCAGCTCGGCTCTTTCAAAGGTTCCGGCGATATCGGTTATTCGGCTGACAACGCCATGGTGCTCCTGCCTCAGTGGGACCCCTTTGACGACAGTCCGCCACAAGACCGGATCAACGATCTCTGGCTGGTGGCCAGCAGGGAGCAGAGTCCCGGCAAGGTTGGTTCTTATCGGCTTGATTTTCCTTACTGGGGCTTCACTGAAATGTGACCGGATCTTCTCAGCTCTCGGTGAGCTGTTGTCGCCACTGGCTAATCAAGATGAGAGCCTGATCAGCCCGAATGCGGCCCTTCTCTTTTTTGCCTATTTTTTTGCCGATCAAGGGGGGGAACAAGCCGAAGTTGACGTTGGAAGGCTGGAAATGGGAGGGATCGGATTCTGTCAGATGATGGATCAGTGCACCATGCGCGGTCTCTGGCGGCGGTACCAGGGTCGACAAGCACAAAATCTGGCGGGCAGCGTTAATACCGGCCAGCAATCCCATGGCGGTTGATTCGATATACCCCTCGACCCCGGACAACTGCCCGGCAAGATAGAGACCGGGCACCCCTTTCATCTGCAGCGTGGGCTCTATAACCTGAGGAGCACAGACGAAGGTGTTGCGATGGATCGAACCGAGCCGGTAAAACACCGCCTGTTCCATTCCAGGAATAGTGCGAAAGACCCGCTCCTGTTCGGGATAGGTCAGTTTGGTTTGAAATCCCACCAGGTTGTATCGAGTCCCTTCCTGGTTTTCGGCCCGCAACTGGACCACGGCATGAGGAATAATACCAGTGTGGGGATGCATCAACCCTATCGGTTTCATCGGCCCAAACCGCAGGGTTTCGGGTCCGCGTTCACACATCACTTCTATCGGCAGGCACCCTTCAAAATATTTCGGATCCTCGAAGGAATGAAGGGGTACGGTCTGGGCTGAGCCCAGCAGGTCGACAAACTGCTGATACTGTTCCCGGTCCATGGGACAGTTGAGATAGTCACCGGGATTATCGTCGTCCCAGCGTGATTTGCGGTAAATAATCTTCAAATCGAGACTTTCGGCATCGACGATGGGGGCGATGGCGTCATAAAAGGCAAGGTTGCCTTGGCCAGTCAGGGTTTGTAGGTGTTCGGCCAGAGGACCGGAGAGCAAAGGACCCGCAGCGAGGATGACCGGTCCGGCGCTGGTATCGGGAATCTGGGAGACTTCCTGCCGGTGCACGGTAATGAAAGGATGCCCTTCGATCGCATCGGTAATCGCCGCAGCAAATTGCGCGCGATCGACCGCCAGTGCCGTCCCCGCCGCGACGGCAGTGCCATCCGCGGCCCGCATCACCAGCGAGCCCAACAGCCGCATCTCCTCTTTGAGCAAACCAGCGGCCGAATCCCTGGCATTGGAGCGGAGCGAGTTGGAGCAGACCAACTCCCCCAACTGTGCCGATTCATGCGCCGGGCTGAAGCGATGCGGTTTCATCTCATAGAGATCAACCCCCACCCCCTGTTCCGCTGCCTGCCATGCCGCCTCGCAGCCGGCCAGTCCACCGCCGATCACCGTCAGTCGTCCTTGTTCGATCATTTTCTCCACCTGTGGCTAAAAAAAAATGGGGCAGGGTGAAATCCTCCTCACCCTGCCCCGAAATCACTCAAAAAATGAGTTAATACCGGTAATGCTCCGGTTTGAACGGACCGTTGACATCAACACTGATATAGTCGGCCTGCTCCTGGGTCAAAGTGGTCAGGTGCACACCGATTTTAGCCAGATGCAAGCGAGCAACCTTCTCATCGAGCTTTTTGGGTAGGAAATACACCTTGCGCTCATAAGCCTCCGAATTCTTCCACAGCTCAATCTGGGCCAGAACCTGGTTGGTGAACGAGTTGCTCATCACAAAACTCGGATGACCAGTAGCACAGCCCAGATTGACAAGCCGGCCCTCAGCCAGCAGGATCAGCCGCTTGCCGTCAGGGAAGATCACATGATCGACCTGGGGTTTGATGTTCTCCCAGGGCAGGCTGCGGATGCCGGCGATATCAATCTCGCTGTCGAAGTGGCCGATGTTGCAAATGATGGCCTGATTCGGCATCACCTCCATATGTGCCCTGGTGATCACCCGCAGGTTGCCGGTGCAGGTGACGAAGATATTACCTTTGGGGGCGGCCTCTTCCATGGTCACGACCCGGTAGCCTTCCATCGCGGCCTGCAGGGCGCAGATGGGGTCAATCTCGGTGACCAGCACCGTGGCCCCCATACCGCGCAGGGCTTGGGCGCAACCCTTGCCGACATCGCCGTACCCTACCACCACCGCAATCTTGCCGGCGATCATCACGTCGGTGGCCCGCTTAATGCCGTCAATCAACGATTCCCGGCAGCCATAGAGATTGTCGAATTTCGATTTGGTGACCGAATCGTTGACATTAAAAGCGGGACACAGCAATTTGCCCGCTTTGGTCATTTCATAGAGCCGGTGCACGCCTGTGGTGGTCTCCTCCGAGATCCCACGGATATCCTTCATTAACTCCGGATACTTCTCGTGCATGATCTGGGTGAGGTCGCCGCCGTCATCCAAAATCATGTTGGGCCGCCAACCATCAGTCCCAAAAATGGTCTGCTCGATGCACCACCAGAATTCCTCCTCGTTCTCACCTTTCCAGGCAAAGGTCGGGATGCCGGCGGCAGCGGTGGCGGAGGCGGCGTGGTCCTGGGTGGAAAAAATATTGCACGAGGACCAACGCAGTTCCGCGCCGAGTTCCACGAGAGTCTCCATCAACACTGCAGTCTGGATGGTCATATGCAGACAGCCAGCGATACGGGCCCCCGCCAAGGGACGCGCTGCGCCAAACTCCTGCCGCAGGGCCATTAGGCCAGGCATTTCGGTCTCGGCAATGGCGATCTCTTTGCGGCCCCAATCGGCCAGGCTCATATCGGCTACTTTATAATCAGTCATTTGCTACTCCTGTTCTTCCCGGTTTTGGGAGATAGTATACGTTCAAAAATAAATTGCCTATCACAGACCAGCGGCGCTACGAAGGGCCTCGACCTTATCGGTCCGCTCCCAGGTAAACTCGGGCAGTTCCCGGCCAAAATGACCGTAGGCTGCGGTCTTGTGGTAGATGGGCCGGAGCAGATCCAACTGTTGGATAATCGCCTTGGGCCGCAAGTCGAATACCTCGCCGATGATCTGTACCAGGCGCTCCTCCGAGACCTTGCCGGTGCCGAAGGTTTTGACGTTGATCGATACCGGCTTGGAAATGCCGATCGCGTAAGCCACCTGGACTTCGACCTCGGTGGCAAGTCCGGCAGCCACGATATTCTTGGCAACATAGCGCCCCATGTACGAGGATGAACGATCCACCTTCGACGGATCCTTGCCGGAAAAAGCGCCGCCGCCGTGGGAACCGCGACCGCCGTAGGAATCGACAATGATCTTGCGCCCAGTGACCCCGCAGTCGCCCACCGGGCCGCCGATGACGAACCGGCCGGTCGGGTTGATAAAGTATTTAGTTTTCGCATCGATCATATGGGCCGGGAGCACCGGCTTGATGATAGTCTCCATAACTGCTTCCTTGAGATCTTCGTAGCTGATATCGGGACTGTGCTGGGTGGAGAGGACCACGGCCTCGATCCGTTTGGCGACATTATTCTCATATTCGATGGTCACCTGACTCTTGGCATCCGGCCGCAACCAGGGCAGAATACCCGCCTTACGCACTTCAGCCTGACGCTTGACCAGATAATGGGCGTAGGTGATTGGCATAGGCATAAGGACATCGGTTTCATCGCAGGCATAACCGAACATCAGTCCCTGATCACCCGCTCCTTGATCGAGATCAAGCCCGGAACCTTCATTGACGCCCTGAGCAATGTCTGCCGATTGCTTGCCGATGGAGGTCAGGACCGCGCAGGACTGCCAGTCAAAACCCATGTCGGAGGAATTATAGCCGATCTCCTTAATGGTTTCGCGGACGATACTGGGCATATCGACCCAGGCCGAAGTGGTGATCTCGCCGGCAATCAAAGCCAGACCGGTGGTCACCAGACTCTCGCAGGCCACTCGGGCATGTTTGTCCTGGGCTAGAATGGCATCAAGGATGGCATCGGAAATCTGATCGGCAACCTTGTCCGGATGCCCCTCAGAAACCGATTCAGAAGTAAAAAGATGATTCGACATAAGTGTCTCCAACTGGAATTAAAAAAGCAGAATAATAGCAAAAGCGACCCTTACTTAGGTTATGGGCCGACTTTATAGTGCTGTTAAACGTAGCCTGTAGTGGCCTGATTAAGATTTGAAGCTTAATCACTATCCAAACATTTTTACACAAAAAAGTTGTTATAACTACTAAACTTATCGATACAATTCAATCAAAATAGCTCACTCCTCAGATGGGCAGTATCCAGCCTAAACAACCTGTAGCTTTTCCCTGTCCCTTGGTGCTCACATTCATCTGGGCTACATCTGGAGTAGCAACCTTTTCATGGAATTCTTTACAAATCGAAAGGGATTGAACCGGATGGGCCCCAGATGCGCTGGCACGATAAACTCACATGCCGCAAGTTCGTATGGCTCGGCCAAGGAAAACATCAACTCTGCCAATTCTGTCCCTTTGATGCCGGCCCGACGGGCGGCCAACCACAGGGGACTCTGCACGGAATTGATTTCCAGAAGAGCAAGGAGCGCAGTATCTAAAGCCACCGGATTAACACCACCGGCGATCAAGTTCAGAGGATAAGGATCGCCGTGAATTGGGCCGGTCTTGTGCATGGCAACAATGCCATCCACCAGAGAGAGACTGTGAGGGAGAACTGAGAGAAGGTCCACCAGCAGGTCTGAAAATTTGCCGTCACAACCACCATGGACCATGTGCCACCAGGGTTTCTGAAAGCCTGCAAGGCAACCAAAATAATTTTTCACCGCTAGGGTCACTAACATCTGTGAATGGGCTTTCACTCTGGGCAGATTTACCAGAAGATCGCAATCCATAGCCACTGCCGCCATAGCGGCTTTATGGCCACTAGGCAGGACAACCTCCTTGACCTGCCTAAATTCCTGCACGGGTACCCCAAGAGATTGCAAGGTAGCCAAGGCACCGATGGCCTCGAGCACTTTCCGTGCCGATCCAAACGAAGGGGAATCGCCAACCGTCACCCTCGCTCCTTGCGCCAGAAACCAACGTGCCACAGCCGCGATAAAACGACCATCGGTACAGGCCAACATACCATTCCTGGTAGTTATCAAGTTAGGCTTGAGGAGAACCTGAGCAGTTCGAAGGGTGCCTAAATCACCCAACGAAAGCACCACTCGTTCAACAGACTGGTCGAGTTGCGGCTTCTGATAACTCGATTGGGCCACCAAGGCGACCGATATGCTGTTTAATAGCATAGCTCAAAAATAACCGGCTTAACCCATATGGAGGTCAAGCCGGAAAAGGATGCGCAGGTAACTCTGTATCCGCGGGGTAATAAAATAATCAATCCGAAATGCTTTTAAATTGGCATTTTCTCATTTGTCATTTCGACCGCAGGGAGGAATTTCTGACTACGGGAGATATTGAGATCTCTCCCATTCGGTCGAGATGACAAGACCTTTGTCCAAAACGGGGTAGGGTGGGAAATGGCCGTATCATTTATCCACCACTGCTTTCCCCTCACCCACGACCCTTAATTTCCAACGGAATAACTCTAACCCGCAACACACCGTCCTGTTGCTTGATCTTGGCCTGCACGTTCTCAGACACCGGCCCCGAACAATCAATAATATTGTATCCCAGGGTACCATTACTTTTGTTGGTGTAATTCATGATATTGATCTTCTCACTGCCCAGCAGATTACTGATCAGACCGATCATGCCGGGCTGATCCCGGTTAATGACAGTCAGACGGGTATGGACATCGACAGTGGGAATGGTTTCCACATTGGGAAAGTTGACGCTGTGGACGATATTACCGAATTCGAGATAGCTTTTCAGCTCCTGTACCGCCATGGTGGCACAGTTCTCCTCAGATTCCGCGGTGGACGCCCCCAGATGTGGCGTTACCAGAATTTTATCATGTCCGAGAAATTTGACTGAGGGAAAATCAGAAATATGTCCTTTAAGCCTGCCACTGGCTAAGGCTGCAAGGATTGCATCCTCGTCGATAATCGGGCCACGGGCATAGTTGATCAGCACAGCACCGTCTTTGGCAAACTCCAGAAAATCCTTTTCCGTGACATAGCCCCTGGTGTTTTTATTGAGCGGTATATGCACGGAGATAAAATCAGCATCACAGAGGGCCTCTCTGCGGCTGCGGGCCAGAGTTACCTTAGAGTCAAGATAATGGATGTTGTCCAGAGCCGGAAAAGGATCGAAACCCAAAACCCGCATGCCGTGGTGCAAACCGGCATTGGCAACGCCGATACCAATTTTGCCCAAACCGATGACCGCCAGGGTTTTACCGGACATTTCCTCGCCCTTGAAGATCTTCTTGCGGGCCTCGACCTCTTTGTTGATCTCCTCATCGTTGAGGCCAGTGAGTCCCTTACAGAAATCGATGCTCTTCTCGACGTTACGCAGCCAGATGCCCAGCGAAGTGTAGACCAACTCGACCACTGCATTAGCATTGGCGCCAGGAGTATTGAAAACACAAATCCCCTTTTCCGAAGCCTCATCCACAGGAATATTGTTAACGCCTGCACCAGCCCGAGCCACGGCCAGCAAATCGGGATAACCGCTCAGATCGACCTTGGAACTTCGCACCACAATCCCCTCGGGGTTAGTTTCATCCGGGCTGACGACAAAACGCTCGGAGAAAAGAGCTAACCCTTCCTGGGCAATGGCATTGATGGTTTTAATTTTAAACTGCTTCATAATATCGTCCTTGTTGAGTGTGAAATCAGATGGAAATACAAAAGGAAGCGGTTGCCCCGCAGACATGTCTACCGGCTGAGCCCAGGGGTGCCCCGCCTCTGGCGGATACGCCGCAGGCAATAAAACACAGCGGCAGATACAAAACAAAAAGGCTGTTACGGACAGTGCTGCGCAGTCGCCGAAAAAACGAAAAATCTACTGCAAACTAGATGTTTTTGTCAAGAAAAAGAGGAAAATCCACAAGAAGTGAGGCGGAAAGCTAGAGCTTGCAGTATCAAATATGAAGGGGGTGGTGCCGTAGCGGATCAAGCGGGGCCAAGTAACCGACGACCGTTTCGGTCGAGCTTGCAGCACTGGAGGCGGGGAGGGCCAAGCCGCCGGGTCGTCCGAAACCAAAAAAGCCTGTTGGCGCTTGTATTACATCGACGTAGGGTGTGGCTGAAACGACACTGCCCATACCAAGCGTCAAACCAAAAACAACCAGCAACAGCACTTTTTTACTAAGATTTTTTTCATTTTTCCCTCCTCAAGGAGGAGTGCACCACATTAAGGATCGTGTATGAGATATGCTTCTCATTTATGCAGCATACATAACAAGAAATCAAAATAAGAATTTAAATCTTATATGACTAAATTAATATCACATACTTCTCTCAAAAAACATACGTTTACAAGCGTATTTATTGAAATTATCATCTAAATTGATCACCAGAAAATCTGGTACTTTTGGCGTATACCTGATGGACATCACCTGTAGAATACCGTTTCACCTGTTCAACTAGCCGGATAGGTTAGCAAGGAGCAGAAGGCGCGGCTTGCATGCACGTAGCAACTAGTTAATTTTACAAGACATTCATTGCTGCTACAAAAAAAACCAAAATAAACCCGCAGAAACACAATCCATTATTTCAGGTCAAGTTTGTCATCACTTTAACAGCCTGCTTGGTCGCTCGAACATCATGAACCCGAAGGATATCCGCCTCCTGCTGGGCACAAAAAGCAGAAACCACAGCAGTGGGACAGTCACGTTCCGAAACCGTGACATCGAGGAGTTGTCCTAGAAACGACTTACGGGAATGGCCTATCAGCACCGGGCAACCGTGCTGTTTAAAGGCCTGAATATCGCGCAGGATAGCGAGGTTATGCTCCAAGGTTTTTCCAAAACCGACGCCGGGATCAACTATAATCCGACTACGCTCAATCCCCTGCTGCTCCAGCCAACCGATTCGTTCAGCAAAAAAAGCATTAATCTCCGCTACCACATCCTCATACTTGGGGCTGACCTGCATGTCGCCAGGATTACCTTGCATGTGCATGATGACCACAGGACCTTGATAGGAACGGACGACCTCGACCATTTCCGGATCAAGACGGAGGGCGGAGATATCATTAACCATAGTAGCACCAGCGGCCAGTGCCTCTCTGGCAACTACCGCCTTAGTGGTGTCTATCGAAATAGCGACCGTGCTTCGCTCTCGGATTTCCCTGATAGCTGGCAGTACCCGTGCCAGCTCCATTTCCGCAGTCACGGCTTTAGCAAAAGGCCGAGTTGATTCGCCGCCGACATCAATGATATCGGCCCCTTCAGTCAACAACTGCTCGATCCGAGTTAAAAGAGCGGAGTCGTTGTTCCAACAACCACCGTCGGAAAAGGAATCCGGGGTAAGATTGAGGATGCCCATAATCTGAATCTTTCTTTCCATGTGCCACTCACCTCCAAAAAAAAGGTGAGCTGAATTCTCCGCAGAAAATTCAGCTCACCCTTGGGGTCGTAATCGGACGATTTTTTAGGCTTCTACTGACGTTTCCTCTGCCGCGTCAGCCTCAACCGGTACTTCCCGCAACCGGTTGATGATCCGATCCATATCCTCAAGCGTGATGGTTTCTTTCTCCAGAAGTTCATCGGCAAGGGCTTTGAGAATGTCATGATTTTCTTCGAGCAGACGGGAGACCCTGTCATTGGCTTCGACAACAATCTTTTTCACCGCTGCATCAATCTGTTGTGCAGTCTGTTCGCTGTAATCGCGGTGCTGGGTGATTTCCCGACCAAGAAAAATCTGTTCTTCTTTCTTGCCGTAGGCCAAGGGACCTAATTCATCGCTCATGCCCCATTCGCAGACCATCTTCCGTGCCAGTTCACTGGCTCGTACGATGTCGTTGCCCGCACCGGTGGTGATTTCGTCGAAAACCAACTTTTCCGCGCCTCGTCCGCCAAAAAGGATGGCGATCGAATTCAGCAGAAAACGGCGACCATGCGTGTATTTTTCATCCATGGGCAGCTGCATGGTCAGGCCCAGGGCACGGCCGCGAGGGATAATCGTCACTTTGTGGATAGGATCGGTGCCCGGTAACAAGCGGGCTACCAACGCATGACCAGCCTCATGATAGGCTGTAATTTCCTTCTCCCGGTCGCTGATGATCATGGATTTGCGCTCCGCGCCCATCATCACCTTATCCTTGGCTCGTTCCATATGAGCGGCATCGACATCTTCTTTGCCTTCGCGGGCAGCCAAAAGCGCCGCCTCGTTTACAAGGTTTTCAAGGTCAGCCCCGGAAAATCCGGGTGTACCGCGGGCGATAACCGCCATATCGACATCTGGTGCCAGCTTGGTTTTCTTGCCGTAGATCTCAAGAATCATCTGCCGTCCTTTGACGTCCGGTACCGGCACAACGACCTGGCGGTCGAAACGTCCGGGTCGCAGCAGAGCTGGGTCAAGGACATCGGGCCTATTGGTGGCAGCGATAATGATAACCCCATCGTTACCCTCAAAGCCGTCCATCTCGACCAACAGCTGGTTAAGGGTCTGTTCGCGCTCGTCGTGGCCACCGCCCAATCCGGCGCCACGATGGCGGCCGACCGCATCGATCTCGTCGATGAAGATAATGCAAGGGGCGTTTTTCTTGCCCTGAGTAAAGAGATCCCGTACCCGGGAAGCCCCAACACCGACAAACATCTCAACAAAATCCGAGCCGGAGATAGTGAAAAACGGCACACCGGCTTCACCGGCAATGGCGCGAGCCAGCAAGGTCTTGCCTGTGCCGGGAGAACCGGCAAGCAGTACCCCTTTGGGGATACGGCCACCAAGCTTTGTGAATTTCTGTGGGTCACGAAGAAAATCAATTATCTCCTCAAGCTCCGCCTTGGCCTCGTCAATACCGGCGACATCTTTGAAAGTGACCTTGACCTCACCCTCGCCCTGCAGTTTGGCTCGGGTCTTGCCAAAAGAAAGGGCACCGCCCTTGCCACCCATTTGCATCTGCCGCATAAAAAATATCCAGACACCGACCAGCAGCAGCATCGGGAACCAGGAAATAAAAATGGTCAGATACCAGGGTGTTTCCTCAGGTTTTTTCACAGAAATATCGACTTCCGATTGCCTGAGCATAGGGATCAACTCTGTGTCGTTCGGGGCAACAGTCCTGAACGGACGCCCATCCTGGCCGATCCCGGAAATCTCTCCGCCCTGGAGAACGACCTTGTGGATGGCTTTTTTTTCCACGTTTGCCCAAAACTCGCTGTAGGTAATGGAGTCGTTCTGACGTTGCGGTTTGTTAAACAACTGGAACATCAGGATCATGGTCAGACCGATGACCAGCCACATACTTAAATTTTTATAAAAGGTATTCAAAAATCATCTCCAAAAAAATCGTCGACAAGAGAACAGGTCAACACCGTGCAGTGCCTTCCTCTTCGCGTCCAGTTGAACATCTTACAGTAATACCGATTTTCTTTCAGTCAATGCCCTTTGCAAACTCCTGGATGGTCTTAACGCCGACCTCTTTTTCCCGCAAAGATTCCATAGCCATGGTCATGGCCAAACCACCAGTGATAGTGGTGGTGTAGGGAATATGGTAATCCAGGGCGGCCCGCCTGATAATATAGGAATCTTCGGTCGTCCGAGTACCAGCCGAGGTGTTGATGATCCATTGCACCTTGCCGTCCTCGATCTTGTCCATAATATGAGGTCGTCCCTGAGAAATCTTATTGACCTCAACGCAGGCGACACCCGATTCAACAAGCTTGGCAGCTGTACCCCGGGTTGCCAGGATAATATAGCCGAGCGCCTCGAGTTTTCTAGCCACAGGAACTACCGCATCCTTATCACCATGCCGGACACTGATAAACACTGTCCCGTTCATAGGTAACTGGGAACCGGCCGCCATTTGAGATTTGGCCAAAGCCATACCCAGGTCGTCATCAATCCCCATGACCTCGCCTGTGGATTTCATCTCCGGCCCCAGCAAGGTGTCGACATTCTGAAACCGGTCAAAAGGAAAAACCGCCTCTTTCACCGCCCAGTGGGGCAAGGTTATTTCCTTGGTGAATCCGAGCTGCTCGAGCGACATCCCCATCATCACTTTAGTGGCAATCTTAGCCAACTGGACACCGGTGGCTTTGGAGATGAACGGCACGGTTCTCGAGGCCCTGGGATTGACCTCCAGGATAAAGAGCGTATTTCCCTGAACCGCGTATTGAACATTCATCAGGCCTATGACACCGAGTTCTTTGGCCATGGCTTTGGTCGCCACCGTGATCTCCTCAAGAATGACACCAGACAGGGTATGGGGTGGCAGGACACAGGCCGAATCGCCGGAATGAATTCCCGCTTCTTCTATGTGCTCCATAATCCCGCCGATTACCGTCATCTTGCCGTCACTGACCGCATCGACATCCACCTCGATCGCATCTTTCAGGAACTGGTCAAGCAAAACCGGATGCTCACCACCGATCATCCCAGGAATCGCCATGAAACTCCGGATTCCCTGTTCGTTATAGACGATCCGCATATCACGACCACCCAACACATAGGAGGGCCGCATGACCACGGGAAAACCGATCTCGCCGGCAACAGCCAGAGCCTCCGCCAGAGTGTGGGCAGTGCCGTTGGCAGGCTGCCGAAGCCCTAATTTCTGAAGAAACTGCTGAAAACGTTTGCGATCCTCAGCCCGATCAATGGCGTCTGGCGGGGTGCCGATGATCGGCACGCCGACTTTGGCAAGGGGTACCGCCAGATTGAGCGGGGTCTGCCCGCCAAACTGTACAATGACCCCATCAGGCCGCTCCCGTTCAATAATATTAAGAACATCCTCTCGAGTCAGCGGTTCAAAGTAAAGTTTATCCGAGGTATCATAGTCGGTAGACACGGTTTCCGGATTGGAGTTGACCATGATCGACTCGACGCCAATCTCGCGCAGGGCAAAAGCAGCGTGGACACAGCAGTAATCGAACTCAATCCCCTGGCCGATCCGGTTGGGGCCTCCGCCCAGGATCATGATCTTCTTACGATCACTCCGTTTGGACTCGTCCTCCTGTTCATAGGTGGAATAGTAGTACGGGGTGTACGATTCGAACTCGGCGGCGCAGGTGTCCACCAGTTTATAGGCAGGCACCAGGCCCAGATCCTTGCGCAGGGTACGGATGTCATCCTCGGAAGTCCCGGTCAAGTGGGCCAATTGCACATCGGAAAACCCGTGCTGCTTAACCTCATAGAGAAAATCGCGGTCAAGACCGACAAAGCCTCGTTCCCGAATTTCTGCCCCCTTATCCACCAATTGTTTAAAATTATGCAGGAACCATGGGTCAATCTGGCTGAGTTCATAGATGCGTCCAATCGTCATCCCCCGACGCAAGGCCTCAAATATCTGGCTGATCCGTTTTGAGTTGGGCCGGTTCAATCCCCGTTCCAGGTCGTCCTGATGCAGGGCGGACATATCTTCCTTGCCATCAAAACCAAAGCCCATCCGCCCAACTTCCAAAGAGCGCATCCCCTTCTGAAAGGCCTCCTTGAAGGTCCGCCCGATGGCCATGGTCTCACCCACCGACTTCATTGCCGTGGTCAGGATGTCTTCGGCCTCAGGAAATTTTTCAAAGGTCCAGCGGGGAATCTTGACCACGCAGTAATCGATGGAGGGTTCAAAGGAGGCGTAGGTCTCACGGGTGATGTCGTTCTTGATTTCATCGAGGGTATAGCCGACTGCCAATTTGGCAGCGATCTTGGCGATGGGGAAGCCAGTGGCCTTGGAAGCAAGGGCTGAGGACCGCGAAACCCGTGGGTTCATCTCGATCACCATCAACTCACCATCGACGGGATTGACCGCAAACTGGACATTGGAACCGCCGGTCTCTACCCCTATCTCGCGGATAATGGCGATGGCGGCATCCCGCATTTCCTGATATTCCCGGTCGGTCAGCGTCTGAGCAGGGGCCACGGTGATGGAATCGCCAGTATGCACGCCCATGGCGTCGATATTTTCGATAGAACAGATAATAACGACGTTGTCGTTGCGGTCTCGCATCACCTCCAACTCGTATTCCTTCCAGCCCAGCAATGACCGCTCGAGCATGACCTCGTTGGTCATGGACAGGTCGATTCCGCCGGTGGCCATACGAATGAGTTCGGAACGATTATAGGCAACCCCGCCGCCGGTCCCGCCCAGGGTGAAACTTGGCCGGACGATGATGGGAAAACCAAGCTGTTCAGCAGCCGCCAAGACTTCTTCCAGGGTGTGGACAATAGCAGATTCCGGCACTTTGAGGCCGATTTTGCGCATGGCATCGCGAAACTCCTCGCGCCCCTCGGCCTTGCGAATAACATCGATGTTCGCAGCCAGCATTTCCACCCCGTATTTTTCCAGGATGCCCATCTCGGCGACCTTGATAGCGACATTCAACGCGGTCTGGCCTCCCAGGGTAGGCAGGAGGGCATCGGGCCGCTCCCGCTCAATGACCTTGGCCACACATTCAGGGGTGATCGGCTCGATGTAGGTCCGATCCGCCAGTTCAGGATCAGTCATGATCGTAGCCGGATTGGAATTGATCAGCACGACCTCGTAGCCCTCTTCCTTGAGGGCCTTGACCGCCTGGGCTCCGGAATAATCGAACTCACAAGCCTGACTGATGATGATCGGCCCGGAACCAATGATAAGTATTTTATGTATATCTGTGCGCTTAGGCATCGTTAGTATTCCTTTCCCGCCGAGCTATCAGCTCGTCTGCTCCATCAGTTGAATAAACCGGTCAAAAAGATATTCGGCATCATGGGGACCCGGCGCATATTCGGGGTGATACTGCACCGAAAAAGCCGGCCACTCGCGGTGCCGCATCCCTTCGAGGCTGCCGTCGTTGAGATTGATATGGGTGACTTCGACGGACGGAGGCAGGCTGGCTGGATCGACGCAAAACCCATGGTTCTGCGAAGTGATCTCCACCTTGCCGGTGAGCAGATCCTTAACTGGTTGGTTGCCGCCCCGGTGACCGAATTTGAGTTTGTACGTAGTGCCGCCATAGG
>CAZSIJ010000023.1:0-58258 GCA_964607065.1 uncultured Desulfobulbus sp. | reverse complement strand
ACCAACTGCATCTTGGTTTCCGCCAAGTCCTCCAGTCCCGCTGTCGTTTGCTCACCGGAGGCTCGTTCTCCCGGCTCCAAAGCCGCCTTGAAAATATTTCGGGTGAGAATAATCTGATAATCGGTTTTTACGGATTCAGGTTCTGCTGTTTTCTGCAAAGGAGGAATGACAGCCTCAGACTTCACGACAGGGCCCTTGGTCTTAAGCCGTTCTTCGACTCGTCCGTACCAGAGGCTTACCCCTGCATAGACGAGGAGAGCTATGAATGCTAGTCGCCCGTAAACCTTTGCCACGATGTTAATGCAACTCCTTTTTTAGTGATTGAAAAAGCAAAGAAAATTCTTCGAAATGAATACCGGGGTTATACAGGTCGCCAGATACCCGAAACGGCACCGTTTTTTCCTTGAGCTGGGTGCGGATGACCTGTAACAGCGAGGCATTATCCACACCTTTAAAAAAGGCTGGCCGAGGCTGCAGGGTCCCCCTGATATCGAGTTGACTTGCCACTGGATCGCGAGAGACCGTCATGTCCCCTGAAAATTCCCCAGTGAACAACTCTGATTCAACCAGGCCCTGATCAAGCTGCAGAGCCGTTCCCAGCCCCCTGAGAATGAACTCGGCTCGAGAAAAAGGGAGAACTGTATGGTCAAGGATGGGCCGCTTTAGTCCCAAACGTCCTTGAGCAACACTCAACTTTGCCTCCATCTCGGGAATCCCCTCCGACAATGAGGGTATTCTGATTTCAAATGTTGCAGATACCGTCCCTTGCACTTCTCTCTCCAATTGTCGGGCCAGTATCGCGCAGTCAACCAATTGCACCCCCTTAACCGACCCTTCAACTCGTACCCCCTTGCCCCATCCAGTCATCTGTACGACTCCTGCGACGACCCCTTTGCCCAGGACCATTTGATAGGTAGCTTGCAGATGTTTCGTCTGCATCATCCCGGCAATGTCTGGTTGCAGTGTCACCGAGTCCACCCGCACCAGAGGCTTCTTGGTGTCCCGAGCATCATAGCCCTCGATGCCCTTCAGGGTAATGCCCTCGGTCAACTGCAGGGTCATGGACTGCACCTGCCAGTTCAGTAGTGGGTAGGAGTTATTGATAGATTGGACCACGTAACGATGGCAGGCTTCTTTGGGAAAAAGCAGCCACAGAAGTAACACCAAAAGTGCCAGAGTATAGAACAAGTAACCGAAAGGGCCGCCCAGCCATCTGCACATCCTTTTCAGCATGAACAATCCGCACCCTTATTGGAGCGTCGCACCGACTACCTGATCGACACTCACCATGTTCAGTGTCACATCAAGCGTTGCAGACTCCTTGGAATTTTGCTGGATAGTGATCTTGTCAACACCGACGAGATTCTCGATCGACTCCGTCTTTTTCAAAAAATCGACCAACTGCTTCAGGCTGATAGCTTGCAGTTTCATCTCGACCAAACTTTGTTTGAACAGTTCGTTTTTGGGAGATTCGGAAGGTTTCATGTAGACGATCTGTTCCTTGACCTGGCTTTCGGCGGCGTTTTTTTCCAAAAATGAAAATAGACTGAAGCTGGCTTCCCGTTGAGCCAGAAGCGAATTCAGAGATCCGCTCTGCTTACTAAGCTCCCGATACCGCCCCTGCATGACTCGCATCTCGGCCACCTCTTTTTCACGTAAGGACAGCCCTTTAACCAGCCGAGCCCGCTTGTCCACCAAGGGAAAGACAAGGAATTGCAACACGACAAAAAGCAGCAGACTGATGCCACCAAAAAACACCGCTATTTTCTCCCGTTTATTCAGCTGCATCATGACCCTCCAAGCTGCAGCTGGATTTCAAAACGAACCATACCGCTCTTTTTCTCTTTATCGGCCGTTGCCGAAACAATCTGTACCCCCTTATATCTGGGGGATGCGGAGAGAGAATTCTTGATCGTATCTACTGAATTGAAGGTATCGGTTGTTCCTTTGACGAGAATGGATTCCCGGTCAATAGCCAGGCGATTGACCTGTACGACCACGGCTTCAGGGATACGAGCTGAAATATCGGCGAGCAGACCGAGCACCCGCTTGTCGGTGGCAAAAAGCGGAGTCGGTGCTTCCGGTCCCTGAACGGTTTTCAACGCAGCCTTCATTTCGGCGTACGGCTCATGCACCTTGGTGATTTTGGGAAAGGTCTGCTTATAGATCGCGCTCATCTCTTCTCTGATAGCCTTATCGCGATGCTGCAGCAGACGGTAGTCATTCCACATGAAACCTAAAAAACATACGGCAAGGACTGCCATGCCGGCAATTGTCCCCAGCATCTGTTTTCTAGTGGAGAAAAGCACCCGCTTTTTGGTGAAAGAATTTCTGCGGAAATTAATTGCTGGCTTTGGGCCGAATCCCAGCAAAGCGAGTGAGGCAGCTTGGTCAAAACAATGACTTTGCCACTGCGGGCAGACTGCTTCGGTGCAATCTATTACCCCTCCGGAAAGCAAATCCAACTTCTCAACCGGCAGATGCAGGGCCAAGGCCATCATTTCAGCTATGTCGTCCAGTTCTGCAAGAAAACCGGTGAGAAAAACCTTTTCCGGCCGACGATCCGACGCCTTTTCCAGATGGAAATAATCAAGGCTCCGCTCAACCGAACCACTAATAATTCGAACACATTGCTCGATAGCGGTCATGTCGGTCGCCACCACCTGTCCGTTTTCGAAAAAGAAGGGGGGCTGAAGGATCATCTGCTCTGGATAGGAGATTCGCCGATAAAAAAGGGGACGCTCTCCCTGAATGAGGACCATGGTGATGGAGTGCAGATCCGCAGACAACAACAGCAGGGTTTTGCCTTCCCGGTTCTGGCTGACAACCTGAGCGGCAAGGGCAACGCTCCCCGGGACAAGGCTTTCCGGATCGACCACCCCCTGCAGACCTTCGAGGAAGTCTCCCAGAAAAGTTTTTTCAGCAGCAAAGGCGATGATAGAACTGCCTGTATCGGTTGTTTCACTAACGAGAAAATCGGTAATCAAGGTGTCGACAGGGACTATCAACTGCTCCTCTATTTCAAAAGGAAGAGCCTGAGCAATTTTCTTTTTGTCCCGGAAAGGCAAAGTGAGATTACGGACACTGAGCAGGGAGAGCGGCAGGCCGCAGACGCACGCACCCTCCTTCCAATCGAGCTGTTCGCAGAGCAGGCGAGCTTGCTGAGCGACATCGAGATGCTCGTCCAAAGGCAGGCAGAGACATGCGGTCACGATCGCCGATTTTCCTGACTGGTCGAGCACCACGCCGGTGATATGGGCGTCACCAATGTCTATCCCCAACGCTTTCTTGCCCATAAAAACTGCCTTCCCCGCGCCTTCCGGTGCTATTATTCGATTTTCCAGGACAACAGTGTCTGTTCTTGATTATCAGCTCTGAACAGAACTCCAGTGCCGACGCGAAGGTATTGATGAATGGTAGCAGTTACCCTGATACTGAAATACTTGCCGGTGACCGTCAGCACATCATCACCCAGACTGATCGCACTGGGAAATCCACTTACCTTCCGGTACCAACCGACAGTGGCCAACACCTCTTTGTGTTGTTCATCTTCACGGTAGTCTATCAATTCCTGTGCCAGTTTCGGATTCATTTCAGCCGACAGCGCTTGCAACACTGCGAGCGGAGCCGTATTCAAATTAATTTTTCCATCCTCGCCTGCAGTGGTAATGTAGTTGATGATGCCTTCATGGTCCTGGTCACCGTAAACGATTCTGGGGGTCATGCCCTTGATCAGCAGCAACTCCTCAAGAGAGGTCATCTTGTCATTTCGGCAAGAATAAGGAGGGGTTAATGATCGGTAGTATGACTCCTCGGCTCCCTGCCGGTGCTCGGTGTTGTCCTTATCGACCCAATCGCTGATTGCATCAAGCAGGGCCTCGGCCTCCTCGTCGCTAGCAACAGCAAATCTTCCGGATCGAAGAAAACGCAGCCATATCTCGCGGTATTTCTTCAGGTCACCTTGCCCCAGTGCATTCACCTGCAATCTTCCGGAAAGGTCAGTCACTGTAATCTTGAGATCAACATCTCCCGCGAAGTTCTTAATTTTCTCCTGATCGAAAGCGGCCCAACTGCTCTGGGGAGAATGAAAGGTATTTTTTTCCCTCTGATCGGCTAGCAATGCGGCACGCGCCAGATTCAAACCAGCCAGGACCATGCTATCGAGCCGGACCTGCTCACGCTGTGCAGCTGCCAAAGACACCTGCCGGTCAATCGTGATCATGAGCTGCACCGTCACCGCCACTAAAAAACTGATAGCCAGCAGCGTCAGGACCAGGGCGAGACCCTTCTGATTGCCGATTACCGGATCAGTTCTCACCTTTGCCCTCCGCCACAACGAGACCGGCCGGGATCAGCACCCCGGTGCTGAAGGTCTGTGCCGTCTCTTTCTTCGGATCGAGCCAGATTTCCATGGTACAGTAAACAGCGGCTGGCAAGGGCTGGGCTTCTTGTTGCCCAGGAACTTCCTTAGCCCCACCCCAGGTGTCAAATTCTTGACCTTGCTGATTATAATATGTGAACCGGAGCGAGCGCAGATTATCGGCAAGGAGAAAAGGAGGGTCTTCGGTTTCCGGTCTGCTGTAATCGACACCGGGCAAAAGCAGGGTGTCCGAACGCAGCAGCCTCAATCCGCGCGCATCGTCGCTATCGGCTCGCAGTTGATACCTGATGATTGCCACACCCGGCTTCTGCTTTTCCGGATTCAAAACCAGGTGGGATAGGGAAGCAAACACCAAGGAATCGGTCCGCTGGTTGTCCATCTCGTTTTTCTTGCCGGTAAAGGGAATTTCCTTGGTCAAGACAGCAGTTGCCAGATCTTCGGTAATCCGGCGGAGCGTTGTCTGTACCTGGTGGTACATTTCTTCCTGGCTCTCGGTAGCCTCAATCACCTTTAGCGTACCGGAAAGTGAAAGAGACAGCATCGCGACAACCACCCCTAGAACAGTTATCGCCAACAGCACTTCAAGCAATGTAAAACCCTTTTCCCGCACGATTACTTCACCGCTACCATCTTCCTGCAGACGATTGTCCGCACGAGGTAGGAAAGATTGGCATCCTGTTCGAGCCGGACCGTCAGCTCAACACCCTTGAGCATATCACCGGAACCCTTAATGCCCGTACTGTCCTCGCTCAAATCCGTCACCTCGATCTTCCATGAAAACCCGGGGAAATCCTCGCCGAAATCACCTGTACGGCTGGTTAGTTCGTTATAATCATACAGGCTCAGTTCTGTTACTCTCCGCTGCGCCAGCAGGGCCGCCACGGTATCAAATTTCGAGCTGGCCGCGATGGCCACACTTCGGGACTGCGCCCCAATCAGGGTGACAAAGGCAATGGCGATCACCGCAACGGCGACCATCACTTCTAGCAAGGTGAAGCCGGCAATATCACAATCGGCATGACCGCTGCGACGGTTACTGAAAAGCATCTTTATCCGGCGTAACATAGCTGCCAACGACCTGAACTTTTCCGAGAAACGGCGACAACACCACGGACATCTCCTTGCCGCCTTCATCGCGGAGATGAATGACGGTCGGCTCGACATAACCATTTTTGTTAAAACGGATGACAAACTCCTGGGAAGAACGGGTTCCGCCATACCATGACCAGAGATCCTTGAGGATGACTGATTCGTTTAAACGCAGGCTTCTGTCGTTCTTTGCAGGATTTTCCCTGTCATCTCTCTGTTCTGGCTCGACAACAAACCGTCGTTCGCGATCAATATATTTCAGCAGGTAGGGTGCTTGGTAACGTAGGGCGAGTTGTGAAGATTCATTGATCAACCCTACCAGTTTGCGGACCGCGACCTTGAGCTGGTCGGTATAAAGAAAATTAGAAATTTTAGGGACAGCAAGGGAGATGGTGAGTGCAATGAGCACCATGACCACGACCAGCTCGAGCAGGGTAAACGCTCTATTGTTCAGTGAGGGAAGACGCATCGCAGCAGACAGTTGGTGAAGTGCCCGTATCTATTCCAGTTCCCAGTTGTTGATATCCGCATCTTTGCCCTCACCCCCGGACTGATGATCGGGGCCATAGGAAATGAGATCGAAATCGCCATGCAGACCAGGACAGAGGTAGACGAAATCGTTATCCCATGGATCTTTCGGCACCTTGCTTTTTTCCAAATAGCCACCGGTTCGCCATTTCTTGGCAAGAGCCCCTACGGTCGGCGCCTCAACCAGGGCGAGCAATCCCTGCTCCGTAGTCGGGTACTGGCCGTTATCGAGTTTATACAGCTTCAGAGCCTGCTCAAGGGCTCGGATCTGGATAGCCGCCTTGGTCCGCCTGGCCTCTTCAGGGCGATCCATGATCCTCGGGACTATGAGTCCCGCAAGAATACCGAGAATCACCATCACCACCATCAGTTCGATAAGGGTAAATCCCTGCGCGCTGAGAACAGCAGGGGCCTTCTTCTCCTGCAATGCATTCATAGTTTGTACTCTCGAATAAAGGTAAACATAACGCGACCTGCTTAAGGCAGATCCATATCCATGCCAGACAAACTCATCGCCCCACACAGAACCGGGAGGAGAACCAGCCAAGTATCGTTGCCGATCCGACCATGGTCACCAGTGCCAAAACCATTCCCACCCGCATCGCCAGCCATGCAAAACCGATGCACGGCAGCAAGATCAGGCGGACGACAAAGCGAAGCAACTCATGCCGGGCTATCCAATCAGCAAGGGGCGGAGAAACAGCATAATACAGATCCACCAGCCCCTGGCCGCCAGTCGTTTGCACCAGAAAGGTGTCGCGGAAATCACGCAGTATTCTGACACCTGGGTGCAGCAAAGAACCGAACGAGGCGGTTGCTACAAAACAGGCATCAGCGGTCCGGAAATTCAGTTGGTCGCCGTAATACACTTTTTCATCCGCAGTCAGGGCATAGGCCCGAACATAGTAGGAGGTTCCCGGCTTCAGCCCTTCCAGACGGACGACAAAAGATCCGTATCCAGCGCCATTAGCGGTTTCGCCATTCTCTAAGAAATTACCAGCCGGTAAGAGGGCTCCCTTGGTGGCAGCAACATTGGCGGCAACCGGGAAAGTTGCGGTTGATGTATCCAAAGATGCGCCTTCCTGTAAGCTACCGACAGTGATCGATGCACTATTCTCGTGGATGTCGCCATTACCGCTATAGGTCGGATCCTTGCCTAAGCTGAAGACCACTCCACGCTTGACGACTTCCTGGCCGAAGGTGGCCGCAATGTCACCACCGGTGACCGAGGAGGTCTTGGTGCCGGCGGTCGCTGGGGCGGTCGTGATATGGCTGCTTCGATGACCGGGCTGATCAAGGTTGCTTTCCGTCATTATTTCAGCGGCGTATTGGGCAACAACAATGGAACTGGAACCGGGCCCGTTCGCGGTCCCCACGACAATAACGTTGCCCGACGCATCAAAGGTGGCGGCATAACCGACCGACTCGCCCTCACTGAAGGCGGTAGTGACAACATGAGCCGAGACAGCCCCTCCTTTTGCGATTGAGGTGCTCGTCTCTGCGGCCACTGCGGCAGGCATAAGAAAATATCCAAATCGTGTAATGAACTCAGGAAGCCATCGGGCTCCCCAAAAATGATCATCGGCATGTCGGACGATGGTCTTTAGCGGGGAGGAAACAGGAACAACCTGAAGAATGGATAACGGGAGAGAAGGCGTAAAGCGGACATTGGAATAATCGGCCAAGGACGAAGACACCTGCAACCGCCTTATCTGCACCTTAGTCGCACCGTTTACCCGTACTTCCTGAACAGGCGATTTTTTCGCCGCACTGTTTTTAACAGTACCCGTGTTGCCGATTGTTGCGGGCATGGCCGGAGAAAGGCCGTCGCTTGCGAAGGTGACCAGCAGAAATTGACGAATACCCGCATCGGTGGTGTAACCGCTGGCGATCACGCCGCTTCTTCCTATGGTCACCGCATAGAGGACATCATCCTGCTTGCTGACTTGAGTGACGACAACGCCCTTGTCTCCAAACGAGGAATCAACCTTACCGGCTCTGGTAAAACGGAACAACGCAGAGTCCCTTGAGCCTGCCACCCCCACCGACCCAACCACATACAAATGGCCCTCGCTGTCCTCGGTCAGTCCGTACCCTTCACTGGCAACAAATGAACCGGAAGGAACAGCGATGCCTTTGACGCCGAAACGGTTATCGATTCGCCCCTCAGCACCGAGCCCTACCAGCATCAATGAAGTCCCCTTTTTTTCTTTTAACGATCCGGATACCACCAAAGAGCCGTCTTTGCGCTCAATAATTCCTTCGACGGCAACATCTTTACCGATACCGATCAGATTCAAACCGTGTTCGCCAAAAGAGTCATCGAGAACACCATCGGCACGATATCGAGCGGTCACAAGAACCCTGCCGACAGTCCCTTCAGTGACACCGGCAACAGTAATCATGTCATCCGAGTTAACCGTTAGTGCGGCAATCTCTTCATTACCGTTACCGATTGAGGTGACAACTGCGCCGTTGCGGCCGAAGGTCCGGTCGCGAGAGCCATCCGGAAGATAACAAACCAGAGCAAAATCGCGATCCTTGCCATTATGGCTGTAGCCTGCAGCGATGATCCTGCCGTCTGAGAGCAGGCCAAGTGCCAAGGCCTCACTGTCGCCGGTGGAGAGGGAGGTGACCAGCGATCCGTCACCATTGAACGCGGAATCGAGCGAACCGTCCTTGTTGAAACGAAGCAGGGAAAAACCGAGTCCCGAACCTTTGGAAGATGAACCGGCGACCACAATCTTGCCATCCGGCTGCACAGCAACTGCATGGGCACTATTTCTCACGCCGAGTTCAACAGCCACGCGTCCGTTGAACCCAAAGGTAGTGTCAAGCCGAATGGCAAACACCGAGGTGCCGCCAAACAAAACAGGCAAAACCCATAGTATTATGAACAGCAGATACCGATTATGCATCACCAAACCTCTCCATATGGAAGCGAGTGCACAAATCGTGCCTTTATACCTTAATAAGTATACCACACCGCCGCAACTTGCTGCAAATTAAACAAAAAGCACATGCCTCCTCAAATGAGAGCAAGAGCGCAGAATGTTAACGAGTGGATGGAAGTTTGCAACACTGAATACTGCGTCAGGACTTTGTCAACCCCCAAGAGGCTGAGCAATAGGGGAAGAGCACTGCAATTGCGTGAAGTGTGGGGAGTTCTCTGGAGGACACTCCAGAAATGCTCACAAGATTGATGAGGAGATTCTTTGTGACGGTGTTTGTACCGCGAGACATCGGAATAATGAAAACCTTACGCCTTGCCAAAACTACAGACCGGATACTGGCAGTGTTGACAGTTACGGCAGAGCCCGCCATGGCCCAAGGCAGCCAACTCCTCACGGCCGATGGTTTCGCCGGTAAGGATGCGTGGCAGGACCAGGTCCAACACGGTAATCCGGTGAAACATGCCGCAGGCGGGCAGGCCGAGCACCGGCACTGACCCTATCCGACCGACCAAAAACATGGCGCCTGGCAGGACCGGCGTTCCATACACTATCGCCTCAGCACCGGCCTCCTTGATTCCCTGACGGGTGACATCATCGGGATCAACCGACATGCCGCCTGAGGTAACAATCAGCTCTGCCCCGGCGGCAAGACATGTATGGATTTCTGCGGCAATCAGTTGTGGATCATCGGGAGCAAAGCCCACGGCGACAACTTCGGAGCCCAAAAAGGAGAGTTTATCCCGTAAGACCTGCTCGAATTTATCTTTAATCCGCCCGTAAAAAATCTCGCTGCCGGTGATCACCAACCCTGCCTTGACCCTGCGCAGCGGCAGCACTCTTACGACCGATTCCCCAGACGTAGCGATAGCCACGGCCTGTTCGACCACCTGCCGCTCCGACACCAGGGGAATCAAGCGGGCAGCGGCCACCTGCTCTCCCTTTTGGACAGGGGTATTGTTTTGCAGAGTGGCGCACATCACCTCGCCCAGCAGATTGAACTGCAACAGCACCTCACGGTTTATTTTAAGCAGACCAGCCACCGCCGCTTTAATCCCAACCTTGCCTTCCACAATCTCCTGCGAATACTCCGTGCCTGTTCCGGCCAGGGCAGCCGCCATCAGCCGCGCCGCCTCGTTCTCGTGTATATCTTCGGGGCGCAGTTCAAGGACATAGATATGTTCCTTGCCAAGCCGGAGAAGATGTTCGACATCCTCAGGCCGGATGACATGCCCCTTCTTAAAGGCGCATCCCTTGAATTCATCTTTAACGATCTCGGTGATATCATGGGGCAGGACCATGCCCACCGCCTCCGACACCGGCACAGTTTTCTTCAACGACACGTCAGCCATAACCACCCACACTTGCGCCGATCACCCAGCCTTCCGGGAAATCACAGTAATATTGAACACCCTAAACCCTGCCCAAAAACGCATAATTTTTCAAACAACCGGCAGGTCACCACAACACAATGGTTTCTTGCAAAATATCTGCGGGAGCAGCACACTACTACAAGTTTTCCGGCACGATACCTTCATTCTCGGCCCCCCTCAAGAACCCTTTACCGACCGGGAGCTATACGGTACAATACCGCCATTTCTGGAACCAGGTATCCTGCCGTATAGAGTGGCACGAGTTCCCCACCACATCGATCAATTTGTTACAAGTTAATGACGAATCTCCGTCATGCCAACAATTACGAGCGAAAACAACTCACGGAAAAATGATCATGATTAAAAAAGAACTACTAGACATTCTAGCCTGCCCGCAATGCAAGGGGCCAGTGGAGTTGAACGCCGAGCAGAACGGGATCATTTGTCGGAATTGCCAACTGCGCTACGAGATCCGCAACAATATCCCCATCATGCTGATCGACGAGGCCAAACCGCTTATCGAAACCTGATGGCGCAAACAACACAGGCGGACAGATAGGCCATACTGACCTTTCTGTCCGCCTGATCTTCCTCTGCCTAATATCCGTTACGGCGTAATTCCCAGCTCCCGCTCCTTGGCGGCAATCGCCAGCCTGGTCTTCACCACCGTGTCGGAAACAAGGCTGATGGAGTCGATCCCCTGCTCAACCAGAAAGGTGGCAAAGTCGGGAAAATCGGACGGTGCCTGCCCGCAGATACCGATCTTGCGCCCCCGCCGCTTGGCCGTGGCAATCACCATCTTGATCAACGTCTTGACCGCCTCGTTGCGCTCGTCGTAAATATGGGCAACCAGATCGGAATCGCGGTCCAGCCCCAGAGTTAGCTGAGTCAGATCGTTGGAGCCGATTGAAAACCCGTCAAAGACATCGCAGAAGGCGTCTGCCGAAATGACGTTGGACGGGATCTCGCACATCACATAGACCTCCAGCCCGTTTTCTCCCTGCACCAAGCCGAATTCCCGCAAAACCTCGATGACCTTCTTCCCCTCTTCCGGGGTGCGGCAGAACGGCACCATCAGCTTGATATTGGTGAGCCCCATGTCGTTGCGAGCCTTGAGCAGGGCCTTGCACTCCAGTTCAAAAGCGGCCTTGTAACGCGGATCATAATACCGGGAAGCACCGCGCCAGCCGATCATCGGATTCGACTCCTCCGGCTCGTAGAGATGACCGCCGATCAGATTGGCATATTCGTTTGATTTGAAATCAGAGAGACGGACGATGACATCTTTGGGATAAAACCCGGCAGCAATCCGACCGACGCCCTCTGCCAGTTTATCAATGAAATACTGGCGTTTATCGGTATAGGCCGAAGTTTTTCGATTAATTTCATCAAGGATATCGGCAAGTTCATCGTCACTCAGCGCCTGCTCACGCAACTGCTCGTAGTTGTACAGGGCCAGCGGATGGATGCCAATGTGCGAATTGATAATAAATTCTTCCCGAGCCAGGCCAACCCCCTCGTTGGGCAACTGCCCCTCAAGAAACGCTTTTTCCGGCATGCCGACATTCATCATAATTTTGGTTCGGGTGGCAGGTATATTGTCAAGGTCCAGGGTCTCAATGACAAACTTGAGATTACCTTCATAAATATGACCGGTTTCGCCCTCGACGCAGGAAACGGTGACCTGTTGCCCATCCTTGATCATTTTGGTGCCGTTTTCCGTACCGATGACGCAAGGGATCCCCAGCTCCCTGGAGATAATTGCTGCATGGCAGGTACGTCCGCCTCGGTTGGTGACAATGGCGCCTGCAATCTTCATGATCGGTTCCCAATCTGGATCAGTCATGTCGGTGACCAGGACCTCGCCTGCTTTGAAATCATGCATTTGACTCACGGTCTGCAGGAGCCGGACCGTACCCTGCCCTATCTTGGCGCCAACCGCCTGACCGCTGGCCAACAGCGTCCCCTTCTCCTGGAGCACATAGGTTTCGATCACCTTCTTACTGGCCTGGGAATGCACGGTTTCCGGTCTGGCCTGGACGATGAACAGGTTACCGGTTCCCACTTCCTTGCCATCACCATCCTTGGCCCACTCGATATCCATTGGGCGTCCGTAATGGTCCTCAATGATACAGGCCCAACGCGCCAGTTGCAGGATTTCGTCGTCACTCAAAATATAGGAGCCACGTTCCTGCTCGGTAGTATCGATATTTTTGACCGGCTCTTTGGCACCAGGCGCGTTGTTGTACACCATTTTGATCTCTTTGGTGCCCACCCGCTTGCCGACAATCGGCCGTTTGCCTTCTTTAAGCGTTGGTTTAAAAATATAATATTCGTCAGGATTAACGGCACCCTGAACCACATTCTCACCCAACCCCCAAGAACCAGTCAGAAAAACAGCATCTTCAAATCCCGACTCGGTATCGATGGAAAACATCACCCCGGAGCAGGCGGAATCGGAACGCACCATCTTCTGCACCACGATCGAAAGATAGACGTCAAACTGACCAAACCCTTTATCATGACGATAAGAAATGGCACGGTCAGTGAACAGGGAAGCAAAACACCGTTTACAGGCGTCAATCAGAGCCTCCGGACCGCGGATATTGAGATAAGTGTCCTGCTGCCCGGCAAAAGAGGCGTCCGGCAGATCTTCGGCGGTGGCGGAAGAACGAACCGCCACATCCACCCCCTGACCGTACTCGTCTTCCATCCGTTTATAGGCACTGATGATCTCCTGACGTAAATTGGCCGGAAATTCAGCAGTGCGGATAATGTCCCGCACCCTGGCGCCACGCTCCTGGAGATTGTATAGATCATGCGTGTCAAGACCGGCAAGCGCAGCCTCGATAGCAGCACCAACGCCCGCTTCTTTGAGGAGATAGCGGTAGGCATAGGCAGTAATGGCATACCCATTGGGGACGGCCACCCCTTGGGAGGTCAACTTCTGGTGCATTTCACCGAGGGAGGCATTCTTACCCCCTACCAAGGGCACATCTTCGATACCAATGTCATCAAACCAGAGAATGAGTGCTTTTTCGTGTCGGCTTTGCATCTGTTACTCCCATGTGAAATGAAACCGTCAGCTGAGCTGGGGCCTGTTGGCAAACAATCCGTTCTCAACAACTGTCGTGTTTATCTAAAAAAATGATATTAAAAAAAAATCCCCAACCGGTCAACCCAAACGTCTGGCGCCTCTTTTTCACTGCTGACTGGACGAATGACCGCAAAAGGGAGAATCTTGCCAATTGCTCTGCAAGGGGCTATACTAATGTAATGTTGTTATTTTTTCAATGTTGCCTTACCACTTGAGACGATACGGAGCAGACATGACCATCGAAAGCGAGATCGAATTGATAACAAACCGGTATACGGTTGAAAATAATCATAAAGAAAGCAACTACTTCGATGCGATCAAGCTGCTCGTCACCGGCCGCAGCACCGCAACAGATGCAACCTCGCGCCAAGAGTGGCAAAACGGCATCAACAACCTGTACCGTCTGGTTGAAGACGAAATCCTGACCAATACCAGACTGCCCCGGCAGACGATCAAATTCGGCACCTCCGGTTGGCGCGGCACTCTGGGCAAGGACCTTTTCATCCATTCCGTGGCTGCGGTTACCGCCGCCATCCTCAGCCTGTACGGGGAAGCGGAGGAAAGCAAAGACCTCCGTGACGCTCTCGGCATCAACAGTTTTGCGGAAATGCAGCAGCGCGGCTGCGTGGTGGGATTCGACAACCGCTTTGGCGGCCCCTTGCTGGCACTGGCCGTGGTTAATATCCTCGCTGCCAACGGGGTCACCGTTTTTTACGCCGGTGAATCGACCACCGGGGCCCTGTCCGCCTCAGTCCTCATCCGTAAGGCTGCCTTTTCCATCAATCTGACTCCGAGCCATAACCCCATGGAATACGGCGGCTTCAAATATAATGCCGCCGATGCCGGCCCCGCCGCCCCGATCCTCACCGATGCCATCACCCGGCTCGCCGGGGAGTATGTGCAGATGGAGATCGTCCCTTCCATTCCCCCAGGGCTTAACTTACAAAAACCACTCACAGAACTGCCAGGGATTGTTGCGGAAAACGCCCTGCTCAGCTGGCAGCAACTGGTCCGAAACGGCTGTGCGCTCCATGGCATCGAGTATGACCGACTGCTGGCTGACTTTGCCGCCAGCGAGGACGTGGTTGTCTGTGTCGATGCGATGCATGGAGCGTCCCGACAGTATCTTGGCAGCCTGCTCAACAATCCACCCGCGGATCGGCTTGTTCTGTTGCGTAATGCCCAGGATCCGACGTTTGGCGGCATCGCCCCGGAGCCGTCTTCTGTCAACATGCAACCGGTCATCGCCACCCTGGCCGCCCGCAGTGAACCCCTGAAAATCGGGGCTATCATCGATCCGGATGGCGACCGTATCCGTTTCACCGACGGCAGCGTTGAAATCTCCATGAACCAATTCGGCGCCATGGCCTATCATTTCCTCCACGAGGTCAAGCACAAAAAGGGTATGGTTGCCAAAACCGTGGCCTCCAGCAATTTTGCCAACGCGGTGGCCAAACAACTGCAAGAAGAGGTCTTTGAACCCAAGGTAGGTTTCAAGGAATTCAAGCCGGTCATCAATAAGGCCTTGGTCTATTTTGAAGAATCCGATGGCATCTCCATCATCGGCCACACCCCGGAAAAAGACGCCTTCATTGGTCTGATTTTGGCGCTCGACATGACCCTGACCCTGAAAAAATCGCTGGGAGAATATCTTGCTGACATAGAAGAACACTATGGTCATTACTATCCGGACCGCGATGGAGTGACCGTTTCCCAGCAAGGAGCGCCCCTGCTGCAAACGCTGGATCAACTCCAGAAATTTGCCGTCGGTTCCCGGGTGCCAGTAGGCACGGGCACGAAGACCATCACTGAGGTGATCGACATCGATGGCCGCAAGATGATACTGGATGACGGTTCCTGGATAATGATCCGGCCCTCCGGCACTGAACCCAAAGTCCGGTTTTACGTGGAGGCCAGAACGAGCGAAGAAACCGCATTGTTGGTAAAAAGTGCGAAATCGATGCTTGCCGAAATAGGACTCCTGCCATAATATAAAAAGTTGAATATCGGCCTCTTGGCAATTAGGTGCAAAAGGTAGATGCGGTATCTTGAAAAACTTCAGCACAGAGAACAGTCATGTGGGAATATAGCGATAAAGTACAAGAACATTTTATTAATCCGAAGAATGTCGGTGAAATAGAAGACGCAGACGGGGTCGGCAATGTCGGCTCCATCGCCTGTGGAGATGCCCTGCGATTGACCATCAAGGTCGACGAAAACCAGATTATCACCGACGCCAAATTCAAGACCTTTGGCTGCGCCTCGGCGATTGCCTCCTCCTCCATGCTCACTGAGATGCTCAAGGGCATGAAGCTGGAAGAGGCCAAGAAACTGACCAACGATGATATCGCCAAGGCGCTCGGCGGACTGCCCAAAGAAAAAATGCACTGCTCGGTGATGGGTCGTGAGGCTCTGGAAGCCGCAATCGCCGACTACACCGGGGCCATCCTCCCCATGGCTCAGGGCGAGGTGGTCTGCGAGTGCTTTGGGGTCACCGACCTGGAAATCATCAGAGCAATCAAAGAGAACGCGCTGAAGTCGGTTGAAGAAATCACCAATTTCACCAAAGCCGGGGGCGGTTGCGGTAAATGCGAGGGCCGCCTGCGCGAGATCCTGGTCGAAACCGTTGAAGGGTTGGCGCCCTTCCCTGTAGGGATGAAGAAAGAAAAACGCATGACCACCCTGGAAAAAATAAAAAAAATCGAGGACGTTATTGAGCGCGAGATCAAGCCGACCCTGAAAAAAGACGGCGGCGACATCCAATTGCTCGATGTCGATGGCGACTTTGTCACGGTTTCGCTTCGAGGCTCGTGCGCAGGCTGCCATTCGTCGCGAACAACCCTGAAGGAGTATGTGGAAAAAAAATTGCGCGAACAGGTGCTGGACAGCCTGATCGTCGAGGAGGATAAATAATGGCCGGCACACCTGAGAAGGTCATCTACATGGACAACAATGCCACCACCCGGATTGCCCCCGAGGTGCTGGAGGCCATGATGCCCTATCTGACCGAGTATTATGGCAACCCCTCGTCCATGCACACCTTCGGCGGCCAGGTCGGCCAGGCGATCAATCAGGCCCGGCAGGCCACTGCCGACTTGATCGGTGCGGCGCCTAGGGAAATCGTCTTCACCAGCTGCGGCACGGAAAGTGATTCCACCGCCATCCTTTCAGCCATCCAGACCTTTCCGGAAAAAAACCACGTGGTCACCACCAGAGTGGAACACCCTGCCGTAAAAAATCTCTGTGACAACCTGGAAATTTTCACTGGCCGCAAATACCACTCCACTCGGTTGCAGGTCGATGCGGACGGCACCCTGGATCTGCAACGCTTTAAAGACAGCCTCACTGATGACACCGCCATCGTCAGTGTCATGTGGGCCAACAATGAAACAGGTGTTATTTTTCCGGTCGAAAAAATGGCGGAAATAGCCAAAGAACGAGGCATCCTCTTCCATACCGACGCGGTCCAGGCAGTGGGCAAGATCCCGATCAACCTCAAGGAAACAGCAAT
The DNA here is from genome assembly GCA_964607065.1 of uncultured Desulfobulbus sp. GTDB lineage: Bacteria > Desulfobacterota > Desulfobulbia > Desulfobulbales > Desulfobulbaceae > Desulfobulbus. The sequence goes on along the minus strand of CAZSIJ010000023.1, from coordinate 41,328 downwards.
CGATTTCCTCTCCATCTCCGGCCACAAACTCCACGCCTCCAAGGGAATCGGCGTACTCTATGTCCGCAAAGGCACCCCCTTTGTCCCGTTTTTAAATGGCGGGCATCAGGAGCATGGACGTCGCGGTGGCACGGAAAACGTCGCGGCCATCATCGGCCTGGGCAAGGCCTGCGAGTTGGCTGCCACCCATATGGCGGAGGAAAATACCCGTGTCCGGGCACTCCGCGACAAGCTGGAGCACGGATTATTGACCACCATACCCAAATCGCTGCTCAATGGTCATCCTGAACAGCGCCTACCAAACACCAGCAACGTCAGTTTCGAGTATGTGGAGGGTGAGGCCATCTTGCTCCATATGAATCAGTACAATATCTGCGCTTCTTCCGGCTCGGCTTGCACCTCTGGTTCTCTCGAGCCCTCTCATGTCCTCCGGGCCATGGGGGTGCCGTTCACAGCAGCGCATGGCTCCATCCGCTTCAGCCTGTCGGTCTACAACACCGAAGAAGAAGTAGATTTTGTTCTCGAGAAAATGCCGGCGATCATCGCCAAGCTGAGGGCAATGTCTCCCTTCTGGGAGGAAAACAAATAATTTTTTGTTACTGACGTCGCCCTCAACCTGCGACGTTTTTTTTTAACTTTGCCCTTCGTCGGTCTGCCCATGCGAATAATCGAGCCCAGCTTCACCATCCTTGATGAACTTGACCAGCAGAGCCTTCCGGTCCGCATCGAATACTGCGGACGGATCTGCTATAAAAGTGAACATCGGATTGACAGTGACTCAGCTATCCCTTTCGTCAGAAAAATGGCTCAACATGGCCATAACTCGGTACTTGAAATGGGCGTGGTCACTCTGGTGGTGACCTGTTCGACAACTGATGCAATCAACAACCTGTTTTTCTGCCAGCCCAAGTTTCTACAAATCGACTGCCTGGACACTCATAGGCTGCTCGTTACCGGCTCAATCCGAGCCTTTCGCGAAATGCTGCTTTTTCATCCCACAGATGCCATATTCAGGGCAATCACTCTTTTCCTAGCCAAACGACACCCCTATTTTTTCGAGACACTTTTGGCCGACACAGGAGAAGGCTCTCCCCCCGGTGTCACTGTCGACAAAATGGGCCTGAAAGAGGTTGAACTTCTCAGCCCCCTCCAATGCGCCAAGCACCGCTATCTGGCGGTAAAATTCATTGTCAATCGTGCCGTCACCCACGAACTGGTCCGTCATCGCCCCTGCACATTCCTGCAGGAAAGCCAGCGGTATTGCCGATATTCCGATGACAAATTCGGCAATGAGGTCACCTTTATTAAACCACTCTTTTTCGACGAACAGAGCTCGGAATTTACTATCTGGAAGAAGGCTATGGAGGATATGGAACAGCAGTATTTTCGATTACTTGAGACCTCAACCGCACAAGCAGCGCGGACAGTGCTGCCCAATTCCTGTAAGACCGAGATCATTGTCTATGCAAACCTTCTCGAATGGCAGCATATCCTAGACCTCCGCACATCGAAGGCTGCCGAGCCATCGATGCGGGAAGTCATGATCCCGTTGCAGCAAGAACTACGGAAACGCTATCCGAGACTCTCCCTTTGATGGGTTTTATTGTTGAGAGCCTCGTGGCATTTGAGTTTGACTGCTGTCTCGCCTTGGCCCCGATGAATTACCATTGCGCGTCACACACCCGATTTCCACTCTGGCACTCAAAATATACACCCGAAAACACCTCGTTCTTTTTTGACCGACGGCCTCTTTTAGAGTACAATTAATAAATAATGGTTATTTATTAGACAATTATCTTAGGCTACATAAGGCCCCAATACACGACTATGGCTATAAATCCGGGACAACAACAAGCTGACGACACCAGAGGCTTGACGAAAAGGACGGTCAAAGACCAGTCCGGTGCCGGCAAGCTGAAGATCGGCGAATTATTGAGTAAGGCCGGATACATAACCGCAACCCAATTCGAGGAAGCTAAAGCTACCCAGAAAAAAACTGGTGAACGGTTAGGACGAATCCTGCTTGAAACTGGCGCGATTGAGCGAGACACCATCGCCAACTTTCTTAGCAGAATGCACCACTACACCCTAGTCGTCATCGACCAGGAAGCGCCAAGCAAAGAAGCACTCAATCTGGTTCCCTACGAAACAGCCAAGCGTTTTCTTGCCTTTCCCTTGCGCCTGGCAGGCAATACCCTACAGATCACCATGGCGGAGCCTACGGATGCCCTGGAAGTCGAGCAACTGCAGGATATTGTCCAAAAAAGCCTCACCGTCTGTGTTTCTACCGCCAAAGATATTATCGAGGCCTACAAAAAATTCTACAAGATCAGCGACGAAGAATATCAATCCTTCTTTAAATACGAACCAGACCGCCTCGAGGACGATAGCGTCACGCAAGTCGAAGACTTCGGCGCCTTGGTTTCGGATGCGGCCGAAGATTTCGAAATCGAAAGTAGTGGTGCCGATGACGGAGGCTTTGAACAGTTTTCTGCATCAGATGCCCCCATCATTAAACTGGTGAATGGTATTCTGGTTAAGGCGGTGCAGGAAGGGGTCAGCGATATCCATATCGAGCCGTTCGAAAAAACCATGCAGGTCCGGTATCGTAAAGATGGCTCGCTGTTCAAATCAATGAACCTGCCGCTGACCATCAAAAATGCCATGGCAGCCAGGATGAAAATCTTGGCAGGCCTCAATATCACCGAACGGAGGGTTCCTCAGGACGGTCGCATCAAAATCCGCCTTGGCCGTAACAGAGCCGTCGATTTCCGTGTCTCTACCCTGCCGCTTCTGCATGGTGAAGGCATTGTTCTTCGTATTCTTGATAAAGATTCCCTCAATGTCGATCTAACCAAACTCGGATTCACCGAAGAAACCTTTACCACGCTAAAACGCTGCCTCAATCGTCCTCAGGGACTTTTGCTGGTTACCGGTCCAACTGGTTCAGGTAAAACCGTTACCCTCTACTCCGCCTTAAACTCGCTCAATACCGAGGACATCAAAATCCTCACGGCGGAAGATCCTGTGGAGTTCAACTTCAAGGGGATCAACCAGGTCCACGTCAATGCCGAAGTCGGCATGACCTTTGCTGCAGCCCTGAAAGCGTTTCTGCGGCAGGATCCCGATATCATCATGGTTGGCGAAATCCGCGATATTGAGACCGCTGAAATTGCCATGAAAGCCGCCATGACCGGCCATCTTGTTTTTTCGACCCTCCATACCAACGACTCACCGGCCACGGTCAGCCGCATGGTGGATATCGGTATTCCTGCCTACGTCCTGGCATCCTCGCTCACCATGGTTCTTTCTCAGCGCCTTGCCAGGAAATTGTGCGTCAAATGCAAGATACCCGCACAATATGACCACCATACCTTGCTCAGCGTTGGTTTCAAAGAGAGTGAACTAAACGACCTGAATCTGTTCAAGACAAAGGGCTGCCCGGCTTGCAACGGCCTGGGGTACCGGGGCCGAGTCGGTTTCTTTGAACTTATGGAGGTAACCGAAGTTGTGGCCCAGGCTATCCAGGCAGAGGTTTCAGAGGAGCAACTGCGGAAAGTCGCTATTCAAGAAGGCATGTTCACCCTGCGAGAAGCCGGTCTGCAAAAGGCGAGAGAGGGAGTGACCAGCCTGGAAGAGGTATTGAAACGCACCGTGGCCCACGAAGACAGCCTCCCTGCCTATCTGGTCAATCCGGATGTGGAAGAATATGAAGACGGCGATGTTATCATTCAAGAAGGTAATAAAGACAAAGATTTCTTCAAACTGGTCAGAGGCAAGGTGGCAGTGCTCCGCTCTGGTAAAAAGATAGCTGAAATCACCGAACCTGGAGAATACTTCGGAGAAATGGCCGCTATTGTGGAGGAACCTCGTTCAGCCTCAATTATTGCTGCAGGTCGCTGCACCATTAAACGGTATCCGGGCAACAAGCTGGGCGAACTCATTGAAAAATACCCGGAAGTTTCCAAATATCTATTCCGAACCTTGGTCGAACGGTTGCACAAGACCGACCGCATCGTGGTGCAGCTCGCCAGCGCCGCTAAAGCTCGTCCACCCCAGGTTGTCCGCCAGGCATGAACAAGGTTTCCGTTTATATTATCGCCTATAACGAAGCCGACAAAATCCGGCCAGCCATCAATTCGGTGCTGTGGGCCGATGAAATCGTCGTCGCTGATTCGCAAAGCCAAGACGAGACTGCCACCATTGCCGAGGAACTCGGGGCGCGGGTCGTGCAGATACCCTTCCGGGGATTTGGCGATCTCCGCAATCAGGCAATAGCAGCCTGCACTCACGAATGGATCTTTTCGCTTGATAGCGACGAACGCTGCACACCGGAAGCGCGTGACGAAATCCTCGCTTGCCTCAAGACCCCAGAAACAGATGCCTACTATATTCCGCGCAAAAATTTTTTCATGGGCCGGTGGATACGGCATTCTGGATTTTATCCCGATTACAGACAGCCGCAGCTCTTTAAAAAAGGGGCACTGGTGTTCAAAAACGATCAGGTGCATGAGGCTTACACCATCGTCTCGGAACGACCGGCAGCCTATCTGCACCATCCCATCTGGCAGTTTCCGTTTAAAAATCTTGAGGAAGTGATACACAAGGCTAATAAATACTCCACATTGGGAGCTCAGAAATTGGCGCAACGGGGGGGGAAAGGGTCGATGTGGACAGCCTTGACGCACGCCCTCTGGTCATTCTTCCACATGTATATCCTTAAAAAGGGCATCTTGGACGGCTGGCCAGGGCTGGTCATCGCGCTCGGAAATTTTGAAGGAACCTTCTACAGATACGCCAAACTCCGTGAACTCCAGGCCAATTGGGTTCCGCCACCTTCCCCGCCCCTACACCGATAACCCTGGATCAACCAAGGTGCTGGTTGAGTCCCTTTTCGCACCACGTACGTTGCTCCTCAATAGTTGCGTTGAGAATGCTGTCGTTAAGCGCAAGCCTTTCCCGGGTATTCGCGTGGTGATGGAGGTGATACCCAAGGGCGTGAAACCTGAGGTTCTGTCTCTTGATCCCTGCGTTGAGCAGACGAGCTGCAAACTCTGAGTCCTCCCTGCCCCATCCTATGAAGTCTTCGTTGAATCCATTAATCCGCAATGCATCCTGTTTCCAGAAAGCAAAATTACAGGTTTTGACCCCGCTCAATCTTTTGCTTTTGAAAGAAAATAAACGGGCCAACAATACCGACCGCAGGCAGTTCTTCTTATTCCCAACCCCCGACGCCAAAAATGGGAGGTGCAGCTGACCGCTTTCCAGGGCCTGATCGGTAAGTTGTTGCCCCAAAAGTGCACGGGAACCCTGGACAAAAAAACCGGGCTTGGCAAAAGTTCGATGATCCGCGATAAAGTGAGGTTCCAGGACAATATCACCATCAATTAAAATAATGTATTCCCCCCTTGCCTTGGCGATGGCCTTGTTGCGGCTCCTGGCCGAACGGAACCCCTCATCTTCCTGCCAGGAATGGACGATAGGAATAGGTGAAGACGCGCCGATCTCTCGCACCACTGCTGCAGTCTCAGGCCCAGAACCATCATCCGCCACCACAATTTCCTGCGGCAAAAGGGTCTGGTTCAATACGCTCCGCAATGAAAGTTGTAGAGCCTCTTTCCAGTTGTAGGTGGTGATGATCAGACTGACCTGCATAGTCTCAATCTCTGCCTCAATACTATCGGGTTAAGGTCTGGCATAAACAATAGGGGATAGAGTTTGGATGTTTCAAAGCCACTGAATGGAGATGTGCCGCCCGTTTGTTTAAAAAATTGTATATTCTATGGAAGAACTAATAGCTAGTTGCTGGCGGTATAAACGATTCAGCGTACCGGTTCTGCATGCTATTTTAATGCAACACACCACTGGCAACGATGATCGCCTCTACCTCATCAACCGAAATCTCTAGCATGCAACGCCAATGGGAACAAGGTTTCCATCGATAACAGGGGGCGCAGTCAATATTTTTCCGAATCACCGTATGCATGGGGCCATAAGGACCGGTACAAACAGGATTTGCCGGCCCGAAAATGCTGAACACCGGGACATTAAGCGCTGCTGCAATATGCTGTGGACCCGTATCATTAGTGACCATGCAGCAGGATCTTCGGATCACGGCCATCAGCTCTTTTAGGGAAGTTCCTCCAGCCAGATTGATTGCACGCCCAGCAGAATGCTGCACCACCATCTCGGCAAGATCATGTTCAGCGGCACCCGCAACTATGACAGAGGGTAAGGGAAACCTGGCCGCGATTTGTCCAAATCGCTCAGCAGGCCAACGATTTGCCTCCTTACCGGCCGAAGGGGCAAGGACTACAAAGCGTTCCGGAAGAGACCGCAGAACAGGCGGGTCTGGCTCGTAAGGGGGCATTGGGAAAAGCACTTCCTTCACCGTACAACCTAGAAGCTTCACCAGATCAAGATAACGGTCAACAGCATGGATACTCATGTCGCCATGAATAGCCCTATTGTAAAACAGGAAACTCCCCTCGGCGCCATTAGAAAAACCAAGGCGCATGCGGGCTCCTGCTATCCAGGTGATCAATCCGCTGCGCAAAAGACCAGAAAAATCAAGCGAGACATCAAAATGCTCCGCCCTTAATCCATGGACAAATTGCCTGATCTCTCCAACAGTGCCCGATAGCGTTGAGATTTTTTTCCACTGCTGCCGATCAAAAATCCACAGCCGGTGAATAAGGGGATGCCCTTCCAGGAAGGTATGCAATCCCTTGACGACAACCCAATGTATCTCAGCTTCGGGATAGCACGTCTTTAACGCCTGTAATACAGGCAGGGTGTGGACAATATCCCCGAGTGCACTGGGCTTGATAATGAGTATTTTCAGAGGGGCGTCAGTACGATTCAGCATGAGGGGGTAATCATCTGGTAGAACGGCTAATGAGATCTGCTCCAAAACCGAACCTATGTGGTAGAAGGGAAAACAGCCGCAGAAAACCATAGGCAAGAGGAAGGGTATGGGTGAGATTGCCCAGAGGACTCTCCTTGATAAGCAGAATTCGTTTACCATTCAGATCCATCAGGAGTCTCCCCGTTACTGACAATCTACAATAACACGCTCCAGCGGCACCTCCCATCTCCCCTGCAAGCGAAATGAACATATTGAAGTGGATTCACAAGCAATACTGCACCGGACCAGGACACACTCAAGATACAACTCTTTTAGATGAATCAAATACCGTACTTGCCTGCCAATTGATCTCACTCTTGAAAAGAACAGCGCTAAACAGGGAGAAAAGAAAACCGGAGCCATAGACATTCAGATACGACGCAGTGGTCATGATCACCAGAAAAAACAGAGGAAAAGCCAATCGAATCCGTTCCCACCCATCCGTTAACCGCCAAGCCTGTTGTATCTGAACAAAAAAGAGACCGAGCAAACCCAACAATCCCAAAATCCCTTGCTGGACAATGGCAAAAATATACTGATTGTGGGGGTCATCGGTAGAACGCATGTCAGGAGACCACTTTTGATGAACCTGGGTATAAGCGGAAACAAATCCCCCGGTGCCGACACCGAGCCAAGGCGATTCTCTGATAATCAGCCAGGAATTTTTCCAGAAGACTAACCGCTGCCCAACAGAGGTGTCCTGGTTTTTGTCAAACGTCGTGATATTCTGGCGCACGAGGTTCATTCTTTCATGAAAAACTGGACTGAATCGATAGGCAACGGTAAAAACGAGTGGTAGCAAGACAAGGGTCAGCAACACAGCCTTGAGCAGATTTCGGCGAAGGTACTGAAAAAGCAACAAAGGCATAAGCATGAAAAAAACCACATGTCCGGCACGACCTATGGTGATGAAGAGTGTAAAAATCATCAAGCCAGCGAGAACCAGCATCAACCAACGCTGCGACCCCTTCATCTCGCCCCAGAGCAGTTGATGGAGAAGAAGGTAGATGGCGAGGGCCAGCATTGGAGTATAAACAATGTTATTGCTTATTAAGCTAAAATCATCAGGAAAAGTAACTCCAATGTAATGAAACAAGTCTACCCAAGCGAAATCAATCAACAGCATAGTGACCGTTACCCCGGCGATAAAAGCTGCGACATACCACCAGCGACGCTCCCAACGGATGGTTGTCAGGAATACGGGTAACAGCCAAATCTTCCACTGTTTTCTAATTGCCTCAAAGCCAGCAGGGAGGTCATCGGTCCAGCATAACCCGATCAGTAAAACCCCCAAATACACAAAGACCGCTATACAGATTGGGCTTGCGATGATTTCTCTCCATTTCTCGAGAAACTCGCCCTCAATCAGCCAGCAGACCAGAACAAGAATGGCCGTCATGGTTATCGCCGAAGTCGAGATGGGCAGAGAAAAAGCCAGAAGAATCAGGAGCCAGGAGTTGATTCGGCTCACCTGTTGCCGAAATGGTTTCATTGTACCTTTATCATTGGTTCATCGGCAAACTGGAGACGGTACAGAGAACTGTATTCTCCCCCGAGTTCAAGCAGTTGGTCATGGGTCCCCTCTTCAACGAGTTGCCCGTCTTTGAGAACAATGATCCGGTCTGCATTTTTGATCGTTGAAAGCCGATGGGCGATGACGATGGTTGTTCTATTCTGCATCAAATTTTCCAGAGCCCGCTGCACCTCTCGTTCCGACTCGGTATCCAAAGATGAAGTCGCTTCGTCCAGAATCAGGATTGGCGCATCCTTGAGCAAGGCCCGGGCAATGGAAATCCGCTGTTGCTGACCGCCGGAAAGACGGGCCCCGGATTCCCCGATGACGGTATCAAATCCCTGAGGAAGCTCCATGATGAAATCTAAGGCAAAGGCAGCCCGGGCCGCTTCAATAATTTCTGATTCCGGACAATCCTTACGACCATAGGCGATATTATTGCGAACCGTATCATTAAATAAAATAGTTTGCTGAGTGACAAGCGCCAACTGCCCGCGGAGGGAAGGCAAGATGAACCGGCGGATGTCAACATTATCAATGAGCAACGCGCCTTGGTTGATCTCATAAAAACGAGGAATCAAGTTGGCCAGGGTCGTCTTGCCGCTGCCGCTCGGTCCGACCACGGCCAGGATCTCACCCTTGTTTACCCGGAGGTTGAGATGCTTGATCACTGGTGGGTTGTCCTCATAACTAAAATTCACATCCGATAGCACAATACTTTGACTGAACAACGGCATCTCTATTGCATCCTGTGCCGACCGGATATCGGGACGAATGTTAAGCAAAGTGAAGATTCTTGCCGCTGCAGCCATCCCTTGTTGAAGGTTGGAATTGATTCTGCTGACACCTTTAATCGGTTCATACAACATGATAAGGGCGGTCAAAAAGGACATGAATGTGCCTGGGGTGGAGTGGCCCTGCAGCACTTGAGAGCCACCGAACCAGATGATCATGGCCATACCTATGCCGCCGAGAAATTCGATCAAGGGATGCGCAAGACAGCGGTATCTGGTCTCTGCCATGAGAATATCCAGGATGACTTGCATCTTTCCGGCAAAACGCTGCTTTTCAAACCCTTCCATGCAGAAGGCCTTAACAATCCGCATCCCGGCGATGGTTTCATGCAGTTGACTCGTGGCCTCGCCAATCCTCGTCTGGTAATTAGTGCTGATTCGTCTGAATTTCTTACCGAAAACGACGATGGGCACGGCGGCCATGGGGAGAAAAATCAGCGAAACCAAGGCAAGCCGCCAATCCATATAAAAGATGACTCCGAGCAGACCGATCACGGAAAACAAATCGCGAAGCAGGTAAATGAGCGCGTACGATACCGCACCCTGCAGCAGGCTGACATCATTGATTATCCTTGAAATCAACTCCCCAGTGGAAGTCTTGTGGAAAAAACTCAAAGGCAGATCATTGAGATGCGCATACACCTTATTGCGCAGGTCCCTGATGACACTTTGTCCCGTTTTTTCCAGAAGGTACGAATAGATGAAATAAAAGACACCCTTAACAAAAAAAACGAGCAGCAGGCCTAAGGGCAAGAGGTTGAGCATTTGGGCATTATGCTTGTAAAAAATCTCGTCAAGCAGCGGTTTGACCATATAGGCCTGAAGAGCGTTAAACCCGCCGACGACGACCATAGCCACCATGGTAATCAATAACCTTCGGGTGTACGGCTTGAGGACAACTAGAAGATTTGAATATATTTCGTTATTGTTCATGAACAAAGGAAAAATTAATTATTTTTATATCTCGCAACGCAGACAATATAATCCGACAAACAAAATTTCTTAATCATCCTTTGCAAAGGAGAAAGAAATATATTGTTCTTTCCTTCTTTCATATGGTGGGACCAAGACTCAAATTTCAATGGTGTAAAACCGCTCCCCTCAAGCAGGAGACTTAGACTTTTTTTATTGAACGAATAAATATGCCATGGAAATCCGAAATGTTTAAAATTGTTGTTTTTTAGCCGCAAACGATGCAGGAGCGTCTTGAAACGATCCGATATACCTAAATAATTTGGAACCTGAATGAAAAGATAGGCACCAGGTTTTGCCAATCGCTCACAGTGTTGCAACATCTCCTTAGGATTATACAGATGCTCAAGCACATCCCATAATATAATTCCAGAATATTTATCAGATGTTTCAAAACGATCGATAGTGCAGTTGTGCAAATGAATTTCCAATTTCTCTTTAGCTATTTTTGCCAGCATTTGACTTGGCTCGATTCCTTCAGTTTCAAATCCATGTTTTCTCGACTCACAAACAAAATACCCAAACGAGCTGCCTATATCAATTAACCGCTCACCTTTTTCAATAAATTTTTTGACTAAAGAAACAACTAATGATGTTGTAATATACGATCTGCAATTTGAATTTTTCCATTTTTCATAAGACCATGTATTTAGCTCATCCCAAGTACATCCTTCTACAAACTTCTGAGATTCATATATGTTCATAAGGGAAGATTCTGTAAACCTTGGAGAGGCATAATAAATCTCACAATCAGAACACTCCCATATACAAACTCCATTATCCTTTCTATATATTAATTTTTTAGATTTAGGATTCACACAGATGGGGCATTGCGACTCTTCAAGAATCCCTCCGAATCCGCCTTCTTCAATATTCATTTCATGCTTTTCCTGTTTCAAATTGAAGATGAGCTCCTGCCTCGTTCACCACATTCACAGCATCTCTGCAACGCTTCCTGCACAAATACGGATTCAGTTTCACCTTGCCGAGTAGTCCAAGCCGCCTTTTGAGACCACCATTTACCTCATTTCACGAAAGGATGCCAGTATAGTTGCCGGAAAAAACGGGAGGGAGATCGCCCCGTCCGCTGAGCAAGGCCGTTACTTCGGCGCATTCTTTTTTCAGTTGCCCCTGACTGACATCAACGACAAAATAATCAAGACCACTTTTTGTGAGTTCACCCGCAAACTGGAGCAGGGAAAATGCCGCATGGGGTCGGACATATAAAACCTCGTCACCACGATCCAGGTAATATCGTTCACTTCGAGAGCTGACCAGGCTCCGCTGTCCCTGAAAATGCGGCGCATCCAGCCGGGCAGTAAAGAGCGGCGGGCGGCCATAAAGCTGGAGCCCGACTTGCATTCGCTTTCCTTCTCCCCGCGCTCGAGCAAAACTGGAGAAATGGGCAAGGGCAGAGTCCAGGGTCGCCTGGTCGGTCTCTAGAGAAAACTGCATGCCGGCCATACCCTGTGCCTCCCAGCCCTGCAGGGCCGGACTGTTTAAGACGTTACAGGTGGAATCGCCATAGAGTTTAACCCTATCCGTGGGAGGCAAGCGCCCATCGGTGACAAACAGAGCGAGCTGCCCAAGATGACTGACCTGGAACTGGCTCGCCCCTTGTTGCTGCAGCAGCTTGACAGACTCTTGATACCATGCCATCTGCTCTTCGCCAATTATTGGTGGCAAGGCCCAAACCAGAGGCGTTTGCAGGGTGTTTTTCCTTTGCCGAGACTGGATATACTGTGTCAGATTTCGCTTATTGAGATCGATCACTGCTTTGGCGACCTTGAAAGGATAGCGCTGCCCGAACGCCTCTAAGGAACCAACCCGGATCCACCATTCGGGCGACGACGGTTCGCCACCATGACGAACTCGACCTTTTTTCTGTTGCCTTGGAAGTTGTGCTTCTTTACCCTCATTTGCCCTCTCCACCGGCAGGGAAAGAGCGGTCATCATCTTGTCTATGCTCGACGGGTCCAGCGGTGGCAGCTGCGACGTCCCGACACTCCGCAGCAACATCGATTTCTGTTTTTCAAAGCGACCACTAACATCGACCCGAAAGAGAACGCCCTGAAAAGATTTCCGCAGGCTTCCTAGCTCGATCCCGGCAAGGGAAATCACCACTGTTTGCCCCGGTCGCCCCTGCTCGACCTTCTTGCCTTTCACCTCCAGCGATCGCAGGGTAAAACTCTTGCGGTCGCCGGTTCGCTCATCATACATGCGGAGCCGGTCACCCACGTTCAAAACCGCCTGCAGCGCCACATGAAGACTTGCCGGTGCTGCCGCCCACTTGCCTTTTGGCTCCTCCACCCGGACGACCTTGCCGATCACCTCACCGGTGCTGCCAGAAAGCCGGGGAACGATCAGTTCCCCCTCCCGACCAGTGATAAAAAATCCGGTTGAGCGTTTCCGGCCCATCGCATCTTCAAGACATTGGCGGGCGGCCGCAAGCATCCCCTGCCGTTGCTCCGGCCGGGCATCCAGGGCGTCCAGGGCCAAGCGGTAAGCACGCACAGCATTGCGGACATATTCCACCGATTTGAGCCGTCCCTCGATCTTCAGACAAACAACCCCGGAGGCTCGTACCGCAGCAAGGTGATCGATACCGCTGAGATCGTTCATAGAGAACAGGTAACCACCACCCTTGCCAAAATTCGAGGTAACGCTCCGCTTCCCCGAAGGCAGCCAGTCATAACGGCGGCGGCAGGGTTGCACGCACTGCCCCCTGAGACTTGACTTGCCGCCATGGAGGCTGGAAAACCTGCACAGACCGGAATAGCTGAAGCACATAGCCCCGTGGATAAAAATCTCAAGGTCGACATCGCTGCGCCGATGGATAGCCTTGATCTCCTCAAGACTGAGTTCACGGGCCAGAACAATCCGCTGAAACCCCAGCGTTTTCAGATAATTGACTGCCCTTGCATTATTGACCGTCATCAAGGTGGAGGCGTGGATAGGTAAATCCGGAAAAAAACGCCGGACTAAATGCAGTATCCCCAGATCTTGCAAGATCAAGGCATCCGGTCCGATCTTGGCCAGCTTGGCCAGTGTTTCCAGGGCCAAACGAACTTCGCTCTCCTTCATCAGACTGTTCATGGCCACATAGAGCTTTTTCCCCCTCGCGTGGGCAAACTTGACCATGGCAGCAATTTCGCCAAAGGAAAAGTCCCTGGCTAAGGCCCGGGCATTCAGACCAGGAGCGCCGATATACACAGCATCGGCCCCCTCCTGCAGCGCGGCCTCAAAGGCCGGTAGAGTTCCGGCCGGAGCTAGCAATTCCATCTTCGGGGGGTGTACGGGTAAAAGGGGGGCAGTTGTTGTCATAAAATGCGATCCGGGACATCAGTGTCAATGCAATTGCCCGGACAAGAGGCCTGTGCAAAAGTGGCGGTAAAAGGGTCGCCCTGGTTTAGAGCCTGTCAAAAAGTAACCAAGCCCTTATTCGGAAGCAGGGCAAAGGGCCAATGGGTAATCAAGAGGCGGCAGCGGCAGGATAAAATAGAAATTGTTGCCCTCAGAGGTCGGCTCGTAGCCGACTCGGCCGCCGTGCATTTCTATAACATGACGGATAAATGACAGACCGTGACCGGTGCCGGGGACATCCAGACTGTCGTCGCCGCGCATCCCTTCCAGAAATAATTTATGCCCCTGCTCTTCCGACATATTCGGACCAGTGGTAAAGACATTAAACTTTATCCCCTTCTGGCCAATTCTTGGAGAATTCTCAACTATTTCCCGACCATAAGCCATCACTTTTCGCGGTTGCCCCGAATGATCAATAATCTCTTTGGTGTACTTGGCGGCATTGGAAAAGAGATTGGCGTAGACTTGGGCCAGCAACCCAATATCAACCAAGATAGGGAACTCCTCCTCGTGCATATTCTGCGGTCTGGCAACAGTGACATTTGCGGCCCGTAACCGGCTGGCATAATGTTCCAACTGCGGGAGAATAACCTCTTTTTCAACAAAACACCGCTTGGGATGCAGAACCAGATGACCCCGTTCAAAATGCTCGCGCCGGAACAGGCTCTCGATGAAAAGGCTCATGTTAGCATGGTGCTTGACTATTTCCTGATAATACTTCAACAGGTCATCCTGCAATACCTGCAATTTCCCACAGCATTGCTCACACTGCCCCGAAGGCTGCTCCTGATTATGCACTGCAACAATTTCCTGCCGCAGCTCTTCAATCATCCCAATTTTCTTTTTGAGTTGATTGAACAGGTGCTTGAAATACATGTTGGGCACAATGACATTGTGCTCGATATCAAGCACCAGGGTATTGATAAATTTCAATCGTTCAATATTCTGGCGAGCGATTAACCGGTTATCAAGATTATACCCAATCCGGTTGGCATATTTAACAAAGAAGAATTTATCGGTTTCAGATAACCCCTCTTTTCGCCGCACCTCATACAACCCCAAGGTGCGCCCCCCGCCACACAGACCTCTCAGATCATTCCATAACTTCGCTTGCCGCTGCTCCTGATTACGGCCACCATTTTCTTTCTGATGAAAAATCTGCTTACTGAAAATCGGCACCATATAAGACCCACCCAGTTCACACGGCGCATCGTGCATCTGGATAGGATAACGTGCCGGTTCCGGCTCAGCCAGCACCCCTCGCTCGCTTGAGCACACCAGCTGTAGTCCCGCGTCCTCCCCTTGACAGAGATAGAGAGCACTGGAGATACTGACTAACGCCAGAGGAACGGAAACGCAGATCCGGTAAAAATCATCGAGCGAATCGTATTCCTGGGCCAAATCGAAAAATGCCTTCAGAAAATCGTTACGCCCTTGAGAGAAGTTATATTTTTCATAACTCTCTGCTTTCTCACGAATACGGCGGCAAACAGCTTCCAGATCGGAGGGAATAGAGGGATTGACAGAGCGTTTAGTCATAGAGGAGAACTCAACAATACTCTTTGTCTGTTATCGCCTGGAGAGAACCACTGCATCGCGGTTTTCCTTTTCATCAAGAAGAACATCGACCCTTTCATTGGGAGCCACGCCAACAACCATGCCAACGTAATCGGGCTGTATCGGCAATTCCCTGCCGCCACGATCGATCAGCACCGCCAGTTGAATCGACAGAGGCCGGCCATAATCCATGATTGCGTCCATAGCGGCACGAATAGTCCGCCCCGTAAAAATGACGTCATCAACTAGCACAACCCGTTTGTCTTCCAGCAGGAAACCAATATCAGATTTTTTCACGATCGGATTTTGAGCGATGAGGCTCCAGTCATCCCTATACAAGGTAATATCGAGATTACCCGACGGCAGGACAAGACCTTCACGTTCTTCGATTTTCCGTTTGATCCGTTGCGCCAGAAACACGCCGCCGGTATGAATGCCGATAATCGAGAGATCGGCTACTCCATGATTCCGTTCAACAATTTCCAGACTGATACGGTCCAGGCTGCGGTCGATATCCCTGTCGATCATGATGGTTCGAGTTGTCATAGTTCACACCCTGTTCCAAAAATAGTCGATGCCCTTTGCATCCACCAGGTTGATCGCCTCCGGAAAAGCCTCGCATTCCACCGCAAAAACCTTGGCTGCTATCTCGTCCGGGGTATCACTGTCGTCTAAGGCTACACACCGCTGCAATACGATCGGCCCCGCGTCGTAGGCCTCATTGGCAAAATGAACCGTACAACCGCTCACCGTGCACCCGCGTGCCTTCACCGCCTCGTGAACATGATGCCCATAGAAACCGGCGCCGCAGAAGGAGGGTATGAGGGCAGGATGAATATTGAGCACGGCACGGCGCAATGTTTCAGGCGGGGAATACAACTTCAGATAACCGGCCAGGGCGACAAGATCGACATCATAATCGGCCAATATCCGATTTATTTCCTCATTGCTCCGTGCATGAAAAGCAGGATAGCCATACCGCTCGGCCTTCGCAAGCCCGAGGACGCCGGCGACGTTGGCAATCACCACCTTGATTTCAGCCCGTAAAGTACCCGCCGCGATCCGTTCATGGAAATTATCAAGCGTCCTGCCGCTGCCAGAGAGCAGCACAGCCATCTTACGCATGATCGTCAGCCCCTGAGAAATAAGAATCGGTCGCCGGATCAACCGTCCGCAGCCACTGGGCGATGGCGGTGTCGTAGGCGGAGGTCAGTTCAAATACCTTGCGGGCAAGCCGGAAACGGGTGACAAGCGTGGTGTTGCCGTTTGTGCGCAACTCAGCAAGCACCTGCGCATAATCAGACGGATCAATAATGACCGTGACATCGTGGAAATTCTTAGCGGCAGCCCGCAGCAACGTCGGCCCGCCGATATCGATATTTTCGATGGCATCAACGAGGGTGCAACCGGGAACAGTCACCGTCTTGGCAAAGGCGTAGAGGTTGACGGCAAGGATATCGATGGACTTGATTCCTTGTTCACTGCACTGCCGCTGGTGTTCCGCATTATCGCGCTGGTTGAGAATACCGCCGTGGACTAGGGGATGCAGGGTTTTCACCCTGCCGTCGAGCATTTCCGGAAACCCTGTGAAATCAGAGACGTCCGTTACCTGTATTCCGCTGCCCCGCAATTTCTGGGCCGTGCCGCCGGTGGAAAGGATCTCGATGCCCATGGCGGCAAGCGCCTCGGCAAAATCCTCACACCCTGATTTATCGGTCAGGCTGATCAGCGCCCGCTCCACTCGTCTCATGCTTGCTCCTACTCTTTTTTCAAAAATTGGCGAATTTTCCGCCGTTCATGTTTACCCGGCCGGTGTTCAGGACGACTTCCTTGCAGATGCATCTCCTTCCGCTCGGCCTGGACCTGCGCTCGTTTAATCGCCGATTCTTCTGTTTCCTGGTAAAGCGTACAGGCGACCACCGCCGGTCCGCGCTGCTCGCTCAAGGCCAAAACGTTGAGTGTAACCTCAACAAAGCCCTGCCGTATCACCAGCAAATCGCCGACCTGCACGATTCTGGCCGGTTTAATCTTGTGTCCGTTGAGGGCGACATGCCCCCCGCTCACGGCTTTGGCCGCTAGTGACCGGGTCTTAAAAAACCGGGCCGCCCAAAGCCATTTATCGATTCGCACATTGTCCATGTTCAAAATATTCCGCACCTTTTATCAGGTCAAAATACCACACTTCACCAGATCGATCAAACAAAGATGACGCGCCGCCTCCCATCCAGGAGCCGAAGGAGGTTGCCGATGCGGGGAAAATCGGGTAAGGGGGCATATCGTTTCTTTGCAAATAGTGAAAGTATGTCCTTACAGGCCGTTGGCATCAACAATTTTACCTGCCCCGTACGCATCCTTGAAAAAAGCGGCGGAGTGCAGCAAACCGTGGCCACAGTCAACCTGCTGGCCCACATGCCACAGGACCGGCTGGAATCCTGTGTCAGCATGATGACCGCCCTCTTAGCCCAATATCTGCCGGATATCCACGCCGGGCTCTTTCCCACCTTGCTAATCGGGGTTCGCGAACAGTTGCAGGCCAGTGAGGCTCGGCTGGAAATGACCTTCCCCTATTTCATCGCTAAAAAAGCTCCGGTTTCCGGCACGGTCAGCCTTATGGAATACCAGTGTTCGTTCACAGCATCTTCCGAAACCAACGGCGAACCCATCCTCACGGTCGTGGTCCCGGTCACAACCCTCTGTCCCTGCTCAAAAGAGATCAGCGCGACCGGAGCCCACAATCAACGGGCCGAGGTCACCTTAACGGTTCGTCCCCTGGCGCTGGTCTGGCTGGAAGACCTGATCACCATGGTTGAAGGCTGCGGCTCCTCCGAAGTGTACGCCCTGCTCAAGCGGCCCGATGAAAAATATGTGACCGAAAAGGCATACGCCCATCCGATGTTTGTCGAGGATGTCGCCCGCAAAGTGGCGCAACAGGTGCTCAAGCTTGCCGATATCTCCTGGTTCTCCGTGGGTGTCGAGAGCTTTGAGTCCATCCACAAGCACAACGCCTACGCCTATGTCGACAGCAACGACCTGGAGCAAACACACCTCCCGCCCAGCAAGTGACACTGCCAGCAAAGGCGATTATCGCTTACCGAGACCGCCAAGGCAGAGATACTTCATCTCCAGATATTCCTCGATCCCGTACTTCGAGCCCTCTCGACCGATTCCCGACTCCTTGATCCCGCCAAAAGGTGCTGCTTCAGATGACATCCTACCGGTATTGATGCCGACCATGCCGTACTCCAAAGCCTCGGCAGTCCGCCAGATTCGGCCGATATCCCGACTATAGAAATAGGAAGCCAGGCCAAAGGGGGTATTGTTGGCCAGGGCCACGGCCTCACAGTCTTCCTTGAACACAAAGAGTGGGGCCACTGGACCGAAGGTCTCTTCTTTGGCTATCAGCATCTCGGAGGTGGCACCAAGAAGAACAGTCGGTTCAAAAAAGAAGCCGATCGACCCCAGACGCTTACCGCCACAGGCGATGCGGGCACCTTTGGCAACAGCATCACGAACTTGCTCCTCAACCTTATGTAGAGCGTTGAGATCTATCAGTGGCCCTTGCTGCACCCCTTCCTCAAAACCGCCCCCGACCTTCAGCTGCTGCACCGCTGCAACCAGTTTTTCGGCAAAAGGGCCATAGACCCCCTCCTGGACGATGAACCGGTTGGCACAGACACATGTTTGCCCGGAATTTCTGTATTTTGAAGCAATAGCGCCCCGAACCGCCTCGTCGATATCCGCGTCGTCAAAAACAATGAACGGCGCATGTCCTCCGAGTTCCAACGAGACTTTTTTCACCGTGGCCGCGCAATCCCGCATCAAAATCTTGCCGACCTCGGTCGACCCGGTAAAACTGAGTTTACGTACCAGGGGATTTGCGGTCATCTCCGCACCGATCACCGTAGCCTGACCAGTCACCACATTAAAAACACCGCGGGGAATACCGGCTTGCTCGGCCAGCCAGGCCAGGGCAAGGGCTGAAAAAGGCGTCTGGCTTGCGGGTTTGACCACCACTGGGCAACCGGCGGCCAACGCCGGTGCCGCTTTGCGGGTGATCATGGCTGAAGGGAAATTCCAGGGCGTGATGGCGGCACAGACCCCGACCGGCTCCTTGAGGACAATGATCCGCTTGCCGTGCTGCCCCATAGGAATGGTATCGCCGTACACCCGCTTGCCCTCTTCGGCAAACCATTCAATGTAACCGGCGCCATACAAAATCTCTTCTTTTGCTTCGGCAAGGGGTTTGCCCTGTTCTGCCGTCATAATAACGGCCAGATCTTCCTGATGGGCAACAAGGAGATCATACCAACGTCGCAGCAGGCGAGCCCGTTCTTTGGCAGTCAAACCACGCCAAGCTGGCCAGGCATCATGGGCGGCCTGGATTACAGCAGCGATTTCCTCACCACCCAAGGCAGGAACCGAGCCGATCTGATTGCCGCTGGAAGGATCGAATACTGGTATACGACTCCCGTCCGCACTCTCAAACCACCTGCCGTCTGCATAACACTGGGAGCGTAACAGCTCTTGATTACATAATTTCATTACACTCTCTTCACGAGTACACCAAATAAACAGGCAGCCCGCCACAAAAGAGAACATTGCTGCCGACTGGTTCTATATTTAATTTTATCAATATTTCCGGGTGTGGTAACATGCCCAAAACGGTGTCATCATACACCGACGCTTCTGTTTTTTCATCCCTGATAACAGCCAACCCTCAACAGACCGAGCCTTTATGAGCGTCGAACAGCGCAAATCCGAACGTATCATCGACTACCTGCCCATCGAAGTGCATGCGGTTAACGAAAATGACGGCCATCTCCTCGCCGGTCCCTTTTCAGGGAGCATTATAGACATTTCCAGCCACGGCGCCTGCCTGCTCATGACCCAGGTCTTTCACAACGGCTTCCACCTTTTCTACTCCACCCGCGACACCAGCGACGCCGTGCTGCAGATCACGATCAATCACCAGCCAGACATTAACAATTACATCCTTACCGCTGTCCCCATCTGGATGGACCTCTTCCGGCAACAGGAGATCAGAGCGTTCAAAATGGGAATCGAATTTACAGGAAATCCAGAAGTGAAACAGAGGAAGGAACTACAGAAGGCTCTGCAAAAAAATCAGGAACAAAGGGCGGGCTGGTGGATGAAGCACTGCAAAAATTGGCGAAAAAACAATTAATCACCGCAATAGCTGCCCGTCAGGTATCCCAGCGGAGAAGAAACTATTATTGTTTCACACCATTGATGCTGAAAACCTTGGTCAAACTTTCCACCCCTCGAAGCTGCATCTCACCCATTTCCCTGATCTCAAACCAGTTGTCGATATCCTTACGCACCGCTTCCGTGACGTAAACCTGGCACGATGAAGACTCCGATGCTAACCGCTGGGCTATATTGACCTCATTGCCTATCACCGTATAATCCAGCCGTCTAGCCGACCCGATATTGCCCAAAAAAACCGTGCCGCTGGTCACGGCAATTCCCAGATCAACCCCCTGAAAGTCTTTATAGCGCTCGCTCCATTGATCCCGCAAAGCCGTAAACTTTTCTCTGATTGCCCAAGCGGCCTGTACCGCCGTCAAATTCGGATGTTCCAGCTTTACGGGTGCCCCGAAAACAGCTAGGACTGCATCTCCCATAAACTTATCAACCGTTCCCCTATGCTGAAAAACCTCTTCAGTGAAAAATTGGAAAAATGCATTGAGAAACGAACGAAGCGCCTGCAGGTCGAGGTGTTGGACCAAACGCGTAAAATTCCTGATATCGGCAAAGAGGATGGTCACATCCTTGATTTCTCCGACTCCCATCAGGTCGGAATTCTGAGCCAAGAGCAGTTCGGCAACTTCGGGAGCCACATACTGCTCAAACAGGGTCCGCATCCGCGTGGTTTCTGCCAACTGGTTCAGTGTGCGCACATTCTCAAGAGCAATAGCGGCCTGACTGCAGATAATGCTGAGCATCTCGTTATCAGCATCTGAGAAACGTTCATCTGTCTCTTTCTGGCTGATATTAAGGACACCGATAATCCGTTTGCGAATCCGAAGCGGAAAGGAAATCGCCGAGACGATTTCAGGTTGCTGCAGCAAGGGCGAGAAAATGGATGTTTCCTGATCTTCCTTATTGAGGATAACCGGCTTCCCTTGCTGGAAAACCCAACCAGCGATCTGATCTCCAGGCTGCAGGCGAATCGACTGTACCAATACGGGATCCATGCCACGGGCAGCAGCGATATGGAGGCAACCATCCTGGACATTATGCAGCATCACAGAAGTATGGCTCGCCCCAGTCTGCCGATCCACTGCATCGAGCAATCCATCAAGGATTTCCTGTTCGGTTAAGGCCGAAAGAAATTGCTCACCAAGACTGTACAGAGGGATGAGGGTTCGCAGTCGGGTGTTTTCCTGCTGCAGACGAAATCTTTCCATAGCCTGCTTAACGACCCGCGTTAAATAGATCGCATTGACCGGCAGTTGCACCAGGCCAGAAAAACCAGCTTCCAGGGCCCCATGAAGCATGTCAGTGTCAGCGGAAGCGGACAGCAGCACACCGGTCAGGCCGGGTTGCACGGCGCTGAGTTCAGTAAACACTTGACGCCCATCAATAGTGGGTGGATCATCTCCAATCAGAGCGAGACAAACGCTCTGATTGCGGCATATTTGTATCGCTTCCTGCCCTGCCTGACAGCAAATCACCTGCAACTCTGACAGGATCGAAATAATCGTGTCAGCTTGTGCGTTATCAGTGGTAAGCAGTAAAATAGATGATTTCATACCGACTCTCTTGCAGGGAATTCTGAACATTTCCTGTTGCATGGTACCATTATGCAACAGGCAAGGCAAGAAATAGGCTCAATGCGCATCCCGACCAGCCTCAACCAACTATCCATTTTCTTTTCCATGAAGTATAGTTAAACATGTCAGAAAATGCACACACACATCGCCCGCTCGCCGAACGGATGCGCCCTAAACGGCTGGAGGATTTCGTTGGCCAGGAGCACTTGGTCGGCCAGGGGAAGTTCCTTAGACAGCTAATCGCCAGCGGCACAATCCCTTCCTTGCTCTTCTGGGGACCTCCCGGATCAGGCAAAACAACCCTCGCCTCCATTCTCGCCCACGCCATCTCCGCCAACTTCGTCTTCTTCTCGGCGGTTCTCTCGGGGGTTAAGGAAATACGACAGATTGTGGACCAGGCCAGGTTGTTCCAGGAAAACAACACCACCCCGACTATCCTTTTTGTCGACGAGATCCACCGATTTAACAAAAGCCAGCAGGATGCTTTCCTCCCCCATGTGGAAAACGGTCTCTTGACCCTGATCGGGGCCACAACAGAAAATCCCTCGTTCGAGATCACCGCCCCGCTGCTTTCCCGCTGCCAGGTCCTACTGCTCGTTCCCCTGCAGGGTGAGGATCTCAAACGAGTAATCAGGCGAGCGCTTGCCGATCCGGTTGCCGGTTTGGGCGACGCTAACCTCACCATCGAGGAACAGGCTCTCACTCTGCTCGCCGAGACCGCGGACGGCGATTGCCGCAGGGCCCTTAATCACCTGGAAACCGCGGCCTCACTCACCCTGGACATGCTGCGACAGCACCCGCAGGCGACAGATAAAGATCTGGTCATTACCACCGCCTGTGTGCAGGAAACCCTGCAGCAAAGAACCTTGCGATACGACGCCAGCGGCGAAGAACATTACAACCTCATCTCAGCACTGCACAAAAGTCTACGCGACAGCGACCCGGATGGTGCCGTCTACTGGCTAGGCAGGATGCTGGCCAGCGGCGAGGAGCCTTTGTATCTAGCCAGACGGATGATTCGTTTCGCGTCTGAGGATATCGGCAATGCCGACCCCATGGCACTGCAAATGGCTCTCAATTGCCGTGAAGCCTATCATATGCTGGGATCACCGGAAGGTGAACTGGCGCTGTTCCAGGCCGCCGTCTATCTCGCCACGGCCCCGAAAAGCAACGCCATCTATGCCTGTACCCATAAGGTACGAGCTGATATCAACCGCACCGGTTCCCTGCCCGTCCCCCTCCATCTGCGCAACGCGCCGACAAAGCTGATGAAGGATTTCGGTTACGGCCACGGCTACCAGTATGCCCATGACGACCGGGACGGGGTGGTCAATCAGGAACACCTCCCCACCGAACTGGCAAACAGTGTCTACTACGAGCCGACCAACCGCGGTTTTGAAGCCGTGATCAAAGATCGACTCACCAAATGGAAACAAATACTCAAACAACGAGCCCAACAACATGAACAACAAAAACGGAAAAAATAAACTGGCACCGCTGCTGCTCCTTCTTGCGCTGGCCATCCTGGCAACATTCGCTGGAAAAACGGCGAATGCTACCGGGTTACGGCTGATCTATGCAAACGACAACCTCGGCGAACTCGATGGTTGTGGCTGAGGTTCCAGCAAGTTGGGCGGTCTGTCCAAGAAAGCATCTTTGATCAAACAATTGGGAGCCGAGCCTGGCAAATCAGCCTTGGTCATTAACGGCGGCAACCTCCTCTTTAAAACGGATGCGCTCGAGCCGAACGCTCTTGAAACCGCAAAAATCGCAGCGGATGGCATCATGCAGGCAACCCGCATGATGGGGGGAACAATGGCCGGTGTCGGCGTCAGGGATCTGGCAGCAGGCATCGAATTTCTCCGGCAACACCAAACGCCCCCGGCTTTCACCTGGCTTTCTCTCAACATAATCGATCCCTCCACCCGCAAACCCCTGTTCACCCCGGTACTGCTGCGGGAGGTGGGAGGACTGAGAATTGCCGTGCTGGCCCTCACCGACCATAGAGCCTTGCAGAACAAGTCAGGCGTTTTTCAGGCAACGCCTTGGCGGGAGGCACTACCCGACGCTTTGACTACACTGCGCCAGTCTGCCGATTTCATACTACTTTTGTCCAATTATGACCTTGCCGAGAACCAAGACATCGCCCGGACCTGCACCGCTATCGACCTCATCCTCCAGACCGGGCACGCTGTAGGCAACATGAGCCCTCTCCTTATCAACCAAACTCTTATCTCTCAGGCCGAGACCCGGGGCAAATACCTCGGCGTTTTGGATATCGACTGGAATGGCCATGGCCGATGGAACGAGGCAAACACCCCCCAACCACAACCCAAAAGCGGTCTACCGTCAACCTACGCAAATCGCTTCATCGCCCTCAAGGTGTCGATGCCCAACGACCCCGCGGTTGAAGCACTGGTCCAAAAGACCCAGCAGCGGATCGACAAATTACAAAAACCCCTGCCTCAGTAATCCTGCGGATAGAAGAAAAAGGAAAAAAAAGGCCGCCCTAAGGCGGCCTTTTTCACAAGCAGTTCGTACTAATTAGCAGCCAAAAGCCTTCTGCAGATTAGGAATGGTTTGTTTTTTACGGCTCATCATGCCATCGATCCACATGGAGTTGTTGGCAAGTTTGCCACCAAAGGCAGCTTCAATCATTGCAGGATCATCAGAAACAACCATCAGGTCGGTTCCTTCTTTCACTACATCAGTAAGCATGAGCAGGACAGAATGCCGCTCGCCGCCCTTCTGGTCTTTCATAGCGTTCAAAAGCGCATCGCGCATATCGGCAACTTGATCCAAAGTGGCAAGCTCCAACTGGCCAACGCCAACCTTCTTGCCCTTCATATCAAAATCTTTGTAATCCCGATGCAGCAGGTCCATGGCAGGAACACCAGCAACCGCACTCTTAGCCTTCAGCATTTCCATGAAGATCTCATCGGTATTGGTAACACCGGCAATAGCGGCCAACTCTGCGACTGCTTTCTTATCAGCAGGAGTACAAGTAGGGGACTTGAAATTAACGGTATCGCTGAGGATCGCGGAAAGCATAATACCGGCGACCTTAGGGGCAACAGCCACGCCATCCAGATCGTACATAATTTTGAGAACGGTACAAGTACAGCCAACGGGTTGATTGAAGAAATAAATCGGCTGGTTGGTGGTAACATCACCAATTTTGTGATGATCAACTATAGCCACGACATCGTTGGCGGTGAGATTATCCGGAGCCTGTGCCAGATCGCTGTGATCGACCAGTGCAACTTTCTTGCCAGCAGCGTCGGTCATGATCTCAGGGGCGGCAAAGCCAAAACGTTTGAGAACGGTCTCTGTTTCAGGATTCAGTTTTCCCTGCATAACAGGAATATAATCTTCCCCTTTTGCTTTCATCAACTCAGCAAAGGCGATTGCGGCGGTTACAGAATCGGTGTCCGGACTTTTGTGGCCAAAAACATAAACAGACATAGCGTAATACCTCCCAAAACTTGATAAATGACACATAAATATGTGCGCTTCTCTTCTCTTCCCGACCTAGCGAAGGACGGGAACAATAAAATTGATCGACATTATAACGTTCATTTATAAGCGTCAAGCAGAAAAAGGAAAAGCGCCTTGACGCCACCGGTTCTTCATCAAAAAACAAAGGGATCGACTCAGTCGACCCCTTTGGTACACCCCTGTTCTACTCGCTCTGTTTTAATCGCGACTGCCCCCAAAAAACCGCAACAGCATCAGGAACAAATTGATGAAATCAAGATACAGGGCAAGGGCGCCGATAATTGATCCTTTACGGATAGCGGCGTCTCCCTGCTGCATGATACCTTCTTCCCCGATATTTTTAATTTTCTGCACATCATAGGCGGTCAGTCCAACAAAAACGAGAACCCCGATGGCGGAAATCGCCCAGTAAAGGACGGAGCTTTTCAAGAAGATATTGACGACAGAGGCGAGCAGGATACCGATCAGGCCCATGAACATAAACGATCCCATACCGGAGAGATCCCGTTTCGTGACCATACCGTAGACTGCCATGGCCCCAAACATTCCCGCTGTCACTAAAAAAGTCCCGGCAATGGAGGCATGGGTGTAGGCCAAAAAAATAGTGGAAAGCGTCAGGCCGTTAAGGATCGAATAACCGAGAAACAGACCCGTGGCCGTCCCTGGCTGGAGCTTTTCAATTCGTGCTGACAGGTAAAAGACTAAGCCAAGTTCGGCGAGCACCAGGACTAAAAACAGTGGACTGGCGACCAGAGTCCGTGCCATTCCGGATTCTGCGGTCAGAAAGGCAACCCCTCCGGTAACCGCCAGCCCTATGGCCATCCAGTTAAACACCTTGGCGAGAAAGATGGTCGAAGCCTCTTGCCTCGCTTGTGCTATGGTTATGTTGCGTGTTCCTACCTGAGTTTGCATGACTGCGGTCTCCTTCTTGTTTCTGAATGAGTCGATTGCTTACAACGAACTTATATTAACCATTTTGCAGGGGAAGGCAAGACCAGGCCCCCTCCTCTCAGAAAAAATCATCCCACAATTCCGGCCGCACTGTCCATTACGTTTTCATCATGAACATTCTGAGGAAACCGTATAGTATATACGCATAATTGGTATTGCATGCGTAATATCGGAGAAAGGCGGGGCAAGTTTTAGAGCCGAGTTGTACCTTCCGCGTGGGCAGCACGTAGGCATCATGGAAAAAAGAAACAGATCAAATAAAAACGAACTCTCCTTTCTTGGTGATTCTTTGTCTACGATCTATGCGGCCAAGAAGTGGAAGCATCAGTGGCGATTGTTCCGCCTTGTCCAGGATTGGCCCTCGATCATAGGCACAGAAGTAGCTCGCCTGACAACGCCCGCTTTTTTTCGTCAGGATGTTCTCTGGATTTTTGTGCAGGATTCGGCTTGGATGCAGCACATGCAATTTATCAAACTCGACCTGATGGCCCGGGTAAACAAGATCCTGACGGAACAACCGGTTACCGATATTCGCTGGCTGTTGCAGCCTGAAATTCCGCCCGCGCCAGAACGACACACGCCCAAACCGCATCCCGTTGATCCCGACCATGAACGATTGTTTCAAGGGATGACCGAAGGTATCGCCAACCCGGAATGCCGGCAAGCGCTCCAGCGTCTATGGCAGACCTTTGCTTCTCATACGGAATGAAGACAACTCCCTCTGTACAGAAGTACTTTGTAGCTGCATGGAGCCTGCTGAATCAAATCCTTCACAGTTCTGCTCTGCCTCGCCCGGCCCCTCTTTTTCACAAATTGGCAAACGCCAAGGCGCTTGCTTTGCTCTTTGGCCGCAAATAGACTATGTTGCTCCTTATGAACATCTCTCCTGCCCTATGAACCATTTCTTTGAACAGCATGAATATCCTCGAATTAATAGGCAACACCCCTCTGGTTGAATTACGTCGGCTTAATCCTGCCGCTGAAAACGTCCGACTCCTAGGAAAACTCGAATCGCGAAATCCAGGCGGTTCCGTCAAGGATCGAGTCGCCCTGTCCATGGTTGAAGCCGCTGAAAAAAGCGGCGAACTAACCCATGATAAAATCCTGCTGGAAGCGACCAGTGGCAATACCGGCATCGGCATGGCCATGGTCTGCGCGGCCAAACAATACCGCTGCCAGCTGATCATGCCAGAATCGGCCTCGATCGAAAGAAGGCTGATCATGCAGGCGTATGGCGCGGAAATCATCCTGACCCCAGCTAAACGAGCCACCGATGGGGCCATCGAAAAGGCCTACGCCCTGGCCCGGGAGCTTCCGGAGCGGTATTTCCTGGCCGATCAGTTCAACAATCCAGCCAACTGGCAGGCTCACTACAACTCAACCGCCCCGGAAATATGGGAGCAGACCAACGGCCAGGTTACCGATATCATCGTCACCTTGGGTACGTCCGGAACCGCTATGGGGCTGTCCCGATGGTTCAGGGATCATCACCCGGAAGTCCGGGTGATCGCGGTGGAGCCGTATCTCGGTCATAAAATTCAAGGCCTGAAGAATATGAAGGAGTCCTATCGGCCGGGCATCTTCGACAAAAGCCTGCCGTCTGCGATTGTCAACGTCGCCGATGAAGATGCCTTCAGCACCGTCCGCCGTCTAGCGGCCGAAGAGGGTATTTTTGCTGGGATGAGCGGTGGTGCCGCCATATTTGCCGCTATCGAAAGGGCAAAAGAAATACCCGCAGGCTGCATCGTCACCATTCTTCCGGATGGTGGCGAGCGCTATCTGAGCACCTCGCTGTTCGTACAAAAAGAAAAGGTGCCGGAAAAGACCTCCCAGTTACGCTTTTTCAACACCATGACCCGGAAAAAAGAGGTGTTTCAGCCGATTCGCGAGAACAGGGTCACCCTTTACGCCTGCGGCCCCACCGCCTTTGAATCGCCCAACATCGCCCACTGCCGCCGGTTCATCGTTGCCGATTTGATCAACCGCTACCTGCATTGCTCAGGCTACGCGGTTGAGTCCTACATGAATTTCACTGATCTCGATGACAACACCATTGCCGGGGCTATCGAGGCAGGCGCTGACTTGAAAGTTTTTACCGGGAAATACATCAACGAATTCAAGCAGGCCGCCGAGATCCTCAACGTGGAGAAGGCCACGGGATATCCGCTAGCTTCTGAACATGTCGGCGACATGATCGAGATTACCCATGACCTGATCCATAAGGGATATGCCTATGAAAAACATGGGTCAATTTATTTTGACATCTCCAAGTTCAAAAAATATGGACAGTTGTCCGGGATCGACCTGAGCAAGATCAAGCTCGGGCAAACCGTTGATCTCGACAACTACGAAAAAGACAATCCTCGCGATTTCACCTTGCTCAAACGCTCGACCCTGGCGGAGTTGAAAAAAGGTATTTTCTTTGAAACCGACTGGGGCAATATCCGACCTGGCTGGCATATTGAATGTTCGGCGATGTCAACCAAGTATCTGGGCGAGACCATCGACATCCATACGGCCAGCCAGGATCTGCTGTTCCCGCATCACGAAAACGAAATCGCCATTGCCGAAGCCCTTACCGGGAAGACCCTGGCAAATTATTGGATGCATTCCGGCCAGTTGTTAAAGGACGGCCGAAAAATGGCGGAGGCAACCGGCAACGTCGTGACCCTGCAGGAAGTCCTGGACAAAGGCTATACCGGTCGAGAACTCCGCTTCATGTTGCTGGGCGTCCATTACCGCAAGCCGCTGTTGTTTTCCTACAAACGGCTGAATACCGCCCGAACCGCGTTGAAGCGGATTGACGAATACACCTGCAAGCTCCTCTGCCTGCCCGCTGGCCTCCCGCATCCTGAGGTGGCGTCGTATGTGTCCGAACTGGAGAATCGATTCAGTGAGGCCATGAACGACGACCTCAATATTTCCGGGGCTATCGGAGCTCTGTTCAATTTCATCAAAAAGACAAACCCGATTGTCCAATTGCGGAATCTTGACCGGGATCAAAAGCACGACGTGCTTGAGGCCCTGCGGATGATCAATACGGTGCTCGGTATTCTCCGCCTGGAACATTGCCCTCTGACGCCCGAAATCGACCGGCTCGTCCGGCAACGGGAACGGGCCCGCCAGCTCAAGGACTGGACAGCCGCCGATTCCGCCAGAGAGGAGTTACTGCGTAAGGGGGTCACTATTCACGATACGGCAGCTGGACCGATATGGGAACATACTGAATAAAGAGAGCACGGTGTGAAGAGACACCCTCCAACATTTCCGAGTTGGAGTTGCAGCAAAGTAGTATTCTATACTTCTTGCGTTCTCAGCTGTTCCTCGTTACATTGCCTGCGAAAACATGCGCCAGTAGCTCAGCTGGATAGAGCAACTGCCTTCTAAGCCGTAGGTCGCAGGTTCGAATCCTGCCTGGCGCACCATAATATCAGGGACTTAGCATTTATTCGCTAGGTCCTTTTTTGTTTTCAATCAAAACGGGTGACACATGGGTGACACTCAAACAGACCCCCCCCAAAAAAAACGGCCAGCCTCTCCACAAAGGGAAAACTGACCGCCATCGTTACCTTGCCGCGCCCGACCTGCAGGTCGCGGCTATTGCCTTGGCTTCATCTCAGCAGCCTCCATTCATCCGGGCTAGGGTGGCTTTCCTGTCGGCCTTGTTCATCGACAGCGCTGCCCGCATAATTTTCGCCTTCTCCTCGATAGGGAGTGACGCGGGCAAGAACTTGTAGAGCAGCTGATCCAGATTGCGCTCGATGCGGATCTGGCTTGCCTCAATACGGTCCAGACGTTCCTCTAATAGTTTATCGTCCATGCAATTCACCTCTCAATTTGCAGAGCATGATTGTGCTCAAGTTTGTCTGGATTGCTCCAGCACGCATCCAGGGCAGCATCGGCCAGGCGTTTGCCTACATATGTAGGCACATTGTACGCATCGTGGGCGCATAACTCGTCTCGGAATAGTGATCTACAGTATCGCCTTGTCTCATCTCGGCAAGATCAGTCATTCATTATATCCGCCATAGCTGCTATGATGAAAAAGTGCATCCTGAGCTGACAGCAACTAGTCGTGTTTATCCGGTTCCCCTGATGTCTGCTCCGAAAAACCTTCCGTCGAGGATGGCCCGTTGCTCTCTACTGAAGTGGAGCCCGGATCCTTGGAAACCAGGCCGAACCTCTCCGTCAAGTGCTTGTCCACTTCCCCCATCATGCGATGCTGATGCAGCATCTCTTCTTCGCTCGGCGGCTGCGAGGTATTCTTTGAGTCTGGTGTCCGCTTCGCCCCGAAGACGATCTGCGTATGTGCCAGCGGATGGTTCGGCGCTATCTTCCGCTATGTTCTTTATCTTCCCTTTGTAAGCCATGATCGTGTTCTCCTTTTTCTGGCCACATGATGTGGCTCCGTCATATTTTTACAGCTAGTCGTTCTTGATCGGCGCCTTTGAGACCTGCGCCGAAGAATCGGCCGTCGAGGATTTGTCGGTGCTGCCTGCTGAGGAGGATTCCTTTGCCGTAAAAAGTTGCGGGTGCATTTTTAAAAGCATCGCGTCCACTACACCCATCATGTGATGCTGATGAGCCAGCTCTTCATCACTGGGCCGATTCGACAGGTCCGGCCCGTTGGGTGGTCGCTTCAATCCAATATGTATCGACGTATGCGCGAAGGGATGGTTCGGCGCTATCTTCGCCAGGTCTACTTTTCCCATAGAACCAATGGCTGCTGCCTCCTTCTTCTCCTGCTCTCTTTCAAACTGGTCAAACGGCCCCTTGAACTGTTCCATTTGCTGCAAAATCTTTTTTGAAAGCTTCACAGGCCTGCCCATATCCATGGAGCTGGATCTCTTAAAAACCAAGAGCGCAACGTTCTGACGAGGCGGGTAGATATAGGCATCACCTTGTGATGTGGTGGCCGTGTACACGGTGTGGTAAACATGAAGCCAAACGCCGCGCTTCGCCACACCAGTGACCTGCTGCACCCTTGGTGGCTTTGGTTTGGGTGGCCATGTTCCCTCGGCCAGGCCGCGGAGCCTACTGTGGCATAGCTGAGCGCCAACCTCCTCAGCTATTTCACGCAACCGCGATGCCCGCGGGCCAAGCGTTACCCCATCATCATCTTCCGCATCATCATCTTCCGCATCATCATCTTCCGCATCATCATCTTCGTCTTCGTCATCGTCGCTGTCTGATGGAGACAACCGTCTCGTTTCAGCAGCGTCCTCTGCATCTCGCTCAAGGACCCAGTCAACCAATTGTTTACTACCCCTGTGCTCACGTGCCACCAAGGTGCCGTCCATTTCTTTGGCAAGCAGTAGCCAGGCACCTTGGCCAAGGTATCGAATCAGCTCCGCACAGCCCAAGACATCGTCGTCTTGAAATAACAAAAAATAGTCACTCGGCATGACGCCCTCCTTGCTGTGCGATGACAGCTCGCTGCAGTTCCTCCACCTGGTCAACCTTCTCCCAGGGGAAACTCGATTCCTCGCGCCCAAAATGCCCGCATGCTGCAGTCTGGGCATAAATGGGCCCGCACAGGTCCAATGCCTTAATAATTCCCGCAGGGGTCAGACCAAACACCTGCTGCACCGCCTGCTCGATAATCTCATCCCGCACTATGCCGGCATGATGGGTATAGACAAATAACGACACTGGCTCCACTTCACCAATGGCGTAGGCAATCTGTACGTTGCAGCGTTTGGCCAGGTCGGCGGCCACAACGTTCTTGGCCACATGACGGGCAGCATAGGCAGCAGATCGATCCACCTTCGACGCATCCTTGCCGGAGAAGGCGCCACCACCGTGGGGACACATGCCGCCATAGGTGTCGACAATGATCTTGCGGCCAGTCAGGCCGGTATCGCCCTTGGGTCCACCGATCACGAACCGCCCGGTGGGGTTGATCAGTATCTTCATGTCGGGGAGGATAAGATATTCTGGTATGCACGGGCGGACGATCTGCTCCTCGACCACAGCCCGCAACTCTTCGATGGTAATTGATTCATCATGCTGCGTAGAGAGTACCACGGTATCGACGGCAACGGGATCATCGCCTAAGTAACGGACTGTGACCTGGCTCTTGGCATCAGGTTTCAGCCATGGAATCGTGCCATTCTTCCGCAGCCTGGCCTGCTGTTCCATTAATCTATGAGCAAGCATAATGGGCAGAGGCATGAGCTCAGGTGTTTCATCGCAGGCATAGCCGAACACCATGCCTTGGTCACCGGCACCAAGCGCATCCGTTCGGTCGACACCCCGGGCAATATTTTCAGACTGCCGGTTGAACCGCACGAGGATCTCGCAGGCCTCTGGATCAATGCCAGGGAAGGTGCCATCGTAGCCGGTGTCCCTGATTACCTGGCGGACGATTGCAGGGGCGCCTCCTGCTCGATGATACCAAACAACTGGGGCGGGTTAGTGTGGAACTCGCCGGCCAGCACAACCAGGTTGTCGGCAATGAACGTTTCGCAGGCCACCCTGGCCCGGGGGACGCTCCGGAGGAATCGGTCGAGGATAGTGTCCGAAATCCGGTCGGCGAGCTTGTCAGGGTGCCCTTCGGACACCGATTCAGAGGTGAACAGATGGTGACGATTGTTGGACATGATTTTTCCACTCCTTGCTCTGGATGAGAATGGCGAAGGCAGCCACTCCAGAGCAAGTCTGTGGGGCCAACGCTTTAGCAGCATTTATGAGTCGCCCTGCAAGTTGTTGCTTAACTCGGCGACGTCCGGAGACCGGACAATAAAAAAAACCCGCTTCAGCTTGAGGCCAAAGCGGGTGGATAGTCGGTATGATCCCCTCGCTTTAGCTGGAATTTATTAAGCGCCCCGGCAAGCTGAAGACTTCAAATCGGCACTGTCTATTTTGTACCGCTCCCGGCAGGAGAAGTCAATACGATTTCTGCTTGTTTTGATAAGGACGGTGAGCACGGCGATCATGACCGGTTGGTCAAGGGCTGAGGATAATGCTTATGAGAGGAGGAGAGTTAGGCGGGAAAGCTGAACGGAGGTTGATTGACCGCGATGGAGGACAAGTATTCAACTCTGGTACCGTCACATCGTGGCACTGCAGCTAAAAGCGGAGCAGACGGTTGCCGGGGTGGAGGAACGATGCGTGAGGTTATGGAAGCCCGGTATTAGTTGTTGAATCGTTCAATTTTGCTGTCAAGTGTATGCCAGTAGTACCAGATTATCTGGTACTTAGTTGAGAAAACAATCAGGAAAAATACGCTTGGCAGAGTATGTTTTTTTTGTGATTTATGCGGTAACAATCTAACTTAAGAAGGCTTCAATTGAAGATAGGGAAACTTGACAAGTGTCTGGGGATCCGAATTTTTAAATAGGTCCCATGATCATTCATTATCTAAAAAGGGAGGTGGGCGATGAAGAAAACACTATTGGCTGGGTTAATGTGTGGAGCCTTGATGACGGTTGCCATCTTCGCTGGCTCAGTAGCGGCCTATACCATCACCGATATAACCCTCTCGGGGGGAGAGATTGTTGGCGGAAACTGGGCTTGGAATGGACAGGGTTGGTCTACCTCCAATCCGCTGTGGTGTGATATTGGGGTAAGTTCTACTCCTAACGGCACCCTGTTGAATGATCCCACAACTCATATGATCTCGGTTCCCTTCAATTCGGATTATTGGCTTTATGCTTGGTCGACTTCTCTGGGTTCTACGCCTAAAATAGATGTAACGACTGATAGCGGAACCTTCTCAACCATTTACACCCTCAGTGGGACCGCTGGTACCGAATCGACATGGTCTATTCTCGATGGAAGCCCACTGCTTCAACTGGGATGGGCATCAGGAGCTGCGGACAAAGTGGGTTGGTATAACAATATGGCACCGGATAATAATGGCGATTTTTATCTACATCTACAAGCAGGTAATCCACAGACAGGGTCTCCCGTCCCCGAACCAGCCACTATGCTCCTCTTCGGAACCGGTATTGCCGGTCTGGCAGCAGTAGGTAGAAGAAAAAGAAGTTAATTAATTTTCCGGCATATCGGAATCAAGAGGCAGGGCTTAACGGCTCTGCCTCTTTTTGTTTCATGGACAAAGGAAAACAATCAGCCTGTGGGATAATCCTGTCTGGAACTCCTAAAAAAAACAGTGGCGATGGTAACGGATAAAAGAACGTATGCGGAAAAATGGTCTTCCTCATTCACCTGTCCTGTGAATGCCGTTCCTTTGGTGGAGCTGACAGAGTGGTTCTGGTTACCTAGGAATTGTATCGGCTGCTTTCTTGGAGAGGTCCGACACTTGAATCAGATTTTGTTTTAATAAGAATTTAAACAGCAGGTTCAACGTAAACTCCATTTCTTGATCGGCACATTTCTATCACAATGGAGCACGATGCCTGTGCCGATATACGACGGCATCAATGATCCCAGGCAGTTTATGGTTCTGGCCAGTAAGGACCATTTACCGAATTGATACTCGCTTCGAACAACGCCCCATCCACCCTCTCCGAGCAGAATTGATGCGGTGTACAGGGTAAAGGAATACAAGTGTTTCGACCCGCCCTTTGCCTCCATGCGACGCATGATCCACGACAAAGCGTTGGGCAATGTCACAATCAGCCTGTTGCCGGGAATCCACCTGAGAACGTCGACTGGGTGCTCAAGATGTTCAAGTACGTCGAATGCCGTTGCTATATCATAGGTGCCTTCTAGGGGCGACAGTGGCAGTGCATTTAAATCGATAGATATGTCTGCATCGGGGGAGACGTCGACAATCACTCGCGCCTTGCACAGAGACCAGGCCTCTGACAGTTCGGTTTGATAGGCATTGGTATAATCGTATCCGGTACCGAGAATGTCGAGGACGCGCAATTCAGTAAGATGCGTACGTATTATCTCGGCTTTTGATCTCATATATAATTGCGCTACCTCGGGATTGAGCGGTTCGGCTTTCGGCACACCAAATGTTCAGCCAAATTTGTATTGAAACACATCATGTCAGCGTGATTTCCCTCATGCATGTTCGCAGCATGTCAATACCGTCCCAAACCGGGGAAAAATCCAGCGCATGGCCAAAAGGTACAATGCGATCAATGCCAAGTAAGGGCTCGGAAACCACGAATTGCCGCAACTCCTCCTTGTGGAAACCGGCATAAGAGACCGTTTGCACTGTGCGGTTGAGTAGCGGTCGAATTGCGGCCAGATCGATTATTGCCGATTCAAAGAACAATCCTGCGCCGCAATGATGGCGGATGTGCAGGGCCGGTTCGTTGAGCCAGAGCCTTGTAAGGTCGTTGCTGATACCTGCGTGTATTCGAACATGCGACTCGATAGCTAGGGCATCGACGGCGACGAGTTTATTGATGTAGTCCAGATCAGCGAAGCGGTCCTGGCGACGGATCAGTTGCTGCTCGACACGCGGCCAGAAGCCAGCGGCGGCGGCATGGGCATCTTGCAAGTTGCCGAGCCACAAGACGAGCCGTGGAGAAGAGCACGCCATCTGATCAAATCCATAAGCGTCGTTATAAAATGCCGCTGCCCATGCATCCTTTTGCTTCTCTGAGGCTTGGAGAAAGCGTTGCGCATGCACCAATGCCAGAGAATATTTATTGGGGAATGCAACCTCAATTGCTGCGGGCGGCAGAGGGATGCTCCGGATTCGCCGGACGGTGTCATCACTGCCCCAAATGACGCGGACATCGCACAGAGTGGAAAGCCATCGGGTTATCTCGTCATCAATATCGCATTGCAACAGTACGTTCCTCTGAAGCACTCGCACGTGTGCAGGATCGGCCAATAAGCGGGCAAGAATATCGATGATGAGGGTCACCTGCGGGGAACTTTTACTCGAAATCCTGACGATATTGCGATTTCCGGCCAGGAGGGAAAGAAACCAGGAATAGACAAAAATGGTATCCACATTGGCGGGCGCAAAATGCAGTACCGTGCCGCGTGGTACCAGCAAGGTTACACCCCGGCCTTGCTCATGCTGGGTGCGAAGTTTTTCGAGTGCTGTTTGACGAAACCAGAAGGCCAGCGCTGTCAATTCAGGAAACCTCCGAGCTTCAGACGATTGCATCAGGTCTCGGGAAAATGCCTCTACGAACGCGCACGAGGCGTCATCGAATACGGGCAGGGTGGGGACGGCAGACAGTTCCTCCGGCAAGGGGGCATTCGCTATGAGTGCATCGAACTTCAGGGTCATGGGATCGTCCTTCCATGGTCGATTTTCTGGTCGGTGCGGGCACCCTGCGTGTCACTGCAACCCCGTTGTTCCGCATGACGGATACGGCCATGGACAAGGAACGTCCGTCCAAGCCGACCGCACGGGCAATCGTCAATCCCGGTCAATTCGCCGACATCTTCGGTCAAAAGACTATGGCCGGGATAACTGGTGGGGAGAAGGGACAGCACCTGGAGCAACCCGCTTTTCCCTGCTGGCAGCACGGACCAGTCCCGGGCGTCCCGAATTAGAATGTCGGCACAAGCGGGCGCGTGCAACCGGCCATGCTCGCACTCCACGAAGACCGAACCGGTCTGCTCAACCATGCCGTAGAAATTATGAATGGCGGCAAGATCGAATCGACTGAACAATTCGTTCTTAAAGGTGACGTTGTCGATTTTCTCACCCATCATTTTCTTCCATCCGCCGCCATGGACAAGGATGGCGTCGGTAAAGTGAGGTTGATCGGACATCTCCTGCATTACCTGAGAGAAAAACTTCCAGACCATGAATGTGAAACCGAAAAGCAGGATCCGCGTGCCTTTGTGTCGTTCGACGAAAGCGCGAATAGCATAGAAATCGGGGATCTCGTCCTCTCTGAGCGCGTAGGTGTGATCCCAGCCAAAGGTGGAGAGGCCCAGAATACCGGCACCTCTTGCGGAAAAAGAGCGGTGATCCCTAATGACGCCTGGGTGGTCGATGATCAGCATGGGCAGGCGTGTTTTGCCGAGGAATTGCTGGAAAATCAGAACCAGCGCCCGGGTCTGGGCCATTGACGTGTCACGGTCGAGGAAAATGCGGGACACCCGCTGCGACGTGGTTCCGGACGAGGTGAGCACCTTGAATTCCTGGTCGGGGCAAATCGACATCAGCTCATAGTTTTTAAACAACCGAACAGGAAGGAACGGCACCTGCTCAAGGTCAAAGGTTGTCGCGGTGGAGATGCCCCTTGCCTTCAGAATACGGGCATAGGGAGGACAGCAGGCCGCATGGTGCCAGGTGAGCCGGGTTAACTCTTCAGCCAGCAGCAAGGATTTTTCTCTATGGGCCAGCCCGTAAAGAGGCCAGTCAAGGTAGGGGCGAGGGCCTGTGATCATTTCGTTGGCACCTGTCCGGGTAGCTCTGGTACCGCGGTGGTCAGGATATCGTTATACCTTATCTTGCCCGTCGTTGACCGGGGAAAGACCTCGATTGTCACCACCTTGACAGCGGTGTGGTGCAAACGGTAGCATGCCGAGATGTCGGCGGCGAGCAGGACGGCGGAGGTCTCTGCGCCGCGAAGCGCTACCACCAGCAAGTCGTCGCGTCCTGTCACAGCAACGTCGTGGCCTGAGGCGCGCAGTTGGACTTCGATTTCGTCCAGGGCGATCCGGTGGCCAAACACCTTGATAAATCGCTGCAGACGACCGGCAAGAAAGAAATAGCCTTCCTCGTCACGCCAAGCCAGATCCCCGGTACGCAGAAAACCGTCTTGGGTGTCGGGACGTTGCAGATCGGCAACGTCATTTGCATACCCCAGCATCACGTTCGGTCCGCGGTAGCATAGCTCTCCGGTTACACCGGCAGTGGTGACAGCAGCCCCGTTTGCATCCATCAGTTCTAGCTGCCCTCCCGGAATGGTCCTGCCGATCGCCTCGATTTTGTCCGACAGTCGTTCGGGCGGAACGTAGGCGATGCGGGCCGTGGCCTCGGTCTGCCCATACATAACGAAAAACCGCTGGCCGCGAGTCGCCGCCAGTTCCGCATGCCATCGCGTGTTCTCCGGGGAAAGCCTGCCGCCCGCCAGGGTAAGCGTGCGCAGGGAAGATGGCAGGGACATGCGCTCGAACCCTAGTTGCCGCAACATGCTATAAGTGGTCGGCACGCCGGCGATACTGGTCGCAGCATGCTGGCGCAACATGTCCCAGAACCCACGCACCGTGATGGGCTGAGCGGTGAGCAGCACGGTGGCCCCTACCAGCAGATGACTATTGAGAACCGATAAGCCATAGGAGTAGTGTAGGGGCAAGGTTGTGATGGGCCGCTCCTCGCAGGTGAGCGCGAGATAGTCGGCGATGGATTCCGCATTGGCTTGCAGGTTGCGAAGCGACAAGCGCACCAACTTGGCCGACCCCGTACTCCCGGAGGTTGAGAGCAGCAAGGCAAGGTCGGGATGAACATCAGGGGTTGTGCTGCCCTTCGTTTGCCATACCCCGTTTGCCATCAGGAGGTGGGTGATACCGTAGCGGGCATACAGACTGTCGCGCAATGGTCGATCCAGGCTGGCATCGATCAACAATGCCGGAAAACCGCGACGCAAAGCGCCGAGATACCCGGCGACCGAGGGGAGGACGTTCTCACATTCGATGGCGATGAGCGTACGCGGCGTGGCCGGAGCGCCTGGTGGAAAGAACAGGGCATCGGAGTGAAAGGCAAGCTCACTGTAGCTGATCACGGTTCCGTCTTCCAAAACAAGAGCGATTCGGTTACCGAATTTTTCTAATGCAGAGGCGAACATCAAATCAGCATGCCTCCATCCACACCGATGATTTGGCCGGTCACATACGTTGAGAGATCGGAAGCAAGAAATAATGCCACTTTGGCCACTTCATCAGGAGATCCGATACGGCCCATCTTGACGGATGCTACGCGCTCGGCGAATTTTTCCTGTCCGATGGAGCGTGCCATGTCGGTTTCTATGAAACCCGGAGCAATCGCATTCACCCGAATATTCTGAGGCGCCAGTTCCTTAGCCAGTGACCGGGTTATACCAACCACGGCCGCTTTGCTGCCAGCGTAGACTGATTGTCCAGCATTTCCATCAACACCTATGATCGAAGCAATGTTGATGATGCTGCCGCTCTTGTTTCGTGCCATCAACCGGCTGCCATACTGGGCACAAAAAAGCACTCCAAAGGTGTTGGTGGCAAAAACCCTTTGAATCTGCTGCTCCGTTACCATGCCGATGAGCGCGTCATCAAGCACACCGGCATTTGAGACCAACACATCAAGCCGCCGCGTCAAACGAAAAACCGACTGAAAAGCATCGCGTACGCTTTCTGCATGGGCCACGTCAAGAACAAGCTTGGTCAGCCGGGCACCGGGGACATCCTTCGCCAAGGACGACAGGGCTTCCTCCAGGGACTCAAGGCTGCGTCCGGTAAGAATGACATGTGAACCTTCCCGAGCAAATAGCCTCGCCGTCGCCAAGCCGATACCACGGCAACCTCCGGTAATTAGAGCAACCTTTGCGTCGAGCAGCATCGTCAGTTCAAAAAATTGATGTGATGTTTTCCAAGGATTTCCTTGGCCCTGACGACCGAACTCAAATCCAGGATTTCATTGGTATCCAGCATAATGTCAAAAACCGACTCCAGTTCGGTCACAAGTGCCATGTGGCCCAGTGAATCCCATTCCGGGATAACTCTGTAAGCAAGCTCGTCCGTTACCTTTTCAGGAGAAATGTTCAATCCAACCGCAAAAGCTTTGACGAATTTCTGATTATTATTCATAGACATGGCCTGACCAGGAAATTATTATGCATTGAATGTCATTATTTTCCCAGAGAATCGTTAAACAGCTTCACAAACTGTTTGTGATCGATGGCAAAATTACCACTGACGTGGCCACCGGGAGGAACGTCGCGAATGACCACGGCGCCAAGACTGACTCGCGCCCCATCGCCAATGCACAGCGCACTGGAGACCGTGGCATTGGGGCCGATCCAGACGTCATCGCCGACCATGGCTGCGCCGCCAAAAACCGCACCGGCAACAACCCTGCAACGTCTGCCGATGACAACTCCGTGTCCCACATGCACCAGATTATCAATGACGGTGTCATCCCCGATCTCGGTGAAACCGCCGAACAGCGCGCGGTCAATCACCACGTTAGCCTGGATGGTGACGTGCGCTCCGATCCGCACCCCGCCCCCATGGGGAACCGCAATCTGCCGCCCCCCGACCCTGCGCACCTCGAAGCCTTCCGCCCCGATTACAGATCCTGGTCCGATGGTGCAGTTCTCGCCGATACTGCTGTATTCCTCGATGACGGCCCTCGGCCCAATGATTGTCCCGGAGCCGATCCGTACATTGCGGTCCGCAATGCAGGCAAACGGATGGATTTGGGCGTCGAGGGCAATCTCGTTGGCAACGCTTGCCCCATAGTGGCCGGCGGTTAATAACAGACCATGCAGGGTGTAAAACGAATCCATCGGGTCAACGCAGGTGGCGACACCCCGATCCGCCGGCACCAACTCCATGAGTTCCGACGTAGTCAGCACCATGGAGATGCCTTTGTTCCGTTGCAGTTCGGCCAGATAGCGGCTGTCATAAAACGGCGCGAGAACGGCTGTGCGGCCGTCGAGCAACAGCCCCAGTGTTGCAACCGGTGAATCACGGATGATGTCGATGTGACAGGCGTCTGTGAAGGCGTTGAGATCGATCATGGTTCGACCCACTCCATTTTGAGTTCATCCACCAGAGCGCTCAGCGTCGTGAAGCCCAATCCTTCTTTGTGCACCGCATCGATCATCTCGGCAAGGAAGGTGGCTGGCCCCGGGCCATGAAAACGCAATTCACTCGCATATCCAGCATCAAGCGACGTGATGTACTGCTTGTGGCGGGTATAGAATGCGGCGTCCGGAATGTTAAGTGTGAACATGAAAGGATGGATGTTGAGCAGCTTCAATCCAGGTGTAAAAAATGCTGGGCGCAGCCGGTCAAAATCCCAGGCAAAGCCGCGCTCCCAATGGGCATCATCTTCCCAGAAACACGGCAGACGCATGAGGCCGGAACAGTGCAGCAGCG
>CAZSIJ010000022.1:0-61491 GCA_964607065.1 uncultured Desulfobulbus sp. | reverse complement strand
TCCTTCTATAAATACGAAATTGCAATAAATGGACTTTTCCTACAGGCTCAACGGTCGCTTTACCGAGGTCGGCTGGACTCCTATCCATTACATATACCGCTCGCTCAGCAGGGTCGAACTGTTGGCCTACTACCGCACCTGCGAAATCGCCCTGATCACACCGCTCAAGGATGGCATGAATCTGGTGGCTAAAGAGTTCTGTGCCTGCTCCATCGAAAACAACGGCGTACTCATTCTCAGCGAATTCGCCGGGGCTGCAGCCCAATTGCAAAGTGGAGCGCTTCTTGTCAATCCATTTGATATCGAAGGCGTTGCCGATGCGATTTATGAGGCGTGCGTAATGGACGACGAGGCAAGGCGTCGAAGAATGGAGAGAATGAGACGATCTATCCAAAAAAACAACATATTCAACTGGGTGAACGCCTTTCTACATGCCGGAATCCATAAGAATTTGACTCAGTTTCCAAAAGCAGAATTCTATGTCCCCAAACCCGCATTATCGTTGTCCGGATAAATGCTTCGTCAGTGAATGATTCGCTTAAAAACGCAAGGACAGAAAGATGAAATCTTGCTTCAGCTCAGCGGAATATCTAGTGGTCAACGAGACAACAGTACCACCGACAATTTTTCAATATCGCAATAGAAGGAGGATGCATCATTATGAACTGCAAAAGCTTTATTTTTTGGGGAACACTGTGCCTGTTTTCCATCTGCCAAAAGAATGGTTTCGCGGAAATGGTTTCAATCAAAGGTGAGGATATAAATATGCGATCCGGGCCTGGGACACATTATGCTGTCCTCTATAAACTAGGATCTGGCTTACCCCTTGATGTCATAGAACGTTCCGGGGATTGGTTGAAGATACGCGATTTTGAAGGCGATGCGGGCTGGGTGCATGAAAGCACTGTCTGTTCCAAACCCTACGTGATTGTCATGGCCAATAAGAATTCCAAATCACAGATCAATGTTCGCAGCGGTCCGGGGATTAGCAACAGAATCGTTGCAATGGCTTATTATGGTGTGGTGTTTAAAAAATTGGGGCAAGAGGGGCAGTGGGTTCAGGTGGAACATGGACCAGAGGTAAAAGGGTGGATTGACAGTAAGCTTTTGTGGGGATTTTAGAGAATTGAACAATAATTGCCAACATATGGAAAAAGAAATTAATATCCTGCCAGAGGGGCTTCTGCCGATTTGATTTGCCTGTAACAATACGCAATAATAATGTTTATCGGATCAAGTCCGAGGGATAGACCAAAGATCATTCAGAAGGTGTATATTCAGTCATGAGATTTGCAAAGAAATACCCTGTGATTCCAAGATCGATATGGAACCCTCGACACAATCTCAACGCAATCCACTTGATTTGTTACAAGTTTACCGATTATTCAACCATAGAGACCCTTGATGCCCTCCCAATCATTAGCCCAGGCCTTTGGCCGCAATTTTCTCGGCAACGCCCCGGTTTGGTATAAATTATGCCTATTATTCTTCCTCATCGCCAATCCATTCCTCTTTAAACTTTTCGGCCCCTTCATTGCCGGGTGGATTCTGATCGGCGAGTTCATCTTCACCCTGGCTATGGCCTTGAAGTGTCACCCCTTGCCTGCCGGGGGACTCCTGGCCATGGAGTCTGTGGTCATCGGCATGACCAGCCCGGAAACCCTCTCCCAAGAAATTCTTGCCAATTTCGAGGTT
This sequence comes from uncultured Desulfobulbus sp., assembly GCA_964607065.1. Lineage (GTDB taxonomy): Bacteria > Desulfobacterota > Desulfobulbia > Desulfobulbales > Desulfobulbaceae > Desulfobulbus. The sequence goes on along the minus strand of CAZSIJ010000022.1, from coordinate 59,796 downwards.
ATCCTGCTGTTGATCTTCATGGTGGCGGGTATCTACTTCATGAAGTATTTTCTCCGATTCACCTTTACCCGCATCCTTGTCGGAGTGAGATCAAAAATCCGAATTTCCTTGCTGTTCTGCTTTGCTGGCGCTTTTCTTTCAGCTTTTCTCGACGCTCTGACCGTGACCGCGGTGATCATCGCCGTCGCCTACGGCTTCTATGACGTCTACCATCGCCATGTCTCCAGCAATGTTGAGGACATGGCCTATGATCTTGCCAGCGACCTCGCCCTTACAGAGGTATATCAGGAAGAATTAAAGCAATTCAGGGGATTTCTCAGGAATCTGATGATGCACGGGGCGGTTGGCACGGCCCTGGGAGGAGTCTGTACCTTGGTGGGCGAGCCTCAGAACCTGTTGATCGGCGGGGTCATGGGCTGGAACTTCACAGACTTTTTTATGAAGGTCGCGCCGGTTTCCCTGCCGGTACTGGTCGTCGGACTCGCTACCTGCTACTATGTGGAGAAACTGCGCTGGTTCAGTTACGGCTTTGAAATGCCCGGCAATATCCGTTCGCATCTCCTTGAGACTGCAATGTTGATGGAGGAAAAACGAGGGGCCGCCGGCAAGGCCAAACTGTTCATCCAGGCTCTGGCCGGTATCTGGCTGATAATTGCCCTGGCCTTCCATGTGGCGGCAGTGGGCATCATCGGCCTGTCGGTCATCATCTTGCTCTCGGCCTTTAATGGGGTGGTCGAGGAACATCAGCTGGGGCGGGCTTTTAAAGAGGCGTTACCGTTCACCGCCTTGTTGGTGGTCTTTTTCACCATCGTCGCCGTCATTCATGACCAGCATCTCTTCACCCCGGTGATTAGCTACGTCCTCAGTCTCAAGGGTCATACCCAGCTGGCAGCCTACTACCTCGCCAATGGTCTTCTCTCCGTTATCTCTGACAATGTATTTGTCGCCACAGTCTATATTTCCGAGACCAAGATCCATTTTGTAGAGATGATGGGGGCGATTCCTGACATTGGCATGACCGGCCAGCAGCTGATGGATAAGCTTACCAATGCGAGCCTTTCCCGAAGCGAGGTTCTGGCCGCCCTACCACCGACGGCTGCGGAACAGGCAGGTGCGCTCATTAACCACCTCGACAAGTTGGCGGTCACGGTCAATACTGGTACCAATATTCCCAGTGTCGCCACCCCCAACGGTCAGGCGGCCTTCCTCTTCCTCTTGACCTCAGCCGTAGCACCAGTCATCCGTCTTTCCTATGGTCGCATGGTCTATCTGGTGCTGCCCTACACTATCACTATGTCTCTCACTGGCTTGGCGGCAACCTATTTCTTGCTTTGATTGGCTCATCCCGACAAGGTGTCAAGTGAGCACTGAACGCTGCACAAATCAATTTGGTGAAACTTCATCCAGAACCTCAATGTTTGAACAAGGTGATAAATTGTCTTTTTTCATAACCACATCCGTCACGTCGCCGGAGCGAATATGTTTGCCAAGCTGAAGCCCTTTCTTCCCGGCGAGAAATCTCAAATGTTGATGATAGCCGCTTTGATCGGCATTATGTCAGGCCTGGCCATCATCGTCTTTCGTGAAACCGTGGACCTCGTTCACGAGATTATTTTTGTCAGAGGATCTGAGGTCTTGCAAATCGCCCAGGGGGGATGGCGCCGGATACTGCTGCCGCTGCTGCCGATAGCCGGTGTCACCTTGCTCATTCCCCTGTCGTTGGCATTTCCAGGGAGAGTGAATGGCTACGGATTCACCGGTTTCCTGCGGCGGGTTAATCTGGAAAACGGGGTGATCCGAGCCCGCAATATCTTCATTAAAATCGCCGCGACTGCCCTGACCATCGGCTCTGGTAACTCAGCCGGCGTCGAAGGGCCTATCGCCCAGATAGGCGGGGCCTTAGGATCACAGGTCGGGCAGCGATTCAGGGTCTCGGGCAATCGGATGAAGGTTTATATCGCCGCTGGTTGCGCCGGTGGGATTGCCGGGATCTTCAATGCCCCTCTGGCTGGGATGTTTTTTGCTTCAGAAATTGTCCTGCTGGGTACCTACGAAATTTCCTCTTTTTCCGCATTGGTGATAGCCTCAGCCCTTTCCACTGTGGTCACCCGCGCCTATTATGGTGCCATCCCTGCCTTTCCCATCCCGGATTACACCATTGTCAATGCCCTTGTCGAATTGCCTCTTTACACGGTCATGGCAGTTATTGTCGGCGTGACTGCGGTGCTGCACATCCGGTTTTTTTACGCGATTCGTGACTGGTTTCGACGGTTGTCGCTCCATCCTCAACTGAAACCGATCCTTGGCGCGTTGCTGGTCGGCAGTATTGGTATTTTTTTCCCGCAGGTCATGGGCAATGGTTATGACTACATGGCTAAATCTTTAGCCGGTGACACATTGGTATGGCGGATGATGGTACTGGTTTTTCTGAAATCCTTGGCCACAGCCATTACCTTGGGTTCTGGTGGTGCAGGCGGTGTTTTTGCCCCGGCTCTGTTTATTGGGGCGGTGATTGGCGGTGCTTACGGCGGCATTGTCCATTATTTCCTTCCTGAATACACAGCAACCGCTGGAGCCTACGCCACGGTGGGCATCGGCGCCTTTCTTGCTGCTTCTACACATGCACCCTTGACCGCTATCTTTCTTCTTTTCGAGATGACCGGTAATTACATGATTATTATCCCGGTCATGCTGACTGCGGTCCTCGGCACGATGACTGCCTCTTGGCTCTACGACGATTCCATTGATACCGTTGATTTTACCCGTGAGGGCATCAATATTCACGAGGGGCGGGAGGTGGCAATTATGAAATCAATTAAGGTCGGAATGGTTATCACCGAAGATGTAGATTTCATTAGTGAAAATGCCAATGTCAATCATTTGCTTGAACTGTTCCGTTTTGCCCGCAACAGCTTTTATTTTCCAGTGGTCAATCACAAAGGGCTAATGGTAGGGGTTGTTTCCATGCAGGATGTCAAAACCATCCTTCACAGCGAGGAGGAACGGGTTTGTCATCTGGTGGGTTCCATCTGTGCCCGCGATGTTATCGCCCTCACCCCGGATACCAACATCTATGAGGCGATGAAGCTCTTTGATATCAAGGGGATCGATGAAATCCCGGTGGTGGAGACTCTTGAGGATCCCTGGGTTCTGGGGATGCTCAAACGTCAAGATGTGATCGCCGCTTACAACCATGAGATGCTCAAGCGTGGCATCAACGAACGAGCGGAGACTATTCGTATGATCTGTTCAACGAACTGAACAACATCAAAATGGATCTCAAGTTGCCCATTCTCAAAATCCAGGAAAACACCTCCATGCAATCTCACGGAGAACTCAATCAAGATCACATAAAGGGAACTTTTTTGTCACCGTTAACAATTGCTGCTCTTGGTGTTGTTTATGGAGATATTGGAACCAGTCCGCTCTACGCCATACGTGAATGTTTTCATGGAGAGTATGGAATAGCCGTAACCAACGAAAATGTTTTGGGCGTTCTTTCTCTGATGTGTTGGGCACTTATCATGATCGTGACCCTTAAATATCTAGTATTTGTCCTCAGGGCCGATAATCAGGGTGAGGGTGGGGTGCTCGCGTTGACTGCTCTTTTGATACACGCAAATCCTAGAACAATAGGGCGACGATTTGGCCTGGTATCGGTTGGCCTGTTTGGAGCATGCCTGTTATATGGAGATGGCATGATAACTCCGGCCATCTCAGTACTCAGCGCTGTTGAAGGAATTCGAATCATTACCCCAGTTTTGAAACCCTATGTGGTTCCGGTTACTATCGTCATCCTTGTCGGCCTTTTTTTTCTGCAACGTCGTGGAACGTCAAAAGTAGGAAGTTTTTTTGGCCCTGTTATGCTGCTCTGGTTCTTTATTCTTGCTGTTCTTGGCACAATCCAGATCATTCAAAATCCTCAAATCCTTGCGGCTATTCTTCCATGGCACGGTATCAACTTTCTTATCCATAACAGGCTGGAAGGATTTGTGGTCTTAGGTGCTGTGTTTTTAGTTGTGACAGGAGCTGAAGCCCTTTATGCCGATCTGGGGCACTTTGGTAAAACACCCATTCGACGGGCATGGATTGGGTTTGTTTTCCCAGCACTTATCCTGAATTATTTTGGCCAAGGTGCTGTCCTCCTCGCCAGGCCAGAAATGTCCCATCATCCCTTTTATGCCCTTGTCCCGAACTGGGCGATGGTTCCAATGGTTATATTGGCCGCAGTTGCTACGATTATCGCTTCCCAGGCGGTTATCACAGGTGCATTCTCCTTAACCCAGCAGGCAATTAAGCTCGGGTATCTCCCCCGTTTCAGGATCACACACACCTCCGTATCTCAGATAGGTCAAATCTACATTGCTCCAGTAAACTGGTTGCTTTTGATCTGCACTATTGCTCTGGTTACTGGTTTTCAATCCTCAAGTAGAATTGCAGCCGCCTATGGCGTCGCGGTTACGGCAACCATGTTGATTACCACGATACTTTTCTTTCTTGTTATGCGAAAAAAATGGGGCTGGAGTCTCATGGTCGCCGGAATGCTGACTGGTATATTTTTTCTGGTGGATATCCTTTTTTTCAGCGCAAACATCATCAAGATATTTCATGGTGCCTGGTTCCCATTAGTTATTGCTGCAATAATTTTTATTGTCATGGTCACTTGGGAGGACGGCAACGAAATTCTCCGCAACAAGATGAGAAGTCTGACTCCAACGCTTGAAAAATTCAAAGAAATTCTTGAAAATGAAACGCCGCAGCGAATTAAAGGTCTGGCTGTTTTCCTGACTCGCAGTCATGATATCGTGCCTGCTGCCATGATCCACAACTTGCGGCACAACAAGATTCTTCACGCCAATGTAGTTTTTTTAAATATTCGCACAGAAGAAATACCCCGTGTGCCAAATTTTGAAAAAATTGAGGTTGAAAATCTAGGAGCAGGCCTTTTTCGTATCATTGCCCATTACGGATTTATGGAAGAGCCTAATATCGAAACCATTTTTGCCCTGTCTCGTGACAAAGGGGTAAATTTGGAGATGAATGAAGCAAGCTTCTTTCTCGGTCGCGAGAATCTGGGTATCAGCGGTGAACCGAAAATGAGCCGGTGGCGGTCGAGTTTGTTTATATTTCTTTCCAAAAACTCGATGGACGTGAGCTCGTATTTTGGCATCCCCATAAACCAGGTTATTGAAGTTGGGATTCAGTTAGATATTTAAATAAATTGTTATGTTCAATAATTGAACACATCATGTGATTTGTGGGACATCCCGGGGTGGTCAAATTTTATAAGGGAAACACTGAAACGATAGCCAGAATGGGATTAGATAGTCATGCTGAACTTTTTCTTTTGGGATGCCGAAATTATGAGATTATACAGTAAAATCCGTGAACCATCTTCATGGTGAAGGAAGAATACGGCTTCGCAAAGATTGCCGCTTTGAAGAATTAAGGGATTTTAGTTGACCTGACCTCTCGTTTTTTGAGTGGCAGGTTTTTTTATTCTTTAATAACGAACTGGTTAGCAATACAATTAGTAAATATTTATTCCCTGTCATAAATATTTCACAGGATCAACTGCCGATAAAATGAAAGTCGAACTGGTTGACATTAAACATAAGAAGATCATGTTTAACGTGATGATCTGCTTAATCGTTTTGCTCATCGGTTTTGTTGATTGCTTGTCGGGGGCTCAGGTAGAATTTAGTATATTATATTTAGTTCCAGTTTTGATGGCAGCCACTACTAATAAGTATTTTGGTATATTTATTTCTATTTGCAGCGCATTGTTATCGCTTTTAACTGCACAGTATTTAGGGAAATATGCTTCAAAAGCTTATATCTATTATTGGGATTTCATATCACATGCGATTGTTTTTTCTTTAGCAACTATTTTGCGCTCTGACCTTATACTCTCAAGAGAAAATGAGCGTGAATTAGCACATACTGATCATCTAACTGGAGCTATGAATTTACGTGCTTTTAAAAAGCAGGTTGAAGCCGAAATATATCGTTCTGAGAGATATGGGTGTCAACTTACAGTTGCCTATATTGATGTAGATGGATTTAAAGATGTGAATGATTTATTTGGTCATGCCGAAGGCGATAGGCTTCTGGCTTCAATAGTGTCAACCTTGAAAAATAACACAAGGAAAGCAGATGTGGTGGCACGAGTGGGGGGGGACGAGTGGGGGGGGACGAATTCGTAATAATGTTTCCTGAAACTGATCAAGAATCAGCTAAAATCATTGTGGGGCAACTTGAACAATACCTCAGTGAGGAAGTACGTAAAAACGGATGGTCGGTAACATTTAGCATTGGGGTTCTTACGTGCATCAAAATACCTGAAACTTTCGACTTGGCAATACGTGCCGCAGACTCATTGATGTACGAAGTGAAACGACATGGTAAAAATTCGACTATATATTCCACATATACAGGATAGTGAAAAAATTGAGGTCCAGGTCAAGGGCAAAGAATAATGTGTCAAACAAAATTCTAAAATAATCTAAGGTTCGAACGAACACTCCTGCAGAAATAAGGTTTATCCGTCACTTGAAGACTAAAGGCAACTTGGTCCGGAACTACTGCTGGATGATTTGGGTGACAAAATAAATGCCCTGCACCGCAGAGCAGGGCACAATGTCCACACATCATCATCCTCAAGAAGTTGAGGAGAGGTTGCTCATTTTTTGGCTTGTTTTCCTGAGCCAGAAAATAGCCCAACGTATATACCTCGGCCAGCCTTTTGTGCATTGGTGTCAACAACAACCTAAAAATGGATTTTTCCATGGCCGACCAGCTACTCTTTACGTTCCAGACGGCCAACGTGTTGATCAGCAATTCAATTTTAGCGGGTTAACATTTGATGACGATCTGGAGTATCTTGCCTTCGCGGCTTATCAGTCTAAAAAACTATCGACGTCGCCAACCGCTCCAAACTGGAAAACCATCCGTATTACGAAGGGTCAACACCTCATCCCCTTTCTTCACTTCTATAGCGATCAATGCCGGCTTGCCCTCAAAGGTGATGCGCGAACCTTTTACCTCAACCATATCTTTGGGTTCAATTTTCACTTCCTGATTTTCGATGTACCAGCCGGGGCCAAGATGCACCGGGATTGTTTCTTTGTCTGTTTTCACCACGAGATGGACACCGTACGACATACCCTTCATGGGATGCGTAATTTTGCCGACTGAAACGACCTCTCCCGTGATGCTTTCAATAGTCTGAGGGTCGTACATCCTGGCATACGGTGACCTCGGTCCCCATCCACCCCCGCCTTTCCACATCATGCCTTGTTGGGCTACAGCTTCGGCAGTGAAAGCGAAACTAAGCATTGTTACCACGGTTATGAACATTATACTCTTCTTCATGGCTCTTTCCTCCTTGGGTTGAGAATAATGAAAATATGCAACCTGCGATTATATTCGCGGTTGCAGGCATGATCGGATGGTTAAGCCGATGCAGAGCTCTCGCCAACCTTATACTCCCGGCGACCGAGGCGTTGTGCCGTTTCCTCATCGACCTCGTCCTGCCAGCCGTTGCGGGAGTTTTCCAGGCAGTCGAATTTAGTGGTATAGGGTTTGATGTCGAGCAGTGGTGTGCCATCCAGGACGTCAACCCCGTCCAGCAGGAGCACATTACCTTCGCGGCCTATCAGTTCAACGATACTCAAGCCGATGCCATTGGGCCGGCACGGTGTGCGGGTCGAAAAAACGCTCTTTCAATATCCTGAAGAAACGGCTTGACGATTAGTTGCATCGGTCCAGACTGGTTGAAGTAAAATATCAGGTAGATATGCGAAAATCCATCCAGATCGCGCAAGCCTTCCACGTATTCCGGAAACAGTTCCACCTGTCCTTTGCACCCTTTGGCATAGGTTGGCTGGATGGGGGTCTGTCGAGCAACCCCATGTTCACTGCGAATTACCCCAATTGGCTTAAAGATAATGCCTTCTCTGTTCATATGCACTGTCCTTTTCTCTGCGCAAGTCTCCTATTTCTTTCGCGGATACGGCCAGGCCATGATGCCGCCTTCCATGACCTTGACATTAGTGTAGCCATAGGCCCGGAGGATGGTTTCTGCTTCGTAGCCGCGCAGCGAGATCTTGCAGAAGCAGATAATCTCCGCGTTCTTATCTGCCGGAACTTCGTCCAGCCGTAAACGCAGGGCACCCAGGGGAATGAGGTGTTCGCCGATGCCAAGGTGCATCTCCTCGTATTGGGCCAAACTGCGACCATCCAGGAAGAAGGATTTGTCGTCGAGCTGCAATTTCTCCCACACCTCGGTGACCGAAATACCAGTCATCCGGCCCTTGAGCTTATTTTGCATAATATGGGCTGAGGTGATGAAATGATCGATGGCCAAAGAAAAAGGTGGGGCATAAGGCAGATCGGCATTAATCAGGTTTTCCACTGTCAGCTTCCCCAGTCTCAGCCCTTGGCCATCTCGGTCACGGGCCAATTTTTTCCCATTTAACAGGAGGAACATCCTATCCCCTTATCACAATAAACGATTTCCACTTTACCAGGCCCCTCCAGGCAGGATATAAGAGTGCCGTGCTCTCTACCGTCCAGTTACGCCCATTATCGATAAGGACATGAATAATGAAAAAGAAGAATGTGACCCGTAAGGAATTGGCTGTCAGCATTACCGAACGGCTGGGAATTTCACAACGAGGTGCTGCGGAAATTGTAGACAAGGTTTTTGCAACCTTGAAAGATACTATGGTTGCCGGTGAATCAATAAAATTGGTCCAGTTCGGCACATTGTCGGTACGAAATAAATCACCGCGTCGGGGTCGTAACCCCAAGACTGGAGAATCAATGACAATCACCAAACGGCAGATGATTTCATTCCGCCCAAGCAAACGACTGCGTGAACGCCTGAACAATTAATACCGAATAAAAAATGCCGGTCGATTTATGAAAACCGATTCGGCATTATTGGAACGATGCAGATTGCATGCTCTTTGGCGTAGCGGTCGGTCGATGGCAAAGGAAACAGTTTTTAACCTGTATCCCTCAGTATTTTCAGGAAAATGGATTTTTCACACTATCTGTCGGCTCTATGGTCACCTGATCAGGCAAGTCTTCTCCTTTCAGCTTTTCGACCACCATCCCAAGAATACCCATCAACTGCCGAGCATTAGCCAACCCCTCTTTATCCTTGGTAATGTCCAGACTGCCATAGAAAGAGACCCGGTCTAGTCGGTTCTCAATGGTAAGGTCACCGATCTGCAAGGATTCGAGCAAACCTTTGTTAACTTACGCAATCAGTTGTGAGGTCTTTGGATTGCTTTGTTCGATGACTGGATTACATCGCCAGCAACCGGCGAATCCGTTCTTCCATGGGGGGATGGGTTGAAAAAAGTCCGGCAATGGTGCCGCCGCTGAGCGGGTTAACGATATACATCTGTGCGGAAGCCGGGTTGACATCCATCGGCTGTTGCGCATTGTCATGGGCCAGTTTGTTGAGGGCGCTGGCCAGCGATTTCGGATGCCCGCAAATCTCAGCGCCAGTAGCGTCGGCGATATATTCCCGGCTCCGGGAAATGGCCATCTGGATGAGGGTCGCTGCCAACGGCGCAACGATCAAAGTCACCAGCATAACCAAAGGATTACTGCCGCCTTCTTCATCGCGCCTTCCTCCACCCAAAAGCATGGACCATTGGGCCATGGTCGCCAGATAGGAAATGGCCCCGGCCATGACTGCGGCTATCGAACCTATAAGAATATCACGATTCTTGATATGCCCCAGCTCGTGAGCAATTACGCCTTCCAACTCATAACGATCCAACACTTGGAGTATGCCAGTGGTCACCGCCACTGCGGCATGCTCGGGATTTCGTCCGGTGGCAAAGGCATTAGGCGTGGAATCGTCGACCACGTAGACCCTGGGTTTAGGAAGCCCGGCACCTGCGGCCAAGGAGGCGACCAGAGCGTGCAGGTCGGGTGCCTCCTCCACTGAAACTTCGCGGGCATGGTTCATCGCCAATGCCATTTTGTCGGAATTCCAATAGGCGAAAAAATTAAGGCCCAAGGCCATAACGAGGGCAATGGTCATGCCTTGCTGGCCACCCATCGCCGATCCGGCAATCATGAACAGGGCGGTAAGCGCCGCCATGAGCATGCAGGTTTTCATCGTATTCATTAAAAGGTTCCTTTTGGTTGCTTGGTCGAATTCTCCGGCAGATCAATCATCCCCGGATTTGGCAGATCAAACGTTAAAATCGTTCGTGTCTCCCGTCAAGAAGGGAAGAACGTAAAAAACAATCTCCCCCTGACAAGTCTTCGGCAACCCAAAAATCTCTTCAGTTACGAGAGATTATGCCATCATTTCCAGCATCGCCCGGATAAGCTTGTCGGCCCCATCGGCGATCTGATCGACCCGGGAATTGAGCATATAACAGGGGGTGGTGACGATCTTGTGTGGCCGGTCAATGGTAATTTCCCCTTGCAGAGTCGGTGTGTGCTGCGCCCCCATGGCCACCAGATTGGCAATGGTAGCTTTGTCCTGACCGATGGTCAAGGTGATGTCCCCGAGGATCTTGGCGAGAATGACCGGGGCTATGCAGAGAGCGCCGATGGGCTTGCTGGCGGCATACATGGCTTTTACCGCTCCGGCGACATCACTATTGACCGTGCAGTCTGCACCGTCAAAGGCGTAATTGCTCAAGTTTTTGGCGGCGCCGAAGCCGCCGGGTATGACCAGGCCGTCAAAGGATTCGGGCAAAAAGGTGGCGAGTGAGGCGATTTTGCCACGGGCAATTCGGGCCGATTCGATCAGCACATTGCGCTTCTCATTCATCTCCTGGCCTGTGATATGGTTGAGGACATGATGTTGTTTGATGTCAGGCGCGTAGCAGTGAAATTCCGCCCCATTTTTATGGATCGCCCAGAGGGTGAGGGTTGCTTCGTGAATTTCAGCGCCATCCTGATGGCCGCAACCCGAGAGGATCACGGCAAACTGTTTTTTTTGCATACGACTCTCCTTGCAGCAGGTTACCAACAAGTGCAGCCTGCCTTTTCCAAGACAGGCCGAATTTCTTTTAGTCCAGAGAATAAATTTCCGGAAGATTGCGATATTTTTCGGCACAATCCAATCCGTAGCCCACCAGAAAACCTTTTTCGAGTGAAAAGCCGATATAATCAACATCAACGGGGACTGATCGGCGTTCCTTCTTGTCGATCAGCGAACAAATCCTGACTGAATGCGCCGGACCTTTTCGGAAATGATCCAGTAGCCAGGCCATGGTCGTGCCGGTATCAACAATATCTTCGACCAACAATAGATCCTTGCCGACCAAGTCGAGGCTCGGTTCCTTGAGCAGACGAATCGTTCCTGAGGACTCGGTCCCGGCACCATAGCTGGCCACCCGGATGAAATCAATTTCCAGATCAAGGTCGATAGCACGGCAGAGATCGGCCGCAAAAATAAAGGCACCGTTGAGCACCCCCAGCAGAACAAGCTGCCTGCTCTCGTAGTCCTTCGTGATCTGCCGACCCAACTCCTCCACTCTTGCCTGTAATTGCAGGCTGCTGACGATTTTTGTCCGTGTTGACATGAGGTGATTTCCGATTGGCATTGAACGATTCATTAAGCGGCACCTCTTATTCGCTCTGCCGTTGTTGCAGGGTGGTGGCCGCCGATTTCTTTGGTAGTCTCAAAATCGTCTTCCTTGACCATGGGAGGAAAAACAACGAACAATGCCTATTAAAGGGTTCATTTGACAGCTTCCAGCATAGCCCCTTAGGCGATTTTTTGTTCATATCATTTTTTATATCCCAATTTGGCAGGATTGAAGAGAGAAAAACGTGTTTTGTTGGTTCGACACAAGCGAAATTTACCCTGATAAAGGAAAATTTATCTTGCCTATTGGCGAAGGGGTTCGGTCGTTGCAGAATCAATGATTTTTTTGCACACATCGAGGCGGATAAATATGGTATTCTTGCTTGCCTGAATTAGGGATCCCTATTCAAGAACAGGATAATCAATCCCCTGGCAAGGACAGTGAATTAAGAAGTTGCAAATGGAGATTATGGTCAAAGGGAAAAAGGTAGACTGCCTGTCGGAGCAATGATAAACAAAAAATATCTCAATTTCATCCTTATCGGGCTTTTACTGATAGGCTCCCCTTTTTTCTTTCTGGGCGGGCCTGAATATCATTCGCCCCGATCCTTTCATGCCGCCTGGGATCTCGGGCATATTCTCTATTTTTCCCTCGGTTCCTGTTTGCTCCGCAGCTACCTGCGGAAGCTGAATGCCGCCCGGTCTTTACCCCGGCTCTTTTTTCTTACTTTTATCAGTGTCCTCTTGGTCGGATCTGCGATCGAAGTGCTGCAGATGTTTTGTGACGGACGCTCTCCTGATATTTTCGATGTGCTTCGCGATCAGCTGGGATGCTTGACGGCTTTCGCTTTTTTTATCCGCCCAGTCCTTTTCGGAAAACAGTGGCAACAGCATCTGTTCAGAGGGATAGTGCTGATTCTGCTGGCAATAGCGGTCTGGCCTCTGTCCAGATCGCTGCTGGATGAATACCTCGCTGCGAAACAATTCCCCGTGCTTGCCGATTTCGAGACACCGTTTGAGCGGTATCGCTGGGTCGACATGCAGTTCCTTAGCGAGGAGACGGGAGAAGTGAGGCATGGTAAAAAAGCGGCGCGGCTGCAGTTGTCCACGGCACAATACTCTGGTATTTCTCTGTTTCATTTTCCCGGCGACTGGCAAGGATATCAAACCCTGCGGTTCAGTGTGTATAATCCGAAGACCGCAAATCTTGTCCTCAATTGCCGCATCCATGATGTGCACCATAAAGAGCATCACCTTGCGTATGAAGATCGTTTCAATCAACAGTTTACCCTCCATCAGGGATGGAATGACCTGGTCGTCCCCCTTGAAAAGGTCAAAAACGCCCCCCGAGAGCGAGCAATGGATATGCAGCATATTGAAAGGTTTGGCCTGTTTGTTATGCAGCAACCGAGTCCACTGGAGATTTACCTTGATCATGTCCATCTCAGTAAGTGAGTATCCGTGAGCCGCCTTTACCGTCCCCGTTCGTTCTTCTCGCTGTTGCTGACCGGCTTTATTTTCGTCGCCCTGCCTCTGGTCATCGCCTTGGTCAGTTCGATCCAGATTCTTGATGGACTTGTGCAGCAGAGTGCCGTGGCGGTGTTTCGATCGGTCAACAGGATCGATAGCTGTAAGAAGGCAGAGGATCTGCTTCATGGCCAGGAACGGGCAGCCCGATTGTACAGTGTCCTGGAGGAAGCAGAATATCTGAAGGCGGTCAACTCGAGCTCTCGGGAAATCGATGAATTGCTGCGACAGTTTGCGGTCATCAATGCTGAAAACGACCTGGCTCCGTTGATCGAACAGTTACGCGCCCGCGAGCGCCACTTGGTGACAGCCCTAAACCAGACGTCTGGTAATATTGAAACCAGCAAGGGAGAGATGGAGGTCGCCCTCGCCGAATACGGGGAGATTGGCGTACTTGCTTCTGAGCTGGAACGGTTGAGCAACGCCCTGATGATTCAGGAAGTTGATATCCTCAAAGAACGGGTGCAGAGCAACAAAAAAGCCCTGATCTGGCAGGTATCCGGACTGATTGGCTTCAGTGTACTGCTGGTGGTTCTTTTCATCTCACTGATTAATAAACCCATCAGCCAACTGGACCGGGGTATCGAGCGGTTGGGCGAGGGCGATTTCTCGACACCGATTATTGTTTTTGGCCCCCTTGACCTTGAGGCCATCGGAGCAAAGCTCGATTGGCTGAGAAAAAGGCTCGACACCCTGGACCGGGAAAAGGTAAGGATGCTGGCCCATATTTCTCATGAGCTGAAAACGCCGCTGTCGTCCATCAAAGAAGGGGCCGGTTTGTTGAAGGATGGGCTGGTCGGGCCATTGAGTAAAAATCAGGCCGAAGTTGTGACTATACTCGATAACAACTGCAATAAATTGCAGAAACTCATTCAGAATATTCTCGATTTTAATATGGCCCAGGCAAACGAGATCCCCCTTGATCTCCAAGATGTGCACGTTGACGCCCTTATTGCCGAGGTAGCCGAGGATCATCGCAATGCCATGCTCGCCAGAAACATCAGTCTGGCAACAAAGCTGGAACCGGTGACCATCAGCGGCAACCGGAAACAACTGAAGGCCGTTATCGATAATCTGTTGGCGAATGCGGTCAAATTTACCCCGGACGATGGCGATATCGGTATCTATATGAAATTGAAAGGCAGCAAAGTTAATGTTCTGTTCGAAGACACGGGGCCGGGGATCAGCGAAGAAGATCGACCACAGATTTTTCTCCCTTTTTTTCAGGGAAGCCAGAAAAACCGATCCGTGGTCAAGGGCTCTGGCCTGGGGCTTGCCATCAGTAAGGAATATATACAAAATTGCGGTGGCACCCTCCGGCTGCTGCCCAGTAGTAAAGGTGCGCGTTTTTCCGTGACCTTGCCCTGTGCAAAGGATGGCGTCTGATGAAAATTTTTTGCCTGTATATTGTTGTGCTGTCTGGCCTCTTGTTGAGCAGTTGTGCAGGAGGCTTCTGGTCGAGGCCGGCATCAGATCCATCGCAAAAACCTGTCATTTCCACTCCGACAGATGCCAGCACGATCCTGTCCTGCTTGACAGATCACCAGAAACTGACTCACGGGGAATTCAAAGCTGCACACAAGACGGCCTCGGCACAGGCTACCGACGGGACGGACGCCGCCACCTTGCATTTGATCTGTTTGGCTCTTCACGACCATGCCAGCTTCAAACAGCTTAAGTCCGGAGAGACCACCCTCGCCAATTACATCAAGGAGCACCCTAATGCCGACGGCGATGGTCTGCTTGGGATTCAGGTGCTGATGCAGCGACTCGAGAAGGAGCTGGCCAGCAAGTGGACCCAGTGCAACAAAAACCTTGATGAGCGCATAGATGTTCTGGAAAAAGGTGCAGGACAGGATCAGAAACGGATCAGAGAACTGCAAAAGCAGATAGAACAGTTAAAAAATATTGAGAATATTATTAAGGACAGGGAGCGTTGACATGGGCCGTCATTATAAAATACTTCTGGTCGATGATGAATCCGATCTGCTTCGTTTATGGAGACTACGACTCGAGAGCAAGGATTACGAAGTTGCAGTTGCCGGGAGTGGCGAGGAAGCGATGGCCACCTTTTCAGCCTTCAAACCGGATGTCGTCCTGACAGACCTGCGCATGCCGGGTATCGACGGCATGGCCCTGTTTGAGGCCATCCGCAAGCAGAACAAATCGGTGCCGGTTATTATCATTACAGCGCACGGTTCTATTCCCGAAGCCGTCGAGGCAACGCGGCAGGGTGTTTTCTCGTTCCTGACCAAGCCGATCGAAGGGGCGGTGCTCCTGCAGGAAGTTGAAAAAGCCATCGAAATGATCGGAGGCGGTACCGGCGATACCATAGAGGACCGCGAAGAGTGGCGGCAAGAAATCATTTGTCAGAGCGCGGTAATGGAGGAATTGCTCTCCCGTGCCAAGCTGGTGGCTGAAACTGATGCCACCGTGCTTATTCGGGGCGGAAGCGGCACCGGCAAAGAATTACTAGCCATCGCTATCCACAAAGCCAGCAACTTTAGGAAAGGACCTTTTATTCCGGTCAACTGCACGGCTATTCCCGAAAGCCTGCTGGAATCGGAACTGTTTGGACACGTCAAAGGTTCCTTTACCGGGGCTATGAAGAGCTATGCCGGCCTTTTTCAATCCGCTCATAACGGCACCCTCTTTCTCGATGAAATCGGTGATATGCCGCTTCATATTCAGGTCAAATTGCTGCGGGTTCTCCAGGACAGACAAATTCGCCCGGTGGGGAGCTCGCATCCGGTCTCAGTGAATGTGCGCATTATTTCGGCGACCCATAAAAATTTAGAAGAGGCGATCCTCGAAAATACTTTTCGTGAGGACCTTTTTTACCGGTTGAACGTGGTCAGTCTGCAGCTACCGCCGTTGCACAAGCGCAAAGAGGATATCCCGCTTCTTGCCGAGCATTTTGCGGCTATTCTTACCGAGAAAAAAGACGGTCAGGGAAAACGCTTCACGCCGGAGGCCATGAAAGTTCTTGTTGAAGCCCCGTGGCCTGGAAATATCAGACAGCTTTACAATGTTGTGGAAAATGCTGTTGCCCTGGCAACTTCACCGTTGATAGCGGAAGATCTGCTCTATGACGCCATTAAGCAACATCAGAAAAAAATCTTACCGCTGGCCGAGGCCAAAAGGCAGTTTGAACAGCAGTATCTCATCCAACTGCTGCAAACGACCCAAGGCAATGTCTCGCATGCGGCCCGGCTGGCCGAGCGCAACAGAACGGACTTTTATAAACTGCTCAACCGGCATCATATTGTTCCAGCTCTGTACAAAGATTGATTCGTCTTTGTTTATTGTCTGGGACATTATTGTTTCTTGATCAGCGTAGTGTAGATCTTAAACCACCTGACCGTTCCCGCTGGCAGATCGGGCAGTAATAGGTGGCCCTGCCAGCCAGCGCCGTTTTGACAATGGGACGTGTGCACTCTGGACACGGTGCGTCTTTGCGGCCATAGACCTTAAACTGCAGTTGGAAGTAACCGGGGTGACCACTGGCACCAAGAAAATCGGCAATAGTGGAGCCACCGGCATCGATTGCCTGCTGTAAAATACGCCGGCCTTCCTTTATAATCCTCTGCCAGGCAGCTGCAGGAAGTTGGGATGCTGGCATCAGAGGGTTGATCCGGGCGGCAAACAAGATTTCGTTGGCATAGATATTACCGATCCCGGCGACCAATCGGGTGTTCATGAGGAAGGATTTCACCGGGATCTGCCTACTTTTGGCCAAACGGAGCAAGTGATCGGCGGTGAAGTCGCTGTCGAATGGTTCCATCCCCTCCCTGCTGGAAAACTCACATTCACGTTCCATGGCTTGCACTGCCGACCAGACTGCAATGGAGCCGAATCTACGGCTGTCATTAAAACGCAGTTCCATGGCATTATCGAGCCCCAGCACGAGGTGGTCGTGTTTGTGCCTCGCTGTTTTTGCCGGGAGCAGGCCGAGCTTGCCGGTCATGCCCAGATGGATAACCAGGGTCGCACCGCTCTTCATTCGAATCAAGAGGTATTTTGCTCGTCGGTCGATGGTGCTAATTTGCTGCCGATCGATATGATCCTTCAAGAATTGGCGAGGGATCTCGGTGCGAAGCCGAAGAGCGCTCCAGCTAATCTGCATGATTGTCCTTCCCGGTAACTGTTCCAGCAGACCCCTTCGGGTCACTTCTACTTCCGGGAGTTCAGGCATAAAGGTCTCCTACTGTGCAGGCAATGAGGTAGTCGCCGAATTCAGCAATGCGGACCGAGGCAGCGATCCTGACGAGGCCTGTAACCTGACAGCCTACCGTCCAGATTGCTTCATTTGGCTCGTCCGCAATTTCCGTCAGGCTGATCGTGCCAAAAAAAGTCGATTGATCAGAAAGCAGACATTTCTTCACGGCTTCCTTGGCCGTCCAAATTATACCTAGGCGAGTCAGTAGAGCAGGAACCCGGTGCAGCAGGGCGAGTTCCTCTGCGGAGGCAAAGCGTTCCTGCACGGTGGCAAGCTGCTCTGTTTTCAATTGAATATCGATACCGCAGGTCTTGGTTGTGGTAACCAGGGCGGCAGCATATCCACGGCTGTGAGAGATGGAAATTGCGGGCACCGTAGTTCCTCGGTCCGAGGACGGCTCGAAGGCTGGACGGCCGAAAGCATCAGGCAGGAACGAGTAATCGCAATAGAACGGTTGGCCCGATTGTTCAGGTGGCGACAGTCTGCTCAGGCAATGTTTGGCTGCCAGTCTGCCGCCAAGCCACTCCAAACGTCGTTTGGGGTAGGTGAAACCGGCCAAGAGACAGGCTTCTGCTGGCGAGAGTAGAGAGGTCAAAAAACGGAGCCCTGCCTCCTGCTCCAGTAGCGGACGCAGTCCGGACAGGTCGAGAAGGGACAGGTGGCCGCTTTGGGGGGCCAGGGAGGCGAAGCGGGTAGCGAGAGCCTCCATGGTAGAAAAAAGGCCTTGGCAGTCCTGCGGGATACGTCCCGGACAAATTCTTGTCATAACCGATGGATCCGGTATAATCGTTTTTTTCATGACCAATACGAGGGAGGGGCCAGCTCTCTCAAGCAAGGGCTGGCTGACAAAATTCACAGGATCGCTTCAAAGTAGTCTAACATAATACGAACGAATATGCCGACATTCAATGATTTGACCTATTTCGACCTTGTGGTCGCCTTTATTTTTGTGTTTTTTCTGGTCAGGGGTCTGTGGATCGGGTTCATGCGCCAGCTTGCTGCATTTTTTGCCCTGGTGGGAAGTTACTATTTCGCCGGCCAGTATGCGGCCAGAATCCTGCCTTTTACCGAGCGATTTGTTGATAATCCGAAAATAACCTTTTGGGTCAGCTTCGCCATCATTTTCCTTGTCGCAGCCTTTGTGTTCACCATGATCGGCAAGGTGCTGCACCGCTTCATGCAGATTAGCCTGCTCGGCTGGCTGGACCGATTTTCCGGACTTATTCTCGGCGGGGTCAAGGCTGCGGTCTTGGCCTCGTTGCTTTATATGTTTCTGGCATCCAGCATGTCAACGACCAACGAGTTGTTACGCAAGTCCTACTCGTCCCCCTATCTGAAACAGGGGGCAGGGTTGTTGCAATCGTTCATTGATGACCCCCGGCTGCGCAAATATTTTTTACAGAAGGAACCGGCCATACTTACCGACCATTTGTCCGGCAAATCTGGGCAGAAGACTGAACAAAAGAAAACACCAGAGCCACAGAAACCGGGGCAACCATAACTTCTGGCCGCTCAGACTTTGGCTTTTTTATAGCAGGTGTTTGTCGGGGCGATGGGCAACGGGTTCGATTCGGACCCTCAATCCACCCAAAAAGACAAGGCATCACCTGCCTGTTATTTTCAAGATACGCTTAGGACGAAAACTACCATGACAACGTCGTTACGATGCTTTACTGCCTATGATGTCCGCGGCAGAGTCCCTGAGGATTTTGATCAGCATATTGCACTGCGAATCGCCCTGGCCTTCGCTCAGCACTGCACCGTGCGCAAGATGGTCATTGGCCGCGACATGCGGCTGACAAGCCCCGTTGTCGCCGATACTATCATCACGGGCTTGCTCGCCCAAGGTATTGATGTCGTTGACATCGGTCTCTGCGGCACCGAAGAAGTCTATCATGCTGTTTTCAGTGGAACTGCAACAGGGGTTGAAGGCGGCATCATGATCACCGCCAGTCACAATCCTGCTGAATATAACGGAATGAAGATCGTGCAGCGTGAAGCCCGTCCGGTTTCGGGTGATAACGGCCTGCTCGAGATTGCTGCAATGGCTGAGGATGATGAATGGTACCTATCCTTGTGCGCAGAAAAAACATTGCAGCCGGGAACCTATATGCGGGTTACTGACAAAAGCGCCTATATCGACCATCTCCTGGCCACGGTCGATTGCAGCGGCATGCGGCCGATGCGGCTGGTGGTCAATAGCGGCAACGGCTGTGCCGGGGCGATCATTGATCTGTTGGCACCGCATCTGCCTTTCGAGTTCATTCGCATGCAGCATGAGCCTGATGGCCGCTTCCCCAACGGCGTGCCCAATCCCCTGCTTCCTGAAAAACGGGAGGCCACGGCACGTGCCGTTCGTGAGCATCACGCCGATATGGGCATTGCCTGGGACGGTGATTTTGACCGATGTTTCCTCTATGACGAGAATGGTCGCTTTATTGAAGGGTATTACATCGTCGGTCTACTGGCAGTGGCCATGCTCCAGCAGCATCCGGGAGCGACCATACTCCACGATCCCCGCCTGACCTGGAACACCCGGGAAATGGTGTCGGGCGCAAAGGGGTTTCCGGTTATGACCCGTACCGGCCATGCTTTTATCAAGGAACGCATGCGGGCTCTGGACGCAGTCTACGGCGGCGAGATGTCGGCCCATCATTATTTCCGCGAGTTCGGTTACTGCGATTCGGGCATGCTGCCCTGGCTGCTGGTGTGTCGTTTGATGAGCCTTCCCGGGCAAAAACTCTCAGCGATGTGTGATGAACGGATGGCTGCCTACCCGGTGAGCGGCGAGATCAATTCCAAAGTGGGGGATCCCGATGCGGTGATCGCTCAGATTGTACAGCAATATGCCGATGGCGTTAAAGACACCACTGACGGCATTTCCATTGAATATCCAGAGTATCGTTTTAACCTGCGCAAATCAAATACTGAACCGGTTCTGCGCCTCAATGTCGAAACCCGAGGCGATGAGGGGCTCCTGCTGCTGAAAACCGAAGAGCTCCTGCAGTTGATCAGGTCGTGAAGGCCACACAACCACAAGTTTCCATTAAATAACTCAAATGAATGAGGTAGCCTGATGGCAATTCAACCCATAATACTGGCGGGAGGAACCGGTACCCGCCTCTGGCCGCTTTCGCGGGAACTCTACCCTAAACAGGTGATTAATCTGACCGGCGAGTTGTCGCTGTTGCAGACGACCGTGCAACGGGTGTCGAGCCTTAAGGATGCAGTAGCCCCCATTATTGTGGTCGGTGAGGAACACCGGTTTTTGACCAAAAACCAGGTCGAGGATCTTCACTGTGGTGCCGATTTCCATATCCTGCTCGAACCGTTTGGTAAAAACACGGCACCCGCCATTTGCGGAGCGGCTCTCTACCTGACCAGCGAGGGCAAGGGAAAAGATGTGATGCTAGTGCTCCCGGCGGATCACCTGATTGTCAAGACCGAGGCCTTTGCAAGCGCAGTCACTGAGGCGGTCACCCTTGCAGAGCAGGGGCAAATCGTCACCTTTGGTATCGTGCCCGATCATCCGGAAACGGGATACGGGTATATTGCCAGAGGCAAGGGGGCGCTGGTTGAAAACTTTGTGGAAAAACCAGATCTGGCAACAGCTGAACAATATCTGGCCAGCGGTAGGTATCTATGGAACAGCGGGATGTTCGCGTTTACCGCGGAGGCCCTGCTGGCTGAGATGCAACAATATGCCCCAGAGATTGTCGCGTGTATGACTGAGGCAGTCGGCAAAGGGCAACCGGACGGTCTCTTTTTCCGTTTCGATCGTGAGGCCATGAAGACATGCCCTTCTGATTCGATTGATTACGCCCTCATGGAGAAAACCACCAAGGCTGCTGTGGTTGAAGCTGATATCGGCTGGAGCGATATCGGTTCGTGGCGGGCTCTCTGGGAGGTCGCCGCCAAAGATGACCAGGGAAACGTGGTCAGCGGCGATGTTATGCTTGAGGATGTCCATAATTCGCTGATTCGTTCCGAGCACACCCTAGTGACCGCTATCGGCCTCCGGGACACCCTGGTGGTGGAAACGGCCGATGCAGTCCTGGTTGCGCCGATGGATCGCTCTCAAGATGTTAAGACGATTGTCACCAGACTAAAAAAAGAAAAGAGGGGTGAGTTCCATATCCACAGGACCGTGTATCGCCCTTGGGGCAGTTACACCACCCTGGAGATGCAGGATCGTTTTCAGATCAAACGCATCACGGTCAAGCCGGGAGCCCGGCTTTCCCTGCAGATGCACCACCACCGTCACGAACACTGGGTTGTGGTCTCGGGAACAGCCAGGGTCCAAAACGGGGAGCAGTCAATTCTGCTCAAGGAAGACGAGGCAGCCTACATCCCTTCCGGCACGATCCATCGTCTGGAAAATCCTGGAGTGATACCGCTGGAGCTCATCGAGGTGCAAATAGGCAGTTATCTGGGCGAGGATGACATTGTCCGTTTCGAGGACGAATACGGTCGTCTTAAGGAATAACACTTCAATACGAACGAAAAGATTTTGAGTGCTGCTAACGGGTACTCAGTCTTCGACAGAGGGCATGGAGCGATGAGCAGTGCCCTCGGCATAGAGTTTGCGAAACGCCGCTACATAACGGTCGAGTATACGTTTGTCGCTGTCTGAGACATGGAAAAATTCAATCCCGTTCTGGTGACGACCCGAGGAGCTGGTCACGTAGACAATTCTTCCCATCACATCAATCAACTGATCCTCCAATCCCAAAGTGATCATAACCTGCTGCCCTAATGGCAGGGGTATATGCGTTTCCATCAAAACCCCGCCTTTGCTGATGTTCAGGGTTCTCGCCATGGAGTAATCCCCTTGCCTGCCCTGTTCGTCGACGACAAGATAATCAAGTAAATTCAAGGCTTCGGGCCTGATATAGCGTCTGCGTTCGATGGTCATGCTGTTGCCTTGGAGGATATTTTGCGGAATCTTAAAACATTCCAGCGTTCATTGCCTTGTTCTCTGCATAAAACAGCTCTATTTTTCGTTGTTGTATCAACCGTAGTGCACCCTATTCGTATTCTTTAATATATGCACGAGAGCATGCAACATCTTGGCATTAAAAGACTGTATCGAAAAATTGTACAGTTCTCATCCTCTTTTGTCAAACAACGTGGCGTAAATGTGAGGGGACATTTTTGTTTATTTCATCCTCTGTTGTGACAAGTATGTAGGGATCCGATCGTATATTTTTCGTTGAATACTTGTTTTTTAATCTTTCAAATAAGCCAGTTGCGCTGTTTACCAGTTTACTGGCATCTTTTTTGAACAAAAAACGATACAGGCTTTATTATTACTGGCATTGGTTTTCGGGACACCCTCGTTATTGACCATGGAACAGTATGCTGGCTGAGTTGTTATCACTATGCAGATTACCCCTGTGCAGAGGGCCTTCAAGAGCCTTTTTCCCTCTCGCACCAGGTGGTATATTTGACATTTGATATAGTAAAAAAGAGAAACGCCACCTCTTGATTTTTCCTTTCTCCTTTGTTACAATTGTGAAAAATTTATTACAATAATGTAAACAAACAGGAGAAGAATAATGATCAACGGTGCAGACACGGCCTTTATTTTAGCGGCGGCAGGGCTCGTATTGCTCATGACGCCTGGATTGGCTTTGTTTTACGCAGGGATGGTGCGGAGCAAGAATGCGCTTGGCACAATCATGCAAAGTCTTATGCTGATCTCGCTTGTTTCGCTTGAATGGGTCTATATCGGCTATTCCATGTCGTTTGGCCCTGATGTTTTTGGGCTGATCGGCGATTTGTCCTGGGTGGCGCTGAAAGGGGTAACCAATGCACCCAGTGCGACCTATGCAACGACGATTCCGCAGACGGTGTTCATGATCTACCAATGCATGTTTGCTGTGATTACTCCGGCTCTGATCGCCGGTGCCTTTGCCGAACGTGTTCGCTTCCCGTCCTTTGTCGTTTTCAGCCTGTTGTGGGCCATTTTTGTCTACAACCCGGTGTGTCATTGGATCTGGGGCAGCGGTGGATGGTTAGCAAAGCTGGGCGTTCAGGATTTTGCCGGCGGCTTGGTGGTACATGCAACCTGCGGAGCTGCCGCTTTGGCCGCGGTTCTGGTCATCGGCCCACGCAAAGGATACGGGCATACCAATTTCATGCCGCATAATTTGCCTATGACCATGATGGGCACAGGCCTGCTCTGGTTTGGATGGTTCGGCTTCAATGGGGGCAGTGCCCTGGCAGCCAATGAAGTGGCAGCGACCGCCTTTGTCGCCACCCACCTGGCGGGAATGTCTGGGATGGCGATGTGGACAGTTATGGAATGGATCAAATTGGGTAAGCCGACAACGCTTGGCGCCGCCTCAGGTGCCATTGCAGGCCTCGCGACCATTACCCCGGCGGCAGGTTTTGTTGGACCTAATGCAGCGATTGTTATAGGATTGATCGCAGGTGTTGTCTGCTATATTGCAGTCAACTTGAAGAGCAGGTTCAAGTTCGACGATTCCCTTGATGTGGTTGGTATTCATGGCGTAGGCGGTGTAACCGGGACGATTCTCCTTGGGGTTTTCGCCTCCAAGGCAGTGAATCCCAATGGTGTCGATGGGTTGCTGGCTGGAAACAGCGCCCAGTTGGTCTCGCAATTACTTGGTGTCGGGGTGGTCTGCGTTTATGCCTTTGTGGTCAGCTGGATCATTCTCAAGGGTACGGATGTTGTGATGGGACTTCGTATCAGCGAAGAGGCTGAACATCAAGGGCTTGACTATACCGAGCATTCGGAAACGGCGTACAATTAAGGCACAACACATGGTTATCCGTCTGGACTGAAGCATCCGCTATCAGCAGATCGAATCTTCCATCGGGAATGACAGGCTTGGATCGAACGGGACATTAATGAGGAAAGAGCCATGAAAAAAATAGAAGCAATCATCAAGCCCTTTAAGCTTGACGAGGTAAAGGACGCCTTAAATGCCATCGGCATCAAAGGAATGACAGTTACCGAAGTCAAGGGGTACGGACGACAGAAAGGGCACACGGAGATTTACCGTGGCGCCGAGTATGTTGTTGATTTTATACCAAAAATTAAACTAGAAATTATCATCGTAGCCGAACAGGTCGATCAGGTGATCGATACGATCACAAAGGTGGCGAGAACCGGCAAGATCGGCGATGGCAAGATTTTCGTGATGCCGGTGGAAAGGGTTATTCGGGTCCGGACCGGGGAGACCGGTAGCGAGGCAGTTTAATGGCGGCAACGCTCCGACCGCAGCAGGAAGTACTGACTGAAGCCTGGCGACAGGGGCTCAGTGGTCAGGAGATACTGCAGCGTTGCGCTGGTCTGGTGGATGATTTTATTGTCAAACAATTTGACGAATCGCCAGCTGTGCAGGGGGCAAAAGGATCCATAGCAGTCATCGCGTTGGGCGGATATGGTCGCCAGGAGTTTTTCCCGTATTCGGATATCGACTTGTTGCTGTTGCATGATTGGTGGGCAAAAAAATCAATCCAGGCCGTAACGGAATCCCTCCTTTACCCGTTGTGGGATGAAGGGTTTGAGGTTGGCCAAAGTGTGCGCGGCGTTAAAGATGCCGTCCAGTTTGCCTTGGAGGATTTTCATTTCCAGGTAGCGTTGCTGGACGCCCGACTGATCGTAGGGTCACAGCAACTTTTCGACGAATTACGGGCTCGCTATACCAAAAAAGTCTTTGATGGTCGTCGCCATGAATTTGCCCGGACCATGGAAGCCTTTATGGTGGAACGATGGCAGAAATACGGGAGCCACACCTATCTACTGGAGCCCCATATCAAGGAGGGCAAAGGAGGCTTGCGCGATATTCAGGCTATGCTTTGGGTTGCCAAAGGTGTGTTCGGCCTTCAGGATCTCGACGCTATTGAGGCCTCCGGCATGCTGGAGACGGCAAATCGCCAGGCGTTTGAAAATGCCTGGTCCATGCTGGCCAAAATCAGGAATCGCCTGCACCTGCTTTGCCGCAGAAAAAATGACCACCTGATTTTTGAATTGCAGCAAGAGGTTGCCGAATCCTTTGACTACAAGGACCAAGGGGGGTTGCTCGGCGTTGAGCATTTCATGCGGGATGTCTACGGTCACCTGCAGACGGTTTCCGTGGTTACCGACCTGTTCTTTGAACACGTCCAAGAAGTTCTGGGACTCACTGCCGGTTTGGGCGTCGAGCAGCAACTTGAACGCTCTATTGTCCTCCGTGGCGGCAACATACGACTGGCTTCAAGGGAAGACCTGGAAGAGCGTCCCTATCTGCTCCTGCGACTTTTCCTCCAGGCGGGAAGAATGGGGTTGCCCCTGCATCATCGCACCCGGCAGATCGTAACCAGCAACTTGCACCTGGTGGATGACCATTTCCGATCATCGAAGCGGGCGGCCGGGGTTTTCCTTGAACTGCTGACCCAGACAGACGACATTTTTCCGGTGCTGGAAACCATGCTGGCCACCGGTCTGTTGCCTCGGTATATCCCTGAATTTGCAGAAGTGGAATCACTGGCGCAGCATGATTTGTATCATCTGTACACCGTTGACCGGCACCAGTTGCAGACCGTAGCCGAACTGAGTTTGCTGAGAAAGAGCACGGTGGAGCTGTTTGCCGAGATTGAAGAGATTGAAGTTCTCTACCTGGCAGCCCTGCTCCACGATATCGGCAAAGGCAAGCAGGCTGATCATTCGACTCTGGGTGCGGAGATGGTGGTGAGTATCGGGCAACGTTTGCATCTTTCGGAATCAGCCTGCGAAACATTGGCGTTTCTTATCCGCTACCACTTATTTTTGCCTGAAAATGCGATGCGTCGTGATTTCAGTGACCGCGAGTTCATCCGTCAGACTGCGGAACTGATCGGTGACTGTCAGCGCCTGACCATGCTTTACTTACTAACTATTGCCGATTCCAAGGCCACTGGCCCCTCGGCTTGGTCGGATTGGAAATCCAGCCTGCTCTCCGAGCTGTACCTGAGCATAAAGGCCTGTCTCGGTGCCGATTGTCATCTTGGCACCAGCGGAGGGGAAGATGAAGAGCAAGGAGTTAGCTGGCTTCGAGAGCAGATCCTTGCAAAACTTGATGGCCAGCCGACCCGAATTGACATTGCGACCTTGCCGCCTGATTATTTAATGAGTTTCAGCCTGGAGGTTGTGGTGCAGCATCTCCAGATACATCGGGAACAGGCTTCCCGCCTTCAACAGCAGATTTTGCTCTTTCCGGAACAGAGAAAGCGCTCCTGGTCGTTGTTGATCATGGGTCGTGACAAGGTCGGGTTGCTTGCTAAATTCTGTGGGGTGCTGGCCCTGCATAACCTCACGGTATTATCAGCCCAAATCTTTACCTGGCCAGACGGCACCGTAGTCGATGTCATCGAGGTCGTTCCGTCGACGAGTCGGACATTTGAAGAGTTGAATTGGCAGACCGTAGAGCGAGATTTGAATCTGGCGATCAATTACCGTCTTGATGTGGGTTATCAACTCTACCAGAAGTTGCAGTCGCAGGGATACCGACCAGTGCGGCAGATCCAGCAGTTGGAGCGCAAGGTTATCATCGACAATCAGACCTCGCAACACTATACCCTCGTCGACGTGTATGGCGGCGACAGCCGGGGGACATTGTACCAGTTGACTCAGACCTTGGCCGATTTCGGACTGACAATCCATCGGGCCATGATCGCCACCGAGGTCGAGCAGTTGATCGACATATTTTATGTCAAGACTACCGCAGACGGCAAACTAACCGACCCGGCTGCGGTAGAGAAGGTGCGCATGACCCTCATGCACATCATCGGTGCGGAGGAGGCTGAACCAGAAACCGCAGGCCCTCAGCCCCAACCCTAGGAGCAACACTATCCGGCAATGGCCGGGTTTATTATCAATCCACCAACTAACTACCGAGCTGTAGTAATCATCATTTCAACCCATTATGGAGCGTGCACTATGAGTGGAATCCAGGCCCGTCTGAACGCCATTTCGGCAATCATCAACTACCAGCCATCCCATGCCCCCCTGAATTTCAGCGAAACAAAGCCCACTGACATTTTTGGATCAAACGTCTTCAGCGACAAGGTCATGAAGGAACGTCTGCCCAAGCATGTCTACAAGTCGTTGAAGAAAACCATCACCTTCGGCGAGAAACTTGACGCCTCCGTTGCCGACGTGGTCGCCAACGCCATGAAGGACTGGGCTATCGAGAAGGGCGCCACCCACTTCACCCATGTTTTCTATCCCCTGACCGGCCTCACCGCCGAAAAACACGACGCCTTCCTGGTTCCCGACGGCGACGGCGGCGCCATGGCCGAGTTCTCCGGCAAGATGCTCATCCAGGGCGAGCCCGATGCTTCCAGCTTCCCCTCCGGCGGACTGCGCGTCACCTTCGAAGCCCGCGGCTATACCGCTTGGGACGTCACCAGCCCGGCCTACCTCCTCGAGAATCCCAACGGTACCTTCCTCTGCATCCCCACCGCCTTTGTTTCCTGGACCGGTGAGGCTCTCGACAAGAAAACGCCGCTGCTACGCTCCCTCCAGGCCCTGAACAAGCAGGCTAAGCGCGTGCTGGGTCTGTTCGGCGTCAACACCAAGCTTCCCGTGGGCTCTTACGCCGGCCCCGAGCAGGAATACTTTCTGGTCGACCGCAACTTCGTATTCTCCCGTCCCGACCTGCTCATCGCCGGCCGCACCCTCTTCGGCGCTCCCTCTGCCAAGGGCCAGGAGTTCGAAGATCAGTATTTCGGTGTGATCAACCGCCGCGTGCTCTCCTTCATGATGGAAGTCGAGCGTGAGCTCTTTAAGCTGGGCGTACCAGTCAAAACCCGCCACAACGAAGTAGCCCCCGCACAGTTCGAAATCGCACCCATCTACGAGTCCGGCAACCTGGCCACCGACCACAACCAGCTGGTCATGACCACCCTGCGCTCCGTGGCCAAGCGCTACGGCATGATCTGCCTGCTGCACGAGAAGCCCTTCGCCGGTATCAACGGCTCCGGCAAGCATCTCAACTACTCTCTGGGCAACGCGGAGCTGGGCTGCCTCTTCGATCCGGGCGACACACCCCACTCCAACGCCCAGTTCCTGGTGTTCTGCGCCGCTGCCATCCGCGCCCTGCACAAGCATGGCTCCCTGCTGCGCGCCACCGTGGCTTCCGCCTCCAACGACCACCGTCTGGGCGCCAACGAGGCTCCGCCGGCCATCATGAGCGCCTACCTGGGCGAGCAACTCACCGATGTGTTCGAACAGATCAAGAAAGGCGAGGTCAAAGGATCCAAGACTAAGGGCATCATGAACATCGGCGTTGACACCCTGCCGCCGCTGCCCATGGATCCGGGCGACCGCAATCGCACCAGCCCGTTTGCCTTCACCGGCAACCGCTTCGAGTTCCGCGCGGTAGGCTCTTCCCACTCCATCGCCGGCGCCCAGGTGGCCCTGAACACGATGATGGCGGAATCCCTCGATTACGTTGCAACCGAACTGGAGAAGTTGGGCAAAGTTAACAAAACCCAGTTCAACGAAGGTGTGCAAAAGCTGCTTCAGAAAATCATGAAGGAGCACGATGCCGTTATCTTCAATGGCGACGGCTACTCCGAGGCCTGGCACAAGGAAGCGGCCAAGCGCGGACTGCCTAACCTGAAGAGCACCCCCGAGGCCCTGCCGGTGCTCACCAGCAAGGAAGTGGTGGCCCTCTTCACCAAGTACAACGTCCTCTCCGAGGCCGAACTGAAGAGTCGCCAGGAGATCTACCTGGAGCAGTACGTCAAGACCGTCACCACCGAGGCCAACCTGGTGATCCGCATGTCCCGCACCGTGATTTTCCCGGCCGCCATGCGCTACCAGGGTCAGCTGGCTGAGACCTGCGCCAGCATGAAGGCTATCGGCCACGACTTCAAAATGGTCACCCTCGAGGACGTCACCGCCAAGCTGCGCGCTATGCAGACCGAGGTCGATAAGCTCGAGAAGCTCCTGGCTCACGAGGGCGGCGACACTCTAAGCCACGCCAAATACATGTGCGAGAAGGTCCTGCCCGCCATGCTGGCGGTGCGCGGCTACGCCGATGCCCTGGAGTCCGTGGTGGCTGACGATCTGTGGCCGTTGCCCTCCTACCAGGAGATGCTGTTCATCCGCTGATCCCGGTTTCATTGCAAAAACGTTCAAGGCCGCTCCTGTCAGGGGGCGGCCTTTT
This sequence comes from uncultured Desulfobulbus sp., assembly GCA_964607065.1. Taxonomy (GTDB): domain Bacteria; phylum Desulfobacterota; class Desulfobulbia; order Desulfobulbales; family Desulfobulbaceae; genus Desulfobulbus. The sequence continues at coordinate 30,314 of CAZSIJ010000022.1, read as the reverse complement.
TCTTTCCCTTCACGACGTAAGTCGCCATAGTCCCCGCCTAAACTCCATGTCGTTACGGCCGACCTGATGGCGCAACTCTCTTTCGAACCTGCTGACAACATGTTCGTGTATTGATCTTTTCCATGTTCACGATTATACCTGAATCAGGCCCTGCGCCGTGTTTGTCGTTTTCAGCTGGATACCATGGTTGACCGGTTGGCCTATCAGCACTGCAACTCAGCCGATCCCCAGCAACCGTTGACTCTGGCTTACGTTCGCCAGTAATCAGAATCCACACAGGATAAGGAGATGCATTATGACACGTGATGAGATAATGAAAATTATCAAAGAGAAGAACGTCAATTTTTTCCGCCTGCAGTTTGTTGATATTTTCGGCTTCATGAAGAATATAGCCATCCCGAAGAGCCAGATCGCCAAAGCCCTGGACGGGCAGATGATGTTTGACGGATCCTCCATCGAGGGTTTTGTCCGGATCAATGAATCCGACATGTACCTCAAGCCGGATTACGATACTTTTATGGTGCTGCCTTGGCGTGAAAAAAATGGGAGCAATGCGGCCCGCATTATTTGTGACGTGTACAAGCCGGACGGCACCCCCTTTATCGGCTGTCCTCGGAACAACCTCAAGCGGGTTTTGGCGGATGCTAAAAAACTCGGCTATACCATGAACGTCGGCACTGAATGCGAATTTTTCCTGTTCCGACGAGACGAAGAAGGGCTGCCCACCACCATCACCGACGATGTTACTGGTTATTTCGACGTAGAGCCCGATGATGCCGGTATCGATTGTCGCCGCAAGATCATTGAAACCCTTGAGGCCATGGACTTCGAGATCGAGGCCTCTCATCACGAGGTTGCCGAAGGGCAGCACGAGATCAATTTCAAATACGCCGATGCCCTGACCGCTGCAGACAACACCATCACCTTCAAATGGGTTGTCCGTTCGATTGCTGCCGAGTTCGGCCTGCATGCCACCTTCATGCCTAAACCCGTCTTCGGTATCAATGGCTCAGGCATGCACACCAATCAGTCGTTGTTCAAACTTGACGGCACGAATGCCTTCTTTGATGAAAAAGGTCCGCTGCAACTGAGCGAGGTTGCCTATAAATACATTGCCGGTATTATGAAAAATGCCCGCGGATTCTGCGCCATTACCAATCCGCTGGTCAATTCTTATAAACGTCTGGTTTCCGGTTATGAAGCACCCGTCTATGTCGCCTGGTCTGCCTCCAACCGCTCCGCTCTCATCCGTATCCCGGCCTCTCGGGGCATGGGAACTCGAACCGAGGTGCGTTGCCCGGACCCCACCTGTAACCCCTACTTGGCCTTCGCCATGATGTTGAATTCTGGTTTGGACGGCATCAAAAATAACCTGCCTGTTCCGCCATCGGTCAACGTCGATATCTTCGAGATGACCGCTGCCGAAAAAGTGGAAGCTGGCATTGCCAGCCTACCGGCAAATCTCATGGAGGCCATTCAGGTTCTTAAAGACAATCCAATCGCCAAAGAATCTCTTGGCGAGCATATCCTCGGGAAATATGTCGAAGGGAAGGAAAAGGAGTGGGATGCCTTCCGTACTGCGGTTACGGATTGGGAGTTGGACAATTATTTAAGCAAATATTAATCCGGTCGAATATATAACGAAGCAAAAAGGGCGCCCCTTATGGGACGCCCTTTTTTTATGGATAAGGAGTTGCGGGGAAAAATATCTTTATCGCTGCAAATCGCTGGTCAATTCGGCCAACTCCTTTTCCAGGAGCGTTTCTTTTTCCAGGAGCGCTTTGGCACATCGCTCCAGTACAGCCCGGTTGCCACCCATGATCTTCAAGGTCACGGCAAAAGTATCGTCAATTATTTTGCGAACTGAGGCGTCGATCTGCTGGGCGGTGCTGTCACTGATCATGCAACCGCTCACACCGGGGCCGTGCGGGCCCAAAAAAGTCTGATTATTTTCTTCATAGACCACAAAACCTATTTCCGGGTCCATGCCATAGCGGGTAACCATGTTCCGGGCAATATCGGTGGCCCTGGCAATATCGTCGGCGGCACCAGTGGAAAGGTGGTTGAAAATGAGTTTTTCCGCTGCCCGTCCGCCCAGCAGTACGGCAATCTTATGCTCAAGCTCTTCCTTGGTCATGAGGAAACGGTCTTCCGTCGGGCGTTGCAGGGTGTAGCCGAGCGCCCCAATTCCTCTGGGAATGATCGATATCTTATAGACGGGATCGGTTCCGGGAAGAGCCAAGGCCGCCAGAGCATGGCCGATTTCATGGTAGGCGACGATCTCTCGTTCCCTAGGATTAAGCAAACGATTTTTCTTCTCTAAACCCGCAACAATTCGTTCAATAGCCTGTGTAAAATCAACCATTTCGACTTGTGTGGCTTTACGGCGGGTGGCCAGCAAGGCCGCCTCGTTTACCAGATTAGCAAGATCAGCTCCGGAAAATCCGGTGGTCAGGTCAGCCACCTGGCTGGCGTCGACATCGATGCCCATCTGGATCTTTTTCATGTGGACTTCAAGAATGGCGATGCGGCCGAGTTTGTCGGGCCGGTCGACCAGTACCTGCCGATCAAAACGTCCAGCCCGGAGCAAAGCCGGGTCGAGCACTTCGGGCCGGTTGGTGGCAGCCAGCAACACAAGACCGCTGGACGGGTCGAAGCCGTCCAATTCGACCAGCAATTGGTTGAGGGTCTGCTCCCTTTCGTCATTGCCCCCCAACCCAGCGGCACTCCGGGCCCGGCCCAGGGCGTCAAGTTCATCAATAAAGATGATCGCCGGCGCCGATTTTCTCGCCTGATCGAAAAGATCCCGTACCCGGGCGGCTCCCACGCCCACAAACATCTCCACAAATTCCGAACCGCTGATCGAGAAAAAGGGAACACTGGCCTCACCGGCCACGGCCCTGGCCAACAAGGTTTTTCCTGTTCCAGGCGGGCCAACAAGGAGAACGCCCTTGGGCATCCGCGCCCCAAGTTTGCCATAGTCATCGGGAGCTTTGAGGAAATCGACAATCTCCTGCAACTCCGCCTTGCTTTCTTCCACTCCGGCGACATCATCAAAGGTGACACCGGTCTGGTGTTCCACATAAACCTTGGCTTTGGATTTGCCAATGCTCATGAAACCACCGCCCAAGCCCTGTTTGTCGCCAAATTTTCGGAAGATAAAGATCCAGATACCAAAAAAGATAAGGGCCGGAACAATCCAGGAAAGAAGGGTCCCCAGGAATTTGCTCTCGTAAACCTGAGTGTAAGGAACATTGTATTTTGACAGGTGTTCGGCCAAGCCAGGATCAACTCGGTTGGCGACAATAATTTTTTTGCCGGTTTCGTCGGCTTCCTTTAACTCGCCGATAATGAATTTCTCACGGATGGTCAGATCCACCACCTTCCCCTGCTGGAGAAGTGTTTCGAGCTGGCTGTAAGGAACGGCCTTGATGCTCTGTTGCTCGACCCACATTTCGTGAATGATCAGAATGCCGAAGACGGCAAAAATAGCAAAGATCACATTGTATTTATTTTTGTTGTCCATAGGGTCGCTAAAGAAAAATTATAAACTGGATACCAACAGGCAAGGCCCGCTGCCTTGATTGCAACCGGCCGATCGATTCATTGCAGCTTTTTGTTGATATGGTGCATGGCTGTTTCTTTTATAAGATTGAATATTTTTGAATCTAGAGCATAGGCTTCTTCTGTGAAGGCCTGCTGAAACTCAGGCAGTTTTTCCAGCAAAAGTGCATGAAAGCTCTCCGGTTCTTCGATTTTCAATATCCCCGGCTCCACGGGAATAATGGCTGCCACCTTGACGGAAATCTCTCCATCCAGGCGTTTGAATGCAGTGATGAGTGTGCATCGACCGTTGCCCGACTTGGAGGTCGCGGCCCTGTAATTTTCCGCACGGCCAATCAATTCATGAATGACAGAAGTAAGCACCTCGTCGGGACCTGGGAAGAATTGTCCTTTGCTGAAAACATTGGCGACCACCGTTGCGAGCTCTCTCGTGTCAATCTGCTGCATGTTGCGCTGGGTGAAGGATATAACCTCCGCACTTTCGGAAATAATAGCGTTCTGTTGTTCGCCGACAACATAAATGAATCGATCTGCTTGCTGGGTACCCACCAATTTCACTCTCCCTGTTCACTATGAAAAAAAATATATTTGATTGACCGCATGTTTTCCTCCTTACCATATTGCCCTGATTTTTGGGACCATTATAGCTGGCACAAAAAACTATTCCAAAATCTTAATCCAAGCAATACTATGGAAACCAAGGCCACAATGATGCCAGATTCGACAACGATAGCCAGACCCAGGGGAAATATTGGCACGGAGGAATACGGTCCAGGATACCTGTTGAGCACGAGAGAATTGAGTGGGGGGAAAAGACTGAGGGACAAACAAAAAAAGCCGGGTCAACCTGACATGGCGGATGGCTGTTTGCCCGCATACCTCTTGTGGAGGAAATCTCCGTTGAGAGGCCAGGTGACTCGACTCTCCAGCCTGGTCATTCTGTCGGTACTTGATGTCCAGTTCTACGCTCCGAGCGGTTCTCGTACATCAAGAAGAGAACAGATGCCTTGGCTGTATCTAAAATATAGTATCGGTAGCTGATCTTGACAAGACCTGTTGTCTCAGGTGTTTCCTTAGAGCTACCCATCCTCTTTCTTTTCCAAAGATTTTTGTGAGTTGCCCTGCAACGTCGTAACCCGCTCAGGGTAATAACCTTAAGCTGTCTCGCCCCTCTGAATCGACATCCCTACGCCTATGCATCGATATTGCTAAAAAATCTATTTCCAAGAAAAGCTATGACAAAAAAAGACCTTATCTCCATCCTGATGCTGGCCGTTGTTCTGGGGGGCTGTTTCGTCTTGTATTATTTTTCCGACAAAGAGGTGATTAAACGACAGCTTGCCGGATTAGCCGGAGAAATTGGCAAAAAAGGACAACAGGAGCCACCGGTGGCAATGGCTCTGAAAATGCGCAAGGTCAAAAATGCGCTCGCGACGAGTTGCCTGGTGGCTATCCCCGAGAGCGGTTATAGCGAACCCCTGGAACCTGATCTTATCATCCGCTATCTCATCTACCATCGCAATCGCTTCATCCTGCTCACCGTTGCCTTTGATGATATGACTGTTACCTTTCCGGCCAAGGAGCGAGCCACAGTGCAGGGATCGATTCGTGTCCGGCAGCAGAACGCGGGACAAACCAAGCCTGTCGAAAAGGTGCACCAAGTGGAACTTGCTCTGGCACAGAGGGATAAAAAATGGCTACTCGACAAGATCACCCTGCCAGAGGCGCTCGTGGCATCAGGGCAATAGATCACTCCCTGTCGTCACCCCTTTTTCAAGCACTTTCCGGATGAGGAGGGCTATATCCTGCCTGGAAAAAGGTTTTGTGACAAAGCCTTTGATTCCCATGGCCATTACCGTTTGTTTTGAGATAATGCTGCTGTAGCCCGTACAGAGAATAATCGGCAGATCGGGCCGTATCTGCAGCATTCTGATAGCCAGATCACTTCCAGTCAGACCCGGCATGGTCTGGTCGGTGACCACTACATCGAATTGGTCTGGCTGGTGCTGGAAAAGAGCTAGTGCCTCAGCACTGTCTGTTTGCGCGGTTACGGTGTAGCCCAGACTTTCAAGCATCATCTTTCCAAGTACAGCCAGCATCTCCTCGTCATCAATCAAAAGAATACGTTCCTTGCCAAGCGGAGTGGTCTGCACAGGCTCAATACCGGCGCTCGTCTCCTGCTCCAAGGCCGGAAAATACACACGGAAGACCGTGCCGACTCCGGGTTCACTCGCGCCGGTAATGAAGCCGCCATAACTGGTGACAATACCATGGACTATCGCAAGTCCCATACCGGTGCCCTTGCCGATCCCCTTGGTAGTGAAATAGGGATCGAAGATTTTCCCCCATATCTCGGGTTCGATTCCGCAACCGGTATCGCTTATTGCTAGCTCAACAAACCCCCCGGGGTGCACTCCTGGATGCTGCAGAAGATCCTCTGGGCAGATTTCGCAGTCCTTGAGAGATATTTCGAGAGTACCACCCGTCAGCTCCATGGCATGGAAGGCGTTGGTGCAAAAGTTAATCAGGATCTGGTGCACCTGAGTCGGATCGGCAAGAATATGTTTGGTTGCAGTATCGATCTGCTGCCTGATCGTAATTGTTGATGGCAGTGATGGGCGGAGAAAAGAAATGGCTTCCTTGACGAGACTGGCAACCTCCAGAGGGACACGTTCAATGACAGACTGGCGGCTGAAGGCCAGGATCTGTTTCACCATGGTGGCTGCCCGGTTGCTTGCCTCCTGAACTTTATGCAGTTTACTGGCCAACAACGATTCGGGAGGAACGTCTTTCAGAGCCAACTCGGTATACCCTATAATCACACCGAGAATATTATTGAAGTCATGAGCAATACCGCCCGCCAAGGTGCCGATGGACTCCATTTTCTGCGAATGGAGAAGCTGCATTTGCAATTTCTGCCGCTCTTCTTCGGCTCGCTTGAGCTCCGTGATGTCGCGACCTACCGATTGAAATTCGACACATTTTCCGTTGGCCTCCAGCAGTGGCACATCAACCCAGTGAAGGTGACAGACCGTTCCATCTTGACGGGTCACAGAACGCTCGGACGAGAATGGTTGTGGTTGCTCGGCAAGACTGGCGTAGGTTGCGAATATCGCCTCTTGCTGCTCTGTTGGGATAGATTCAATCCAGCGTTGCCCAACCTTAACAGGGCCACCTCCGGGGGAGGTGCCAAACAGATCAGCATATTTGTCGTTGAAAAAGGTCAGGGTCGTATCGGGCAGCCATCGGCAGACAGCATCAGGCTGGCTTGCCACAATTGCCTGATACTGCCTTTCACTTTTTCGCAAGCCGGTTTCACTTCTTTGCAGACGAGCCAGATACAGGCCGAGCAACAAAAGGCCCATGCAGGTGACGGCCGAGGTGGTAATGGCAGTCTTGCGCCATTTCGCAAATTGTTCATCCACCGCATACCCGACTAAGACGAAAAAAGGGAACTCAGGAATTTTATTGAAAGCAAAGATGCGGTCAACCCCATCGGTTCTACCGATATAGCGGACCACTCCCGCAGATATCCCGCTCTGGACCTGCCGGTAGGGTGGAATGTCGAGCGCTTCTTTGTTGATTCCCTGCAAAACTTCTGGCCAGCGCACGACCAGACGGCTATCGTCGCTCCGCCGGACACTGACCATGCCGCGGGCACCGACCTTCAAATTAGCAAAGATTTGCTCAAAATAACGGAGATCAATGGGAATGGCGATGACGCCTAAAAATTCACCGGCGCGGCCGACAACCGCACGGGAAGCGATGACAACAGGGGTCTGGGTTATTTTAGATTGGATGGTTTCGGAAAAGTAGATCCCGCCTTGAGGGTGCGCTTTGCTGTGTTGAAAGTACGGCCGGTCGACGACATTGATTTTCTCAGGCACCGTATCGCTGCTGAAGATCAGCTGCCCCTCAGCATCAAAAAAACGGTGCGCCAGTATTTCCGGGAAATAGCGGGATAAGGTGCCCAAGCGGTTATTGATCCGGTCAATGAGCCGAGGTGAGAGGGGTTCTGACAAGGCCTCCAGCACGATATTCTCCGCCATCAGGTCCGAGTTGGACCGAATCCGGCGCAGGGTTGCATCCAACTGGCCCGCTAGAATGTGTGATTCATTTGCTGACCGGGTTTTGAGCGCTTCTTCTGTTTGCTGATAGGTCAACAGCAAAAAGAACCCGAGCAGCACTATGGCCAGGGCCGCCAGTAGCGCAAAACAAATTCCATAGGCCTGCTTTCGCAAGGCCTGCCGCAGCCACAATGCCAAGGTTTGCACTTGTCCCATTTATGCCAGGTCCATGTTAAGCCCAAAAAAACTGCTCTACTGGAGGTGTCGGCTTTGAAAAGCGTGCACCAAAGATACTCGCGACCCCTCGGCTTTTATTATACGATGTCTCCGATGAAAAATTGAAGCAGATATCAAGTCACCTGCATAATTATATTTCCAAGAATATTTATTTGCCGGGATCTGTCACAAAAAATGTGGCAAAAAATGCCGAAATAACAACTTATTTTGACTTTCACGGAAGCTCTGTTATTATTTGCTTATGAAACAGAATGCAGGCTCATCATCCGCTCTGCCCAAGGAAAAGACATGAACATCAGCGCCTTTTTGCTGCACCGGTTCTTCTGGGTAACCTTCCTGCTCCTTGCACTCGCAATCCCCTCCCTTATCCAGGCTTCCATTAACGATCCCACTTCCATCAATATCGGGGTGTTGGCATCGGGAAGCAAGGAGCAATGCTTCAACCAGTGGCGGCCGACCGCAAAGTATCTCAAGGAAGCACTCCCCGGCTATGCGGTAAATATTGTCTGCCTCGATTACCAGGAAGTCGAAAAGGTTGTTTATGATGGTCTGGTCGATTTCACCATCACCAATCCTGCTATCTACGTTAATCTCGAGTTTATTTATGGGGCCTCGCGGATAGCTACGCTCAAAGACCGGAAAGGTCAAGAACTCTCAGCACAGCTCGGTGGCGTGCTCTTTACCAAAGCTGACCGCAAGGACATCCAGACATTAAACGACCTGAAAGGGAAACGAGTTGCCGCCGTCGATCCCATGTCGTTTGGCGGGTGGTTGGTCAACTGGCGCCATCTCAAGCAGCACGGCATCAACCCATTCAAAGATTTCAAGGAGCTTGCATTTCTCAAATATCATGACGAGGTTATTCTCGCCGTACAAAAGGGAATCTTTGATGCTGGATCGGTGCGCACCGGGGCTCTTGAACAAATGGTCCAGGATGGGATGATCAATCTTTCTGACTTTACAATCATTGACCCGCAGATAACTGATCAGTCTTTTGCCCTTGGGATCAGCAGCCAAAAGGAGGATGAGCAGGCTTTCCCTTATGCGCACAGCACCCAATTGTACCCCCACTGGGCTCTGGCCAAGGTCCAGCATGTTGATTTCAAACTGGCGGAGAGGGTGATGTTCGCCTTCCTGCAGATAGCGCCGGAAAGCGAGGCAGCGCTCGCCGCCCATCTCTTAGGGTGGACGCTTCCTCTAGATTATTCCCCGGTGCTTGAATGCCTCAAAGAGCTGAAAGTTGGCCCCTATAAATATTTAGACACCCCTGTTTCACTTTATCAACTTTACCGCCAATACCGTTACTGGGTTTACAGCGCCCTGGGGCTATTCCTGTTTATCCTCGGGGGAGCTCTTCATATGATGATACTGAATAGAAAATTGTCATCGGCCATGGCGACTTTGGCCAGAGAACATAAGGAAAAAGAAAAAATAGTTGCAAGTCTCAATGAGTTCAAGACGACTCTCGATAAAACAAACGACTGTGTTTTCATCTTTGACCCTGAAACACTTTTATTTCTGTATATCAACCAGGGCGGCCTCGACCACACGGGGTATCCACTTGAAGAAATGCTAAAAATGAAATCAATAGATATCAGAGTCGGCACAACTGAGCAGGAATACAGAGCCCTCATCGCGCCTTTACTCGACGGCAGTAAAAAATCACTTCAATTCACAACGAACCATAAAACAAAACAAGGCAATATCGTTCCCGTTGAAGTGGGGTTGCAGTACGTAACCCTCCCAGGTGGGAAAGGTCGCTGTGTAGCAATTGTCCGCGATATTTCCCGACGACTGGAGGAAAGAAAGGAGCGGGATCAACTGCAGGCCCGCCTCTTGAACGAACAGAAACTTGCCTCGGTCGGTCAGCTGGCCGCTGGCATTGCCCATGAAATCAATACACCGACCCAGTACCTGGGCAGCAATATCGCGTTCCTGGGAGAGGCCTTCCAGGACATCGATACGCTGATCGCCGGTTATGATGAGTTGATCGCAGCAGATGTAAAAGAGACAACGTCCGGTGCTTCGCTCTTCGCCAAGGTTGAAGAACTCAAAGAACAGGTCGACTGGGACTACCTCAAGGATGAAATGCCAAAAGCCCTCAATCAATCCCAGGAAGGGATCACCAAAATCAGTTCCATCGTCCTGGCCATGAAGGAGTTCAGCCATCCGGGTTGCAAGGAGAAGCAACAAACCGATCTTAACCGGCTGCTTGACACAACCATAACGGTTGCCAGTAATGAATGGAAATACGTCGCCGAGGTCGACAAACAACTCGATGCGCAGCTGCCAATGCTCCCCTGTCTTCCCAATGAAATGGGGCAGGTCTTTTTGAACATCCTCGTCAACGCCGCCCATGCCATAACCGAGAAAATGGGCAAGAACCCGGAGGGAGCAAAAGGGCGCATTACCATCACCTCAAAAGCCCTGGCCGACCAGATTGAAATCACCTTCACAGATACTGGAGGCGGCATCCCGCAACAGATCGGCAACAAAGTTTTCGATCCGTTTTTCACCACCAAAGAGGTAGGGAGGGGAACCGGACAGGGCTTGGCCATATCGCACGACATCATCGTCAAAAAACATGACGGTACGCTTGATTTCATCTCCACCGAAGGCCAAGGCACCACCTTTATCATTCGCCTGCCCTATGGCAAATAAATCGCCCCGAAGTGACAGGATGCAGAGGACTCATCGCTCCCTGACGCAAACGATATTACGCAGTCTCGCCCCCTTCTCTTCCAGGTATTGCAAGCATGCAATAGCGACAGAACAAAAGATGGAAGCCTGGTATGAACAATAACGCAACCATCCTGGCAGTTGACGACACACATGAGTCGCTGACCCTGCTCAGTGAAATACTGACCTCCGCAGGCTATGCAGTCAGGTCTGCCCACAGCAGCGAGTTGGCCCTGGCCTCCGTTGCCGCCAACCCGCCGAATCTGATTCTACTTAATATACGCATGGCGGCCATCAATGGCCTGGAAGTCTGCCGACGGTTCAAGGCAGACGAGACGACCAAAGATATCCCCATCATCTTGATCAGCTCTTACGCCGACAGAAAAGATTGGGTGACCGGACTGCAACTGGGTGCAGCCGACTACATCAGCAAACCATTTCAGGCCGAGGAACTCCTGGCGCGCGTCAAAGCCCACTTGGGCTTAAACCAGGTCAATATCGCCCTCAAACTGCAGGGGGCTTTGCTGTTGCAAATCAACGAGCAACTGCACGCCGAGATTGCCGAACGCAAGACCCTGGAAAACGAGCTGCGCCTGAGTCTTTACAGGGCTGAGTCTTCCCGCGAAGAGATGCTGAAGGCTTTGAAAAACCAGCTGTCGGCAGAATCACAGCTACGTGAAAGCCAGTCCTTTCTTGCCGATCTCGTCGAGAACAGCGGCTCGCTCATGTTTGTCAAAGATCGTGAAGGTCGCTATCTGCTGGTAAATCACAAGTGGGAACAGGTTACCCATTTGCATCGCCAGGACGTTTTGGGAAAAACGGATGAGATGCTCTTTCCAGGACCCAGCGGCAGCCAATTCCGCCTGAACGATCTCGATGTGATGCATTCCGGCACCGCTATTGAGACAGAGGAATTCCTGGATAATCCGGAAGGCGGCCTTTATTTTATCTCTATTAAATTTCCCCTGCGGGACGGAAACGGGAACATAACAGGCATTTGCGGAATGGCGACGGAAATCACGGACCGCAAAAAGGCCGAGATGGAAAGGGTGCGGCTGCTCTACATCCTGGAGTCCATTCTCAATGAAATCTACGTCTTTAATCCCGACACCCTGATCTTTGAGTATGTCAACCGGGCAGCATGCCGCAATCTGGGGTATTCGATGGAAGCCTTGCGGAACATGACTCCTCTGGACCTGAAACCCGAGTTCACCGAAGCCTCCTTCCGTCAGACAATCAAGCCGTTACTTGAAGGTGAGCAGCAGCAACTAATCTTTGAAACCGTGCACCGTCGCGCCGATGGCAGCCTCTATTCGGTTGAGGTCCATCTGCAATTGATCGACCTTGAAGGACAGCCGGTGTTTCTTGCTGTGATCAAAGATATCACCGAGCGCAAGCGGGCTCGAGCTGAACTGGAACGGTTGAAAGCTGCCATCGAGCAGGTCGGCGAGGTTATTGTCATCACCGATCCACAAGGGGCTATCCAGTACGCCAATCCCGCCTTTGAAAAAACGACGGGGTATACGTTTCAGGAGGTTTTCCAACAAAACCCACGCCTTCTAAAAAGCGGGGTGCACGACGAGGCCTTCTACGACGAACTCTGGGAAACCATATCCAGGGGTCGAACCTGGAAAGGACGTCTAGTCAACAAGCATAAAAATGGCACCCTCTATACGGAAGAGACGACCATTTCACCGGTCTTTGATTCAAAAGGGAAAATTATCAACTACATTGCTGTGAAGCGAGATCTTACCGAAAACCTTAAACTTGAGGCGCAATTTATCCAGGCGCAGAAAATGGAATCGGTCGGCCGACTAACGGGCGGTGTCGCTCACGATTTCAACAATATCCTCTCCGTCATCCTGGGCTACACCGATATGGCTCTGGAAAAAGCGGATCCCTCCCAAAAGATCCATGGCTATCTCAAAACAATCCGCGATGCCGCTCTTCGATCAACCGATATTGTCCGGCAGTTACTGGCTTTCTCCCGGCAACAGGCCATTGCCCCCAAGGTGCTTGACCTTAACGAAACGGTACAAAACATGCTCCATATCCTGCGCCGCTTGATTGGCGAGGGTATTGATCTCGCATGGACTCCTGCGCCTCATCTGGCATCCATAAAAATGGACCCCACTCAAATCGATCAGATTCTGGCAAATCTCTGTGTCAACGCCCGAGATGCTATCAACGGGATCGGTAATATCACGATTGCAACCAATGCTCTTACTCTGGACGAGCAGTTTTTCGCTAATAAACCGGAGGTCATGCCTGGTGACTATGTCGTGCTTTCAGTGAGTGACGATGGGTGCGGGATGGCTGAAGCCATTATCGACAAGATTTTCGAACCTTTTTTCACAACCAAGGATATAGGCCAGGGAACAGGCCTCGGATTGGCCACCGTGTACGGTATTGTCAAACAGAATAAGGGTATTATCACGGTCGATAGCAAAACAGGCGAAGGCTCTACTTTTATGGTGTATCTGCCGTGTTATCACGGTGAAGCAATAAGTAAAGGAGTTGCGCAGGCGCCCTTCCCTGAAAGCAGTAAGGGAGAAACGCTTCTTCTCGTCGAGGATGATCCATCTATTTTGGCAATGGGTTTGAGAATGCTGGAAAAATTAGGCTACCGGGTACTGAGTGCAGGCACTCCAAACGAAGCACTGCGGATGGTTGCAGAATATGACGGCACGATTGATCTGCTCATAACCGACGTCATCATGCCTGAAATGAACGGATTAGAATTGTCGAAGAGACTCCTCGCTCTGCACCCGGAACTAAAACTGCTCTACATGTCAGGCTATACCGCCGATATAATTGGCCCGCATGGCGTGCTCGATGAAGGGGTCAACTTCCTGCCCAAACCTTTTTCCAGACAGGAGCTGTCTGCCAAGATCAGAACAGTATTGGAGAGCTAAATCGTACAAATTGTTGCAGCAGGGGGGCAAAGGCATCATTGCAGAGGCAATTGGACGATAAAAGTAGTTCCCTTGCCGACCTCTGTTTCGAAACGAAGCGTTCCCTGATGTTTATCGACAACCACACTGCGGGCGATAGCCAGCCCCTGACCAGTCCCCTTCCCTATTTTCTTGGTGGTGAAAAAGGGATCGAAAATCCGATGCTCTACAGCTTCTGGAATGCCACCGCCGGTATCCGCAACACGAATCTCCAGCCACCCATCACGTATACAGGTCGACAGCCTGATGAACCCTTTCCCCAACTTGCCGTTTTCAGTGATATCATTAATGGCGTGGGCGGCATTGACAATCAGATTGAGAAACACCTGATTGATCTCCCCCGCCAGACAAGGAATTAACGGCAAGTCAGGTGCTAAATCCGTCTCGACCTCCGCCACATATTTCCATTCGTTACGACTGACCGTTATGGTGCTGGTCAAAATACGGTTGATATCAGCGTAGGCCTTTTCATCAGATCCGGGATGAGAAAACTCTTTCATGGCCCGGACGATCTCACCAATACGACTGACTCCATCCAGGCTCTGTTGTACGGTTTTTGGTATTTCATCAAGCAGAAAAGGGACATCCGCCTGATCAATCGCCGCTTCCAATTCTTGTATCAAGGCAGTGATGGGCTCTTCCTTCTTAACTGTGTTGAGAAGGCCGGCATATTTTTCGTTGATGGCCAGTAAATCCCGAAAAGCCTCGTCAAGAAAACGGATATTGTCGCCGACATACTGCACAGGGGTGTTGATTTCATGCGCAATGCCGGCAGCCAGCTGACCGATGGCCTCCAATTTCTGCGCCTGCCGGAATTCACGCTCTGCCGCCAGTCTGTCGGTGACATCTTCGAAAAGTTCAACCACAGCAGTAATGGTATCTGCATCGTCAAAGATCGGCGATGCGAAGATCCGAAAAATTCGTTCTCCCTGCACCGCACGCATCGTAACCGTGACTTCCTGTGCCTCACCGAGATCAAAAACCTTCTTGGCTGGGCACTCCTCACACGGCACTTGTTGCTGCGGGTTGATCAACATCTGGTAGCAGTGCATCTCTGTTCTGGCCACGGCTCCGGGAAACCATTTTCGCATTTGCCGGTTGCTCCGCAGAATCTCCAACGTGGGACTGATCATCACAACCCCGATGTGCAGGTTATCCATAATGGAACGAAGATTTTCTTCAGAGTGACGGTGCAGCTGTTCCGCCTTTTTGAGTTCTGTGATATCGAACCGCACTCCGACCAGACCTGCTATTGCGCTTTCTCGATCAAGAAAAGCGGCTCTATGATAGATGCCGAAACGTGGGGAACCGTCTGCAGCAACAGCATCTTTTTCAAAGACCTGCATGCCGCCTGCCTGAAAGAGTTCTTGATCTTTCTGGTGGTACTCCCTGGCAACATCAGGAGCAAGAAAATCCGTTGAACGAGTGCCAATGATCTCTTCAGGACGACGTTTAAACATCTTAGCGAACGCCTGGTTACAGCCAAGATAGACGCTATTTATATCTTTATAGTAGACGGGAATGGGAATCGCATCGATCAGGGTCTGGAGAAAACGGACCTGCTCGTCAAGCGATATGGTTCGAGCGACCACCTCTTGTTCCAGTTGCTGGGTGCGGCGTTGCTCCTGCAATTCAAGCCGATGACGCCTTAAAGCGTTTTCAACAGTAATCAGCACCAGATTATTGGAAAAAGGTTTGACGATAAAGCCATAAACCCCCAATTCCAGTACCTCTTTCGCCAGTTCAGGATCATCAATACCCGTCACCATGACCGCAGCGGTCTGGACATGATGCGTTTGGAGATGTCGAATCAGATCCACTCCCGATTCCCCCGGCATGTACCGGTCGGTGAGCAACAGATCAAAGGTTTCTTCCGCCAAGGCCTGTTTGGCTTGCGCTACGTTCGCGGCTGTTCTGCAGCGATACCCCCTTTTCACCAAAATAGACGACAACAGGTCTAGAACATGCTGTTCGTCATCAACAATAAGCAGGGAATTCGGGAAGTTGTCCATAGCGCCTCACCAGAGATTATGCACGGCCAGTCTCACCTTGCACCTTTTTTTCAACTCACGTCGCAGGACCTTCGGACGAAGGGGCTTGCTGAAAATATGGCCCGTATTTTTTATCGCTTTCCAAAATGTGCTGAATGAGCCATTCACGGAGGAAGTGATAAAATTCGACGGTGCCCTCAGGAAACCTGTCCTTGATAATTTCCTGTAATCGCTGCGTCTCCGCTCTCAGCTTGGCGTGCTCCGACAGCTGTTCTTCGAGGTCTGGATACTTGATCTCGCGCAGCGCCTGTTCTTCGTTGGCAAAATGGTATTCGGTATAGGAAAGGACATCCTGGCAAATCTTTTCCACAACCTCTTTGCCACTTTTATCCCGAACGGCCTCAAACATGAGGTTGATCAAGTCAACAATCCTATGATGTTCCTGGTCGAATTGCTCGATACCGATATTGTACGAATCTCGCCACTTAACAACAGACATAACGATTCCCCTTTTATAATTTTACAAAAATTCCGGATAACAGCCCTCCACAAGCGTTCAATTGATCAGCCCATGGTGAGACGATTCCTCCCTGTTTGCTTGCTTTGATACAACAGGGCATCCGCCCGTTTTACGAGCAGTTCGATCGTGTCCTGCTCGCCCACTTGCGTTGCGCCGAGGGAAACCGTTACTTGAATTTTCTGATCGTCATGGATGATATACGAATTTTCAATCAAAATCCGAAGTCTGTTACCCAGATGTTCAAGGTCTGCGGCGCTAATGTTGCGAATTACCCCTAAAAATTCCTCGCCACCCCAGCGACCGTAAAGATCGAATGGCCGCGAGTTGGCAATGAAAGTCTGAGCCACAAAACGCAGGACTTCATCGCCGACATCATGCCCATAGGTATCATTCACCTTTTTAAAATGATCGATATCGATAAAAAGCAGACCCAAAGGGATTGCATGGCGTTTATATTCTTCGAATCTGGCCTGTATTTCTCTATTCAGGTAATGCCGATTGGCCAGTTGGGTAAGGCTATCAAGAAGGGCCAATTTTTCTAGCTCGGCAACCCGAAGGGTATTGGCCTGCAAGTTGCTGATATCGGAAAATAACTCTACACCGCCCATAACATTGCCGGCCGAGTCCCGGAGGGTACTGACCCGAACCGAAACCGGGATACGATGACCATCTTTGTGATGCATGTAAATTTCCGCTTCACGATCCGCACCATCGGCAATGGTTGCAGCCAGAGGACACCCTTCTATGCAGAGATGATTGCCATCGCAATCGATATGGGTCAGTATGTTGTCCGCACAGGATTTACCGACCACCTCGGCAGAGGAATGACCGGAAATTCGTTCCGCCGCCCTGTTCCAGTAGGTTATGACTCTATTGGTATCAACAAAGTAGAGTCCGTCATGCAGATTGTCGATAATCCGGGCAAAGGCATCACCATCTAAATGCAACATCGTGACCTTCCAACATGGTAATCGATCGGCAAACAGCCTGTAATCGTTAGTTATTTATCATGTTAGTGACGGCGAGCTTGTGGAAGCTTGCCTGCACCAGTTACCGGCACTGTAAAAAAGCCACCTGCATAACCAGGGGCGCATCATAGCGGACTTCGGCTTTGCCCCACTCCTTATAACCAACATTCACCCATTCTCCCTGATTCTCCCAAACGTCGAAACCGAACTTCCAGCTGCCGCATTGTTCCGAGCAAAAATATTCTTTGTCGGGGCCGTAGTAGAGAAAACGTGTGCCTTTATCATCGCCCTGCCGACTCTGCCCAATCAGCACCTGATCCGCTCCTCTTTTCCCCGCCTCGTTTAAAATGGTGCTTTCGACGTCCTTACCTGTAAGCTTGGGTGGCAACTGCACCATCACTTCGGCAAAGACCCGACAGGACTTCGGCACCTGAGCCGGCTGGAAAGCGATGGCGACTTGACTGGTCGGCGCATAGTTCGGGCCGGTATAAACGGTCCGGTCCTTACCACCAAGACCTACAAGTTGCTTGACTTCCTTGACGCCACCACAGCCGAAAATGCCGACTAAAACAAATGCCGACAGAATGATTTGCAAAATTTTAACCATGTCCAAGCTCCACAAGAATTGACCGTTGTTGCATGAAGAAGAGTTACCCCCTCTTCATCCTCATCCAAATGTAATAATTTTTCAAGAAAACCAGGACTTCCGCAAGAATGCAAGGGGAAAAGCAGAGCATCCTGGTCAAACGGCACAGCTCCTGCTGTCGGCTTCACATTGGTAGGTCATTGCTTGTGGAGTCCACGAGACCCGGCACATAAAAATGGAACAGGTCAACCTCAAGTTGGTAAATTTCGATTTTCAAATTTTGATTTGATATGATGAAAATATGTGGCAAACTGAATATTAGGGATTGTTATTACCGTAGTAGATTCAATAAGCACGCTTCCTCCCTTATCCGAAGAGTTGATTAATAACTGGATGTAGAGCATGAATAGGAGAGACTGAAATGCATTTGTCCAAGCTAAGTATTAAATGGAAAATTCTCACTTTGACCCTGATCGGCCCGGTTATTATTGCGACTTTGCTTGCTTGGCAACGAATTAACGATATTCGCTCAAGTGCTGAAAAAGCAATTATCTCTAAGAGTGCCGGTATTGTTTTAATGGCTGAGGCGACCCGAAATGAAATGGCTAAGAATCTACAAAATGGCGTTGTTAAACCATTTGATCAGCTTACCTCAGACAATATTCTTCGGGCTGTCCCGGTCATCATGGCTTTGAATGTGGCCGCATCAAAAGCACAAGAAGCCGGATATGTTTTTCGGGTTCCAAAAATAGACCCAAGAAATTCGAAAAATACGCCTGACAGCCTTGAAAAGGCAATTCTTGATGAAATAAGCCGCAACAACCTCACCGAGAAAATCGTCATCGAAGACAATCAGATACGTTACTTCAAACCTATTCGACTGACGACTGAATGTCTATACTGTCATGGTGATCCGCGCGGTGAAAAGGACGTGACCGGAGGAATTAAGGAAGGATGGCGTGAAGGGGAAATCCACGGTGCATTTGAAATTATCAGCTCATTGGATGACGCCAACAAGGCTATTGCTAAAGCGCGCTGGAGTGTGATGCTGTCCGTGGCCGGCATTCTATCGGTCGTCATATTAGTCTGCATGTATCTGCTACAAAACAGTATTATAAAACCATTGCGCATTGTTAACGGCTTTATTGACCGACTCGCTGATGGCGATCTCAGTGGAACACTGAAGGCGACGAGCGAAGATGAAATCGGTGACATGATCAGTAAATTGGGACAAACGACCGTAAAACTTAACACGATGATCAAGGGGATTGTCCAGGCAGGCGACCAGTTGTTTGATTCCGCTGGAGAATTGAGCACATCGGCTGACTCAGCTTCTGTAAGCTCCGCTGACGCAGCTTCAAGAACCATTTCCGTTGCAGCAGCGGCTGAAGAGATGAGTACCAACATGTCGACTGTTGCTGCAGCAACCGAACAGGCCGCAACCAATATTGCCATGGTTTCATCGGCGACCACCGAAATGACTTCAACCATTAATCAAATCGTCCGTTCGACTGAGAAAGCTCAAAATATTACTAAAATCGCTGTGTCAGAGGCAAGTTCTGCGTCCGAGAAAGTAGATGAACTTGGGCGAGCAGCTCATGAAATCGGGCGTGTCACCGAAGCAATCACTGAGATCTCCGAGCAGACCAATCTTCTTGCTCTGAATGCCACCATTGAAGCTGCGCGAGCCGGAGAAGCTGGCAAGGGGTTTGCGGTGGTGGCTAATGAGATTAAAGAACTTGCAAAGCAAACTGCTGGAGCAACCGGAGAAATAAAGAGTCGGATTGAATCTATCCAAGGATCCACTGAAGCCACGGTCAAACAGATTCAGCAAATTTCACAGGTGATTAATGATGTCAATGCCATCGTTAACTCTATCGTCACCGCGGTCGAGGAACAATCCTCCACCACCAACGAAATTGCGACCAATATCAGTGAAGCTACCGTAGGAATCCAGGAAGTGACGGAAAATGTAGCTCAGGTCTCGATGGTTTCAACCTCGGTGGCTCGTGACATCGCCGAGATTAGTCAGTCCACAGATTCTATTTCACAAGGAAGCTCCAAGATGAAGACAAACGCCGTCAATCTTACACGTATGGCCGAGCAACTCAAAGATTCAGTTCGCCATTTCAAAATATGAAAAGATCGATCCGATAGCTGTTTTAATGACAAATGATTTGCAGGGGAGAGACGGGTCAGCAAAAGTGGTCTTTTGTCTTACCCGTCTCTCGCTGTTCTAAAACAATGAGGTAGAATATTCGGTTACGGCCCTTATTTTCTCATCTATCTACAAGGGTTGTTTTAAATAATAGTTTTCAGAATACTGTAGATTAATTAAGTTGGATAATAATACATATTGAAAACAGATAATTGAGAACAACTGCCAGTCATGGAAAATACAATGGCTGCCACTAGTACAATTTACAAGGAATTACGATATGGCTATGATTACCTGGAGTGACAATTTGAGCGTGAATGTCGGTGAAATTGACATGCAACACAAAAAGCTTGTTGTTATGATAAACGAGCTTTACGATGCAATGAAAATTGGTAAAGGAAAAGAAATTACGGGTAAAATATTAGATGGTTTAGTGTCGTATACTGCAACGCATTTCAACCAGGAGGAGAAATATTTCACCAAATTTAGTTATCCTGATGCCGATAACCATAAAAAAGAACACGCTGCTTTTGTTAAGAAAGTCACTGGCTTTAAGAAAGAATTTGAAACGGGCAAGGTGACTTTGACAATCGAAGTTATGAATTTCCTGAGCGATTGGTTATTTAAACATATCAAGATTACAGACAAGAAATACAGCAAGTTTTTTAATGAGAAGGGATTGAAGTAATTTTGCTGCAACTTGCTTACGATTCGAAAAGTACCTCGCCTCTGTGCTGTTTCATAAATCATCTCAACAAAAGGAGGCTCGGAGTGCTCTTTGGAGTATAATGTTTTGCTTAAAAGTTAAAAAAACCAAAGAGATCGGAGTCATAGCCTATAGCGGCACTTGGGAACTGGTTAATTAAAGGAAGCAAAGAACGAATAATTTATTTCTATCACGCACACGGTGACTTTCAAGAGGCCAGAAGATTCAATTCTTCCGGCCTCTTTCTTTTGTAAAAACAATAACGACAATGCAGATACCACTAATCGCCTGTCTAGAAGTCAAGACGCGAACGCAGCGGAGGGCTCGAAGGATATTAATAAGCTAACCGGGCGCCACAAAATCTAAATATAACTGTACTCGGGACATCGATTTTACTAATATTAGCCACACAAAAACAAATAATCAAATTGGCCCTCACAAGGACAAATTAGATCAGTAAAAGTTACGGCCCGCTCTTCTAAAGAAAACTAAACTATTTTAAATACTTAACATGGTGCCCTATGGCTAACGAACCGAACAAGATCATCTATTCGATGATTAAAGTCAGCAAAAAATATGGTCAAAAACAGATCCTGAAAGATATTTCCCTCTCCTATTTTTATGGGGCCAAGATCGGGGTATTGGGGCTCAACGGCTCGGGCAAGAGTACGCTCCTGCGCATTCTCGCCGGCATCGACCAGGAATTCGACGGCAAAACCCTCCTTTCAGAAGGGTTCACCATCGATTACCTGCCCCAGGAACCGATGCTTGACCCTGAAAAAACCGTACGGGAGATCGTTGAGGAAGGGGCGCAAGCCACTGTTGACCTGCTCAACGAGTTCAATGTTATCAACGAAAAATTCGCGGAGCCCATGGATGACGACGCCATGCAGGCGCTCATCGACCGTCAGGCCCAGGTCCAGGACAAGTTAGATGCCACCGATGCCTGGAACCTAGACTCGCGCCTGGAAATGGCCATGGAAGCGCTGCGCTGCCCGCCCCCGGAGATGAAGACCGGCGTACTTTCCGGCGGTGAGAAACGGCGGGTGGCGCTGTGCCGGATTCTGCTGAAAAATCCCGACATTCTCCTTCTGGACGAGCCTACCAACCATCTGGATGCCGAATCGGTGTCCTGGCTGGAGCAGCATCTGCAAAAATACACGGGGACGGTCATCGCCGTCACCCATGATCGCTATTTCCTCGACAACGTCGCCGGATGGATCCTGGAACTCGACCGGGGCCTGGGCATTCCGTGGAAGGGCAATTACTCCTCGTGGCTCGAGCAAAAACAGAAACGTCTGGCCCAGGAGGAAAAGAAGGAGAGCGAACGGCAACGGACCCTGCAACGCGAGCTGGAATGGATCCGGATGAGCCCCAAGGGGCGCCGGTCCAAATCCAAGGCCCGCATTACCTCCTACGAAAATCTCCTCAACCAGCAGAGCGAGAAAGCCGGGAGCGATCTCGAGATTTACATCCCGCCCGGACCGCGTCTTGGCAAGCTGGTTATCGAGGCCGAGGGGCTTTGCAAGGCCTATGATGGCAGGCTGCTGATGGAGGACATGAGCTTTTCCCTGCCCCCAGGCGGTATCGTCGGTATTGTCGGTCCCAACGGCGCTGGCAAGACCACGTTGTTTCGAATGATAACCGGTCAGGACCAGCCGGACGCCGGCTCGATCCGCATCGGCGAGACGGTCAAACTCTCCTATGTCGACCAGTCGCGCGACTGCCTCGATCCCAACCAGACCATCTTCCAGGTCATCACCGAAGGCCAGGAGACTGTCTGGCTCGGCACCAGGGAAGTGAATGCACGCGCCTATGTTGCCAAGTTCAACTTCACCGGCAGCGATCAGCAAAACAAAGTCGGCGAGATCTCTGGCGGTCAACGCAACCGGGTTCATCTCGCCCGGATGCTCAAGGACGGCGGCAATGTGCTGCTGCTTGACGAGCCGACTAACGATCTCGATGTCAACACCATGCGGGCACTGGAAGAGGCGCTGGAAAATTTCGCCGGCTGCGCGGTGATCATCAGCCATGACCGCTGGTTCCTTGACCGGATCGCCACCCATATCATGGCCTTTGAGGGCAACTCCGAGGTGGTCTGGTTTGAGGGCAACTATTCCGACTACGAGCGCGATTACAAAACCCGCAAAGGAGCCGATGCTGAACAGCCGCACCGCATCCGCTACCGGCAACTGACCCGCGATTAGAGGGACTCCTTATCATTTACCTGCACGACTCAGTTGATTCCTGAAACAACTGAGTTGCCCTCTGGAAGGAGGCAACGCAGTTGACGATGTGCTCGGAGACGTTCCCGTCAACATTCACCCCGGGAGGGTTCGCATATGTTTCAAATTGCACTCAAGATGCTCTTTGGCGACCGTGGCAAATATATCGGCATCATCACTGGGATAGCCCTGGCTTCCGTGCTCATGATCCAGCAGCCGGGCATCCTGATTTCCATTTTTTCCCGGACCTACAGTTTTATCTCCGACGTCGCCCTGCCTGACATCTGGGTCATGGACCCCATGGTTCAGTTCGTTGATGACTCCCAGCCCATGCTCGACACCCAACTCTACCGAGTGCGTGGAGTAAAGGGAGTCGAGTGGGCTGTACCTTTGTACAAGGGGAACACACGAGTTCGCCTGGCCAACGGAGTCCTCATCACCTCCAATATGCTCGGCCTTGACGATGCGACCCTGATCGGCGGCCCAGGCCTTATGCTCCAGGGGCATCTCGCGGACCTGCGCCTGCCCAATGGGGTGATCGTCGATGAAGCGGGTGCCAACGGGCGGCTTGCCACCCCCTCCCTGACCCCTGGCGGCAAAGCCACCCCGCTCAAAGTCGGCGACGTGCTGGAAATAAACGACCAGCGAGCCCTGGTGGTCGGCATCGCCCGAGCCGCCGCTACCTTCGGCTCCCAACCGATCATCTACACTACCTATTCCCGTGCCACCACCTATGCCCTCTCCGAACGTAAGATGCTTTCCTACATCCTGGTCAAAGCCAAGACCGACGAGCCGGTAGCCGCAGTTGCCCAGCGCATTACCAGCGTTACCAACATGGCCGCGCGGACTCCCGACGAGTTCAAAGCGATGACCCTGCAGTACATTCGCAAGAACACCAGCATCCTTACCAATTTCGGTTTCGTGGTCATTGTCGGCTTCGTGGTCGGTGCGGCCGTTACCGGCCAGATCTTCTACAATTTCACTCTGGATAATCTGCGCTATTTTGCGGTGTTCAAGGCGATGGGCGCCACCGACCGGATGCTACAGGGGATGATCCTGCTCCAAGCCCTGCTGGTGGGTTTTGTCGGCTTTGGCATCGGCGCCGGCATCACCGGCGCCTTTGCAGCAGCAACTCGTGGAGGCACCGGCCTGGCCATGACCCTGAACTGGCAGCTCCTGCTGGGGAGCGCCATTGCCGTAGCGGTTATCGTGCTCCTCGCGGCCCTGTTCAGTGTCCGCAAGGTCATGAAACTGGAACCTGCTATCGTCTTTAAATGATGAACGAACAGGAAAGTTTAGCCGTTCACTGTGACGGCATCACCAAGGTGTACGGCAGTGGAGAAACGAAGGTCCACGCCCTGCGCGGTATCCACCTCGATGTGCATCCCGGCGAACTGCTGATGCTTGTTGGCCCCTCCGGCTGCGGCAAAACAACCCTCATCTCCATCATTGCCGGGATTCTCGACCAGGACGAAGGCGAATGCGTACTGTTTGGCCAGAATCTCAAGCAATTTCTCCAAACCGATCGCGTTCTCTACCGCGGCAAGAACATCGGCTTCGTATTTCAGTCCTTCAACTTGATTCCCACCCTGACTGCGGCAGAAAATGTGGCGATTCCGCTGCTGATCAACGGCATGAGCATGGAGGCGGGGCTGGCCCGCGCCCATGAGCGGCTGCAGGAGGTCGGACTGGAAGGCCGGGAGCACTCCCTGCCCACCCAACTTTCCGGGGGCCAGCAGCAGCGGGTGGCAATTGCCCGAGCACTGGTGCACAACCCCAAACTGGTGGTGTGCGATGAACCCACCAGCGCACTCGATCACGAGACCGGGCTGCGGGTGATGGCTATTCTGAAGAAACTCGCTGTAGGCCACGACCGAGCCCTGGTGATAGTGACCCACGATGCCCGCATCTTCAAATTTGCCGACCGCATCGCGCACATGGACGATGGCCGGGTTGTTCAGGTCGACGCCGACTCTCTTTCCCAAGAGGAAACAGGATGAATCTCAAAAATAAGCTTCTTCCCGCCATCGCAGCCCTTGGGCTGGCGATCGCGATTGTGGTTGCCATCCAGGCCGAGAAAAAAAGACCCCCGGCCCAGCCGATCACCCAGCCTGCCCAGGCGCCTTTCAAATCCTACATCGGCGGAGCTGGGATCATCGAGTCGAGTAGCAACAACATCAATATCGGTACCGCAATCCCTGGGATCGTCAAAACCGTCTTTGTCAAGGTTGGCGATAAACTCAACACGGGTGATCGCCTTTTTCAGATTGATGATCGCGACCTGCAGGCCGAACTGCTGGTCAAACTAGCCGGCCTGGCCAAGGTCCAGGCGGCCGTTGAGGAGGCGAAAGCATCACTGGAAGATGCCCGGTCGCAATATGCCCTGGTACACAGTGCCACCGATGGGCGGGCGGTCAGTATCGATGATGTGCAGAAGCGGCGCAACGCTGAATTGCTAGCACAGGCTAAGCTGGAGAGTGCAAAGGCAGCGGTCGTTGCCGCAGAGGCCGACGTCAAATCGACGCGAACCTCCATTGAACGCCTGACCGTGCGCGCCCCCATCCCCTCTGAAATCCTGCAGGTCAATATCCGTCCGGGCGAATATGCCCAGACCGGAGTGCTGGCAACCCCGTTGATCATGCTGGGCAATCTCGACCTGCTTTACGTCCGGGTCGATATCGATGAGAATGACGCCTGGCGTTTCAAGCCTGAGACCAGGGCGGTTGCCTCCATGCGCGGCAATCGTGCCTTGAAGGCCGAGCTCGCCTTTGTCCGGGTGGAACCTTTCGTGACCCCAAAGCGATCCCTTACCGGCAACAGCACCGAGCGGGTCGACACCCGGGTCCTCCAGGTCATCTACAGTTTTTCGCGACGCCTGCTCCCTGCCTACGTCGGCCAGCAGATGGATGTCTTTATAGAGACCCCCGAGATCGAGGCCGCCATCAAACCAGCCGCCACCGGAGGCAAACCGTGAAAATACCAGTTTGGTGCGCTCTAGCCCTGACGGCACTCCTGAGTGGATGCAGCCCGGTCGGCCCGGACTACCAGCGCCCGGCGCTCGACGCACCGTCGCAATGGGGAGAAAGCAAAACGGACGCGACAACGACGTCCCTGCTGGAAACAACTGCCTGGTGGCAGGCCTTCGGGGATCCGGTATTGAACCGGCTGATTAACCAGGCAGCAGGAAGCAATCTGGAGCTCGAGCAAGCCCGGGCGCGCATCGTCCAGGCCCGCGCCGCCCTGACCCTGGCCGGTGCCTCAGGCCTGCCGGCGGTGAACGCGGGGGGGGCCGTGAACTATAGTGCCAAGAGTGAAAACCTGACGGTGGCTGGCCCTGCAATCACCACGGTGTTCCAGGCCGGATTCGATGCCCGCTGGGAACTGGACGTGTTCGGGGGAATCCGGCGCAGCGTTGAAGGGGCCAGAGCACGCTTCGATGCCAGCGTCGAGGAACTGCACGCTGCCCAGTTGACCCTGCTGGGCGATGTTGCCCGGAATTATATCGAGCTGCGCGCCAGCCAGGCCCAACTCGACCTCACCCTCCGCAACCTGGAGCTGCAGCAAGAGACTGTCGAAATCACCCGCAAACGGTGTGCGCTCGGATTGACCAGCGCACTTGATGTGGCCCAGGCCGAAGCACAGAAAATGGCCACCGAATCGGGGATCCCACCGCTGGAGGCCGCAGGCAAACAATCCATCCATCGCCTCAGTCTCCTGCTGGCCCAAGAGCCGAATGCACTGAAAACAGTGTTGTCCGCCGCCCGGCCCTTACCCACAGTCACGGGGCTGCTCTCCCCAGGACTCCCCTCCGAACTCCTCCAACGACGGCCCGATCTCAGGCAGGCAGAGCGGCAGCTCGCCGCTGCATCAGCCGATATCGGAGCGGCCACGGCCGGATTGTATCCGACCTTTGATCTAACGCTTGGTCTGGGCCTGCAGGCCAGCAGCACCTCGAATTTTCTGGCAACATCGAGCCGCTACTGGTCCATCGTCCCCGGCGTCTCGCTACCGCTGATCGACGGCGGCAAAACAACCGCGACTATTGAGAACAGGCGGGCTGTC
The DNA here is from genome assembly GCA_964607065.1 of uncultured Desulfobulbus sp. Classification (GTDB taxonomy): domain Bacteria; phylum Desulfobacterota; class Desulfobulbia; order Desulfobulbales; family Desulfobulbaceae; genus Desulfobulbus. The sequence continues at coordinate 3,597 of CAZSIJ010000022.1, read as the reverse complement.
TACGCCGAACGTCTCGCCAAATTTCGGGCAGCGTACAACAGTGCGCTAGAGGACGTTGAAAATGCTTTGGCAGCCTATTACGCGGAACGGGCCAAGCATCGCCTGCTCGTCGAAACGGTCCGCGCCAGCCAAGAGGCAGTGACCATGGCCAACGAGCGCTACCGCAGAGGACTCAGCACCTTTCTGGAAGTCCTGGTTACCCAGCGCGCCTTGTTGAGCGCTCAAAGCAGTCTGCAGAACTCGGAGGCAAACCAGTTGACAAGCCTGGTGTCCCTTTATAAGGCTCTGGGGGGTGGGTGGGCTCTGCCACAACAGGGCTGATCACCGCAACCGACTATCCTTAAACGCAACAATATCAATTCTTACCCCATAGGGGAGCCTGATCATGGATATCCGCACCACCCGAACCACACTTCTTAACCAAGGCGATCCCGAGCAGAAGCGTGCCGAAATTCTCGAGTATTTCCACAAAACCTTCGATATCGACGAACGGCTCTACGAGACCTTGAAAGACGATGCCACTTTTTACCTGCGAGCTGATCGCCTGCGTCACCCGCTGATCTTCTACTTCGGCCATACTGCCACCTTTTTCATCAACAAGCTGACCATTGCCCGCCTGATCGACACCCGCATCAACCCGCGCTTCGAATCCATGTTTGCTGTCGGAGTGGATGAAATGTCGTGGGATGACCTCGACGCACGCCATTACGATTGGCCTTCACGCCAGGAGGTCAAGGCCTACCGCGATCAGGTACGGGAATTGGTCGACGGGCTGATCCGCCGCCTGCCGATGAACCTGCCGATTACTTGGGAAAACCCGTTCTGGGCGATCATGATGGGGATTGAGCATGAGCGTATCCATCTGGAAACCTCCTCGGTGCTGATCCGCCAGCTGCCGCTTGACCAGGTGATCAAGCATCCCTTCTGGGAGATCTGCCGGGAAACGGGTGAACCACCGCAGAATCGGCTGTTGCCGGTTCCGGGCGGCCGAGTGGTGCTGGGCAAAGCCGCTGACCATGCCCTCTACGGCTGGGATAACGAATACGGACACAGGGAAACCGAGGTGGAGGCTTTCAAGGCCGGTGAGTATCTAGTCTCGAACCGGGAGTTCCTCGCCTTTGTCGAGGCCGGCGGGTATCGCGATCCGCAGTGGTGGACCGAGGAAGGGTGGAACTGGCGCAGCTTCAAGCAGGCCGAACATCCGCTGTTCTGGGTGAAAACTCAAGGTGACACCTGGGGCCTGCGGACTATGCTGGAAGTCACCCCCCTCCCCTGGAACTGGCCCGTTGAGGTCAACCAACTGGAGGCCAAGGCCTTCTGCAACTGGCAAGCCAGCCGCACCGGTCTGCCCATCCGCCTGCCCACCGAGGACGAGTGGCACCGGCTGCGCGATGCCTGCGATATCCCGGATCAGCCCTGGTGGCAGCAGGCTCCCGGCAACATCAATCTGGAACACTGGAGTTCTTCCTGTCCGGTCGACCGTTTCCGTACCGGCAATTTTTATGATGTGATCGGCAATGTCTGGCAGTGGACCGAGACCCCGATCTATCCCTTCCATGGTTTCAAAATTCACCCCTGGTACGACGATTTTTCCACCCCTACCTTCGATACCCGCCACAACCTGATCAAAGGCGGCTCCTGGATCTCCACCGGCAACGAGGCCACCCGTGACGCCCGGTACGCTTTCCGCCGCCATTTTTTCCAGCATGCAGGTTTCCGTTATGTCGAAAGCAGCGCCCCGGTGGAAATCCACCAGGATCAGTATGAAACTGACGCCTTGACCGCGCAATACTGCGAGGCCCATTACGGCAAGGAACATTTCGGAGTGGCCAATTTTGCATCGGCCTGCGCCAGCGCCTGCCTGGGATGGATGCAGGGCCGCAAGGCCGAACATGCCTTAGATCTAGGCTGCGCGGTCGGCCGGGCCTCCTTCGAGCTGGCCCGAGGCGGTTTTGCCAAGGTGACCGGACTCGATTTTTCCACCCGTTTCTTCCGTCTGGCCACACGCATGCAGGAAGAAGGCTACCTCCGTTACACCTTTCCGGAAGAGGGCGAGATCTGCTCGTTCCATGAAATCGGGCTGGCGGAACTGGGCCTGGAGGCCTACCGTGACCGGGTCGATTTTTCCCAGGCCGATGCCTGCAACCTGCCGGAGAAGTTCACCGGCTATGATCTGGTGCTGGCAGCCAACCTGATCGATCGTCTCTATTCCCCTCGCACCTTCCTCGCCAGCATCCATGAACGGATCAATCCGGGCGGCATTCTGGTGCTCACCTCGCCCTACACCTGGGACGAGGCCTACACCAAGAAGGAGGAATGGCTGGGAGGTTACCGCGATGCCGGTGAGCCGGTCTGGACCCTGGACGCCTTGAAAGATCTGCTGGCACCGCACTTCCGCCTGCTGGCAGAGCCGTGCGATGTGCCGTTCGTCATCCGTGAGACACGCCGTAAGTTTCAGCACAGTGTTGCTGAACTGACCGCCTGGGAATTGAAGGGATAAATGCATTCCTCCCGCTTTGATTTTGATACGATTATCGATCGCCGCCACTCGGCCAGCATAAAATGGGACCGGTACCAGGGGCGCGACATTATTCCCCTGTGGGTAGCGGATATGGATTTCCGCTCGCCTCCGGCGGTGCTTGAGGCCCTGCATGCGCGCGTCGACCATGGCATCTTCGGATATACCGCACCTCCCGGAGAACTGACGGAATCGGTAATCTCGCATCTCAAAAAAGACTATGCATGGACGGTTGAACCGGAGTGGCTGGTCTGGCTGCCAGGCTTGGTCTGCGGGCTGAATGTTGCCTGCCGGGCGGTCGGCGAGATAGGCGATGCCGTGCTCACCGTCACCCCCATCTATCCCCCCTTCATGACCGCACCGACCCTGGCGGGACGCACAACCATCAAGGTGCCGCTCAAGCTGAACGAATCGTGTTGGGAGATGGACCTGAAGGCCCTGGAACGGGCCATTACCCCGCGCACCCGTCTTTTTCTCCTCTGTAATCCGCATAACCCGGTGGGGCGCGTCTGGACAAAGGCGGAGCTGCTCGGCCTGGCGGAGTTAGCGGCACGTTATGACCTGATCATCTGCAGCGATGAGATCCATGCCGGCCTGATTCTCGATGCCGACAAGCACCATCTCCCCATCGCCATGCTGGCACCTGAGATCGCCAGCCGAACCATCACCCTCCATGCCCCGAGCAAGACCTACAACATTCCGGGGCTGGGCTGCTCGTTCGCCGTCATTGCCGACCAGACGCTCCGCAAGTCCTTTATTCATGCCATGGACGGCATCGTGCCCCATGTCAACCTGCTCGGCTATACCGCCACTGAGGCAGCCTACCGCTATGGGGAACCGTGGCGACGGGAGTTGATCGAGTACCTGCGCGGCAATCGTGACCTGGTGCTCCGAGCGGTGGCCGACATGTCCGGCCTGAACGTCACCCCGGTGGAGGCGACCTATCTCGCCTGGATCGATACGCGAGAAAGTGGTATCAACAACCCGGCGCACTTCTTTGAAGCAGCTGGAGTCGGACTCTCCGATGGCGCCGACTTCGGCCTTCCCGGTTTTGTCCGGCTCAACTTCGGCTGCCCCCG
>CAZSIJ010000021.1:0-61518 GCA_964607065.1 uncultured Desulfobulbus sp. | reverse complement strand
CTACCGGCTACGGTGTGGTCTATTTTTCCTCGGAAATGCTCGGTCTTCGTGGGGAAACTATGGAGGGTAAACGTTGTCTGCTTTCCGGATCCGGTAATGTCGCCCAGTACACCGCGGAAAAGATTCTGCAGTTAGGCGGCAAGGCCTTGACCATGTCGGATTCTTCGGGCTCTATTTTTGATGAAGACGGCATAGACGCCGACAAATTGGCGTATATCAAGGAACTCAAGAATGTCCACAGGGGACGCATCCGTGAATATAGCGAGCGATATCCACGGTCGGTCTATGTCGCGACCGATCCCGATCTCGATTATAATCCCTTGTGGCTACATAAGGCTGATTGTGCCGTACCGGGTGCCACCCATAACGAGATTAATGGCAAGGATGCACAGCATCTGGTCGATGGTGGAGTGTATCTGGTCTGCGAAGGGGCGAACATGCCCTCAACCCCTGAGGCTGTCGATATTTTTAAGGAGCACCGCATCCTCTACGGACCGGCAAAGGCTGTCAATGCAGGAGGGGTCACTGTTTCTGGACTGGAGATGGCCCAGGATTCCACCCGGATCAGCTGGCCGCGTGAGGAAGTGGATAGGCGCTTGCGACTGATTATGAAAGATATTCACCGCACCTGTCTTGAGGCTGCAGCGGCCTATGGCCAGGAAGGTGACTATCTTGCCGGGGCCAATATCGCCGGATTTATCAAAGTCGCAGACGCTATGCTCGATCAGGGGCTGGTGTAGCGGGGAAGGGAGGTTCGGCGTGACAGGAGAGGAGGGAGGGCATAAGAATGTCCCGCCAGGGCTAGCCAGGGAGATTGATCGTTTATTTGGCAACGCCGTTGACGAATGTCCGTATGGCATGGGGCAGATTGCCGTCTATCATCAGGCAATGTTCGACCGGCTTGATGATGTAGCCATGGGCGAGTTGCTCGCCTACGGCTACCGGCGCAACGGCAACTGCATGTATACTATGCGTTGTCCGGGTTGCCGCTTGTGCGTGCCGATTCGGATGCGTCCGGATCGGTTCCAGCCCAACCGTAATCAGCGCCGTGTCTGGAAAAAAAATCTGGATGTCGCAGTCGAGATCGCTCCTTTGACGATGTCACGGGAGAATCTGGCTCTGCTGCAGCGTTTTCTCTCGACCCGTTTCCCTGAGGGACGCAGTGGTGCTGAAAGCTATTATACCGGTTTTTTCATCACTAGCATCAGTCGCTGTTTTGAAATCCGTTATCGGGTCGGCGAGCAGTTGCTTGGCGTGGCAGTGGTCGATAGCGCGTCATCTTGGTTGAATGCGGTCTACTTCTTTTTTGATCCTGAACAGAGCTGGCGCAGTCCAGGCACCTTGAACATCCTCACCATGAATCATTTCTGCGCATCCCAGAAAATCGACCACCTCTATCTTGGCTACTGGATCGATGGCCATCCCAGTATGAGTTATAAAAACGCTTTTCGGCCCAACGAGCTGCTGATTGACGGGGTTTGGCAGGAGCAGCGTTAAACAACTGCTCCTGTATCCTTTGCTGCAGCGCAATTTTCGTGGTGATTATTCTTTTTCCTTCCAGTCCGGTCGCAAGTGCAGTTCGGTCAGTTGTTTACGCGCTACCGATGACGGGGCGTCAGTGAGCGGACATGTCGCCTTCTGGGTCTTGGGAAAGGCGATGACGTCGCGGATGGAGGGCGATCCGGTGAGCAGCATCATTAACCGGTCGACACCAAAGGCGATGCCGCCGTGGGGTGGGGCACCAAGCTCAAGGGCACGGAGGAGAAAACCGAATTTTTCCTGGGCCTCTTCAGCTTCGATGCCCAGAGCGCTGAATACGGTTTTCTGCATGGCCGGGCTGTGGATACGGATCGAGCCGCCGCCGATCTCGGTGCCGTTGAGGACCAGGTCGTAGGCTCGGCTTTTCACTTCGCCGGGATTGGTCTCGAGTAAGGCCAGCTGGTCCTCGTTGGGTGCGGTGAAGGGATGGTGGACAGCGGTGTAGCGTTTTTGTTCCTCGTCGTACTCAAGCAGGGGGAAATCGGTGACCCAAAGGAAGTTGAAGCTGCCTTCTGTCACTAGTCCGAGGCGTCGTGACAACTCCAGCCGGAGCTCGGCGAGAACCTGATGAACGGTCTTGGCCTTGTCTGCCCCGAAGAGGATGAGGTCACCGGGCTGGGCGTCGAGGGCCTCGGCCATGGCCTTGAGTTCATCTTCGCTGAAAAATTTGGTGATCGGCGATTGCCATTCATCCTCTTTGACCTTAATCCAAGCCATGCCGCGGGCCCCGAAACGACCGGCATATTCGGTGAGATCATCGAGATCCTTGCGGGAAAACCCGCCGCAGCCCTTGGCGTTGATAGCCTTGACCACGCCGCCTTTTTCAATGATCGAGTTGAAGACTTTGAAACCGCAGTTCCGCAAAGCCTCGGTCAGATCGACCAGTTCCAGGCCGAAACGGACGTCGGGCCGGTCCGTGCCGAAGCGGCGGATGGCCTCATCATAGGTCATCTGGCGGAAGGGCGGCTGTAGGTCAATGTCCTTGGTGGCCTTGAAGAGTGCCTTGATCATGCCTTCGACGATGGTGATGATCTCGTCTTCGGTGATGAAGCTCAACTCCATATCGATCTGGGTGAACTCGGGCTGGCGGTCAGCGCGGAGGTCCTCGTCGCGGAAGCACTTGACGATCTGGTAATAGCGGTCCATGCCAGCAACCATCAGAATCTGCTTGAACAGCTGTGGCGACTGGGGCAGGGCGAAGAATTTGCCGGCATTGACCCGGCTCGGTACCAGATAATCGCGAGCCCCTTCCGGAGTGGAGCGGGTGAGCATCGGGGTTTCGATCTCAAGGAAATTGTTGTCATTGAGATAGGTCCGCACAGACTGCAGGGCCTGGTGACGGAGGATGAGATTTTTGGCGATTTCAGGGCGTCGCAGGTCAAGATAGCGGTACTGCAGGCGGAGGTTGTCCGAAACCTCAATATCTTCGTCGAGCGGGAAGGGCGGAGTCTCGCTGGTGTTGAGGATGCGTAGTTCGTCAACCAGGATCTCGATAGCCCCGGTTTTGAGCTTCGGGTTTTCCATGGATCCCGGACGTCGCACCACCCGGCCGCGTACGGCGATGACCCACTCGCTGCGCAGTTGATGCGCCTTGGCATGGATTTCTTCGTTGATCTCAGGGTTGAAGACGACCTGGGTGATGCCCCAGCGGTCGCGCAGGTCAATAAAGATAACCCCGCCATGATCGCGACGGCGGAGCACCCAGCCCATGAGGATGATTTCCTGGTCTAGGAAGTCGAGGCCTAAGTCGTTGCAGGTGTGTGTGCGCCGGAGCGCTCCCATTGATTCCATGTGTATTCTCCAAATAGTGGGCAGATCCACCATGGGCGGATCTGGAAAAAGCGGTGCCGGCGACGAGTGTCTTTTCGAGTGTGGTGTGAAGACGCCGGTGGGCAGTGCTGTTACTGTATCGTTGTTTGCAGGAGCTGCTTCAGGCGCAGGCTCTGCTCTTCCGGGGTTCCTGAAAGGGCAAAGGGCTGTTGTTCCTGATTGGTCATGTTTCTGAGAATGCCTTCCTGTCGTTCCCATTCGTCAACGCCGATGATCAGGGTGAAACGGGCGTTGACCCGTCCGGCCTGTTTGAGCTGCGCCTTAAGGCTGCGACCACTGTAGTCGATCGCTGCCCTGATGCCTTGTTGGCGCAGAAGATGGGCCAGCAGGCTGCAAGGGGCCAGGGTCTCGCTGCCCAGAGCAGCGAGGAAGATATCCATAGAGGCAGCAGGCAGATGGCTTTCGGTATCCTGCTCCATCAACAGGGCAATCCGTTCTATCCCCATGGCAAATCCAATGCCGGACAATGGCGGCCCCCCCAACTGCTCGATCAGGCCGTCATATCGCCCTCCTGCACCCACCGCAGCCTGGGTGCCAAGGTCGGTGGTGAGAAATTCGAAGGTCGTGCGGGTGTAGTAGTCGAGGCCGCGGACCATGAAACGGTTGATTTGGAAGGGAACCCGCAAGGCCTGCAGAGCCTCCTGGACTTCTTGAAAATGGTGATCGCATTCGGGGCAAAGGGCCTCGAGCATGGAAGGGGCCTCAATTACCAGCGCCCTGCAGGATGGTTTTTTGCAATCCAGAACTCGGAGGGGATTGGTATGAGTTCGGCGCTTGCAATCATCGCAGAGGTGCTCGATCGACTGCTCGAGATAGGTTATCAGCCTTGCCTTGAAAGGCGGTCGGCACACCGGGCAGCCCAGGGAGTTGATCTCCAGGCTGGTTTTGAGGCCGAGTTCGTCAAGCAGCATTTGGCCCATAGCGATCAGTTCAGCATCGATGCGCGGCTCGACTGCGCCGATAATTTCGGCGTCCAGTTGATGAAATTGGCGGAGGCGTCCTTTTTGCGGCCTTTCATGGCGAAACATCGGGCCGATGGTGTAGAGTCGTTGCACCGGTTGCTGCACGTGCAGGCCATGTTCGATGAAAGCCCGCATGATCGAGGCGGTGGCCTCTGGCCGCATAGTGATGCCTTTGTCGATAAAGGTGTACATCTCTTTTTCCACAACATCAGTGGCTTCGCCGATGGAGCGGACAAACAGCTCTGTCTTTTCCATGATCGGCATCCGGATTTCCTGCATCCCGAAACGCTCGAAAATATCCCGGGCGCACCGCTCTATGTATTGCCACCGGATCACGTTGCCCGGAAGAATGTCTTTGAAACCGTTGATAGCTTGAATTTTCAAGAAAAACTCCAATTTTGACTATAGGCGGCACTCTATACCTCAAATGCAACAACCTAGATGCTGATAAAAAATAAGAATGTAATCGAAAAACCGGTGAAAAGTCAAGCTGATGTGGCTTTTTTGTGGTAGAATAGTCTTTATGTTTATTAAATTTGGCCCCTTGCTTTTCGGGGCTGGCCACCATGCTTGACAAACGCACCGGAGCTCGGCATTGTTTCATGTTCCAATCATGCATATCTTTTTTGGGGCAGGGAGTGTTCCCCCCGATGTTTTTCGTTTGCACTGTAACAAATTGACCACGAGGTTTGAATGAAACTGCCAGAATTAAAAATAGGCTCACTCATAGCAAAAATTCCCATCATCCAGGGCGGCATGTCCATCCGGGTTTCCACCTCTGCCCTAGCCATACCGGTAGCTGAATGCGGCGGTATCGGCACTATCGGCGGCTCCGGAATTCCTGTGCCGGAACTGCAAGAGGATATCCGCAAGGCCAAAAAAGCCACCAAGGGAATCATAGCTGTGAACATCATGTATGCTATGAAGGATTTCTATGAGCTGGTTATGGCTTCTGTTGAGGCAGGGGCTGACATGATCATCACGGGTGCCGGTTTTTCCAGGGATATTTTCAAGATTGGGAAAACGCATAATATTCCTATTGTTTCGATTGTCTCTTCACCGGGTTTGGCCACTTTGGCCGAAAAGCTCGGGGCGGCCGCGGTCATTGTCGAGGCGGCTGAGGCCGGAGGTCATCTGGGAACTGAGATTTCACTGCGAGACCTCTTTCCTGCCATCCGTAAAGTGATATCCAAGGTTCCCCTGATTGCAGCTGGCGGCATTACTGACGGTTTTGAGATGGCTGAAATGATGGACAAGTACGGTGCCGATGGCGTGCAGATAGCCTCACGTTTCGTTTTAAGCAAAGAATGTTCCGTGTCGCAGGAGTTTAAGGATACCTTCCTCAAGGCCAGAGAGGAGGATATCGTCCTAGTAAGCTCGCCGGTCGGTATGCCGGGTCGTGCCATCAAGACCCCCTTTGTCGAAAAAATGTTACGAGGAGACGATATTTCATCCGAAAAATGTCGTTTTAAATGCCTGAAGAAATGCAACTATAAATATTGCATCAGCGAGCGGCTGACAGCCTCCCTGAAAGGCGATGTGGAAAACGGGCTGGTCTTTTCCGGAGCCAACACCTTTAAAATGAAGGAAATTCTCTCCGTTCAGGAGATCTTCAACCGGTTTGTCCAGACGGCGGAATCGGTGTACAAGGAAAAGGTTGCTCAAGCCTGAGTCCATGGGGAGGATAATTTTCTCCCTGATGAGTTTTTATCCTTTTACATCAAGCGCGCCCCTATGACAGTTGAACCGCAGGCTCAGGTTTTCAGCCAGGAAGAAGGAACGACGGTTACGGCCACGGTCATTCCTGAATCCGGCCACCCTATACGCGAACAGCAACTCGACCGCGAAGCCCTTAAGGTGCTCTATCGTCTGCGTGATGCCGGGTTTAAGGGGTACCTGGTGGGCGGAGGAGTTAGGGATCTCTATCTTGGTCGCACGCCGAAGGATTTCGATATTTCAACTGATGCCCGACCGGGCCAACTGCGGCAGCTGTTTCGCAACAGCCGGACCATTGGCCGTCGTTTCCGCCTGGTGCAGGTTTTCTTTCGGGGCGACAAAATCGTCGAGGTGTCAACCCTGCGTTCGCGGAGTGAATTCGACATCAATAACGACGAACAGTTGTTGGCGTCGAATAACACCTTCGGCACCCTGGAAGACGATGCCTTTCGGCGCGATCTCACCATCAATGCCCTCTTTTATGAAATCGAAAATCACACCATCATCGACTACATCGGTGGTGTCGAGGATCTTAATCGTGGCGTCATTCGGATGGTTGGCAACCCGGACAGACGTTTTATCAGGGATCCTGTCCGGATAATGCGGGTTATCCGCCATGCGGCAAGGACAGGGTTTGCGATTGAGGCGGAAACCTTTTCTGCACTCCAGCTGCATCGCGATAAACTGCATCTTTGCCCACCTTCGCGTATTCGTGACGAAATACTCAAGGACCTGCGATCCGGTGCGAGTCGTGCCTGGGCGGAACTCTGCATAAGCTCCTCTATCTGGTCGGCGCTGTTTCCTTTGTACGAAGAATACATGCAGGGGGACAATGGGGATACGGTCCGCCAGAATCTTTTGCGGATCTTCACGGTATTGGATCGCCTCCACATCAGAACGGATGACTCTGAACCTGTAAAAATTCCTGAATCAATTTTGCTTGCCGCTCTCTTGTTGCCATGGGCCTGTCAGCGTTTCAACCTGCCGGAGATCAATGTGCGGGGCCTGGGTTTTAACACCTTGCAGCGCACTATCCGGGAAGATGTCGACCGGTATTTCGGGGAGCCGTTCAACGTGCAGCGTATGGCCAAGGAATCCATGACCACCCTGCTGGTGAATCTCTCAACCTTCCATCATTCCCGAACTCAGGACAACTATCCCCACTGGTTAAAGAAGAAGAGTTATTATAACGATTGTTCCCGGTTTTATGCCCTCTATCTCGAATCGCAAGGCGTCGAGGCGGTCAAGGCTGAGCATTTTGTTGCCGCGCCACATACAGAAGATGTCGTAGAAGTCGTGAACGGGGCGCGGGAGCGGAGCGGAGTTCAGGAAAGTGGTGGCGAATCAAAGGCCAGAGGCAGAGGCGGGGTGAATCCGGCGTTCAGCAATAAGCCGCAGGGAGTGTTCGGCCTTCGGCGGCACCGAAATTAGAGGGGCGGGAGGATGTTGTTTGCGGTTCTTACTCTACAATATACGTTACGCTGCCGGCATTGGAGGCCGCTTTCATTTCCCCTTTCCCTATGCGGGTTACCTGCGACGATCTCGGCAAAATTTCGATAAAATCCTAGAATTCATCCAATCGGTTCAGCCTGATATAATGGGACTGGTGGAGGTTGACGGCGGTTCCTTTCGTACCGGCAAGCACTGTCAGGCGGAAAGGATCGCCGAACAGCTGGGGTATCACCATGTGATCGAAAGTAAGTATGGTTCGACTTCGATGGCGCAAAGGTTTCCGTTGCTCAGGACTCAGGGCAATGCTGTTCTTACCAAAATGCCGATAATCAGTCACCGCTTTCATTACTTTGACGAGGGTGTGAAACGGTTGATTATCCAAGTGTGCACTGAACGGGTGACTATTTTTTTGGTACATCTTTCCCTTACCTACCGCAATCGACAGTATCAGCTTGAACGTTTGTACAAATTGATTCGTGAGGTGGACCGTCCGACAATTCTGGCAGGGGATTTCAATGTACTCTGGGGGATGCGCGAACTTGAACTTTTTCTCGGCGCCACCGGCCTGGTCAGCGCCAACCCCGACAAAAAACCTTCACACCCAAGCCGGGCGCCTAAACGAGAGCTTGATTTCATCCTCCACAGTCCGGAACTCAAGGTCGTTCATTTCCAGATCCCCCCGGTAACCTATTCGGACCATGCACCGCTCGTGTGTGATTTTGAGTTTTGAACAGGTGCGTGTCGTGTCCACTCAACTTTTTGCTCCGCTCTTCCTCCCGGTTTTTCAAGAGTCCTTCCGTTCCTCCTTAATCGTTTTTAGCCTCGGCCCGTCCTTTGCGCCGGAAGACCGATGATCGATCCGTTCCGACCGGTTACCCCGTTTCCCGTTTTAGCCGCTCGGCGATAGGAAAAGAACTGCTGGTTGCAGCAGGTGCAGATGGAGGCTAACTCGATGTGTTCTGGGCGTAATCCCGACCTGATCAGTTGCTGATGGCTAATTGCCCAAAAATCAAAAAAAAGCGGCCGTACCTGGAACGAGTGCATCCAGGTCGGCAATTCCTTGCGGTAATTGATGAACTCGGCGCAGCAGGGGCCGAGTGACGGACTGATGACGGCCAACAGGTTGTCGGGGTTCACCGCATAATGTTCCCGCAGGCGACGGATTGTTTTGCCGATGATATCGAGCACGCTGCCCCGCCAGCCGCTGTGGATTGCAGCAATAACCCCCTGCTGCGGTGCCGAGAGCAGGATAGCTTGGCAATCGGCCTGTTGAATCAACAGGCCGGTGCCCGGCAGCGTCGAGATCATGGCGTCATATCCCTCCAGCTCAGTCGTAATGTGCTGTAGTTCAATATCGAGCGCTTGGTCAGAGTGGGTCTGTTTGACGGAGACCAGATGGGTGAGCCCCAAGGCGGCTCTGGCTCGGGCGCGGTTGTCAGCTACTCGGTTGGCCTGGTCGCCAACTGAGTAACTGAGATTGAAGGGGGCAAAAGGTTCGGCGCTGCCCCCGCCCCCACAGCAGAAGAGGCCATGGGGAGCGGATAATAGATCACTGGTGTAATAGGGCAGGGGAGCGTTATTGAGTTGCATCAATACGTCGGTAAACATGGGGCCAGCGCTATCGCTTTGTCCCTTTGATGATTGCCCATGATGTCAGATGTCAAGTCGAGTGCCCGGATCTTCCAGTTTTGTATTTGCGCTTACAGGTAGTTGAAAACAGTTTTATTGTTTTTTCGGCCAATCTTGACGTTGCCGCCCTTGTTGAGGGAGCCGAAAAGTATCTCCTCGGTGAGGATGTCACCGATTTCTTTCATCATCAGGCGGCGCAGAGGCCGGGCACCAAAGGCCGGTTCATATCCTTCCTTTGCCAACCAGGAGCGAGCAGCAGGGGTCAGTGAGATTTGCACTTTTTTATCGGCGAGTTGCTGTTGCAGTTCCTTCAAGATTTTGTCGACCACTTTTTCTACCGTCTCGATTTCCAGAGGTGCGAAGCTGATCGTCGCGTCAAGGCGGTTGCGGAATTCCGGAGAAAAGAGATTTTTGATTGCCTTCTGTTCCTTGCCCTTTGAGTCCCCGAGAAAACCAATGGTGCGTTCGCTCATTTCACGGGCTCCCGCGTTGGTGGTCATAATCAGGATAACGTTGCGAAAATCAGCGCGGCGGCCGGAGTTGTCGGTAAGCGTGGAGTGATCCATGACTTGGAGGAGGATGGAAAAGACATCCGGATGCGCTTTCTCGATTTCGTCGAGCAAAAGCACGGAATACGGATGCTTGCGGATCGCATCGGTCAGCAGTCCACCCTGATCAAAACCGATATAGCCGGGAGGGGCGCCGATCAGTCGGGCGACCGCATGCTTCTCCATGTATTCGCTCATGTCGAAACGTTCAAAATTGACAGATAGTGCTGCTGCCAACTGCCGGGCTACCTCCGTCTTGCCGACACCCGTGGGGCCGGCGAAGAGGAAGGAACCCGTAGGCGACTGCGGGTTGCTGAGCCCCGCCCTCGAACGTTTGACCGCCTTAACCAGGGCGTCAAGCGCTTCGTCCTGGCCGAAAATAACGGCTTTCAGCTTGTCTCCCAGGTGCAGCAGGGCTTTGGTGTCGCTGTCGCCCCCCGCCTTGCTGTTGACTGGTACCCTGGCAATTTTTGAGACAATCTGTTCCACATCGCGTACGCCGATTGTCTGCCCGGTTTTTCCGGTCAGTCGGAAGAAGGCACCGACTTCATCCATGATATCAATGGCCTTATCGGGCAGGAATCGGTCGTTGATGTGGCGGTGTGCCAGTTCCGCCATAGCCTCGATTGCGGTTTTGGCATAGTGAATATGATGATGCTCCTCATACCGGGACTGCAGTCCTTCCAGGATTCGGCAGGTATCGGATACGGAGGGCTCGTCGATGTCGATTTTCTGGAAACGACGGGACAAAGCCCGGTCTTTTTCGATGTGGTTCTTGTATTCTTCGTAGGTGGTTGAACCGATACAGCGGATGGTGCCGGCCTGCAGTGCTGGTTTGAGCAGGTTGGAGGCATCCATGGAGCCGCCGCTGGTAGCACCGGCGCCTATAATGGTGTGCATCTCGTCGATGAACAGGATGGCTTTCTCTTTTTTCTCGATGGCAGCCACCACCTCTTTTAACCGTTTTTCGAAATCGCCCCGGTATTTAGTGCCCGCCACAAGAATGCCAAGATCGAGCATGTAGATTTCAGCATCCTGGAGTAGGTCGGGGATCAATTTTTCCGGATCCGGGTGCGCTTCTTTGCGGGCGACGCTGTCTTCATGAATCCGCAGGGCTAGGCCCTCGGCCATGGCTGTTTTGCCGACACCAGGCTCTCCGACCAGGAGCGGATTGTTCTTTTTCCGTCGGCACAGAACCTGCATCATCCGGTACAGTTCTTTGTCCCGTCCTATCAGCGGGTCGATCTTCCCTTCCTCTGCTCGCTTGGCGAAATTGACAGTGAATTCGTCAAGGGCATCTGCCGGCTTTTCCTGTTTCTTCTTCTGTTGCTGCTGCCCTGGAGGTGCCTGTCGTAGTGGTTCGCTCTGCAGATATTCGGGGAGGCTGTGCGAAATATACTCGACCACTTCTAGGCGGCCAACGCCTTCGCTGCCGAGGAAATAGACGGCATGGGAGTCTGGTTCGGTGAAAATGGAGACCAGGACATCGCCGGTATCCACCTGTTTTTTGCCGCAACTCTGGACGTGGCTCACCGCCCGCTGCAAAACCCGGTTGAACGCAACAGTCTGAGCCGGTTCACTGTCAGTGTCCTTTAAGACGGGCATGCCGGTTTCAAAGAAACGTTCCAGGCGGTCTTTGATATTCTGGTTATTGCCGCCGCATTTATCGATGATGTGCCGGGTGAGGTCGTCATGGAGCAAACCGTAAAGCATGTGTTCGACCGTGACGTACTCATGCCGGTGATTCTTTGCTTCCTTTATCGCCTTGATCAGGGCGCTTTCCAACTCTTTACTCAACATAATGTAGTACCTCTATAGGGATAGCAAGAATTCCCTTCTCCTCCGAATGGAACGGTATTCGGAATGAACCTCAATATTTCAACGCTCTTTTTCCAGCGAACACTTCAGCGGAAATTGATTTTTCCGTGCCAGGTGATGGACGAGCGCCACTTTCGTTTCTCCAACTTCAAGGGTAAATATACCTGCAAGGCCTCTCCCTTGATGATGCACATTGAGCATTATCCTGGTTGCTTCATCAATATTCTTCTGGAACACGGTCTGCAAAATCATGACCACGAACTCCATGGTGGTGTAATCGTCATTGTGGAGCAGCACTTTGTAGAGTGGTGGTTCCTGCAACGATGTCCGGTCGGTCGTCTCAACTTTTTCTTGTATTTCTGAATCTTCTTTTGCCATACATTTTCAACCCAGCAGGGGGAAAGGCCTGTTCTGCAGCCTCTAATGTTTTTTATCGTTTCCTTGCAAGGCCATTTGAGGCACGGAAAGGTCGCTTGTTTCACGTTAAGAGTCCATCGTTACTGGGAGGTCTCAGGGGTCAATAATAATCTATAGTATTATTTTAATGCCCGCTGTTGATTTTGCAAGGGTGGGAGAGAGTTCTCTTTTATACTTTTGCCGAGTCTGTGGTGAGCATGGCAAGAATCAGATGCTGCAGGACGGTTGCCGCTGCAATCGGTGAACCTTTGAGGCGGAACTCGGCCTCCAGCAAAAGTTTCATCCAACCGGAGAGCACTGGCAAGGTGTAGTTTGCTGCCGTTTTGAACTGCATGTAGAGAGCAAAAGGGTGGGCGTTCAACTCTTTCTTCCACTGCTCGCGTTCTTTGAGGCGCGGCAGGCAGTTTTGCTGGAAGCTGGCGGCGGACATCGTCGGTTGGAATTGCAGTTCGGGCTGTTCCTGCAGGGCACGACTCAAAAGCAGGCCCCGGACAAAATTGCGCAGGGTCGCCACCACAGCCAGGGGATGGATACCGTTTTCCTGTAATCGATCACCGACGGCCAGGGCCTGCTCTTTGTCACGCCGGGTAATGGCTGCAGTGAGTTCGAACAGGGCTTCTTGGCGGGTACGTCCAACCAGAAGGTCCAGATCCTCGCGGGTAATCTGTCGGCGCTCGTCGATGTAGAGTATTACTTTGCGCAACTCCATGACCAAGGCCACAGGGTGAAAGCCCACCCTGTCAAACAGAAGCTCGGCCAGGCCCGGGGCCATGGTTTTGTTGTGCTCCTTGAGTGTTTGTTGCACCAATTCCTGCAGTACGGTCTTTTGTTCTTTCTGGGCTTTTGCACCTGCCCCGGTTTCCACACTCAGGTCGATAACCGTCTGTTCGTCTTTGAGCAGCTTGAACAGTTTTTTTCGTTTGTCGACCTCTTCTGCCAACAGGATGAGTATGTTGTTTTCTGGGAGACCAGCGGCCAGAGCGTTGCTCAACATTTCTGCGGGATCATTCGAAGACGCCGGTGAGCTGCTCTCGCTACCCTGATTCTGATCGACGGCGAGATAGGTACGGGTCCAACTCAAATCGCCCGCAGGCTTGCCAAAGCCTAAACATTGCTGCCACTCGGCCGGTGCCATGGAGTCCAAGTCATTGTCAGGGGCGTGTGGATCAAGCCCGCCGCTTTTGAGGAGAGACCGCAGAGCGCGGCTTGCCTGCTCGGGCTTGTTGTCGGTATGCGCCTTAAGCGCTTTGTCCCAGAGATTTTTTGCAACTTGTTTGGAAAGAAATAGCCGGGTGTCAGTCACCTTGTATAACTGACGCCCCGGCAGTAGGCTGAAACTGCGGAGTTTGGCCAGGGTGGCGGCGCTATCTTCCAGATCGCCGTCTATAGGGTGGATGGTGCCACCTTTGTTCTGCAACAGCCTCTTTTCGAGCTGTTCCACGGCATTCTGGCAGAGATAGCGATCGCCGAACAACAAGAAGACCTGTGAAGTGCTCTCCGCCGGTTGGGCTAGCAACATGGGCAGTGTTTCACGGGTGTACGTCGGCATATCGGGTTTCAGCTCCGCGGCCGTTCGGCCTGATTCCGTGTTACAGTGCTCTTGCCATGCTGCGTCTCATCCAGGATTTTGTGGAGAATAGCAGTCAGGGAACCGGGCTGAAGATAGTCCTGTCCTCTGCCGTTCTGGAAGATGGATGCCGATTGCTGGGCAACGGTCTTCCAGGAAATTGTTGAGGAATTGGTGGCAACGATTTCGAAAAATTTCATATTGTAGGGATCGTTAATCATGGCCAGGCCTGTACCAATGGTGGCGAGAATGTCCACCGAACTGGAAAACAAACGGGTCAAATTGGTGTAGGCTTTCATGCCGCCGCAGGAACCGAGGCTGAGGAACCGCTGTTTCCCCCGCAAATCGCTCTCGGTCACCTTGTTCTCTTCAATCAACTGGGTCAGAGGTTCAACAATCTGCTCTGAGCGCCAATAGCTGTGGCCCCGTTGGGCGAGCATCTCGTCGTTTGAGTGAATAAACCGGTTGAGCATTTCCATCTGGTGTTCCTTATCGGTATAGACGAACTGGGTGTGGACGATGGTCACCCCGCCTATTTTTTTGACAAAGGCCACGGAGAAATTCCGGTCACGCATTGCCTGGAACAGGTTGGCGAGCCCAGAGGTCGACCACCGCTGAATTTCCTGTTCAAAGGCAGGGGAAAGTGATTTCAGCGTGTACTGCTGCGAAGCAACCAGCTGGTATCCGTTCTTCAAAAGCAGGTTGGCGTTGGAGGTGAACGATTGGCGGCCGTCATCATCAGGGTGATACATGGACACCGAGCCGATGCGCCCATCTTTTTTCCATTCTGTGAAGGGGGTGACCTGATATTGTTCCAGGTTGACGGCACCGTGTCGGACAATCAAACGGCTGATCATGGTGCGGTCAGACGGACCGAGCAGTTCCGGATAGGTCTGCAGATAATATTGCAGGATAACATTGATCAGTTTGGCAAAGGCCATGTTGTCGGCTTCCGACTTCTGGGCCATGAGGGTGATGAGAAAGGTGCGGGCATCGGGTCCGAGCACATTGAGCAAGGGGGTCAGGGTTGCGGAAAACAGCAGGACGGCATCCTCATTACGAAATGCGGAATTGGCCACCAGGTTGAGGATCTCTTTCTGTTTTTGGCTGTCGGCAGGGAAAAATGCGGTGAGTTTGCCTTTTTGGGCACAGCTGACAATGAAATCAGAGACAAAGCGGTTTTCCGGATCAATAGCCTTGAGAAAGGCGAGCAGGTCGCCCTGGTATTTGGCGGCAATACGACTCTGGATCACGGGAACCGCAACATCCCGGAAAGAGGAATCGTACAATTCGCTACCCTGGGCCATAATGACATATACATCGGCGGTGGCAAGGTCGCGAACGGTCTGTACGCGGCCGGCCGAGGTCGCCGTCTTCAATATGCCAACGGCCTGTCCTTTACCGGCCCCGGAAAATTGAGAGCCGAATCTGGTTCGCACCAGGGGCGGAAGTTGTTCGAACCGTGCCTGCAGTTGTTTTATCGAGTAACTGTTCAGCGTCGCATCGGAGAGCTCGTAGCCATTCGAGTCGGTAACCGCATGTAGGTTGTTAATCTTCCATATCAATTCCGTGCCGCCGTCATAGAGGCCTTGCAGGAGGATGGTTTTTTGACGGCTGTCAAGTTTGTCATACTGTGTTTCCTGGATATCGGCGGGTAGGGCGAAATATTTGACCAGCCAGTTCCATGCATCTTTCCCGGCCAACCCCTTGTTGGTGAACAGGCAGCGGGCATTCCAGGCATCGTCCTGATGTAATTTTTGGATCAGTTCCAGTGCGTCGAGCATGGTTTCGGTGTCCATGCCTGCTATTTTGGCAAAGGCTTCGGCGGCTTTGGCCTGATTGTCTTTGAGACGCATCAGAAACGGTAGACCTTTCAGCGCCAATTCAACCCGCATGCCTTTGATGGCGAAAAATGCTTGCGCGGCCAGATTATTGACGTCGTCCATGTTGTTGAAGATAGTAATCGAATTGATTGCACCACCAGCGGTAACTCCCTGCACACCAAGATAGCTGCGGAAGGCTCGACTTGAATCGTGGCTGAGTGTTTTAACGGCATTCAATCCCGATATACCGAGTTTGATGTCCAGGGTGCCGGGATTACTTAAAGCCTCGAATGCCTGGACCTGCTCAAAGTTAAAACGTTCTCGGCCGAGCAGTTCGATCACTTCCTTTGCAGAGGCATAATTCACCCCTTGCATCGCGCATATTTTGCGTAAAATACGCTGGGCGTTATAAGGCATTTTAGGGATTGTGGTTTTCCCATACTCTATCTGTTGGCTGGTCAAACCGGGAATATTCTGGTAGAGGCTGAGGGTCTCCTGCGAACTGACTTCGTTGGGCTGAAAACTTGCTCCTTGGGCTGACGGGATTGAGCCGGCCAGAAGGGCAATAAGAGTGATGAGGAGCAACAGATTGTGGGTACAGTGCCGGTAAATCCGGTTAGAGAGCGTGTAATTTTGCATAATGTGAAAAGTGTGTGTTGATGGTGGCTGGTGTTTTACAAAGAATGCTTCCTTTGCTGGCGTTGGTGCTGGCCATGGTCCTCTGGGGTAGCTCTTTTGTGGCAATGAAATATAGTTTTCAAGTGATGCACCCCCTTTCTGTTGTCTTAGGACGGATGGTGATTGCATCGCTCTGTTTTCTTCCTTTTTGGGGGTCCTTTGCCAGGATGGGGTTGCGCCGGCATCATGTTGTGCCTCTCCTGGCGATGTGCCTGTGTGAACCCTGCCTCTATTTTCTTTTTGAATCGGCTGCGCTTATCTACACCAGCGCTTCTCAAGCCGCAATGATATCCACCATGCTGCCGCTGCTGGTTGCCTTGACCGCCGGACTCTTTCTTGGTGAACGGATCTCCATTCGGACCATTTCAGGTTTTTATATTGCTGCTGCAGGGGCGCTGTGGCTCGGTCTAGGAGCAAAAGAAACCCTTCAGGCCCCGCACCCCGCTTGGGGCAATTTTCTTGAGTTCATGGCCATGATTTGTGCAACGGGCTATACTATTCTAATGAAACGGTTAAGTAAAGAACTCCATCCTTTTTTTCTGACCGGTATTCAGGCCTTTGCCGGCGCCCTGTTTTTTCTGCCTGCCTTGCTGTTGCCACAGGTACAGATATTGCCGCTGCCGACAGGCGGGTTGTGGATGGTACTCTATCTGGGAACGGTTGTCAGCGTTGGTGCGTATGGACTGTATAATTTTGGCATTAGCCGAATTCCAGCAAGCCAGGCAGCGGCCTTTGTCAACCTGATCCCAGTCTTTTCGATTGTATTTGGGTTCTTGATTCTGGGAGAACGGTTGACCTTCTGGCAAGGAATGGCTTGTGGCCTGGTTTTTTGCGGGGTGTTGGTCAGTCAGGATGCCGTTTTTGCGCAACAGGGGGAGTCTGCGACATGAGCAGAACGCTTATTTGCATCGGCATTGGTTGTATCGCTGCCGGGTTGTTGTGGCCCTGGCTGCGAACTATCCCGTTCGGACGTCTGCCCGGCGACATTGTGATAGTCCGGGAACATTTTCGGGTGTATCTCCCGCTTGCCAGTTCGATTCTAGTCAGCCTGGTGGTTTCGATCCTTTTTTGGTTCTTCCGGAAATAGCAGGGTCGCAGGACCTCTTTGTATCTATGTCATCTTCATTGCCAACAACCGTCACGGACGACAACTCGGGATTGCCACTGGCACCCAGCGGTGGATGGTGCGAGCGGTGCGGGGCAACGCACAGTTTACCTTCGGAGCCGGCACTCCATGCCTGCCGTCAGTTGATGGACCAGTTGCGTCGACATGGGCGGATCGATTTTGCTGTGCCCGAGTCAATGGCCGATCCCCGTTGCTCGACCAGCGATCTGTTCAACGAGGCAGGGGGCAAGATGTTCGGGATGCTGTCGTGTCGCGACAATCAAGGACGCAGCGTCATGCTGCAGGCTTTTTCCGGGCAATATAACGGTCTGTGGCATGTGGAAGGCTGGGTGGGGCCGGTTTTTGACACCATCGCTTTCAACGATCTCATCCTGGCCCCTGAGCAGGAAATCAAAAGTATCGGCAGGGAAATGGGCATATTGGCCAAAGGATCGAGTCTTTACCGTCAATTGCTCGTGCAGCGTCGAACCATTGCCCAAAACTTGATGCGGGATATTCACAACCTCTATCAACTGGTCAATTTTCGTGGCGAAAAGATGCCGCTTGCCACTGTCTTCATCGGTTCGGGAGCACCGCCCTCAGGAGCAGCCGACTGTTGCGGGCCGAAACTGCTGCACCATGCAGCGATGCAGGGGTTGACCCCTGAATCTATGGCCGAGTTTTACTGGGGCGGGAGCAATGCCTCATCCACACGGCAGCATGGACGATTTTATATGGCCTGCGTCGCCAAGTGCCAGCCCATCTTGGGGTTTATGCTGTGCGGTTTGGACGTGTAATGATGGAATTGATGTCACTCCATATTTTGTATCAGGATGAATTTTTGGCGGTTATCGACAAGCCGGGAGGATTGTTGGCGGTTCCCGGGCGAGGCCCCGATAAACAGGATTCTGTGGTCAGTAGATTGCAACAGATGGTGCCTTGGTGCATCGAGCAACCGGCTGTGCACCGTCTGGATATGGACACCTCCGGCTTGATGGTCCTGGGGTTGACCCGAGAGGCGCATCGCCAACTCTCAACGCAGTTTGCCGAACGCCGGGTGGGCAAGAAGTATTTGGCGCTGTTGGAGGGAATAGTGCCGACGGAGTCCGGTGAGATCACGCTCCCGTTTCGACTTGACCCCGAGCACCGCCCGTATCAGGTGTATGATCCTGTGCAGGGGAAAATAGGTATCAGCCGGTGGCGGAAGCTCGGAGTCCGGGAAGGGCGGACTCTAATAGAATTTACGCCCTTAACCGGTCGGACCCATCAGCTCAGGCTACATGCCAGCCATCCGTTGGGACTTGGCTGCCCTATTGTTGGTGACCGACTCTATGGCTCAGGGTGTTCTGGGGAGCAGCTGTTGTTGCATGCGACCTGGCTGCAATTCGACCATCCCGACACAGGACAGAAACTGGATTTTTGTTCAGCGGCCTTGTTTGGTAGAGATGCGCTTTGTTTGGATAGAGTCCCAGTTTTATAGTGTCGAACGACAGTGGCTCTTTATCCCTTTGAGTTCCAGCACCATCCCCGGAAGCAGTTGATTCGGATCGGTAACTTGCTTCCTGTTGAGTTCATATATTTTTTTCCAGGCATCAGGATAACAAAATATTCGTTCAGCAATATGGCTGAGCGAATCGCCGCGTTGCACCGTGTAACGTTCTTCCTCGTTTTCCTTCTTTTCGATGTTCTTGGATGACTCGGTCGTTTGGGTGGCGGTATCTGCCGGCTGAACCGGTATGGACGTGGCAGTTTGCGGTTCTTTGACCTCTGGCAGGTTAACCGGTTCTGATACTACCGGTTGCTCCACTTTGGTTTCAGTTGGCTCTTGAGACAGTGGTTTCTCAGGTACAGGAATCGGTTGTACTGACGTAATCTGCACCGAAGTGTTTTGCTCAGTTTTATAGGTTATCGAACTCGGAAACTGGTTTTTCAAAAACACGAGCAACAGTATGAGGGCTATGGTCCCTGCGGCCAGGATTGTGCCAAGCGGGCGGGCAGATTGTTTTTTGAGGGGGACCCGTTGTTCAAGTGGAATGGCTTCTCGAATCCGCCGGCTCCTTCTTTTAACGGCCCTCGTTAGAAAAAGGGTCTCTTCTATTCGTTTGACATGACTCTGTATACCTGGAAAATCGGCCGCAAAGATAAATACAGCTTCGAATAAGGCCTTTGCCTCTTCTGCTCTGCCCTCGCTCTCCATAGCTTCGGCTTTGACGATCAGTGCTTTCGCCTCGTCATGAAGTCGATCTAACTCCTGGTCAAGAGCGCTCCGTTCTTCCTCGGAAAGAGTATTCTCGTGCAGGGTCAGAAGCGTTCTGGCTTCAACGATTCGGCCGGTCTTTATGGTCTCTCGGATGGTTACGGAAGCATTGGGTTCCAACAGTTGGCTCCTTGGTAGTATGCATTATGGGATGAATGAGCGTAGCTGCAGGTGTAACCGTCTGTCAAGTGTCAGCGGTAAGCGGGGGCATAAAAAAAAGGGGTGCCCAAAGAGCACCCCTCGAAAACACATGCAGTGAAAAAATTATTTAACGTGATCGGCCACAGCGGCTCTCTCGCCTTGCAGCTCGGCTTCGGTCTTCTTGATCATCTCACGGCTGAACTCACTGATTTCCAAACCTTCAACGATCTTCCATTCGCCGCCTTCGGTGGTAATCGGGAAAGCGAACATCAGATCCTGATCAACGCCGTAGGGGTTGCCGGCGCTGTAGACGCCCATGCTGACCCATTGACCGTTGCTGCCCAGAGCCCAGCTTCTCATGTGGTCAACTGCAGCAGATGCCGCAGAAGCTGCAGAGGAAGCGCCGCGAGCCTTGATGATGGCGGCACCACGTTGCTGTACGGTAGGGATGAAATCGGTTTTGTTCCACTCGTCGCTGACCAAGGATTTAACAGCCTTGCCGTCAACAGTGGCATAGCTGATGTCCGGATATTGGGTGGCGGAATGGTTACCCCAGACGACAACTTTTTCCACTTTGGTGGAATGGGTGCCGGTTTTTTCGGCGATCTGGGACATCGCCCGGTTGTGGTCCAGACGCATCATGGCGGTGACGTTGCGCGGATTGAGTTTCGGGGCATTCTTCAACAGGATCAGGGCATTGGTGTTGGCCGGGTTGCCGACAACCAGGATCTTGACGGTGGGCTTTGCGTTGTCGCTCATGGCCTTACCCTGGACAGTGAAGATTGCGCCGTTGGCGTTGAGCAGATCGGAGCGCTCCATGCCTGGACCACGTGGTCTGGAACCAACCAGCAACGCAAAATCAACATCCTTGAAGGCAACATTAGGATCATCGGTGGCGATCACGCCTGCAACCAGCGGGAAGGCACAGTCGTTGAGCTCCATCAGCACGCCTTGCAGGGCGCCCATTGCGGGGGGGATTTCCAGAAGCTGGAGGATGACAGGCTGGTCAGGTCCAAGCATGCTACCGCTGGCGATGCGGAAAATGAGGGAATAGCTGATCTGGCCGGCAGCTCCGGTAACTGCTACACGTACTGGTGCTTTCATTTGTTTTCTCCTTGCTGTTTTACCTTAACAATTAGTAGTCCAAAAATTTGGTAACCTACCGTAACGTTGTAATGCATTTCCTTTTGGAGGAATTTAGATCAAGAAGGGATGTCCTTTGTCTGGAGCATGATGCGTTGGTGGAGATGAAAAACTGGAATGCCTTTGAATGGTCTGCGCGTTCAGGCTGGATACGTGTGTGGAAGGCATAACACGCATCTGAGAGACTGCAGAAACTGGCAGATTTTTGAAACTCCAGCCAAAAAAATACAAATCCCCTTTCAAATCCGCCGTTATTGATACAATTCAACGGTTGAAAAGTCAAGCGCTCTTTGCCTTTGGGCGTAACCCTCTGCAATAGAGTTGTTTTTCAGGAAAGGGTTGGGTAGCGGTCGGCGATCACCATCATGAGTGTTTCATAGGTGAAGCCCCAAACAAATCCTGCGGTAGCAGGGAGGCAAGGGAATAGGACATGAGGGCATCGTGGGCTCATCGCCCGTCTGGTGATGTTTGCTTTATCGGAAATGTATTCAAGTTCAAGCCATTCGTGGCAGCTGATTTCCGAAGTCTGTAGCGTGATGGCCGGTTGCTCGGTGAGTTCGAACAAGAAGGTGGTGACCGGAACGGCTTGATTAAGGTGATTGCCAGCTCTGCGAACAGGGTATTGCTTGATAAGATTGCTGGCTGAGAGTTGAATACCGCATTCTTCATAGGTCTCCCGAATACAGGTCGCCAACAGGGAAGGATCCTCGTCATCGCGACGACCTCCGGGGAAGGCATAGTGGCCTGACCACGGATCGTTGGGATTAGTCTTACGTTTGAGAACAAGCACCTCTGGGATTGGTTGGGAGGTGATAATGGTCGCTACAGCGGCCTCGATTTTAAATGAGGACTCCATATTTTCCTTTAAAAAGATTCTATCCCGGAAAGCCAATTTTTGGGGGTTACCAATGTCGGGTCAACTCAATAGTGTCACTGTGATAACCGCACTTGTATTACGTTATTCTTTTTAATATTGATATGAATATCGTTTTTTTCAACCTGTTTTCAGAGTATGCAAGTATTATTCATACTGTTCGGAACACTGGGCATCTTTACCCTTTGAATCTCCTGAAATTTTCGCGCTGATAAGGATTTTTAAAGGTATTACATGCGCTTAATAAGCGTGCAGGTGCGTAGGCCAGTTTTGGCTTTGCTGGGAGAGTGGACAGGCCACTTGACCGTGGTCCCAATATCCCGGCTAGGATGAAAGAGGTCTCGTTCGCTCGACAGGCGACAGGGAAGAGGCGGTGCGCATAAACAACAAAGTATTGTCGTTGAAAAACTACTAACGTTGTCGAATCAAGGGAGGAGTGATGGAAACTGATTTCGCGGAACGCCGTCGGCACATTCGAGTCTATTTTGAGAGTTTAGAAGAAACGAGTTGTCAATTTACCCCTGCGGAACACGCAACAACGCCGTTGGTAGCCTCGGTGCTCGATTTGAGTTTGGGTGGTCTGCACCTGGCTTGTAAAGGTGATTTCAGTTTCGCTGTCGGCGATCAGCTTATTCTCAATTCTATGATCCATCGTACCGGCCCGGTTTGTGATGAGCAGATTCCCATGGAGATCCGCTGGATTTTTGCCAAGACGGAATCTAGAGGGCTCTATATTGGTTGCCAGTTTCTCCATCTGCCGGAAAAGAGCCGCAGCCGAATTGCCAATTTGATCAGTGTGAAACTCTTAGAATCAAGTGCTGCCCGAATAGGTAGCTGCAATACATGAAATGAGCCAGCCTGCTGCCGCACACCACACAACAGCCCAGCTTCCGCAATCATTAGAATGAGAAATACGATACCCGATGCGAGCCGTTGAACCATACGGGGGATTTGAACAAGGACCGATCCGACCGCCGAGTGAAAGCGGCAGTCTGCTTGTCCGGGTCACCAGGAATTGCCCTTGGAACCGTTGTACCTTCTGTGGTCTGTATAAGGGAGAGCGGTTCAGCCAGCGGCCGGTGGCGCATGTGCTGCGCGATATCGATGCGGTCCGTCATTACGTCGGGCTCCTGCAAAACGGAGCCTCCTCGAGCGAGTCAGTCGCCAGTTTGCCCGTTTTTAGCGAGATGGAGTGGAACCAGCAGATGGCCTGGCACGTAGCCCGCAATTGGCTACAGGCGGGTGCTAGATCGGTTTTTCTCCAGGATTCCAATAGCCTGATTGTTAAGCCCGACCATCTCATAACCATCCTCGAGCATCTCAAGGCAGCATTTCCCTGGATAGAACGGATTACCTCCTATGCCCGCTCGCAGACTATTGCCCGGATCAGTGATCAAGATCTTGCCCGTATAGCCGCTGCCGGTCTGAACCGCATTCACATCGGCCTGGAATCAGGATCTGATCGCATACTTGCCCGGATTAAAAAAGGGGCAGACAAGCAGACCCATATATGGGCCGGCTGTAAAGTGAAGCGGGCCGGAATGGAATTGTCGGAATATTTTATGCCCGGTCTTGGTGGTCGGGAGCTTTCACAGGAACATGCCCTGGAAAGTGCCGATGCCTTTAATCAAATCAATCCGGATTTTATCCGGCTGCGGACTCTGGCGATCCCGAATTCCATTGAGCTGGCCGCCGAGGTGGCAAGCGGTGCTTTCGAGAAAATGGGTGACCGGGAAATCGCCGAGGAACTGCTGCTCTTCCTGCAATCACTTACGGGTATCAGCAGCCGCGTGAAAAGCGATCATATCCTTAATCTGTTTGAAGAAATCGACGGAGTGCTGCCCGATGATAAGGTCCAGATGATGGCGGTGATTCACCGTTTTTTCGCCATGGATTCGGAAGAGCAGGTCCTCTATCAGATCGGCCGCCGCACCGGTCTATTCAGGCGGCTTGATGACTGCCGTGATCCCAGACTTCGCCGGCAGGCGCAGCGATATGTCGAGCAGTTCATGGCCACCCCTGACACTGTCGATCAGATAAGCGATGCCCTGATGCAACAGTTTATCTGAGGCTGGGTATGATATGATGCACTTGCCCCCGATGCGTTGATTCGGCAAGCAGGTGCAAAATAAGCCTCGGCCTCGATTAATCAGCAAAGAGAGCCTGATCCTTGAGGGCGGCAGCCGCCCGGGTCACATGCACGGCGTGTCGTCTGGTCAGGGCGAGAACCTCGGCGTTGACACCGCCGTGATTCATGTCCTCGTCAGCCGAACGGCCATAAGGCCCCCAGTGCAGGCCGCCTTTTTTATAATCAGGGGTCATCTTGGGCAACGGGACGATGAGCATGCCCAGTTCGGCAAAATTATTGAGCATGGCCAGAAAGGTTAGTTCAACACCGCCACCGCCGCCGCCGAAACCGCCACCTGAGGCAAAGGCGCCAACCACCTTGCCGTTCATCTTGTTCTGCATCCAGAGACCGGAGCAGACCGTATCAATCATTTTCTTGACCCGCCAGTCCATACTACCCATGTGTACCGGGCTGCCGATCATTATACCGTCGCTGCCGGTCATATCTTCTGCGGTCACTTCTTCGGCTTTTTTGATCACCGCTACTCCGCCCGGCACCGAGTTGATGCCTTCCGCTGCTGCCAGTGCCATTTTTTCAGTGCTGCCATAATCGCTTGCGTACACAACTAAGATGGTTGTCATGGTTTCCTCCAAAGGTTGAGTTAAGCTATTATTCGGGTTTGTGGTTGCTAATTATTTCCAGGGGACATCGATGAGGATCAGATCGGCACTTTCGGCACCGCTGATTGTCACTAGTTCCTCGTTCTTTATGCGTGCCTGATC
This sequence comes from uncultured Desulfobulbus sp., assembly GCA_964607065.1. Taxonomy (GTDB): domain Bacteria; phylum Desulfobacterota; class Desulfobulbia; order Desulfobulbales; family Desulfobulbaceae; genus Desulfobulbus. The sequence goes on along the minus strand of CAZSIJ010000021.1, from coordinate 37,169 downwards.
TCTGGCCTTCAGCATCCGGCCATTGATCAGCGCGTTTCCCTCGATCACATAGAGAAAAAGGTAGCGATTTTTGCCGGTTGCATAGGTAAGATTTTTATTTTCGGTCAATAGTGCTCGGTACAGGGCGGCCTCGGTGTTGAGGGCGACGACACCCGGTTCCGGATGGTTCGATGCCAGCAAGGCCAACCGATTCAGCAATATTTCGGGGGCAAAGTTCTTTTGGTCATAGGAGGGAGAAAGCCGCGGCGTGTCCGGCTGTACCCAGATCTGAAAGAAATGGACCGGCTGGTCGCTGTCGTTCCATTCCGAATGGAACAGACCAGTTCCGGCGGTCATGCGTTGGACATCTCCTGGTTTGATAACCGTAACATTACCCATGGTGTCCTCATGGCGCATCGTGCCGCTGAGCACAATGGAGATGATCTCCATTTCCTCATGCGGATGCTTTGGGAAGCCCTGTCGCGGCTGGACGATGTCGTCGTTGAAAACCCGCAAGGCGCCATGGCTTAGATTGTCGGGGTCGTAATAATTGCCAAATGAGAAGAGCCAATAGGTCTGTAACCAGCCAAAATCGTTGAAATGGCGGTTGTCTGCGTTAATGATCTCAAACATGGTCGTTCACCGTTGGTCGGGGTGAGAGATTGGCCTGGTTTTGGGGTTTTAGTTTTTTGCAGAGCCGGGCCAGTTCCTTTTTTTCATTGTGATCGAGGACGGCAAAGGCCTCGGCAATCCTTTGCGCCTGATCAGGGAATATTTGGGCAATGAGCCGATCTCCTTCAGGAGTGAGCTGAATAGTGAAGGAACGTCGGTCCTTAACGTCGCGCACCCGCACGACCAGGTTGCGTTTTTCCAGATTGTCGATCACCATGGTCATGTTGCCCGAGCTTTTTAGGATTTTTTGGGCAAGCTGCCGCTGGCACATCGGGCCGAGATGGTAGAGGGCTTCCAGTACGCCAAACTGGCTGATCGTCAGGTTGTGGGCGGGCAGTTGCTGGTGTACCCTGGCGGCAACCGACTCAGCGGATCGCATCAATTTGATGAAACTGTCAAGCGATTCGACGATGTGTTGCGGGCCTTGATAATGAGTCATGGGGATGCCTGGGCAAATGGATCGATGTTCGTTAGTTTAACGTTAAGTTAATAATAGGTGTGTTGATGTCAAGAGGAGAGCCGGGCCGGTGCGTCTAATTTTTTTATGCTCAAGGACAGCTTCGTTGTGAACATGTTCAAAAAAATTTACATAGAAGTGACCAACTGCTGCAATCTGGCCTGCTCTTTCTGCCATCGCACCGGCAGGCCCAAAGTGTTCATGAACCCGGCGGTATTCATAGAGATCTTGGAGAAACTTAAAGGGTATACAAGGTTCCTCTCGCCCCATGTCCTCGGGGAGCCCCTGCTCCATCCCGATTTCGTGCAACTGCTGGCAATCAGTCACCATTTTGGCTTCCAGGTCAACCTGACCACCAACGGCACCCTGATTGACCGGCATCGAGCTTCTCTGCTCACGGCTCCGGCTTTGCGCCAGATCAGCATTTCCTTGCATGGTCTGGCCCAGGTGGAGCAACGGCTAACGGATCTGTATCTAGATGAGATTTTGAGTTTTTCCAAGGAAGCGAGCCGTTCGACCTCACTCTATATCAGCCTGCGGTTATGGAACCTGCGTGATGGGGCAGATGAGGAGGCGGTGGCCTGGAACGACCGGCTTCTTGAGCGATTGACAGCGGCTTTTGGCGTTCGTGCGTTTCGGGGGGCGGATCTTAAGGCGGAGCGCGGCATCCCCCTGGCCCCTAGAGTCTTTCTTAATCCGGAGCAGCAATTTGCCTGGCCGCAGCCCTCCGCCCCAGACCATGGCGGGCAAGGCTACTGCCGTGGTCTGCGCGATCATCTCGCCATTCTGGTTGATGGCACCGTCGTGCCTTGCTGCCTGGATGCGGAGGGGGTGCTTGGCCTGGGCAATTTGCTCCAGCAACCTCTGGATGCTATTCTGGCCGGGTCACGGGCCTCCAGGATGCGTGAGGGGTTTGCCCATCAGTGGCTGGTTGAGCCGCTTTGCCGCCGCTGCACCTACAGGCTGCGGTTTGCATCGGCCACGCAACTCTGAGTGGCTGTCTCTAAAAATGGCAGTTGCCTCTTGCAGGCTTTCTCTTTCCTGGCTATGTTCCGGCTTTTTTTGTGCGGGGATTGTTGTTTGCCTCTCTGCAAACACTCTCGTAAAATGTTCTGAATAATTTTTCCTTTAGTGAGTTTCCATGATCCATCTGACCAATATCAGCAAACAGCACGGCTCCCGGGTTCTTTTCCGCGATGCCTCCATGCAGATCCTGCCTGCTACCCGTACCGGACTGGTCGGTCCTAACGGGGCCGGCAAAACAACGCTTTTCAGGCTGATTACCGGTCAGGAAACACCGGACAAGGGTGATATTTCTTGCGGGAAAAGGACGGTTATCGGTTATTTTTCTCAGGATGTGGGCGAGATGTCCGGCCGTTCCGCCTTGGCCGAGGTCATGGCCGCCGCCCATACGATCACAGCGCTGGGGGAGGAGATCCGAGAGATGGAAGCTGCTATGGCGACGCCGATGGATGATAACGCAATGGCGTCCTTGCTTGAGCGGTACGGAGATGCCACCGAGGAGTTCGAACACCGGGGCGGTTATGATCTGGAGAATCGGGCTCAAGCTGTTTTGACCGGGCTGGGCATCGGCAACGACCGCTATCACTATCCGGTCGAATCCTTCAGCGGCGGCTGGAAGATGCGTATCGCTCTGGCCGGGATACTTACGATCAATCCGGATGTCCTGTTACTGGACGAGCCGACCAACCATCTTGATGTCGAATCCATTGTCTGGCTCGAGGAGTGGCTGGTGAGCGAGTTCAAGGGCGCGCTCTTGATGACCTGTCATGACCGCGAATTCATGAACAGGGTGGTTAGCCGGATTGTCGAAGTGGCTAACCAGACGGTGACCACCTACAGCGGCAACTATGACTATTATCTGCGGGAACGGGAAATCAGGCGCGAACAGCTGCTGGCCAGTTTTCGGCGGCAGCAGGAGATGCTGGCCAAGGAAGAGGATTTCATCGCCCGTTTCGGGGCCCGGGTTTCGCATGCCGCCCAGGTCCAGTCCCGGGTCAAGAAGCTGGAGAAAATAGAGCGGATCCAGCTACCGCCGGAGCAGCGAATTATCACCTTCGAATTTCCCGAGCCGCTTCGTAGCGGCGACGACGTGGCACGGCTTGACAATCTCGGCAAGGTCTGGCTCCAGCCGGACGGCAGGACGCTGCCGGTGTTTTCAGGCATCTCCGGTATGATCCGGCGGCAGGAAAAAATTGCCCTTACCGGTAGGAACGGGGCCGGCAAATCGACTTTGCTTAAGGTGCTAGCTGGCCTAGTGGAACCGACCACTGGCGTTGCCACGCTCGGGGCCAATGTCCTTACCGGGTATTTCAGTCAGCACTCCATGGAGCTGCTCGACGGCGATCAAACTGTGGCCGCAACCGTGCAGGAGGCCATGCCCCAGGCCAATGTCGGAGCGGTGCGCAATCTCTGCGCGGCCTTTCTTTTCCAAGGCGATGATGTCGATAAAAAGATCAAACTCCTCTCCGGAGGCGAAAAGAGCCGGGTTATCCTGGCCATGCTCCTGGCCCGGCCCCTTAATTTCCTCATTCTCGACGAGCCGACCAACCATCTTGACATTCAATCGCGCGAAGTGCTGCTTGACGCTCTGCAGCAGTTCAACGGCACTCTGATAGTGGTCAGTCACGATCGCCATTTTCTCCGCAGTCTGGTCAATCGGGTTTTTGAGATCGACCATGGGCAGATGCGGATTTTCGAGGGTGATTACGATTACTACCTCGAGCAAACCGCGAACGTTTGAAATTTTGAGGGAAGCTCGAAAATAATCTTTTGAATTTGTGTGGAGACTTAAAGACGTCTCAATTGGGTGGGCTTTCTTTTGCTTGCCCACTTATCATGTCGTTTTCGGGTGGCAGACGATAAACCGTTTTTCCGCCCTGCCACGCCCATGAAAAAAGGCCCTGCCTGTTTCAGATCATCGATGATGGCTAAAACAGGCAGGGCCTTTTTTTTGTCAAGAAATGTCCAGTAGCAATGGGCTGAACATTTCAAGGTGTTTTTATGTGCGGTCACATCTTCCGGTAGAGCTCCAGGACGCGTTCTCGGGTCATGATGTTCTGCCAATCCTTGCCAAAACAGTTCTCCCAGAGCGGGGCCAGGCCAAGAGCCACGGTGGTCATGGTTTCCAGCGACTGGTCGTCAAGACCCTTGGTGAGGTTGCGCGGCAGCTGGATATCGTGCTTGGCCATCATCTGGCGGAATTCCTTGACCCCTTGCGGATAAACATCTTCGAGATAATCGAAGGTGATACAACAGCCGATGCCGTGGTGGGTGCCGAGGACAAAGGAAAGGCCATAGGACAGGGCATGACAGGCCCCCACCTGGGAGTAGGCGATGGACATGCCGCCGAAATAGGAGGCCATCATCAGCTTGTCGTCCTTGTCGGGATGATCCTCAAGAAAGACCTGGCGGCAGAGCTCGATCGATTTCTCGCCGTAGGCGCGGCTGAACTCGTTGAGGTAGGTGCCTTCCAGCGACTCGACGTCATGGATGTAGCAATCCATACCGGTGTAGAACCATTGATCTTTCGGCACATCCTTGATCAGCTCCGGGTCGAGCAGGATCTGGTCAAATAAGGTGTAGTCGGAGTTGATCCCCAGTTTTTTCACTGGGCCGGTGAGGACGGTGGTACGGGAAATTTCCGCGCCGGTGCCGGACAAAGTGGGCACAGCCACATGGTAGACGGCTGGGTTTTTGATCAGATCCCAGCCCTGGTAATCGGCGGCTGTTCCGGGATTGTTGAGCATGAGCGAAACCGCTTTGGCGATATCCATAGCGGAGCCGCCGCCAATGCCGATAATGCCATCCGGTTTACGCAGGTTGTTGGCCCGGACCTGGGCGGTCAGGTAATCGATGTATTCGGTTTTCGGTTCATCATCGACATTGACCAGAAGCACCAGGTCACCCTTGTGCAGCGGCAGCCTTTTTTCGAGTTCACTGCCCTTGAAGACATCGTCGAGGACGAACACCATGTAGGAATCCGGAGCCACCCGTTTCGCCTCGAGGATATCCCCCAGTTGATTGAAGGAGCCGCGGCCAAAAATGATTTGAGGGACTATTTTGAAATTTCTGTACATCGGATATGGTACCAGAGTGAAGTTGGCGGAGGGCCTATTCGCTGTGATAACAGCATCACAGCGACAAGCGATTGTTTTCTGGCCGCGGACGCTATCAGCCTCGGATATCGAAACGAGGGTGATACACGGCAAGAAGGGTGGTAAATGCCTCAATTTCGGCATGTTACATCGTAAATTGATTGTTTACCAGATGGTGGGGTAAAACTCAAGAATGATTTGACACCTCGGGGCGGGAGACCCGTTTCCCGCCCCGAGGACAGGAGCAGGGGGAGTGATGAAGGAAATCGAAATCTTAAATAAGGCGCTGTATGCTGATATCCCGCAAGGGGTGTTGTATCATTACACCACCTTCACCGGGTTGCTCGGCATCGTCAAGAGCCGGGCGCTGTGGGCTAGTGACATCCGCTATATGAACGATTCCGCTGAGTTGCGGCATACTGCTGATCTGATCAACATGGAGGTGCGGGAACGGATCGACGGTGGTCATCCCAATCCGCATCTGTTGACGCAATTCGTCGATTGGGTGTCGCATCGCATCACCAGCGGTCACATGTTGTTCGGCGCTTCCTTCCGTTCGCAGGGCAATCTGCTCAGTCAGTGGCGGGGGTACAGCACCCCGGGCAAGGGCGTCAGTCTTGGTTTTAGTCCGGAGTATATTTTGCAATGTGCCGAGAAACAGCACTTCATGGTGGGCAGGTGCATCTATGAACCCGCCAAGCAGCGATTACTGATCCGAGAGGTGGTCAATGCGGTGGAAACACTGGCGGGAAGGTTGGCGGTGGGGGAGCGAACGGCTGTCGAACGCTCCGTGCTGTATCGCGAGACCTTTGCCAAGATGGAAACCGATCTGCTGCGGATTGCGGCGATCCTGAAGCATCCATCGTTTCATGAAGAAAAGGAGTGGCGGATCGTTTCCCCGATTATTGTCAACAATGCCGATGCTCCGATCTTGTTTCGAGAAGGGCATGCAATGCTGGTTCCGTATATCGAATTTGACATCAGCCTGGGCGATACACCGCTTGCCATGGACCATCTTTTCCTAGGGCCGACGGCGAACAGCAATATTTCGATGAATTCACTAAAGATGTTTCTGGAAAAAAACGGCATCATTCCAAAGCGTGGCATCGATTACTGCCAGATTCCCTTTCGCCAGCGATGAACCACTGTTTGTCCCTGATCGACCGGGTCCGCAGTTCTTCGGTCAGATGAATTTTTCCTGCTCGATCCAGCTCCTGGTACCCAGTGAGGTGCAGGACATGCTGGCGACTTCTGCGGCCCGCTCAAGGCTGGCGAGAAAATCATTGTGCAGGATGTAGTGACAGAACGCGCCATGCAGGATGTCGCCAGCGCCTAGGGTGTCAACGGCTTTGATCGGCATGACGGGCACTTCGGTGGTTTCCCCTTGGTGATGAGCGATGATCGGTTCGTCATCCCGGGTGATGGCGATATTTTCGATACCCATGCTCTGTAGGTAAGCGATCACGTTTGTCGAATCGGTGCATCCTGGAGGGACAAAAACATTTGAGCAGACAGCATAATCAACGAAAGGCAGAAGTGTTTCCAAACCCTCCTTCCAACTGCCGCCATCGAGGACAACTGGAATGTGACGCAACCTTGCCCATTGCGCCATTTGTATCGCCTGCGGCAGGTAGTAGCCGTCGAGCATGAGGATGTCGGCATCCTCCAGCATCGAATTGTTGATGGTGTCCGGTCGGAGATTGCGTAAATCGGTGTTAGAACTGACGATACAGCGTTCGCCGTTTGACAGGTCAACCATGATGGCTGAAAGAATCGGTGGCCGTTTGGGTTGGTCGGAGCCGTCGATCAGCAGAACCTGATGCTCAGTGAGATCCTTTTTGGCTACACGGGCAAGGATATGGCCACCAAGTCCACTGATTAGCGAGGCCTTATTGCCAAAGGCGGCAAAAGTGACTGCGGCATTGGTGGCTGGCCCGCCGGCAAAAGATTGTTGCCGTTCCGCCTTCATTTTTTGGTTATTGAGGGGATGATGCGGTACGTAATAAATGATATCGGTCGTTATCAAACCGAGGAAGATGCCTTTGCGCATAGTCGGATAATAGTCAGTTAGAAGAGAAGAGGTCGGTAAAAAATTAGGGCCATAATAGCCGGAATTATGGAAAAAAGCAGTAAGTCTATGAAGAAAATATCAACTTTCCAGCGGAAAGAGCAGGTCACCGCGATTCCCCCTGACGGGCATTATACACTATAGCCTGGCTGGCGGCAAAGATTCTGAAATCCGCCAGGGCCTCCTCGCGCAGAATATCTTCGGTTAACGTTATCCCTCGGTTGGCCAACTCCATTCGCCAATCAGCCGGCATCGGGCCTTCGTCAAAGCCGGTGATCTGCTCCACCTCCGGTCCTGCCCCGGCGATCACCAGCGAGCGGACACCGGACCAGAGCACCGCACCGAGACACATGGCGCAGGGGCTCCAGTTGACCACCAGCTGATGCGCCGGCAAGCCTGGTCCGCCGAGATCGTAGACTCCCAGTTGCCGTTGAGCCAGACTTAGGGCTAAGACCTCGGCATGGGCAGAGGAGCAGTTGAGCGGCATGACCCGATTGACCCCGATAACGATCAGTCTCCCTGAGTCACGTTCGAAAACCCCGGCGGCAAAGGGGCCGCCGCTCTGCCGGAGGAAGTTGAGGCGGGCGAATCGGATCACCGCCGCCATCCTCGACTGTAGGTCGGGCAGATGCTCCGGCAGCTCTTGCAGTTCGGCAACTGCCCAATCTGGAAGATCGAGGCAAAAGCGGAACGGGGTGGCGGAATGGGCAGTGGGGTGGTTCATGGTAGCTCGACCGGCTGGTGGTTTGGGTTTGATTCGCCTGGAGAACCGGTTAGGCCCCCATCAGTTTGCCGCGAAAGAGAAAGAAGACCGCCCCGAGAAGACAGAGTCCGGCCCAGAGATAATCAAGGGTCAGTTTTTCCTTGAGGTAGAGGATCGAAAAAGGCACAAAGATGGAAAGAGTAATGACCTCCTGCAGGATTTTCAATTGACCAATGGACATGACATTGTGGCCGATGCGGTTGGCCGGAACCTGCAGCAGGTATTCCAGGAGTGCTATGCCCCAGCTGATCAGGGCGGCGATGATCCATGGCTTGTGCGACAGGCTCTTGAGATGACCGTACCAGGCAAAGGTCATGAAAACGTTGCTGGCGCAGAGAAGGGCGATGGTGAGAGTGTAGCGGTTCATGAGATTTCCTGCACGGAGGGTATTGCTTCGAGCATTTTTTTCTTCCCTCAGCATCGGGGTAATGGACTGTATAGAGATTTTCTTTTACCAAAGAAAATATAGTAGCAACCGCCCGACTTTTTTCCAAGGAGGAACTTGGTCTCTCCTGTCCTCCCGTGAAAACTCCTGCTGACAATCGAAGGAAACGCATTTACAGTATATAAAGATATTAAAAAGATATGATCCTGAATTTTTTCTTATTTTTTGAGGTTGCTCATGCCTGTTGATGCCTGTCCGTTGCCCCTTGTCTCCGATGCATTAAAGGCCAATCTGCGGGAAACTGCCGGGCCAGTGGTGATCAATCCTAAGTATACCCCGCTGCAAGACATTGTCAGCCGGTTCCAGGGGTTGTCGGTGAAACTCGAATCCCTGTTGTATGAGATCAGTCATCCTTACCATAACTGGAAGCTGATCATCCCCGAACTACGGGCCTTTGTTCTCAAAAACAACAACCATTACTGTGATCATGAGTGCGGTCCCGAAGCCTTCTCGCTTTTCATGGGCATCTTTTTTGATGCCCTCAAGGATTCGAGTCGCAACGATCAACTGCTGCAGCGCATCATGGAGGCTATGTTGGCCTATGCCGACAAGCTGATTCATTCCTTGGACGGGGCAACCCTGTTTCGCTTTGAGCACGATCTTTCGCTATTTTTCAGTCAGCTGCACGAGTTGGACGTCACCGATCCCCAGGTGATGCTGTCTATGGTCCAAGGGCACCACCCGGTGCGGAAAATGGCCCTGCAGATGATGGCCTTGCGCGTGCAGCATCCTGAGCAATCTTTTGATTTCCAGGCTCTGGCCCAGTTGATGCGGACTATCCTCCTGCGGAACTATCAGTACTGGCTCAGCGAAGAAGATCCGTTGCCCTGGTTTGAGAAGCAATGCGGCACCTATTGCCAGGAGTGGCGTGGTCAGGACCTGCTGGTCGCTATTTCGCACCAGCGTATCCGCGAATGTTTGCAGACGCTTGAAGGCATTGAGTTTACCGGTGATCATCAGGCTGGGCTTGCGGTGCTTGTCACTCTGCCCAACCATATGGATATCGTCCGGCTGTACAAGGACATTCCGGCCAAGATGGTTGCTGATCCAGTCAGCGAAACCGAAGCCCATTTTGTAGAAAACCGCAAGCTGCTCTTTCTCTTCCGGATCATGGACACCAAAGGGCTGTCGCTCATCCACGAAGAGACCCTGCGTGAGATCAACCGTTCCCTGGTGCAGTTGATCCGCAAGCAGACCTTCGAGGAGATCGAACAGTTTTTCATAACCACCTTCCACCTGCTCAAGGCCAATGTCCGCCGCTATCCACACACCTCGCTCCAATGCATTCAGGTGATTGGTAACGAGGTCTTCAAGCGGGGCAATTCACGGTTGGTTGAGGCCTTCCTCTGGGAAGCGGTGCGTTTTGGTTTTCAGTATGCCAATGTGCGTGGGGTGGATGAAGACTGGCAGCCGATCGCCAACCCCGCCCACCTCACCAATATTCGTATCTGGCTCAACCTGATCGAGCAGGAACCCAAGTGGTGTTCGACCCTGTTTTCGGCCCTGATCATCAATCTGCGGCTCTCGGGCACCTGTATTCGCGACACCGACCTTTTTCAGCGGGACATCACTGAGCTGCTCAATCATCCCATCGGCCCGATCTATAATCTGGCCAAGCAGTTCACCAAGCTGATGCCGGTTTTCTTTAACGAGATCGGTGCCGAAGGCGAGCTACGCGATGTCTCCACCGAACTCGACGAGATCCATAAACGGTGCGATCCGCTCATCCATTTTCTCCGCAAGCAGGCCCATGTCGAGTCGAGCAACCTGATCGTCGGTTTTATCGAGGCGATCTTCACTTTCTGGATCACGCTTAATCGCAGTGATCTCCATGAATATTTGCCTTCAGAGGTCCTGCATCAGGTGCAGACCTCCGGTCCCTATGTTGATGAGCAGCATGAACTGGCTCTCCGGATCAAAAAAGAGCTGCGTTTTACCCAAATGTCGCAGATCCTGGAGTGGCGGGATGATGAACGGCAGCAGTATCTGGATGCCCAGCAAGATCTCTCTGAGGTGGAACGGCGGCGATTTTCGTTGCTGGTCCGGATGTATAAACTGCTCCACCTCAAATACAATCTGAGCCTGCCCGAGATCCAGAACCAGTTGCATCACGCCACCAATGCCGGCTTCCCCGAACTGGCCCATCTGCTCGGCGTACTCGAAACCAACGACCCTATCCACTGCCTCGACGCCCTGCTCGACGAACTGGAGCATTTGCAGAAGGTGATCCTCAGTCCCGAGAAATTCGAGCCCAAGGAGGAAATCTACTACAAAAGGCATATTGCGGTCGATATCCCTTCGGTCTACGGCCGTTACAGCGAGCGCAAATTCGACGCCCTCGGTCTGACCTTCCGTCTGGAAAGCCTGGCCAACGTCTATCTGGAGAGGCTGTTTGCCACGGTCAACTTGAGCTTCATCACTCAGGCCACCTTTATCCGTATCCTCAAGTGTTTGCGGCTTTTTACCCGGGCGCTGCAGATCGACGGCATTTCCAGTCGTCGCTTGGAGACCTATATCAGCCTGCTGGCCACCTCTATCGGCATCCGGCGGTTTTCCTACACTCAGCACCTCGATATCATGCGCGGCCTCTCCGAGGGCGTCAAGGACATCATCTACGCCTACTACACCAATATCCACCAGAACAACCTGTCGATCATCGTGCCGCAGATCGGTAAGGACAACCTACTGGCCAAGCATCATAATTCATGGGATGAAAAAAATATGCCGGAGAACGTGCTCCGGCTCTCCGAGATATTTTTTCGCGACCTGATCGCCACCACCTTCGGCCTTCAGCATCTCGATAATTTCATCAGCAAGGTCATCGGCACCCTCGAGGCCCAGAAGGACCTCCTGGATGAAAAGACCCTTGATCTGCTGATGACCTACAACCCGGAGAAGTCGATCAGCAGCTTGCACGCGGAAAACCTGCGCACCCACAACCTGATCCACCTTGGCAACAAGGGCTTTAATCTGGTGGTACTGGCCCGCGACAAGATGCCGGTGCCCCCGGCTTTTATCATCACTACCGAGGTCTTTCGCTGTTATCGGGCAATCCGCAAATTCGAGCGGGCGAGAGACGAATACATGCGCCGGGTGCGGGTGGCGGTCACCAGTCTCGAGCAGTTGACCGGGCTGGTCTTCGGTTCGCCGGAGAAGCCTCTGCTCCTCTCGGTCCGCTCCGGTTCGGCCATCTCTATGCCGGGCATCATGTCGACCATTCACAACGTTGGTGCCAATGAGGAGATGGTGGAGGAGTATGTGGCCAATCATCCCCACTTGAAATATTTTGCCTGGGATAACTTCCGCCGCTTTCTCCAGTCCTGGGGCATGGCCAACAACATGGAGCGTGAGGATTTTCAGGAATTGATGAATACCCATAAGCATGAACACAACGTGCTGTATAAAAGGGATTTCTCACCTGAACAGATGCGCCAGCTGGCGCTTAATTACCAGCAGGCGCTGCGGAGTCGCGGCTTCGGGATGCCTGAGGATCCATGGCTGCAACTGATTGGTGCGGTCGACATGGTCTTTGATTCCTGGCATACGCCCAAGGCCCAAGAATATCGCCATCTCATGGGCGTTTCCGACGACTGGGGCACTGCGGTCATTGTCCAGACCATGGTTTTCGGCAATCTCGATGCCCAGGCGGGAAGTGGCGTGCTGTTTACCGCCCACCCCTATCGCAAGGTGCGACGGGTTGCCCTCTGGGGCGACTATGCCCCCGGCGATCAGGGCGAGGACATCGTTTCCGGTCTGGTCACCAGTTATCCGATCTCGGTGGAGCAGGCGGAGATCGACGGCCGCGACGAGGACAAGAGCTTGGAGCGGCTTTTTCCCAAGGTCTATGAGCGTTTGCTCTCCATCAGCCGGAATCTGGTCTACGAGAAAGAGTGGAACCCGCAGGAGATCGAGTTCACCTTTGAGGGGCCGGAACCGGAACAGTTATACATCCTCCAGACCAGGGACATGATTACCATCAAGAAAAAGGAGCACTTGAACGTCTTTGTGGATTCCGATCTGGCGCACAAGGCGATTCTTGCCAAGGGTATCGGGGTTTCCGGTTCGGCCCTGTCGGGTAAGGCGGTGTTCAACGAGGAGAATATCCTGCAGCTGCGACGGGATGAGCCCGGAGTCCCCCTGATCCTCATCCGTCAGGATACGGTGCCGGAGGATATTCGTGAGATCTCGATGGCCGATGGGCTGGTGACCTCGCGCGGCGGTCAAACTTCGCACGCCTCGGTGGTGGCGACCCGGTTGGAGAAGACCTGCGTGGTGGGCTGTCGTGAAATGCAGGTCTACGAGACCAGCGAATATGCCGAGATCAACGGCTCCCGCATCACCTTTGGCACGCCGATCGCCATCGATGGTCGCCATGGCCTCCTGATCGAAGGCAACTATCCGCTCCGCGAGGAAGTGCATATTCTGCCTTTATGAACCGGACTGGGCGACTTAGAGTAGTGACAGCACAACAATACCCCGGCACGGTCACGGTTTGTCCGCGTTCTACCGGATGCCCATCTCTTTGCTAGCGTGACCTCTATGAACGAAAATCCTGAACTTGTACAAATAACCCGCCTCCCTTCCTATTGTCTCAAGGTCGGCGACATGAGCTGCGAACACTGCCAGCAGAGGGTGGAGGACGCGGCGAAAGAGGTGGAGGGCGTGACGGAGGCGCGGGTGGATCTGGCTGCGGGAACGCTCACGATCAGCGGTGGCAGCCAGGCGGCGGTGATGCAGGCGGTGACCGCTGCTGGCTATCCGGCCTCGTTGTCGCAAGAGAGCGGAGCACAAAGCGGCCCGGAAACGGAACCGGTGGCAACAATCGAGACGATCGAACAACCTGTTCACTCTTCTACAGGATACACGCTGCAGATCGCCGACATGCATTGCGCCAGCTGTGTCCGCAAGGTGGAGCAGGCTATCCTGACGGTGGCCGGTGTCTCCAGTGTCCAGGTCAATCTGGTGGAGAAAGTGGCCCAGGTCCAGGGCGGAGATCCGGAAGTCGTGGTGCGGGTGGTGAGCGAGCAGGGCTACGCAGCCTCGCTACCAAAACCCGCTGTGGCGGCCAACACCTTTTTTCTCAAGCTGCTGCCCCAGCCGCAAGACGTCGACCTGGAGCAGATCCATGATATCCTGCAGGGCCAGGACGCGGCAATGCAAGTGCAAATCGAGGACGGTCGCTTGCGGTTGTCGACCCAGCAGCACCCGGCTGATGTCTTGCTCCGCCTCATCGATGTCGGCTATCAGGCAGTGCTCGAAGAGGCTTATGAGGACCCATCTCTGAAGCAGGCTACAGAGACCCGCAAGGAAATCAGACGTTCCTGGCAGCGGGCCATTGTCGCTGGTTTGGTGGGTTTTGTGATCATGCTCGGCCATATGTCCGGCTTCTTCCCCCCCCTCCATGAAAATCGCCTGTTCTGGGCAGGGGCGGCCCTGCTTTGTCTGCTCACCATGATCTTCAGCGGCAGCACTTATTTTGTCGGGGCCTGGAAGCAGGCTCGCCACCGATCCGCCAACATGGATACGCTCGTGGCCCTGGGCACCGGAGCTGCCTGGCTGTCCTCGGCGTTGGTCATTGCCGATCCAGCGTTCATTTCCGGGGCGAGCAACCACCTGTACCTCGATGCCTCGGTAATGATACTCGCCTTCCTCCAATTCGGCCATGCCCTGGAAACCAGGGCCAAACGGACCACCAGCGAGGCGATTAGCACTTTGCTCGGTCTTCGGGCCAAGGCTGCTTGGGTTGTTCGGGCGGCGGGTCAGGTGGAGATGCCGGTCTCTTTGCTAAGGATCGGCGATCAGGTGCGGGTGCGGCCCGGAGAGAAGGTGCCCATTGACGGAGTGATCACCCAGGGCCGGACTACCATTGACGAATCGATGCTGACCGGCGAACCGCTGGCTGTGGTGCGCACGGTTGGTGATACGGTCACCGGCGGCACCATGAACCGCACCGGTGTCTTTGTCCTCAACGTGACCCGTCTGGGTGAAGACACCACTTTGGCCCATATCATCCGCATGGTCAAGGCGGCCCAGCTGAGCAAGCCGCCCATCGGCCGCCTGGTCGATCGGATAGCCTCGGTCTTTGTGCCGGTGGTCATCCTCATCAGTCTGGCGACCTTTGGCATCTGGTTGTCCCTAGCCCCGGAACCCCGCCTGGCTTTTGCCCTGACCGCCGCCATCGCCGTGCTGGTCATAGCCTGTCCCTGTGCCCTCGGTCTGGCGACGCCGATTGCGATCATGGTTGGCACCAGCCGGGCTGCCGCCAGTAATGTCCTGATCAAAAACAGTGACGCCCTGCAGACGGCCTCCACCCTGACCCATGTGGTGGTCGACAAGACCGGCACCCTCACCGAGGGCAGGCCAACAGTGACGTCCATCCTGCCGACAGCCTCTTGCAGTGAGGCCGAGGTCCTGCAATGGGCGGCCAGCCTGGAGAGCGGTTCCGAGCATCCGCTGGCCGAGGCGGTACTGGCGGCGCAGCAGCAGGGGGGCGCACCACTCTTTCCCCTGGATAACTTTACCGCAGTACCCGGTCGGGGTGTGCAGGCGGAATATGCAGGGATCCGTTATCTGCTCGGCAACGATCATTTCTTCGAGGAACAGGGACTCACGCTTCCCTCAGATCTGCAAATCGAGGCTGTGCGGCAGGCTACCCAAGGGGGGACGCCGGTTTGGCTGGGGCGGGCGCAGCAGGTGTTGGGGCTGCTGATCCTCAAAGATCCGGTACGCAAGGATTCGGCGGCTGCCATCCAGGCCTTGCAGCGGCAGGGGATAGTGGTGGTCATGTGCAGCGGCGATAACCGGGCGACTGCGGAGGCTGTGGCTCGGGAGTTGGGAATTACGGAGGTCCACAGCGAAATTCTGCCTGAGGAGAAACTGCAGGTGATCCAAGCCCTGCAGCAGCAGGGGCATAAAGTCGGCATGGTTGGCGACGGCGTCAATGACGCTCCGGCCTTGGCCCAGGCGAACACTGGTTTCGCGCTCGGTAGCGGTACCGATGTGGCCATCGAGAATGCCGATATCACCCTGACCGGCGATTCCCTCCTGCTGGTTGCCACTGCCATCGCCATTTCCACCGCCACTATCCGCAACATCAAGCAGAATTTGTTCGGTGCCTTTATCTATAATATCATCGGCATCCCGTTGGCAGCCGGCCTGCTCTACCCTTTTACCGGCTGGCTGCTGGAGCCTATGTTTGCCAGCGCTGCCATGGCGCTCTCCTCGGTGACGGTGGTCACCAATGCCAATCGGCTGCGCTATTTCCGCCTACGGTGAGATCGGGCGGGGGTGTTGCAGGAGGAGGCCGGTCAGGCGTTGCGGATCGTCTTATGTTTCCGAAACTGGAACAAAAAAGCAGAGGTTTCAGCGCTCCTCGCTCATTCGCATTTCATACCGCCGTTGATCCAGGCTGCAACTTGCTCTTTCCATTCATCCATTCCGCCCTTGACCATATCTGCTTCCTTCTTTTTAAAGGGCAGGTTCCCACTCTTCGGTGTGGCACCTTCTATGCCCCACAGTACACGCACGTCGGAGAGAAGATGCGTTTCTATTTGTCTGGCGAGCAAAGCGGTGCTTTTGAATTCAGCATGTAACACTTCCTTGGTCTTCTCGCAGGTAGCCTTTGCGTCCATACCCGAGGTGTAAAGCCCTGGTTGAGCGAACCACTCTGAGCTGTGCTCAAGGCCCGTTACGTCAGGGGTGTGGCAGGAGGTACAGTTATTTACGTCGAGACGACTGGCATGGGTGGTTAAGGAAAGACCATTTTTTGCTTTCTCATAAAAATCGTGGCAATTGGTACATGATTTAGCCTGAAATTTAGCATAGAGCTTGGCGCTGAACAGGGAATCATCTGCATGGGTAACACTAAAAACAAGGGGCAAGAGTAGAGACAAGGCGTATGGAATGATTTTATTGAACATATGTCCTCCCCCCTCCGGGGAATACGTGATTATTGCTTACGCAAAAATACAAAACAGCAAGAACCGTCTCCGTTAAGGTAGTAGTAACATAGTAATGATATTAATAAATGTTTTTTTGTGAAAAGCCCTTGTCCCACATGAATTCACATTTTCGACGATCTGTGCAGCAACCAGCTTCTGTTATTGTGTTTTGAGATTGCCGTCAAACATCATTTCCAGTGCAAGCGTCTTGGTGTCTCCGTCCTTGATCCAGTCATTGAAGGTTGCTATAAACTCGGCATTGTGATTGGTGTTCGCCCCTAAGTAGCGGGCGCTGCTGACCCGGATCGATGCCAGGTTCCAGCCGTCGCCGAGCCAGCCCTCGTTGTGGATGGTGATCGAAGAGAGCAACCCCAGATCGGCGCTCGGAATGGTCACATAGTCAGTATTGCCCCGCTCCATCCGGCCGCTATAGTAACCCATATGAATCTCGCCCGTATTCACCGTGATCGTCGCTTGCCCCCGGCTACCGTTCAGGGTGAAGGTCAAGTCGCCGTCCGTCCCGGCAGCATATACGTCGCTCGTCACGATCTCCAGCCCGTACGCCTCGTTCACCGGTTGGAACGGATTGTCCTCCCGGGTCGCGAGGCGAATTTCCGGATGCTGACTCACGACCACCAGCAGGTCGTCGATGTAGGATGGATCGAAATCAAGACTTCTCGGATCGAGGAAAAAGGCGTCGGGAATGATGCCGTCGACCCCTCTATTGATGAACGAATGCTCGGAATTCTGAGAGTTTAGGACGTAGACGTACGTGACCGCCTTGGGGAATCCTGTGGTGGCGCGATTGAAGGCGGCAAGATCAATGGCCCGAGGCAGATGGAGTCCGGGCCCGACGCTGCCGTCGCCATAGCCGATGTTGCCGTAGTAACCACGATTGAAGAAAAACTGGTTGGTGACATTCGCGTCGTTTTCCTCATCGATCATCACTCCTTCCCGCGACCCGAGTTGGTCAAGAATGTTGTCGAAGATGGCGCCGTCTGAACGTTCTGCGACGCTGAGAATGACATTCACCTGTACGCCATCAAAATTGAGATGGTTGTGGACGGAATCTAGGATCTTTGGGCCGTTTTCCGCTTTTGCGGCGGAAGATTTTATGTCAAAGACGATCAAGGCGAGATTTGGATAGGCGATAGCCAGCTTGTGCAGCCCGTCGAGGTATTGATCGAGCGTCAGCGGGATCTGGGGAGTGGCCAGATAGTTATCGTGATACACCACAATTCCGGATGGGTTTGTGGTAAACGGGTCCTCGTCCAGGTGAGAACCGGAGGGCAGGACCAGGAGGTCAGGTTCGAGGGCGTTGGCGCCATGTTTCAAGGCCAGTTCTGCCTCCTCCAGCGTGTTGGTGTTATGGGCGACCACATAAAACGGTCGCGGGACAGCGCCGTTAAGTGGGGTGTCTTCAGCCCAGGCGAGCCCAGTCGTGTGCAAGAGAAATCCCAGCACAATGACCATCGCTACGGATTGACTCCGGCCATGATGAGCTAATTGACGAGTGTTTGAATTGTCTGTGGTGGCCGGGATTACGCTGCGCTGACAGGCGGCGGTGAACCAAGATGGGCCGGGCAATGGCAAGTGCCTCCAGGTTTGAAGCAAGAATTATTGTGAATGAACTTTTTTTCAGGCGCAATGGTTAAGTAGTGTCCATCTGGAATTACCCGCCTGTCTGTGCCCCTCGTCATATCAAAAAAGGGGTTTCCGGATGGACACTCTCTAAGAGAAGAGATATTATGCCCCCTGCATGATAAAAAGAAGAAGTGTTATTACACTTTGTCATGCACCCCAGCCTTGCATTGTTTTTTGGGAAGCAACCAGCTCCTGAAAAGCAGCAAAATTATCAACCAACACGGAGTCCAGCAGGCTTTCGTAGGAACGAGTCGGCAAGGAGTCTTCTCGCTGGAAAGGAAAATATTGCCATGGATACACTCTTTGCCAGGATCACCTATATTTTTGATCCGCTGCAATCCTTTTACGAGCATGAACGGCTGTATCGCAAAATTTCGGTCTTGCTGGTCTTCTTGTTTATCTGCAGCTTGGCTGCAATAGAACTGAACCGGCAGGGTTTCCTGCCCGCAGACTTGGCGGCGCTGGTATCGATGAACCATTTCTTTGCGGTCCATGCAGCCTTTACCGTCATCCTAATTCTGGAGGTGATCAGCCTGATCTTTGTCCTGCCCTGTTCCTTCTCCAAATCACTGGGCAAACAGTTCGAAATTCTCTCCTTGATCCTCATCCGGAATGCCTTCAAGGAATTATCGTATTTTTCCGAGCCTCTCACGTACCTGGGCAACGAGGACAAGGTGCTGCATATTCTGGCGAGCGGTTTTGGGGCGCTGCTCGTTTTCGTCCTGCTGGGGGTCTATTACAAAATTCAGAAACGGAGCGAAGAGGACGGTCGCCACATGGACTTGTATGGCTTTGTCGCCTCGAAAAAGGCGATTTCTCTTCTGCTGCTGGTCTCGTTTATTCTTATGGGCGGCTATTCGGCCTATCAGACGCTTCTGGGGTTGGAGCATCCGGATTTTCTGCACGGCTTCTACACTCAGTTGATTCTCACCGATATCCTCATTGTCTTGGTCTCCCAGTGCTTTCACCCTTCCGCCAAGATGATTTTCCGCAACTCAGGTTACGCCCTTGCAACCCTGATGATCCGCATCGCTTTGATCGCACCCGTCTACTACAATATCCTCCTGGGCGCTTCGGCGATGGTTTTCGCCATTCTGCTGACGCTGACTAGCCAGCACCTCTTCCAGCAGCAGAAGAGGTGAGGGCGGATGGTTTGCGGGAGCTGGTTCTCCTGCGACACGTGGCCTTGGCCCGGGATTGTCAACGTGGAAGCCAGGCCCTATTCTCTGGTCTTCTTGGCCCCTGTTTTTCAGTTCTGCCCCGGTTGTTTTTTCTGCAACAGGCTGGCGAGGCCCGCAAAAGGGTTGTGGGTAGTTGTGGGTCCCTTGTTCCGGTCGGCATCTTCGGTGGGTAGCCATGCGGCGTCCAGGTCACGGGAGTGTTCGTTGTCGTGACAGTAGAGACAGAGCATTTCCCAGTTGCTGCCATCGGGTGGGTTGTTCTTGAAATTGTGGTCTTTATGATGCACCGTCAGCTCACGTAAGTTCTTGCCGGAAAAATCACGCCCGCAGCTGGCGCAGACCCACGGCAGGATCTTCAATGCTTGTTCCCGGTATTCTATTTTTTTCATGTTGTTATCCCTCGTAAGGCATTTTGTTGCTCTTTCCTTGCAACTCAAGAATCTTTTTTTGTCACTGGCGCAGGCTTTTTTTCCTGATGGTTTCCTGCTGGCGGTGGCAGCTGCGGCTGCCAATTGAGCCATTCATCCTTGACCTTGCCGGCTAGTTGAAAGTGTGTGCCGGGGGCGGCTGGCACTCCCATCTCGCCATCCTCTGGAGTTGCCAGGGCAACCCCGCCCGTGAGGATGGCCTCCATGGATTCGGTGTTTACGGTCATGCCGCTGAGGACGCCGCCGCTGAGTTTGATGCCGCTCGCGTTCCAGAATTTGGTGCCCGTATAGATCAGCTTGGTATAGGCCGGTTCAATATTGGCTGTAATCCAGACCTCCTGCGTCGTGGGCGACAACTGGGAGCCAGTAATCTGGCCAACCTTGAGCTGCCGGTAGTAGACGGGGCTGCCCTGTTTCAGCGAGCCCAGGGTAGAGGTTTCCAGGACGATATTGAGTCCGGTGGCTGGTTGTGAGGTGTCGGCGGCCGGGGCAAAAACTGTGAAATCGGTGCGTGGTTGCCCCGATCCGGCGCGAACATCGATATAGGCCCCGGTGAGCATGGTCTCGAGGTTGCGGATGCCGGAGATGCTTACTTCGGGCCTTACCAGGCGGAGCGCAGTCTGCTTGCGGAACAGCCGGGCCATCTCCCGAGGCACGCAGGCCTCGCCATGGACACCTTCGCTGGCCGGATCGAGGCTGACAGCAGTCACCTTGCCGATGCTGATTCCCTGATATTTAATCTCGGTGTTCTTGGTGATGCCCTCACCGCTGCTGAAATGCAGGGTCAGGCGCAGCGCATCAGCATTGATGGCCGCTTGCTGGGTTTCGTAGAGCGGGAAGGTCTGTTCCGAGCGGACCGGATCGCCCTTGTCACCGGTGAAAAAGGAGATGCCGCCATTGACCAGGGCGTCAAAGGGTGCGGTTTCGAGGTTGACGCCTTGTAGGGAGGCGTTGACCTTGAAGCCGGAAAAGGTATAAAAACGGGAAGCGCTGGTGGCCAGATCCCGGTAGCCATCCTTGAGAAAGATCTGGATAACCGTATCGCGACGGTTTTTGGCCAGGTCGAAGCCGAGAATCTCCCCCACCTTGATATTGTTGTAGAGAACCGGTGCGCCGATGGTCAACGGAGGCGCTTTGGCCGTTACCAGTTGCAGGCGCAGTCCTTTCAATTCCAGTTCCGGCACGGTTTTGACCGCGTCATTGTAGGAGGCATGGAGTTTGAAAGTACTTTCTTTTTCCGCCGGTGGACTCAACGTGCCGGGCTTAAGCGGCGGATTGGCCAAAGCTATCCCGCCGGCCAGCAGGGATTGGACAGAACCGAGGTTGACCTGCAGTCGCGAGAGGCTGGCGTCGACCTTGAGGCCCCCTGCATTCCAGAACACAGTTTTTTTATTGATCAATTCGTTATACGGATGGTGCAGATTCAGGCGAATGAGCACCGTCTCGCCTTTGGGGGCGAGGGTGATATTGGTGATCTCGCCGACCGCTATCTGTTTGTAGAGGACTGGGGCCCCTATGGCCAGGCCGCCGCTATCAGGGGCTGTCAGTGTGTAGTTGACGCCGGGCCTGATAGTTGAAGAAGGTTTGGGGCCGGTCTCTTCAACAAAATGGGTCCGCTGGTTGCCCTCGCCGATTTCAAAGGTGATGTACGAACCAGTGAGGAGCGTCTCCAGGTTTTTGACGCCAGTGATTTGCACCTGAGGACGAATAACCCAGAATCGGGTGCGTTCCTTGAGGATCATCTCAGCCCTCGGGTCGAGGAGGACGGTGGCGGTGACAGAGTGAAACTGATCATTGTTGATGTCGATACTCTTGACCACGCCGCTTTTCATCCCCCGGTACATCACCTTGGTCTTGCCCGCCACAATTCCTTCGCCCGAGGCCAGTTGCAAAGTCATGGTGATACCGTATTCGGCATCCTCAAAGTCTTTATAGAGGTTGAACGTGCTGGTGTTGTTGGCTTGCTCGGTTTTTTCCAGAGCAGGAGGGGTGGCGCAGGTGATGCCTCCGTAGATGAGTGAGGCCAGCGACTCGACGTTAACGGTCAGGCCGCTCTGGACATCGCCGGTCAGGTTGAGGCCGCTGGCATTCCAGAACCGGGTCCCGGTGCGGATCAGGTGGGCGAATCGTGCCTCAATATAGGCTTTGAGCTGGATTTTACCGTTTTCCTGGAGGGAATAGTCCTCAAGGTAACCGATCTGCAGATTCTTGGTGTAGATATTGGAACCCCGCTGCAACGAGGAGAGGGTGTCGGCTTCCAGGGTGATATGGAGACCGGGGGTGGTGTTGTCGAGCGGCGGTGGAGCGGCCAGACCTTCGAAACTGGTGGTAGTGGAGGTTGAACTGCCCTTGCGCATGCCCAGGTACGAACCACCGAACAGTGTCTCTAAACCGCTGATCCGGCCTGCCGAGACTTCGGGTTTAACGACCCAGAAGGCCGTGTCCTCGACCAGGGCGCTCCGGGCCTGTCGTTCCATGGTGATGACCAGATTGACGCCCTGCATACCTTCGTCAATGTGTAACCGTTTGACGGTGCCGACCGGAATGCCCTTGACAATGACCTTGGTTTTTCCAGGAGTAATGCCGGTGGCGTCTTGGAAATGAACGGTGATCTCGATCCCGGCATCACGGATATTGGTAAAGAGCAGCCAGCCCCCGATGCAGAGGGCGACTAGCGGAAGAATCCAGATGGGAGAGATGCTGCGGCGTTTACGAATGATCGGTTTTTCCATGGGTTTCTTGTTGGTTCGGAGCTACGGCAGCAGCGTCCCAGAGAAGTCTGGGGTCAAAGCTTAGTGCTGCGAACATGGTTGAGAGGACGACGCCAGTAAAATAAAAGGCTGCCGGAGCGGCACTGATGGTTGAGAGGAAACCGAATTGCGCCAGGGAACAGAGTAGGGTGATGACAAAAATATCGAGCATTGACCAGCGCCCGATGAATTCGATATAGCGGAACATGATGGCCTTATGGCGCAGCCAACTTCGCCAGCGAAAATGAATGGAAAGCAGGATGATGACCAGTCCGATGATCTTGAACAGGGGGACCAGTATCGAGGCGATGAAAATGATCAGACCGATGCCGTACGAGCCTTCTCTGAAAAAATAGAGAATGCCGTCCATGATGGTGGAACGGTCGGGAACACCAAAATGCTCGACCTCCATGATCGGCAGCAGATTCGCTGGCACTGTGAGGATACAGGCGGTGAGAATCAGGGACCAGGTGCGGGCGATGCTGTCAGCCTTTCTTGGGTGGAGCCGGTGGCCGCAGCGCGGGCAGTCGGTGCGGTCGCTGCTGGTGGTATAATCGGCAGGCAGTAGTTTGTGGCAGCTATGGCAGAGCAGGAAATCGCTCCCTTCAAGGGGTGCGGCGGAAGTCGCTGATTCTATCTCCCCGTGCGGGGATGGCTGATTCACTCTTTCCATCAACGACCAGAACAACTCCTGATCGATAACCGTGTGGGCGGAGATGGTGGCGAGAACTAGGCCTACGAAACAGAAAAAACCGGGATTGAGGGTGACGGCCGCTGTGTGCGACATTTTGACAATGGTGATCAACACGCCAACGAGGAAGACATCGGTCATCGCCCATTCGATCAAATGGTGATACATCCGGAAAAATCGTGGCATCCATGCCGCCTGCCATCCACGGATCAATCCTAATGTGATGAGCAGCAGGCCGGAGAGGATCAAAAGCGGGAAGACCAGGGTAGTTAGCGCCACCGTTATGCCGATGACATACTGGCCTTGGTCAAACATGCTCAAACATGCCTGGATGATGGAACTTTGGGTGTCGATGCCAAGGACCGAAAAGCTGATCAATGGCAGCATGTTGGCCGGCATGTAGAGGCAGAGGCCGGTCAAGCTTAGGACCATGGCTTTTTGGATAGTATTGTGTTTATATCGATACAATTGTTGCGAGCAACGCGGGCAAACGGCAATCTGATGCGGCTCCGGAGTGATAGATCGCAGGATGAGGCTACAATCGGGGCAGACGGTCACGGTTGCGGCCGGGATATCGGGGGTGGTGTCGGACGGGGTTTTCATGGCATCAGCAACTGGCGTCGTGTCGTGCGTAAACAACCTGCTGCCTGAGACAGTCCACAGTGGCACAGGAGCGTTGTGGATATTCTGCACAGTTTTGGTTATGGTGATGGCAAACTCGATGCATGTATGGTTAACCTGATGTGCTCATTGCAACAATGGTAAAAATATCGACAATCTCTGGATTGTCAAGGCGCCAGGGCGGCAGTGTGACGCTGATGGCAGTGCAGGGATGTTCCCTGAACATTTTACGGGAATATACAGAGCTTGTGCAGCACATACAAGCTCATCTCATCGCCCTCTTCGATTTCTTCGGTAAAAAAGGGTGTGATAGAGGTGGCGCCAGCACTCTTTCATTGTTTATAGAATGACCTGAGCGAGGAGTTTCTCTGTTCCTCCATAGAGTGGGTAGGCGTTATGAAGACAAAGAATGATTTCAAGGAGAAGGCGTTACTTGACGGAGCATCTGGAGGAATGTTGTCACTCCCATCGGTCTCGCCGTATTCCCTGCTCAACATCCGCCTGTTTGTGGCGTTTCGGGTGTTCTTCAATGCTCGCTTCTATTATCCCGTTTTCACAATTCTCTTTCTCGATTACGGCCTGACCTTAGAACAGTTCGCCTTGCTCAATACCGTGTGGGCCTTCACTATTGTGCTCGCGGAAGTGCCATCCGGAGCCTTGGCTGACATCATCGGCCGGCGACGCTTGTTGGTCGCCACAACCCTTCTGATGATAGCGGAGATGTCTCTTATTGCCTTTATACCCTTGGGTAACAGCCAAGTTGTATTTTTCGCTTTCCTCGGCAATAGAATTCTCAGTGGTCTGGCCGAGGCCATGGCCAGCGGTGCCGATGAGGCCTTGGCCTACGACACGCTGGTGGAGCATGGGCTGGCTCAAGACTGGCCCAGGGTACTCGAACTGCAAATGCGCGCCCAGAATGTCGGCTATATCTTTGCTATGACCATAGGGGCTGCGGTCTATGATCCCGGCTTGGTCAACCGTGTGCTCGGATGGGTGGGCATTGCAGGAGGGGTTAATCAGCAGATGAGCATGCGCTACCCTCTCTATCTGACCCTGCTGTTCAGCTTGCTGGCGCTGTCTGCCACCCTGAAGATGCGCGACCCCCTCGGGCGACTGGATCAACCTGATCTGCAACGGGGCGCTGCTTCGTTATGGGAGATGTCCCGTGTTACCCTGCAGGCGGGCGGATGGATACTTCGCACCCCTTTTGCCCTGGCGGTCATCTTGTTCGCCATGACTTTTGATCATACCCTGCGCATGATCGTAACACTCACCAGTAAATATTATCGCTTGATTCATTTGCCGGAGGCCAGTTTCGGTCTGATAGGTTCGGCGGTGGCAGTGCTGGGGCTATTTGTGCCGAGGATCGCCCGGATAATGACCGAGCGGTTTTCGCCAGGAAAGAATGCGCTGGTGTTAAGCGGGTTCTTGCTGGTGGTCCTGTTTTTGTTGACTCTGTTCATTCCGTATCTGGGCTTGCTGCCCATGATGGCGGTGTTTATCGGCATGATGGTAACCAGTTTTTTTGCCAGCCATTATCTCAATACGATAACCGAGTCGCACCAGCGGGCCACGGTGTTGAGTTTTAAGGGCCTTGCCTTTAACGCTGCCTATGGTTTTATCGGCCTGATCTTTGCCGGGCTCATTCAGCATTTCCGCACGGGGCAGGCCAAGGCGCATCCCGAATGGTCCACCTTGCTGGTCGAGGACCAGGCTTTCAAAGAGGCGATCTTCTGTTTTCCTTGGTACCTCGGTGTTGGTCTGCTCCTCGTTGCCCTGCTCTGTTTGCCCCGATTATATCGTCAGCGTACCAAACGCAACCAGCACTGATTGCAACCCAATCCGTCTGTTACTCTTTGTTGGGCAATCATTGTGAAGTGATGATCAATTATCTGGTTTCCGGCACCCCCAGTTTCTTCAGGATCAGTCCCAGTGGGCAGAATTTGGTGAATCCGAACTGGAGTAGATTGGCACCGACAAAGGCGGTGAAAAATAACCAGTAGCGGCTGATGAAAAGCGGATTGCCTGGGCAGTCAACGCCGAGTGTCAGGCTCAGCAAGATGAAAAAACCGGCGATGGTGTGGATCCAGTCTGTGATGATCATTGGGCCTCCTCTGTTGAGTTTGAAGAAAAGATAGGTTGGGAATAGCAACAGCGCAACCCGTGTTTGATAATTTGCTGTAAGCTCAGGCTTAGTGCTTTCGATCGTCCTCAGCAAAGCTAGGGGCTTTCAGGGGGAAATTGAACTTTCCGATTGAAGGTGTTGATATATGCAATATGTGCGATGTGTGCGCCAGGCGTTGCGCCAGTGTCAGGTATTATTTAAAGAAAATGCAGTTTGGTGGCTTCGATGCACGGTAATCGTTTTATTTTTTTGAAAATCTCCTGTACATACTTCAAGCGAGGTCATTATTCAACTTCGTTGGTACTATGACGAGCTTGGAACTGTACTGAAAATAGAAGTTGGCTCGTGTACAGGCATTCCGTATTTTGCATTTTGGATTCGGGAGTAAGATTTTTGTTATTGGTTGTGCTTCTGTGGCCGGTTGGGAAAAGTTGCAGAGGCGAGTTTGCTATCAAGTAGGTGTGTCTGCTTGTTGTCCGCTGACAGGCGGCGCGTGAAATTGTTATGGGGATTATTTAAGTTGAGGGGGGATTTCTATGAGTGCAATGGAAGATAAAATCACTAGTTTGTCGGCTGAGGGGAAGCTGTTTCAGCCGCCGGTACAAGGGCGTGAGCAGGCCTGGGTAAAGTCGATGGAGGAGTACAAAAATATCTATGCGCACTCCATGGAAGATCCTGAGAATTTCTGGGCCAAGCGTGCTGAAGAACTCGTCACCTGGGATAAGAAATGGGATACGGTGATGGAATGCGATTATTCCATTCCTGAGTTCAAGTGGTTTGTCGGCGGTAAGCTTAACGTCTCCGCCAACTGTCTCGATCGGCATCTGACCGATGGTAGGCGCAACAAGGCTGCCATCATCTGGCAGGGAGAACCCGAGGAAGACGTTCGGATCTATACCTATCAGACATTGCATGACGAGGTCTGCCGGTTTGCCAATGTCTTGAAAAAGAAGGGTGTGAAAAAAGGTGACCGGGTGGCCATCTATCTGCCGATGGTGCCTGAGTTGGCGATCTCGCTCTTGGCCTGCGCTCGCCTGGGCGCGGTGCACTCCGTGGTGTTTGGAGGTTTTTCTGCCATCGCGCTGCAGAGCCGCATCGAGGATTGTCATGCTAAGGTTCTGATTACCGCCGATGCCGTCCTGCGTGGTGGCAAGGCGATTCCGCTGAAACCTAACGCTGACGTAGCCATGGAAACCTGTCCCAGTGTGGAAACCTGCGTGGTGGTGCGACGGGCCGGTAACGAGATCGAGATGAAAGAGGGGCGCGACTGCTGGTGGCATCGCGAGGTGCATGCCCCTGATATCTCCTCGTTCTGCGTGCCCGAATCAATGGATTCCGAGGACATGCTGTTCATTCTCTATACCTCTGGCTCCACCGGCAAGCCCAAAGGCGTGGTCCATACTACAGGCGGTTATCTGACCTATGCCATGCACACCGCGCAATGGGTTTTCGACCTGAAGGATGATGATGTCTACTGGTGCACCGCCGATCTTGGTTGGATCACCGGTCATAGCTATATACTCTACGGTCCGCTGGGACTGGGTGCTACTGCGATCATGTTCGAAGGGGTGCCCAACTATCCGGCACCGGACCGTTTTTGGAAGATTGTCGATAAATTCAAGGTCAATATCTTCTATACCGCACCGACCGCCATCCGCGCCCTGATGCGGGAAGGGGTTGAGCCAACCCAGCGTCATGATCTTTCCAGTCTGCGTATCCTTGGATCGGTGGGTGAGCCCATCAATCCCGAGGCCTGGATGTGGTATCACATCAATATTGGCAAGGAAAAACTGCCGATCGTTGACACCTGGTGGCAGACTGAGACTGGTGGTATCATGATTTCAGCTCTGCCCTATGTGACGCCGCTCAAGCCTGGTTCCGCTACGCTTCCGTTGCCAGGTATTGACGTCGCCATTTATAACGAAGAGGGCAAGGAAGCCGGTCCTAACGAAGGCGGCCATCTGGTTATCCGTAAACCCTGGCCGGGAATGCTGCGCGGGGTTTTTGGCAATCCGGAGCGGTATAAGAAGGCGTATTTTAGCCGTTATGCCGACACCTATGATCCAGAAGATGGCGCTCGTAAGGATGAAGACGGCTATTTCTGGATCATGGGTCGACTCGACGATGTTATCAACGTTTCCGGGCATCGTCTGGGGACAGCGGAAATTGAGTCTGCCTTGGTTTCCCATGAGGCGGTGGCCGAAGCCGCAGCGGTCGGTATGCCGCATCCGATCAAGGGTCAGGCTATCTTTGCCTATGTCACGCTGATGTCGTGGGCTGAGGAGAGCGAGGAACTGCGGGCGGAACTGCGCAAACATGTCCGCACTGAAATCGGGCCTATCGCCACCCCAGAGGTGATTCAATGGGCACCGAGCTTGCCGAAAACACGTTCCGGAAAGATCATGCGTAGAATCTTACGCAAGATTGCCGCCAATGATTTCAATGACTTTGGCGACACTTCAACCCTTGCTGATCCGACAGTGGTCGAGCAGTTGGTCGACACCAAGAAGCAAATGGGCGGCACGGGAACGGAGTGAGTCGACTTTTTGTTGTTCTGTTGAGTTGACTTTTGCTCTGAAAAAGTTGGATAAATCTGAAAAATGAGCAGGCGGAATGCAATTGCATTCCGCCTGCTTTGTTATCAGGGACCAGAGTATTGTTTTTTTCTTTGCAGCCTATTATTTCATGGTATCATGAAATATTTTGTCTTCAGGCTTCAGAAGCTCAGTTTTTTGTTGCATAATTCCTGCAAAATCGGGCAAAAGCAGTTGACAGAGAGGCCTTCAATCTTTGGCTGTGGCCTACATCCCCAAAAACATTAACGCTATCACAACGCAATGACCGGTAACGAAATACGAAAATATTTTCTCGAATATTTTGAGAGCAAAAGCCACACCAGGGTTGCAGCATCATCATTGGTACCCGTTGACGACCCCACCCTGCTTTTTGTCAATTCAGGCATGGTGCAGTTTAAAAAGGTTTTTATGGGTGAGGATACAAGGCCTTACGTACGGGCGACTACCGCTCAGAGCAGTGTCAGGGCGGGCGGCAAGCATAACGATCTCGAGAATGTCGGGTATACGGCGCGGCACCATACTTTTTTCGAAATGCTGGGGAACTTTTCTTTCGGTGATTATTTCAAAAAAGACGCCATCGCCTTTGCCTGGGAGTTTCTCACCGTCAAGCTGGGACTTGATCCGACCAAACTCTGGGTTTCTGTCTTTAAGGATGATGACGAGGCCTATGCGCTTTGGGAACAGGTCGATGGCTTGCCCAAGGGCCGAATCGCCCGTTTGGGGGAAAAGGATAATTTTTGGGCGATGGGTGATACCGGTCCCTGCGGTCCCTGCTCAGAGATTTATATCGACCAGGGGGTTGAGGTGGGTTGTGGTCGTCCAGAATGCGCTCTGGGTTGCGATTGCGACCGATTTTTGGAGCTGTGGAATTTGGTGTTCATGCAGTTCTACCGCGATGAAACCGGCACCATGACGCCTCTGCCCAAGCCGTCAATCGATACCGGCATGGGGCTTGAGCGGGTCGCAGCGGTGTTGCAGGGCAAGGTTAATAATTTTGACTGCGATTTGTTCTTGCCGATAATTGAAGCCATTGCAACCCTTGCCGGGAAAAAATACCATCAAGACAAGGCTGACGATATTTCCATGCGCGTCATCGCCGACCATGCCCGAGCGACCACTTTTCTGGTAGCCGATGGCGTTCTGCCTTCCAATGAAGGGCGGGGCTATGTGCTGCGTCGGATCATGCGTAGGGCCATTCGTTACGGCCGAGCGCTGGGGCTGTCTTCTTTCTTTCCCGGAGTCTGTGCCCTGGTAACCGAGAACATGCATGCGGCGTATCCCCACCTGGGGGACACCCGGGAATTACTGGCCAAGGTGGTGACCAACGAGGAGCAGCGTTTCGGCGAAACCCTGGATCATGGTCTGAATAAACTCGATCAGGAGATCCGCCGGCTCAAGAAAGAACAGGGCACCAATGCCACTATCCAGGGTGATTTCATCTTCAAGCTCTATGACACCTACGGCTTTCCGGTGGATATCGTCCGCGATATCGCCATCGAAAAGGGGGTCTCCTTTGATGAGCCGGGCTTTGCTACGGCCATGGAGCAGCAGCGTGAGCAGTCGAGAAAGTCGTGGAAAGGCAGTGATGTCGATCACCTTGATGCCGGGATTATTGAGTTGGCGAATCAGGGGAAAAAGGCTGAATTCGTAGGGTATGCGACCACCCAGGGCGTTACCGTGGTGGAGGGTATAGTCAATCAGGCCGGACAGCTGGTTGCCCAAGCGCAAGCGGGGGAAACGTTACGCCTCTTTTGCAGTCAGACTCCGTTTTATGCGGAATCAGGCGGTCAAATTGGCGATCAGGGCGAGATTACCTGGCCGGGCGGCCGCTTTGTGGTTGAAAAAACGTATGTCCCGGTGGAGGGACTGATTCTTCATCATGGTAAGTTGGTGCAAGGAACGCTGCTAAACGGGGCCAGGGTGGACATGACCGTGGCAGAACGACGGACTGATACCGGACGTAACCACACTGCCACCCATCTGCTGCAAGCAGCAATGAGAAAGGTTTTGGGAGATCATGTCAAGCAGGCAGGGTCGGCGGTCGATCATAACCGTTTGCGTTTTGATTTTACCCATTTTTCACCGTTGACCCTGGGTGAAATTTTCACCATAGAGCAGTTGGTCAATGATAAGATCTGCAAAAATATTCCCGTATCTACTGCCATAATTAGCCGTGACCAGGCGATCACTGATGGTGCGACCGCCCTTTTTGGTGAGAAATATGGAGATGAAGTACGGGTGGTAACGATCGGCGAGTTCAGTAAGGAACTGTGCGGCGGCACCCATGCTCGGATGACCGGGGATCTAGGGTTTTTTAAAATTGTCATGGAAACCGGAATAGCCGCGGGAGTTCGGCGGATAGAAGCCGTGACTGGAGTTGGTGCTGTTCATTGGGTGCAGGAACTGGCCCGGCAGGCAGCAGCGATCAGTGCGGTTATCTCGGGGCCGATCGATGGTGCTGTGGAGAAGATCCAAGGGTTAATGAAACGGCAGAAGGATTTGGAACGGCAGATTGGAGTCCTTAATGCCTCTATGGCCCTGTCTGATCTCGATCAATTACTGGCTGCAAGTGTCGATGTAGATGGGATGAGGGTGGTTGCCAGCAGGGTACCGCTTGACTCGCCCAAGACCCTGCGGGAAATTGGCGATAAAATCCGTGACAAGATGCCAAGCGGCATCATTGTCCTCGGCGGCGAATTCGAAGGGAAAGCGGCGCTTTTGGCCATGGTCAGCAAGGAATGCACTGGCAGGGTCAAGGCCGGCGACCTGATCAACCGGGTGGCAGCGATCGTGGGCGGCAAGGGCGGCGGTCGACCGGATATGGCCCAGGCCGGCGGCACAATGCCTGATAAACTGGATGAGGCTATTAGGAGCGTTTCGGGCTTTGTTACAGAGCTTGCGGCAAGCCGGAATCCCGTTGTCTGAGCGTATGCAATTATCAACGCTAAGCCAAAGGATAGTGATCACCGGTGTCGGCCTTGCTGCGCCTGGTGCCGACAATTTGACCGATTTTCGTGCCAATCTGTTGACCGGGAAAAGCGGGGTCACCACCATCGATCTGCGCTACATGGGCGTTCACCCTGCCGGAATCTGTGAGTTTGCCAAAACCCGCTATCGGAAGAAACGGGAAAACAGCCGCGGCACCCGCGCCGGTTGCATCGGCGTCTACTGTGCCAATGAGGCCCTGGTGGACGCGGGCATCGATTTCTCCGAATATGACCGGGCCGCCACCGGGGTCTATATCGGTCTGACCGAGCACGGCACCGTGGAAACAGAAAATGAGGTCTACAACATCGGTCAGTACAATAACGATGTCAACTATTGGACCCATCACCATAACCCCCGAACCGTGCTCAATAATCCGGCCGGCGAGATTACCATGAATCTGGGGCTCACCGGCCCGCACTACAGCATTGGTGCAGCCTGCGCCGCCGGCAATGCCGCCTTGATTCAGGGGACACAGATGTTGCGTCTGGGCGAGGTCGATTTAGCGCTTTGCGGCGGCATTTCAGAGTGCGTCGGTTCCTTCGGGATCTTTGCCAGCTTCCGCGCCCAGGGAGCCCTTGCCGAGCATGTTGATCCCACTAAGGCCAGCCGTCCGTTTGACCAGGACCGTAATGGCATTGTCATTTCCGAAGGCGGTTGCCTCTTCACCCTGGAACGCCTGGATCGAGCCCTGGCCAGGGGGGCAAAGATCTATGGCGAGATCACCGGGTACGCCATGAACTCGGATGCCAAGGATTTCGTCCTGCCCTATGGCCCCCGGCAACGGCAATGCATGGAATTGGCCTTGCGGCGGGCTGATTTGCGACCGTCCGACATCACGATTGTCAATACCCATGCCACCGGAACCAAACAGGGGGACATCGAGGAATGTAACGCCATCCGTGAGACCTTCGCCGATTGCCCCAACACCTGGATCAACAACACTAAGTCCAGTATCGGGCATGCCATGGGGGCCGCCGGCGTCCTGGAACTCGCTGGCAACCTGCCCTCGTTTACCGATCATCAGGTTCATCCCACCATCAACCTGGATACCCTTGATCCGGAATGCGCCCTTCCCGGTCTGGTGGCTGGTACCCCGAAGCAACTGGACCGAGTAGATGCCATTCTCAATAATTCGTTTGGCATGCTGGGCACAAATTCCGTGGTCATTGTCGAGAGATTTGTGGCGAAGTGATGGCGTGTATGGTATTTGTCTCAACTTTCGCCGAAATGTACAGGACTTGTTTGTTTTTATATAGAGGAACTGAAGTATGACCCGTGACGAAATCAAGGGCGTTATCCTTGAAATCATAGAAGATATTGACGAGGAAGCTGATTTTGCCAATCTGGATGCCGATGCGCCCCTGCGTGATCAGCTGGATTTGGATTCCATGGATTTTCTTGATATTGTCATGGAATTGCGTAAACGCTACAAATTGCAGATCCCTGAAGATGAGTATCCACAGCTTGCCACCCTGGCTAGTTGTGTCAACTATCTGGAACCAAAGCTGAAAAACGTCTGATTTTTTGATCAGGAAAACCACCGACGAGAGTGAGGTTCCGTAAGATCGCCGGTTTTTTGTGCGCCCATGGCTGATTATCAGCTCATTATCATCGGAGGCGGCTTGTCGGGAATAGCGGCAGGGATTCGCGCCGCACGTTTCGGCGGCAAGACGCTGATTCTCGAACAACACGCCCTCCCCGGCGGACTCAATTCCTACTATATCCGGCACGGACACCTGCTCGAAACGGGCTTGCACGCCATGACCAACTGTGCGGCACCCGGTGATAAACATGCCCCGCTCAACCGACTTTTCCGCCAACTGCATCTCTCCCGCAAACAGTTCATCCTTCAGGAACAGATCGGTTCCGAGATCCTTTTTTCCGGCCAATCACTTTTTTTCTCCAATGATCCTGAAGTACTGGTAGATGCCATTTCACGAGAATTTCCTGCCTGTATCGATCGGTTTCGCCAGCTCAGGAAGACCATCGCGCAGTATGATCCCTTTGCTCCAAATTCCTGGCGTTCTGCCCGGCAATTTCTCGCAGAGAGCTTGAGCGAGTCGCGGTTAGAAGAGATGCTGCTCCTGCCGCTCATGGTCTATGGCAATGCGGAAGAGCACGATATGGACCTGGGACAGTTTGTCATTATGTTCCGAGCCGTCTTTGAGGAAGGATTCTTTCGACCGTCCGGAACTATGCGGGAATTCCTCGATCTGCTGGTCCGGCAGTACCGGGAATTTGGCGGGGAGTTGCGGTATCTCAGCCCGGTTGCAGAAATCGTGGTTCGGGAGGGCCGGGTTCAGGGAGTACGGCTTGCAGACGGCGAAGAATTGACTGCCGAGGCGGTCCTTTCCACTGCCGGTATCCCTGAAACCATCCGATTGTCCGGCTGGGATGCCGACATGGAACGTTATTGCGGCCGGATGAGTTTCATGGAAACCATCTCTCTGTTGCCGCGTCAGCGCGCAGCTGCTGTTAAGCATGATCGCACCATTCTCTTTTATCATAACGAGCCTGTCCTGAAGTATCAGCGGCCTGACTCCTATCTCGATACCTCCTGGGGCGTCATCTGTTTTCCAGAAAATTTCCAAGGGCAGGCACCTTCAGATTTGCTGCAGATTCGGGTGACCAACGCCGCCAGTTACCCCTTGTGGAAACAACTCACTTCAGAGACCTACGGCCCAATGAAGCAACGATGGACAGCTGCGTCTGTCAGGGCCAGCGAGGAAATCATTGGGAATTATCAGCAGTCCATTGTATATCAAGACAGCTTTACGCCGGTGACCATCGAGCGTTATACCCGTAAGGCGCAAGGGGCGGTCTACGGCAGTGCGGTCAAAATCAAGGACGGATTGACCCCTTGGCCCAATCTGTTCATCGCCGGTACGGATCAGGGCTATCTGGGGATCGTCGGGGCCATGTTGAGCGGTATTACTGTGGTCAACCGTCATCTCCTCCAATGAGCAGGAATCGATAGCAATGCAATACACGCCGCTGGATACGGTCCAGCCTCAATACGATGTGGTCGTGATTGGTTCCGGTCTTGGCGGCATGACCAGCGCCAATCGATTGGCGGAAGCGGGGCATTCCGTGTTGCTTTTGGAACATCACATCCAGTTGGGAGGGCTGGCCACCTGGTTTAAGCGGGGCGGCCACATCTTTGACGTCTCTCTGCACGGTTTCCCTTACGGCATGGTTAAGACCTGCAAGAAATACTGGGGCCGGGCGATCCGCGATTCCATCGTCCAGTTGAAGCAGATTGTCTTTGATAATCCGCAATTTTCCTTAACAACTACTTTCAGTAAAGACGATTTTATTCGCATCCTCCAGGAACGGTTTGGGGTTCGTCAAACTGTGGTGGAGGAATTCTTCGCCACGGTCGGCGCCATGAATTTTTATGACGACCAAAGGTTGACTACTAGGGAACTGTTCGCGCAATTCTTTCCAGGTCGCAGCGACATCCATCGACTGCTGATGGAACCTATCACCTATGCCAACGGTTCGACCCTGGATGAACCGGCCATTACCTACGGTATCGTTTTTTCCAACTTCATGAATAAGGGTGTTTTTACCTTCGAGGGGGGGACCGACAAACTCATTGGGCTGATGGCAGACGAGTTGCTGAAGAAGGGGGTCGATATCTGCACTGGTGCGCGGGTCGATCGTATTCTGGTCGAGAGCGGCGTCACTTGCGGAGTGGTGGTCAACGGCCATGAAATTAAGGCCACGGCAGTGATTTCCAACGCAGGCATCACCAACACTATCGATAATCTGGTGGGCCGAGACGTGTTTGGTGCCGATTTTCTTGACCGTTTCAGTCAGGTGCAGGTCAATAATTCGAGTTCTCAGGTCTATTTCGGCATCCGCAAAGGTGAATCCATTGGCGAGATAGGCGACCTCCTCTTCACCTCGACCGCAGAGGAGTTTTCTTCGGAGGAGATGCGGCGGATGGACACCAAAAGCCGGACTTTTTCTGTCTATTATCCGAAGACCCGGCCTCAGGCTCCGCCCGATTATACCATCGTCGCTTCGATGAACGCCAATTATGACGACTGGGCCCAATTGTCTCCGGAAGCCTATCGCCTGGCCAAAGAGGCTATGATCGAGCGCTGTTTTGAAGACCTGGAACGCTATGTCCCCGGTGTCCGCAGCAAAGTGGATACGATCGAGTCGGCCACCCCCCGCACCTTCCACCGCTACACCCTGCACACCAAAGGAACCTCGTTTGGCACCAAGTTTGAGGGACTCGACATCTCCCGCTCACTGCCCAAGCAGATTGGCGGCCTCTTTCATGTCGGTAGTGTAGGCATCATCATGAGCGGCTGGCTGGGGGCGATCAATTACGGGGTAATTGTAGCCAACGACGTGGACGGATATTTAAGGAGTTAGGCATGGTGCCGATTAATCTGTTGATGAGATTATAAAGGATTGGTGAGGATACATGCTCGAATTTGAAGGGAAAAAGGCAGTGATCACCGGCGCGACTCGCGGTATTGGTAAAGCTATCACCGAGGCATTGCTGGCCAAAGGGGCGACGGTCATTGGTCTCTATGGAGGTAACCACCAGGCGGCCGAGACCTTTGCCGCTACGTCCGTCCAGCATGGCGATCGTCTGCGGTTGCACCAACTCGATGTCAGCAACTATCAGGCGGTAGCCGATTTCTTTGTCGACTTTGAGGCAGAGTTCGACACTCTGGATATCCTGGTGAACAACGCCGGTATTCGCAGGGACGCGGTCCTGGCCATGATGAAGGAGGAGGATTGGCGGCGGGTTCTGGATGTGAATCTCACCGGGGGCTACAATACGGCTAAGTTTGCCGTGCCCCTGATGATGAAACAGAAATATGGTCGGATTGTTTTTATCACTTCGCCCATGGGCCACCTCGGCTTCCCCGGTCAGAGCAACTACGCCGCCTCCAAGGCCGGCCAGATAGGCCTGATGAAATCTCTCTCCAAAGAGGTGGCGAAACGGAAGATTACGGCAAACTGTGTGTCGCCAGGTTTCATCAGCACCGATTTTATTGACGATCTGCCCGAAGCACAGATGAAGGAGTACAAGAAGCTGGTGCCTGCTGGCCGTTTCGGAACCCCGGCTGAGGTAGCGGAAGCAGTGCTGTTTCTGTGCAGCGACTGCGCCGCTTATATTAACGGCGCTGTGCTCGAGATCACCGGCGGCTTGTGAGGGATGGGATGACCGACGAATTTATCCTGGACCGTATTCCCCATCGTCCGCCTTTTCTCTGGCTGGACCGGGTGCTGGAACTCACTGGGGACACGATCCGGGCGGAAAAAGTGGTGCCGCCGGATTTAGAACTTTTCCAGGGGCATTATCCTGAGTATCCCCTGATGCCGGGGGTCCTGCTTTGTGAGGCAGTGTTTCAGGCCGGGGCCCTATTGATCGGCGAGCTGATGCGGCAAGACCCCGCAATGGCCGATAGTGCAGGGGTGCCGGTTCTGACCCGGATTTTGGGGGCGAAATTTAAAAGGGAGGTCCACCCAGGCGACACCCTGGAGATTTCAGCGACGCTGGTGGAGCGGATAGGGCCGGCCTGGTTGCTCAAGGGCAAGGTCCGGGTGGGCGGTAAATTGGCGGTTCAGGTTGAGTTTGCCTGTGCGCAGAAGGGGGCATAGTTGAATTATCTTGGTCTTGAAGGCAGCAGGATTGTCGTTTTCGGTCTGGCCAACAAAAAATCGGTGGCCTGCAGTATCGGTCGGGTGCTGGT
>CAZSIJ010000020.1:0-61652 GCA_964607065.1 uncultured Desulfobulbus sp. | reverse complement strand
TTTTCGGTCTGGCCAACAAAAAATCGGTGGCCTGCAGTATCGGTCGGGTGCTGGTCGAGGCCGGAGTTGAGGTGATCCACGTGGTCAGGAGCGCGCAACGAGCTGAAACGGCTGCCAAGCTCTTTCCTGGGAGTTCGGTTTATCTTTGTGATGTTGAAGAGGAAGACAATATTGTCCGGGTCCGGGATGAAATCGGCCGGCGGATAACCGGACCTATCGACGGGATTGTCCATTCCATTGCCTTTGCCAACTATGCTGAAGGGATGCGTCCCTTTCATCAGACCCCGAAAAAAGACTTTCTCCAGGCCATGGATATCTCCTGTTTTTCGTTCATAGCCATTGCCAATCATTTTAAAGAACTACTGGCTCGGCATGCCTCGCTGGTGACCATCTCCATTTCTTCAACCCGCATGGCTGCCGAAAATTACGGCTATATGGGCCCGGTCAAGGCGGCGCTTGAGAGTTCGCTCTGTTTTCTGGCCAAGAGTTTTTCATCCTTTTCCGAGATCCGGTTCAACGCAGTCTGTCCCGGTCTGCTCAAGACCTCGGCTTCTGCCGGTATTCCCGGGTATATCGAGAGTTATCTTTTTGCGGAAAAAGCCACCCTGCGTAAAAAGGCCGTGCAAACCGAGGAGGCGGCCAATGTGGCCGCATTCCTGCTTTCTCAGCGATCCTCCGGGATGAACGGCCAATGCCTGGTGGTAGATGCCGGCATGGGCATGAATTATTTTGATGCAGGTATTGTTGGCAAGGCGGTGGAATGATCGCCCCTGACGGCAACGCGGCGAGCATCGTTCGCGCGAGCAAATCGGAGAAGTTTGAGAGGATGAGAGGAGTGCTTGTTGCCTAATGCGGTACACCAATGTTTGTCTGCATGATTTCGGTTATGTTTTGCCGCCGGTCATCCTGTCTTCGACCGATATTGAAGAACGGTTGCGACCTCTCTATGAGCGGCTAAAGCTGCCCGAGGGGCGGCTCGAGTTGATGACCGGGATTAAGACGCGGCGTTTATGGGATAAGGGGACGCGACCGAGTACCGGCGCGGCGGCGGCTGGAGCAATGGCCATTGCCAGGGCAGGGATTCCGGTCAGCGATCTGGAGTGTCTGCTGTTCACCTCGGTAAGTCGCGATATGATGGAGCCAGCTACGGCCTCTTTTGTCCATCGGTCTCTCGGGTTGCCGCCCGCCTGTCTGCTTTTTGATATCTCCAATGCTTGTCTGGGGTTTCTCGATGGCATGCTCATGCTCGCCAATATGCTCGAACTGGGACAGATCCAAGCCGGTCTGCTGGTGGCGGGTGAAACCGCTGAAGACCTGATCGGGTCCACCCTTACCCATCTGCTTGCCGACCTCTCACTCACCAGAAAATCGATCAAACCACTGTTTGCCTCCCTGACCATCGGTTCCGGGGCGGTGGCCCTGGTCATGACCTCTCGGCAGTATAAGGACAGCGGCCACTATTTGCGTGGCGGGGCCTGCCGGGCCAATACTGAACACAACGACCTCTGTCAGGGCGGACAGAATGCCGAGCAGGGGACTTTGATGGCCACCGACTCGGAGCTGCTCCTGGAAAAAGGGATCGAGACTGCCAGCGCCTGTTGGCAGGCTTTCGATCGGGAATTGACTTGGCCGAAAGACTCCATCGACCGCTTCTTCTGTCACCAGGTCGGCAAGGCGCACGCCCAGATGCTGTTTGAAACCCTGGAGCTTGATCCGGATAAAAATTTCGAGACCCTGCCACAGCTTGGTAATGTTGGTTCCGTTTCTGCCCCCATCACTATGGCCATGGGGATTGAGCAGTCTGCCCTCGTCTCCGGGCAGCGGGCTGCGATCCTGGGGATCGGTTCCGGGATCAATTCGCTTATGCTGGGGGTGGACTGGTAATGACCGCCCGCAATCTGGCGGAATATCCCTTTGAGCCCCACAGGATCGAGATCGACGGGTATTGTCTCACTTATTTGGACGAGGGCCAGGGACCGGCGGTGGTCATGGTGCACGGCAATCCCTCCTGGTCGTATCTCTATCGCAATCTGGTCAGCAGCCTACGCGATCATTATCGCTGCATCGTCCCGGATCATCTCGGTTGCGGTTTTTCCGACAAACCGGCGGAGTACCCCTATCGTCTGCAGAACCACATTGACAACCTTGAGCGTTTGCTTGAGGCGCTTGGTATTGAGCGCTGTATCCTGGTAGTCCATGACTGGGGCGGTGCCATCGGTATGGGATGGGCAGGCCGGCACCCGGAGCGGGTCGCCGGGGTAGTGGTCCTCAACACTGCGGCCTTCAGGTCGAATCGGTTGCCCTTGCGGATTGCGATCTGCCGCTGGCCACTCCTGGGTAGTCTGCTGGTGCGCGGTTTGAACAGCTTTGCCCGCGCCGCCACCTTCATGGCGGTGACCCACCCGATGCGGCCTGCCCTTGCGGCAGGATTTCTCGCCCCTTATGACAGTTGGCGCAACCGGATAGCAGTGCTTCGCTTTGTCGAAGATATCCCAATGGATGCGCAGCACCCTTCCTATGAGACCTTGGTTGCTGTCGAGGCGTCTCTAACCCGCCTCCAGCACTGCCCCATGCTGCTCTGCTGGGGCGGGCGCGATTTTTGTTTTAACGACACCTTTTTTGAGGAATGGCGTCGCCGCTTTCCCCAAGCTGAAGCCCATTATTTTCCAGAGGCCGGCCATTATGTTCTTGAGGATGAGTTGGTCGACATCCTGCTGCTCATCGAAGGGTTCCTCGCCCGCACGATAGACTGAAGCCA
This sequence comes from uncultured Desulfobulbus sp., assembly GCA_964607065.1. Classification (GTDB taxonomy): domain Bacteria; phylum Desulfobacterota; class Desulfobulbia; order Desulfobulbales; family Desulfobulbaceae; genus Desulfobulbus. Next base: position 58,894 of record CAZSIJ010000020.1, on the reverse strand, counting down.
TGAAGGATTATAATATCGCCGATGCTCTGCGCCAGGTGGCTGCGACCCAAGGAGAGCAGACGGCCCTGATTGCCAAAGAGGGCCGACGCTGGTGCCAATGGACCTTTGCCGAATTGCGCCAGCACAGTGAAGGCTTTGCCGCAGCACTGCAGGCGGCAGGGGTGGTGCAGGGCGACCGGGTCATGCTGATGGTACCGCCTTCCCTGGAATTCATCTGCCTCACCTTTGCCCTTTTTCAATTGGGGGCGGTGGTTATCCTCATTGATCCCGGAATGGGCTACAAGAATCTGTTGCGCTGCATCGGCAATGTCCGCCCCGATATCCTGGTCGGCATCCCCAAAGCGATTCTTTTCAGCCATATTTTCCGGGCCCCCTTTGCCACTGTCCGCAAGCGTTTATGGGTCGGTCGCGCCCTGGTTTGTTTGGGGAGCCGGCTCGATCGATGCCAGCAGCTTGAACCGTTTCCCCATCGGTATCAGGCCAGGGAAAACGATCCAGCGGCGATTATCTTCACCACGGGTTCCACTGGTCCTCCCAAGGGGGTGGAGTACACCCACGGCATCTTTCACGCTCAGTTGGAATTAATCCGCGATTACTACGGCATCGGACCGGGTGATGTCGATCAGCCCGGCTTCCCGCTCTTTGGCCTGTTTGCCACCGCCTTGGGTGCCTCGGCTGTGATTCCCGACATGGATCCGACCCGTCCGGCCCAAGTTGATCCTGAAAAATTTGTCCGCACGTTGCTGCGCCATCAGGTGACCTATTCCTTTGGGTCCCCGGCCATCTGGAATGTGGTTAGTCGCTATTGCCTGGACAAGGGTATCGTGCTGCCGGTCTGCAAGGTGCTGATGGCCGGAGCCCCGGTATCAGGGGAACTGGTTGAGCGAGTCCAGCGAATTTTGCTTCCTGATAGCCAAATTTTTACTCCCTACGGCGCTACCGAGAGCCTGCCGGTCGCCTCTCTTGAAGGCAAGGAAATCGTGGAGCAGACCTGGCCGCTGACCCGGACAGGGCAGGGGGCTTGCGTCGGCCGGGCTTTGCCTGGAATCGACATCCGCATCATTGCCCCAGTTGACGGACCCATTGCTTCATGGTCCGAGACGAAAGAGCTGCCGCCGGGTGCAATCGGTGAAATCGTAGTCCAGGGATCGGTGGTCACCCGAGAGTATGTCAACAATGACACGGAGAACCGGCAGGCTAAGATTGTCGATGGCTCGTCTTTCTGGCACCGGATGGGGGACATGGGCTATCTTGACGCCGAGCAGCGGTTATGGTTTTGCGGCCGCAAGGCGCATCGGGTGCAGGCCTCACAGGGTATGCTGTATACAGTTCCCTGTGAGGCGATTTTCAATGAACACCAATTGGTACGGCGTTCTGCCTTGATTGGTTTGGGGGTGAGTGGGAAACAGAGGCCGGTTATTGTAGTCGAACCCCTGGGACCGGTTAACAATCAGGAACTGTTTTTTGCAGAACTCCGCGGCCTGGCCCAAGCCAACAAATTGACTGAGGCAATCGATTTGTTTTTGGTGCATCCGGAATTTCCGGTGGACATCCGCCATAATGCCAAGATTTTTAGGGAAAAACTAGCGGATTGGGCCTGCAAAAAACTGCAGCTGCCCTCGGGGTGATAGTTGTGGTCTCCTTCGGTACGAAGGGTAGGGAATAGCGGGATAGCGTGGTTGGATGAAAAGATGGAGTGGTCTTCTCAAGGTGTAACGAATGGAAAAGGTATTGGTGACTGGGGGCGGCGGTTTTATCGGTAAGGCCCTGGTGCGGGAACTTGTCAAAAGTGGAGTTGACGTAGCCGTGGTCGGGCGCAACCACTATCCGGAGTTGACAGCTTTGGGGGTTCCTTGTCACCAAGGGGACATCCGTGACCTGGATTTTCTGGAGCGGGTGCTGGCGGATAGAAACACGGTTTTTCATGTGGCGGCCAAAGCCGGCATCTGGGGCTCCAGGGAAGACTATTATTCGATCAACGTGACCGGCACCACCAATGTCATTGCCGCCTGTCGGACACAGGGAGTGCGAAATTTGGTCTATACTTCGACCCCTTCGGTCGTGTTTGACCAGAGCAACCTTGAAGGGGTTGATGAAACCACCCCGTATGCAACCAAGCCGCTCTGCCATTATGCGGCCAGCAAAATTCAGGCTGAAAAAGAGGTGCTGCGGGCTCAATCGAACAGTCTGAACACTATTGCCTTGCGGCCTCATCTTGTTTGGGGGCCAGGGGATCATCACCTCGTCCCTCGCTTGCTCGAGCGTGGGCAAAGCAAAGCTCTGAAAATTGTTGGCCACGGAGATAATCGAGTGGATATTGCCTATATCGACAATGTGGTGCATGCTCATATCCTGGCGGCTGACAATCTGAGTGCCAGCGGCAGTGGTGCAGGTCAACCTTTTTTTATCGGCCAGGACGAACCGGTCAATCTGTGGCAGTGGATTAATGAGTTGTTTGCACGGATGGATATACCCTCAGTGTCACAAAGGGTCCCTTTTGTCGCCGCTTACTGTGCAGGTCTGGGGCTGGAAGTTATGCACACGCTTTTGAAATCGCAGGGCGAACCGAGAATGACACGATTTGTCGCTAATCAGTTAGCTAAATCACACTGGTTCAGTCATGCAAAAGCCAAGAATATTCTTGGTTACCAGCAGTTGGTGTCAACAGAAAAAGGGATGGATGTGCTAATCGATTGGCTCAAAGGTGGCAAAGTCTATTTACATTGAGGATGGGTATCATTAGTGGAAGGGGAGGCGACTGTGAGGAGAGGTGTTGCTGAGGGCGTCAAGAAGTGGGAAGAATGGCACCTTCGGATATCTCGTGACGGTATCCAATGACGCATAGTAACTTAATCTTTTGATGCCAGCGGCAAGCATAACTGAAAAATCCTATAAATATAATTTAAAAAGATTTGACAGTCGGTGCATTTTTCAGTAGTTATCCGGAGCGGATGATGAACCGCCATTCACTTGGCCAGTTGCAATATTCCCATTTTTTTTAGTGATGAGGGGGGGTTAGTATGATTACGATTGATATCACAATGGTAATGCATATCATCAACATGGTTGTGTTGATGCTTGTTCTCAATGCCATTCTGTATAAGCCTGTACTCGGTATTTTAGAGAGAAGGGCGCAGAGGGTCGGGTCTCTGAATGGCGAAGTCGCTCAGTTTGAGCAGGATGCTCGTCAACGTCAGGATGAATTGAACAAGAAGATGCGAGAAGCTAGCAACAAGGCAAAGAAAGCCTTGGATGGTGCACGTGAACAGGCCCAAACTGCTGGAGCAGAGAAGTTAGCGATTATCCGTAAAGAATCGGATGGTGTCAAGGAAAAGCAACTGGCTGACCTCAGGTCTCAAGTTGAGATCGCAAGAAAAGAACTGCAAAGTAATACCGCTGGGTTCGCTCAGGCAATGGCAGGAAAGATACTCGGAAGGAGTTTGGACGCATGAGAGTAAGCATCGCAACTTTTTTACAGTTGGTATTTCTGACAATTTTAATCGGTGCGGTACCGGTGGCTTTTGCGTCATCGGTTGATGGGCCGACTGGAGCTGTTCACTATGAAGCAACCACCACGCCTACAGCTGGGGCGATGTTGGCATCTTCACAGGCAAAAGCTCCGGCGGTAACATCCCATGGCGCGCAAACCACTGGTCATGACGCTACGCCAAGTAGTGATGTGCACGGAGGGGGGCTCGCAAGTTCATTGGCGCCTGCCAAGTTGAAAGACCTGTTCTGGCGGACTGTCAACTTTCTTGCTCTAGTTGTGCTTCTGGTTAAATTCTTGGCCAAGCCGATCGGAACCGGTTTGAGTGGTCGCCAGCAGCAGATTAAGGATGAATTAGACGATCTATCTATTCGACGAGATGAGGCCGAGGCGTCCTATAAGGAGTTTGAGGTAAAGCTTGCGGGTATGGAGCAAGAGATGGAACTCGTCGTGCAGAAAGCCATTGCCCAGGCTCAAAACGAAAAAGAACGAATTTTGGCTGATGCTGAAAGGGCCGCGGAAGATATTAAACGTCAGGCCGAGGCTGCTGTTCAGACTGCGTTGGAAGATGCTAAGAGGCTGCTTCGTGCGGAGATTGCAGAACAAGCCGCAGTTATGGCTGAAGAGTTGATTGTTCGCAACCTGACTCCAGCAGATCAGATAGCTATTACCGAACAATATCTTGAAAGAGTGGGTGCGGTACAGTGAAACACACAATATTAGCCCGACGATATGCGAAGGCGCTTTTCTCTTTGGGAAAAGAACAAGGAAAAACTGAAGAGTACAGCGATATGTTGGATGATATTGCTGCACTATATGATGAAGGTGTTGCCGGATTAGGAGATGCTGTCTCTAATCCGCTATATCCGCTTGAAGTGCGGCAGAAGGTAATGGCGAAAGTTGCTGAATCTGCTCAAGCCGATGCAATTATGACCAGTTTTCTCAACCTATTGATTGAGAAGAAAAGAGCTGACATTTTACCTGATATTGCGCATGAAATGCAGGTAATGGTGGATACGGATCAGAACATCAGTCATGGTTCAATCGTATCCGCCGTAGAACTTGAAAATGCGTTGTTGGATAAAATTCAAACTACATTGGAAAAATTAACAGGTAAAAGAGTTATACTTGAAACCCAGGTTGATCCGTCCATTATTGGCGGGATAATTGCTAAGGTCGGTGACCTGGTGCTGGACGGAAGTATAAAGACGCAACTTCATGGATTGAAGGAATCTATCAAGGGGAGAGAATAGTCAATGCAGATCAAAGCCGAAGAAATTAGCCAGATCATCAAAGATCAAATCGCTGGCTATGAAAAAGATATCGACCTGAAGGAAACCGGAACTGTTCTTTCGGTTGGTGACGGAATTGCCCGTGTGTATGGTGTCGAAAACTGTCAAGCTATGGAACTTCTTGAGTTTCCCGGCAACATCTTTGGGCTGGCGCTGAACCTTGAAGCAGATAACGTGGGTTGCGCTGTTCTCGGAGATGTTCGATATATCAAAGAAGGTGATATTGTTAAACGTACCGGTAAAATTGCCATGGTTTCTGTCGGTCCGGAGATGGAAGGCCGCGTTGTCGATGGTATCGGACAGCCAATTGATGGCAAGGGACCTATCAACGCCAAGGAAACCCGTAAGATGGAGGTTATTGCCCCTGGTGTTATTGCTAGAAAAGGTGTGCATGAGCCTTGCTACACTGGTGCGAAGGCTGTTGATGCTATGACTCCCGTTGGCCGTGGCCAGCGTGAATTGATTATTGGCGACCGGCAGATTGGTAAAACAGCGCTTTGCGTTGACGCGATTATTGCCCAGAAGGATACCGATGTGCATTGTATCTATGTCGCTATCGGTCAAAAGAAATCAACCGTAGCTTTGGTTGTCGAGAATTTGCGAAAACACGGCGCAATGGAATACACCACAGTCGTTGCTGCCTGCGCTTCTGATCCGGCCCCAATGCAATATATTTCAGCCTTTGCCGGTTGTGCGATGGGGGAATATTTCCGTGATAATGGTCAGCATGCCTTGATCATTTACGATGATCTTTCCAAGCAGGCTGTTTCCTACCGCGAACTTTCTCTCCTGCTTCGTCGTCCTCCAGGACGTGAAGCCTACCCTGGTGATATCTTCTTTAACCATTCACGCTTGCTTGAACGTGCGGCTAAGGTTAGTGATGCTCTTGGTGCGGGATCATTGACAGCGTTGCCAATCATTGAAACCCAAGCCGGTGACGTGTCTGCATTTATTCCGACAAACGTTATTTCGATCACCGACGGTCAGGTATACCTTGAACCAAGTCTCTTTTTTGCTGGTGTTCGTCCCGCTATTAACGTAGGGCTTTCGGTTTCCCGTGTTGGTGGTGCCGCTCAAGTTAAAGCGATGAAACAGGTTGCTGGAACACTTCGTCTCGACCTTGCACAATATCGTGAACTTGCCGCATTCGCAGGCTTTGGTTCAGACCTTGATGCTGCAACCCAGGCTCAGTTGACTCGTGGGGAGCGTTTGGTTGAGATTTTAAAACAACCACAATATCAGCCGTTACCTATGGAAAAACAGGTTGCGATAATTTTTGCTGGAACGAAGGGCTTCCTTGATAAGTTTCCAGTCAACACTCTTGCTGATTACGAAAAAGAGCTCTTTGGTTATATTGAGGCTAACGAGCCAAGCATATTTGCTGAACTTCGTGAGAAACAAGCGATTTCTTCTGATTTAGAAGAGAAAATGAAGAAGACACTGGCATCCTTTGGTGAAACCTTCAAGGCTACCAAGGGCCTGAATTAACACAAGGATAGATTCTCATGCCTGGACTAAAGGATGTTAAAGATAAAATTAGCGGTGTAAAGAAAACTGCGCAGATTACCAAAGCGATGAATATGGTCGCTTCTGCGAAGTTACGCGGCGCTCAGGAGAAAATGATATCATTCCGCCCCTATGCTAGTAAGTTTGTAGAGGCAATGCAGGATCTTTCCAGCGGAATGGAAAACACCGATCTGCCTTTGATGGAGGTCAGAGATGTTAAATCCGTTGAAATAGTCGTTGTCACCTCTGACCGCGGCCTGTGCGGAAGCTTTAATGCAAATATCATAAAAACTGCTGAGAGACTCAAGAAACAGTATGAAGCGTCAGGTAAGAAAGTAAGCTTCGTCACTGTCGGTAAAAAAGGGACACAGGCTTTTAAGAAATCCGGGAAGTTGAGAGCTTCCTTTAATGATATTATGGGTGCGTTTCAGATGTTTAACGCCCGTGAAATTTCGCATAACATTACGGAAGCTTTCCTTAATGGAGAGAGCGACCAAGTCGATATAGTTTACGGCAGGTTTTATTCTGTAGCTGCTCAGAAACCTGAAACCTCTGAGTTGCTGCCAATTAAACCAGTTTCTAGTGACCAAGGAAAAAAACAGAATAAGGGTGAGGTCTCTGGATCATACACATACGAACCGGATCCCGATGAAATTATGGAGGTTTTACTGCCATTGTTTCTGAACGTCCAGGTTTACCGGTCGATGCTTGAAGTCAGTGCCAGTGAACATGCTGCCCGTATGACTGCGATGGATAATGCAACAAGGGCGTGCAAGGATATGATTAAAGATCTTACAAGATTATACAATAAAGCCCGTCAGGCTGCCGTCACCGGCGAATTGATGGACATCGTCGGTGGCGCTGAGGCACTTAAAGGATAACCATACCAACGGGTATTAATAGGATAGAGGAGGCCATTTCAAATGAGTGAGGCACGAGTAGGGAAAATCATACAGGTTATTGGACCGGTAGTTGACGTAGAATTTGAGCCGGGCAATCTACCTGAAATTTTAAATGCGTTGTATATAACTAATACACAAATCAACGATGATGCAGACAACCTTGTATGCGAAGTTGCACAACATCTCGGAGATAATGTTGTACGTACTGTTGCCATGGACCAGACTGATGGACTTGTCCGTGGCATGGCTGCTCGCGATTCTGGAGGGCCTATTACCATACCTGTCGGCGCACCAGCACTCGGCCGTATTATGAATGTTGTAGGACGTCCGGTTGACGGTTTGGGTCCCATTTCATCTGAAAAAACTATGGCTATCCATAGGCCTGCCCCATTGTTTACTGAACAAGACACAGAGGTAAACGTTCTTGAAACAGGCATCAAGGTTATCGATTTACTGGTACCCTTTCCACGCGGTGGCAAGATGGGACTGTTCGGTGGTGCTGGCTGCGGCAAAACAGTTATCATGATGGAGATGGTTAATAATATTGCCATGCAACATGGTGGTATTTCTGTTTTCTGCGGTGTTGGTGAACGAACTCGTGAAGGTAATGACCTCTATAATGAGATGAAAGAATCAGGCGTTCTTCCAAAGGCAGCTCTTGTTTATGGTCAGATGACCGAACCTCCTGGAGCACGTTCTCGTGTAGCCTTGACCGGTTTGACCGCTGCTGAGTACTTCAGAGATGAAGAGGGCCAGGATGTTCTTTTCTTCGTCGACAATATTTTCCGTTTCACCCAGGCAGGTTCAGAGGTTTCAGCACTTCTTGGTCGTATTCCTTCTGCTGTCGGATACCAACCGACTCTTGCTACAGACCTTGGTGCACTTCAGGAACGAATTACATCAACCAACAAAGGTTCCATTACTGCGGTTCAGTGTGTTTATGTTCCTGCAGACGACCTGACTGACCCTGCTCCTGCGACTACTTTCGCCCATTTAGACGGAACAGTTGTTCTTTCTCGCCAGATTGCAGAGCTTGGTATTTATCCGGCTGTTGACCCGCTGGATTCCACTTCTCGTATTCTCGATCCGAATGTTGTCGGTCAAGAACATTACCTTACCGCTCGTGGCGTTCAGGTATCTCTGCAGAAGTATAAAGAGCTGCAGGATATTATCGCTATTCTTGGCATGGATGAACTTTCAGAAGAAGATCAATTAACCGTTACTCGTGCTCGTAAGGTTCAGCGGTTTCTCTCACAGCCTTTTTTTGTTGCAGAGGGATTTACTGGGTCTCCTGGGAAATACTGTAAGGTGGCTGATACTGTTCGTGGCTTTAAAGAGATTCTGGATGGCAAGCATGACGATCTTCCAGAGTCTGCTTTTTATATGGTCGGGGGCATCGATGAAGCTGTTGAGAAAGCCGCTGCACAAAAAGCTAAAGCATAACTTCTTTCACGCTGAAGCGAGGTAAGAGCAATGGCACAAATTCATCTTGAAGTTGTAACACCGACCGGACCGGTTGTCAGTGAAGAGGTCGATATTGTCACAGCACCTGGTGTTGGAGGTGAGTTCGGTGTGCTTGCTAATCATGCTCCTTTCTTGAGCACGATTAAGACTGGCGCTCTGAGTTTTAAAAAGGACAAACTGACGAATTTTTTAATGGTAAGTGGTGGATTTGCAGAAGTATCTAATAACAAAATAACTTTTTTGGTAGAAAGCGCTGAGTTTGGCAAGGATATTGATGTAGATCGAGCGATGCGTGCAAAGGAACGTGCTGAGAAGCGGTTAATGCAAGCGCAGCAAGCCACGGAGAGAGTTAACAGGGTTAGAGCTGAAGCTGCATTGCAACGGTCAATGGCCCGACTCAGAGTAGCGGAACTGGCGCGCCACTAAAGTCCCACATTATTTAATTTCTTGTTTTTTACGAGAGCCGCCTTAACAGGGCGGCTTTTTTTTTATGATGATCGATTGCTTATGGATCGACTCTGAACCCCATTTCCTCGACTTGACTTGGTCAGGTCCTCATGAGTTCCTGGCTTTCTCAGTTCTTAGAACTTTACGGCAGCTGTATGGTGATGATCAACATAGGCTGCGATACCGGCTGCAATCTGTTCGGCAATTTTATTTAAATAAAGCTCATCTTGTAATAATTTCGCTTCACCCGGATTTGTTATGAACGAAATCTCGGCGAGTATTGCTGGCATTTCTGCGCCTATCAGGACATAAAAAGGGGCCTGTTTAACTCCAAGATCGCGGGTTTTATACTTTTGTTCAACTCCTAATATGAGATTTGTCTGAACGAATTGTGCCAGTCTCGAAGATTCATCAATCTTAGAATTTTTCATCAAATTTGTTAAAATATGCTGAAGTTCACTTATATTATGTGTCGAAGTTGCATTCTCAAGCGCAGCTACGCGCATAGCATCAGCATTTGTCGCTAGGTTTAGGAAATATGTTTCAATACCGCCTTTCGTTTTGTCAGGATGGGCGTTAACATGAATGGAAATAAAAAGATCACCGTTCTGGGTATTGGCGAGAGCTGTTCGTTCTTCCAGAGGGATGTAAACATCCTTTGTCCTGGTTAGTGTTACCTCGTATCGGTACTTCTTCTTGAGGGCTTTCTCTATTTTTTTCGACACTTTCAAGACGATGTCTTTTTCTTTCAAATCAAAAGCCATTGCACCCGGATCCTTTCCGCCATGTCCTGGGTCGATGACGATCTTGCGCACTCCCAATCCCAATTGTTGAGCCAATGAAATTTTGTCGTTACTTAGTGGTTTTTTTTGAATTTCTAGATTGGGACTTCTTTTCTTTTGATCTTCAAGGCTGATCACCTGTTTTTCATTGATTTGTTGGAGTGCTACGGGTGGTTCTTTGCTTGATTCTTTCGGCTGTTGTTGAGGAGGAGGGGGGGGCTCCTGGATGGATTGCTCTGCAATGCGTGGTGGTAGAACAGTATGCACATCTACGACAACTCGAAAGGGGTCATTCAGGCTGAAAACTTTGTATTCGGAAAGGGATTCGATGTCGAGAGCGACCCGGACGGTATTGTTGTTGAGTTGGCTGGGGTTGATTTGCTTGAGGAGGCTATCCTGAATCTGAACAGGATGAGTTAATTTTTGTGTGATAGAACTTTGGGGTAAATCAACATAGAGTCTGCGTGGTTGATCACCATCTTTTTCACGTAAACTTGCAGTATAAGAAGTCGGCGATGATGCTTGAATGACAATGCGTGTGTAGCCTGGAGATGACCAGTGTTTCACGGGAAGTATCTGAACGAGATCCTTTGCTGCAGCAGGGGGCATGGGAGCTTCGACTGTTGGCACTTGTCGTTTTTCTTTTTGTTCTTTGATGCGTGCTAACGCCTTCTCATAATAGTCCCCTTTTGGATAGACTTCAACAATTTTACGGTACCATCCTGCTGCCTGCTGTTCTTTTCCTTTTGCAAGAAGAGAGCTTTCCGCCGCAGCAAAGAGAGCGTCATCGGCAAGAGAATGAGCCGGATAGAGTGTTGCAACTTCTATGAACTGATCAATGGCGTTGTCCAAGTCAATGGGAAATCTAAACTGGTCAAACATACGGCGATGCATCTTGGCCATCATATACAGACTGGAAGGACCAAGAAGTCCTTTCTTTTGAGCAAAATGAATCTTTCGGAAATTTTTCACACCATTAAGCCAGTTGCCCCGATCTTTCCCTAACGTGTTGTCACGTTCGAGTTGTGAAAAATAGTTGATTGCGGATTTGTACTGCTGCTCAAAGGATTCGTTGTTCAATTGATCAAAGGATGGTGCCGTGGTCTCTGCCGCTAGAGTCATCGAGGAATAACAAGAGATCCCAAAGAAGATACTCAAGAGCAGTGGTAACCAAGTGTACCGAGGGGAGATACGTATTAAGGACAGTGACCGGAAAGCTAGCATGGCGACAAATAAAATGTATTAAAATAAAACTAAAACACACGGATTTTTGAGTAAATGAGGAAATGTAAGGCATGTAATATTGTATTTTCCATCAACTATACCGTATTCTGGGAAATAGGTAAAAGAAATTGAACTTTTTTACTAGGGCACTGTGAATTTTTATGAGAATCGTTTAGTGGCGGTGGGTTGTGTGATTCAAAAATTTTAACCCACGGTTTATTGGCAAAGGAGCAAATGGCGTCGAAGATGGTGTTTAGGTGCCTTGTTTTGAGGGGCTAATTTGTTTTATCAAGGAGATGTATGGCCTGATAAAGAATGTCGAATGCTTGTTTAGGGGTTGTCTCATCAAGGTCAATGTCGGAGAGCAGTTTTATCAGGGGCGTAACGGGAGGGGGAAAGAGAGACATTTGACTGGGTGCCCGAGTTACGGCGTTTTTTCCGGCAGCGAGCTTCGGTTGCCCCTGAAGATTGAATTCACCTAATTCGATATTTTTAAGGATCTCGTAGGCCCTTGAGATTACATGATCCGGAACACCGGCAAGTGAGGCCACTTGAATGCCATAGCTGCGATTGGTTGCTCCTTTGACCAGCTTATGCAAGAAAATGATGGAATCATTCCATTCCTTGACTGCAATGGAGTGATTTTTAATCTTTGCGCTGGTAGCTGCCAGATCGGTCAGTTCGTGGTAATGGGTGGCAAACAATGTTTTGATACCAATATCGTCTTTCTGTGCCAACTCTTCGGCGACCGCCCAGGCAATAGCTAGGCCGTCATAGGTTGATGTGCCTCGGCCGATTTCATCAAGAATGACCAGACTGTTTTCGGTGGCATTATTCAAAATATTGGCGGTTTCATTCATTTCCACCATAAAGGTCGACTGCCCTCGACGTAAATCGTCCATAGCGCCGACTCTCGTGAAAATTCGGTCGACGATACAGATGTCTGCGGATTCGGCTGGCACGAAACTACCGATGTGCGCCATGAGAACAATAAGCGCTGTCTGGCGAAGCACGGTGGACTTGCCGGCCATGTTGGGCCCGGTAATGATCAACAGTTCGTTGGTCTCTTGATCCAGATGGACATCGTTGGGAACAAACCTCCCCGGTTCAAGTGTGCGCTCTATGACCGGATGTCTTCCTTCCGTGATGGTGATGTTCCTCGTCGTATTGATCAGCGGTCTGCAGTAGCGGTAGCGGGAGGCAATTTCGGCGAGACAGGTGAGGACATCGATTTGAGCGAGGCGTCGTGCGGTCGCCAGGAGACGCTGATTGTGATCGGCTAGCTCTATCCTGATTTCGAGGAAAAGATCATGTTCGAGTTCCAGTCGTCTTTCCTGGGCGTTGGTGATTGAGTTTTCCAGTTCCTTGAGGTCTGGGGTGATAAAACGCTCGGCATTGACCAGCGTTTGTTTGCGGATGAAATACTCGGGCACTTCAACGGCTTGACTGCGGGTGATCTCGAAATAATATCCAAAGACCTTGTTGTAGCCGACTTTTAACTTGGCAATGCCGGAACGTTCCCGTTCCCTGGCCTCCAAGTCAAGGATCATTTTTTTGCCGTCTCGGAGGAGCAGGATAAGATGATCCAGTTCATCGTTGAATCCTTCGCGGATCAATCTTCCCTCACGCAGTGAGATAGGTGCGTCATCGCGAATGGCACGGTCAATGAGGGTATGGAGATCCGCTAAAACATCGAACTCGTCTGCCATGGTTCGCAACAGTTGAGAAGAACACTTCGTTAACATTTGTTGCAGTGCCGGCAATTGCGCTAGTGACGTTTTGATGGCGCTCATGTCTCTGGCGTTGCCATGGCCGAGTACCAGGCGGCTGCACAAGCGTTCGATGTCGTATACTGAGTCGAGCAACGTCCGTATGTTTTTTCTGATGTCAGTGCTGATCAGCTCTTCGACACAGTCAAGCCGGGCCAGGATGCTCTCCCGATCCTGAAGGGGGAAAAGCAACCATCGTCGCAACAAACGTGCACCCATAGGGGTGGCGGTAAGATCGAGAATAGCCAGGAGCGAACCTTCTCTCCGCCCCCCGATAAGGGTTTCGGTGAGTTCGAGATTGCGGCGGGAAGCATCGTCAATGATCAGCGAGTTGGTGTTGTTGAGGGGACTGATTTGTTTGATGTGGGCAAGTTCTGATTTTTGCGTTTCCCGCAGGTAGAGCAACAGGGCGCCAGCCGCATTGATCGCTGCAGTGTATGTGTCGCAGCCAAAACCAGCTAGATTGGTGGTGTGGAAATGTTCGGTCAGCGTTGTCTTGGCTGTTGATGTCTCGAAATGGAAATCAGGTCGGGTGGTGAGGCAAAGTTTGCCAAGCTGGATGGTCAGGCGATCGGTCAGGGCAGAAGAGCGTTCCGTCTCCGATTGAGCCATGAGAAGCTCCGCAGGTCGGAGACGAGTAAATGCATCGACAAGGGGAGAAGTGTCCTGTGGCGAGAATGTCACTTCGCTGATCTGAAAACGGCCAGTTGAAATATCAAGAAAAGCCAGACCTGCAAGGTGCTCCTGTGTTGATTTTCGACTGATAGAGAGGGCACAGACATAGCAGTCCGTTTTGGCATCGAGGAGCTGGTCATCGGTGGTGACTCCTGGGGAGACTACACGAACAACCTCGCGTTTGACAATGCCTTTGGCCTCTTTGGGATCCTCGACCTGCTCACAGATGGCGACACGATAACCGGCCTTGATCATCTTGCCGAGATACCCTGTCAACGCATGATACGGTACACCGCACATTGGGATCTTGTTGGCGTCTTCCTTGTGGCTTCGGGAGGTTAAGGTAATGCCGAGCACCTTTGCGGCGACAACGGCATCGTCGAAGAACATTTCATAGAAATCGCCCATGCGGTAAAAAAGAATAGTGCCGGGATGTTGTTCTTTGATCTCCAAGTACTGTTGGATCATAGGGGTTATTTTTAGCGGATTGTTCATGGCGCAGAGGGAATTTCGAAAAGACTGGCTCGCAGTTCATCGCCAGCTTCAAGGATAGCATAAGTGCCCGGAGCGCCGTAGCGGCTGGTCGCTTGGAAACTTCCCGGATTGAGAAAAAGGGTTTTGCTATGGTAATGACAGACGGGTCTATGGGTGTGGCCGTAGATCATGCAGTCAGCCTCAGGGAAGAGATTCCAGAGTGCGCCTTCAATGTCATGCCCTAACTGGGCGCCATGGGTAAGGCCGATAGTGAAACCGTTGAGAGTGAAAAGCAACTGCTGCGGATGGCATGATCGGACACGGCTGTCGCATATGTTGCCATGAACCGCGTAGATGGTTTTTCCAGAAAAAACTTCCAGCAACGACAGATCGGTAAGGTCGCCGGCGTGGATGATCACCTCACAGGCATGAAAACACTGCTTGATCTGTTTGCGGAAAAGGTCGTCCGGTCGGATCAGGTGCGTGTCTGAAAGCACCCCTGCTCTAATCAACATGCATGGCACACTGGGTTATGGTTGAAAGATTGCGTGTAATGTATAGAAATTGTTTGTTGAAAACAATAAAAGACCATGATCGCGGTTCATAATTTTGCGGGATACGCAGGAAGCTGTTGCAAAAAACAAGGCTTTAACGTAACATATTTCGCTTCAAATTTACCGATAAATAAAGAGTTAAGGACTAATCTATGTTTACAGCTTCAGATTTACGGAAAGGATTGAAGATTCAGATTGATGGCGAACCCTATATTGTCACTGAATTCGACTTTTCAAAACCCGGGAAGGGCCAGGCTCTCTACCGGACCAAGATGCGCAACATGATAACCGGGATTCAGTTCACCCAGACCTACCGTTCCAACGACAAGTTTGACCGACCGAATCTGGAAGAGCGAAACATGCAGTTTCTGTATGCCCAGGATAATGAATACCATTTCATGGATACGGTCTCTTTTGAACAGATCTTTCTGACCAAAGAGCAGCTAGGAGACAATCTTAGTTTTCTGATCGATAACATGGAAGTGCAGGTGCTGTTTTTCGGAGATCGGCCCATTGACGTCACCTTGCCCACCTTCGTTAATCTGGAAGTGACGGTTGCCGATCCATGGGCCAAAGGCGACACCTCGGGCACGGATACCAAACCAGTAACGGTTCAGACCGGTTTTCAACTCCAGGTTCCTCCTTTTGTCGAACAGGGGGATAAAATCCAGATTGATACCCGGACAGGGAGTTACATCACCCGGGTTAAAGAATAAGCGGGCATGCTAACGCCCCAGGGCCTGCAGCAGCGGTCGAACCTGCTGCAGGCAACTCGTTCATTTTTCATTGAACGGGCCTATGTTGAAGTTGATACACCTCTCCGTCTCCCCGTACTGCTCCCAGAATCCAATCTTGTCCCCTTCGCCAGCGAAAACTGGTGGTTGCATACTTCTCCTGAGCTGTGCATGAAAAGGCTCTTGGCTAGGGGGTGTACACAAATTTTTCAGATATGCCATTGCTTTCGTAAAGAGGAGTCCGGGCGGATACACCAGCCGGAATTCACTATGCTGGAGTGGTACCATGCAGGTTGGAATTATTTTAATTTGATGCAGGAATGCGAGGCCTTGATTGCCGCGTTGTGCCGGATCTTTCCGCAGGTGCCGGGTATTGATTGTGATGGCAAACTTTGTTGGCGGGGATGCCGAGTTGCCTTGACCCCTCCCTGGGATCGGTTGACCGTGGCTGAAGCCTTTCGCCAGCATGCCGGCGTTGATGTCGATGAGGCGCTGGTTCGCGGTAATTTTGACGAGGTTCTAGTCACCGCAGTGGAACCGCACCTTGGTCAGGATCGTCCCGTTTTTCTCTACGATTATCCTGTCGAATTGGGTTCGCTTGCCCGTTGCAACCCGAAAAACCCCCAGGTGGCGGAACGCTTTGAGTTGTACATAGCCGGATTGGAACTGGCGAATGGTTTTTCTGAATTGGTTGATCCCCAAGAACAGCGGCATCGTTTTTCTCTGGAAATTGAGAGGTTGCATGCTGCGGGGAAGGATGCGGCCATGCCGGAAAAATTTTTAACGGATCTAGCTTCGGTCGGTGCAACAGCAGGAATAGCCCTGGGGCTGGACAGGTTATTCATGCTGCTCATGGGAGGCTCCAGTATTGCAGAGGCTTTGTCGTTTGTTCCTGAGGAATTGTGATAGACTTATTTGACCACGTCTCAATGCTCAGCGAAAATGGTTGGTCACTAGCGCACTGCCTTTTTGGGTACATCGATCTTGGCACCATTTTCAATGGAGTCTCCGTTTGATTAACTCTTCTTTGTCAATATGTGATACATGAGCAGCAGCATGACTTTTCCTATTGATGAGATTATCGCCACCCTGGATCGTGAGGTCAGTGGCTACCAGGTTCCGATTGTCGATTTAATAGCTACCCAAACGCGCGACCCCTTCAAGGTGTTGGTGGCGACCATGCTTTCGGCCCGGACCAAGGATGAGGTGACAGCGGCTGCCTCCCTGCGGCTGTTTGCCCGTGCCGGCAATGTTGTCGAATTGTCCCGGTTGACAGCGAGTGATCTGGAAAAGATTATTTATCCAGTCGGTTTTTTTCGTAATAAAGCAAAGTTTCTAAGCGAATTACCTGCGGTTCTCCAGGAGCGTTTCGGTGGCGTTGTTCCATACGACATCGATTCCCTGCTCACGTTGCCGGGTGTGGGTCGTAAGACGGCAAATCTTGTCGCCGCGGTAGCCTTCAATAAACCGGCGATATGCGTAGACACCCATGTTCACCGCATCATGAATATCTGGGGATTTGTGCAGACAAAAACGCCATTGCAAACCGAGATGGTCTTGCGGCAAAAATTACCGGAGCAATACTGGATTCGTATAAATGCAATTCTGGTGGCCTTTGGTCAGGGAACATGCAAGCCGCTATACCCCCATTGTGACCGTTGCGTCATTGCGGCCTTGTGTCCTAAAATTGGGGTGAAACCACGTAAAACGGATGGGAAGGCAAAGGTGCAAACTGCAAAAGCGAAGAAATTTGTTTCTTGGAATGTCAACGGGATCCGGGCCGCATTAAAAAATGGGTTTCTTGAAGTGCTGGGCGATATTGATGCCGATATTTTTGCCTTGCAGGAGATCAAAATACAGGAAGCTCAGTTGCCCGATGAGCTGAAAATTGTTCCGGGATATCAGGCTTTCTGGCACCCTGCCCAGAAAAAAGGATATGCGGGAACCGCAATTTTGAGCAAGCTGGCCCCCCTTCGAGTTCTGTACGGGATGGATTGTCAGGAGTTTGATAACGAAGGGAGGGTGCTGACCCTTGAGTTCCCGGATTTTTACTTCGTCAACGTATACACTCCTAACGCACAACCCGAGCTGAAGCGGTTGGCCTTCAAGCTGGATTTCAATCGGGCCTTGCTCGTTTTCTTGGATCGACTGCGCAAGGAGAAGTCTGTGGTGTTGTGCGGCGACCTGAATGTTGCCCATAAGGAGATCGATCTCGCCAATCCCAAGGCAAATGTCAAGAATCCCGGTTTTTCAGGACAGGAGCGAGCGTGGATGGACGAAATTGTCGCTGCCGGCTATATCGATACATTCAGAAAATTCGATCAGTCACCTGAACGCTACACCTGGTGGAGTTACCGCTTCAGCGCCCGGGCAAAAAATATCGGCTGGAGAATTGATTATTTTATCGTTGATGGATCCAGCGGCGATCGGGTTCTCGATGCCGCCATTCATGAAGATGTGACCGGCTCCGATCATTGTCCGGTCAGTGTCCTCTTTCAATGATGCAAGGCGGAATGTGACCACATCTCGCCCTGTTTCCAGATGATCACAGTCTTGTAAGGTAGAGACTTTAAAGGCCTGGTCCTGGAGGGGCGACGTTACAGGTGGATGAGCGGTCGGTAGCTTTCTATTGTTTGTTACGCAAGCGGCGAGGTTTTTGGGAGGTGGTTTTAGCTTGTGTCGTTTTTCGCCAAAACCACAGCGCTACCCCTCCGCAGATCATCAGCAGGCAAAGGATTTGCCCCATCGAAAGGCCCAGGAATACGAAACCAATTTGCGGATCCGGTTCACGGGCAAATTCAACCAAAAATCTGAAAAAACCGTAGAAGACGAGAAAGAGGGCGAGCATCGTCCCGTGCTGCCAGCAGGGAGAATCGGGTTGATTCCAGGGCTTTGCTTTGAGCGTCCATAGGAGAATGAACAGAACCAGTCCCTCAAGTACCGCTTCGTAGAGTTGGGAAGGGTGCCGGGGGAGAGGGCCACCGTCAGGAAAAATCATGCCCCATGGGACATTTGTGATTCTGCCGAACAGTTCGCCGTTGATAAAGTTGCCCAGTCGGCCGAAAAAGAGGCCGATCGGTACAGTGACGACAAAGAGATCAGCGGCCTGCCAGAAATTCAATTGGTTCCGGTGGCAGTAAAAAAACCCCCCCAGAAGAGCACCTATGCAGCCGCCGTGGAAAGACATGCCGCCTGACCAGGTTGCCGGTATCTCCAAAGGGTGGGCAAAATAATAAGCTGGATTGTAAAAAAACACATAGCCAAGACGTCCGCCAAGAATGATCCCTATGATCAGGGTTAGGTTCAGGTTGTCGATCTGCTCCAGCATCCGGGTCCAGCCAAATTTTTTAGCCTGATAGATCACTAGCTGGTAGGCGGCACTGAAGCCAATGACATACATGAGCCCATACCAGCGTATCTGCAGGGGACCAAGGGCTACAAGAACCGGATTGATGGTCGGGAATTCAAGCATGGCGCGTTGGATTAGAGAAGCCCAAGCCGCTTCAGGTGTACCTGAAGGACGGAGAGTGCACCTGGCGTCACCCCTGAAATTCGCGAGGCCTGTCCAAGGGATCGGGGTTGTACTTTGGTCAGTTTTTCGACAACTTCATTGGATAATCCCGGCAATCCCTTGTAACTGATTTCTGGTGGGAGTTCGATCTTTTCCAGTTTTTTGAATCGCTCGATCTGCTCCTCCTGTCGCTTGATATAGCCGGCGTATTTAATCTGTAGTTCAATTTCGTCGTGAACGGCCATGATTTCTTGGGAATACGGTAGCGTTTGTTCGCTTTGTTGTGCTATATCAACAAGATGACGTAATCTTATTTCTGGGCGGCGAAGCAGCTCAGCCAGCGTCATGGCCTGGTTGAGAGGGGTAGAGCCGAGTTCCGTCAAAAAGGCGTTGACTGAGGGGAGCGGTTTGATTCGGATTTCGTGCAAATGCCGGATCGTTTCTATAATACAGCGTTCCTTCTCTTTAAAATTGTGCCAGACTTGTTCGTCTACCAACCCGATACGATAGCCAATTTCACTGAGCCGCCTGTCCGCATTGTCTTCACGAAGTAGCAGGCGGTATTCCGCTCTGGAGGTGAAAAGTCGGTACGGTTCCTTTGTGCCCAAAGTGACAAGGTCATCAATCAGTACACCGAGGTACGCCTGTGAACGATCCAGGATGACCGGTTCAGCACCGCGTACATATTGGACGCTGTTGATCGCTGCCATCAGCCCCTGGCCAGCCGCCTCTTCGTAACCTGAGGTGCCGTTGATCTGCCCCGCGAGGAAAAGGCCGCCAATCCTTTTGGTTTCAAGTGAAGGCTTGAGTTCCAGGGGATCGACATAATCGTATTCGATAGCATATCCAGGCCTGATAATGCGCGCCTTTGCAAGGCCAGGGATGGAGTGGACCATGTCGATTTGGGTGGCAAGCGGCAGGCTGGTGGGGATGCCGTTGGGATAGACCTCGATCGTATCCAGGCCCTCGGGTTCCAGGAAAATCTGATGCCGGATTTTCTCGGGAAAACGCATGACCTTGTCTTCAATCGACGGGCAGTATCTGGCCCCTATTCCTTGGATGATGCCGGCGTACATTGGCGATTGATGGATGGAGTCTCGGATGATTTGGTGGGTCCGCTCGTTGGTGTAGGTGATGAAGCAGGGCTTTTGGGGCAACGGTGGTGCGCCCTTGGAGGAGAAGGAAAAGAGCGCGGCCGGTTCATCGGTGTATTGGGCTTCCAGTTGGGAGTAGTCAATGGTGTTGCCGTCCAGGCGAGGCGTCGTGCCTGTCTTCATGCGGCCCACGGCAAATCCTGCGGCGGCAAACCACTGGGCAAGCTTGGTCGAAGGTGAATCTCCCATGCGACCTGCCGGGAACTGTTTCAAGCCGATGTGGATAAGGCCGTTGAGGAAGGTTCCTGTTGCGACCACTATAGCCTTGACCCGGATGTGTTCATCCAGCGAGGTGCGTAATCCGACGACTTTTCCGTTTTCAACCAGAATCTCATCGACAACAGCTTGGCGGATTGCCAGGTTTTGCTGATTCTCCAGGGTGTGTTTCATGCGTAGCCGATATCGCAAGCGGTCCGCCTGAGCCCGGGAAGACCTAACCGCAGGGCCCTTGCTGGTATTGAGCCTGCGGAATTGGATACCGGTGGCATCAATATTTTTTGCCATTTCACCGCCAAGGGCATCGATTTCTTTGACGAGATGGCCCTTGGCCAAGCCGCCAATGGCAGGGTTACAGGACATCGCGCCAATCGTGTCGGCGTTGATGATGCAAACCAGCGTGCTGCACCCCATGCGGGCGGCTGCCAGAGCCGCTTCGCAGCCGGCATGACCAGCACCTATTACGGCAATATCAAAATCAATCATGGTTGCATACGAGTGGCGCACAAGCGCACAGATAGAAAGTAAGCGGAAAGGTCGTTCTTCTGCATGGAATTAATGGACAGCATCTGTCTCAAAATAAGCAATATAGAGGTATTGGCCTATATTTGCAACTATCATGGGGAAGCGAGCTGATTGTACGAGCTTTACGTCGGAAAATGGATTGATAGCGTTGTCTTTATCTGTCTGTACTTGAGAAGGCATGGAGTGCTCGTGGATGAAATTAAGGGGGGAATGGCATGCTTTTCCTTCCCTAGGGTGAAATAATTTGACAGAATTGGCACTCTATGATTAAAATAGATCTTTTTGAAAACTGAATTGGTGGCTTGAGGCTGCCGCTATTGTCTCGGAATTTCCCTATCTGACTGCGATACCCTGTCAACTCGCAGCATCAAGAACATATGGAAAATTATCAAGCAGTGGAGTGAACTCCATCTGAGCACCTCTATTAAACAAATTATATTCAATCAAGGAATCGTATTATGAGCAAAAGAACTTTTCAGCCTAGTAATACCAAGCGCTCCCGCACCCATGGGTTTCGCGTTCGTATGAAGACTCGAGCTGGCCAGGCTGTTATCAAGAGAAGAAGAGCGAAAGGGCGTAAACAGTTGGCCTGTTGAAACGTTTTGCTCTCCCTAAAATTCACCTACTCAGGACAACTAAAGAGTTTCAGAGCGTTTATCGGCTTGGACAGCGGTGCCGAGGTGACGGGTTTGCCATGATTTTTATGTCGAACGCAGAGGATTATAATCGGCTGGGAATTAGTGTGCATAGAAAAGTTGGTGATGCAGTGCGGCGTAACAGGATCAAACGACTGATACGGGAGGTCTTCCGTCTGAATCGCGACCTGTTTCCACCGTCTTGCGATGTTGTTTTTACTATCCGGCCTGAATTCGTCATAAACAGCCTGCCCGATATGCAAGCCAGTGTGGCACGGGTAATCGGCGGTTGAGAAGAGTCGGGAGGCAGTATTCTTGAGCAATCACCACGCGGAACCCTTCACCGACAGAGTTCGCGGATGCGCCTCATGGCTGAAGGTGCCCAGGATATGCTTGATTATGATATTCAAGGGTTATCAGTATTTTATTTCCCCACTTTTTCCACCTGCCTGTCGTTTCGTTCCCTCATGCTCCCAGTACGCAATTGAAGCTGTTGAAAAACACGGTGCAGTTCGCGGAATTATACTAGCTGTATGGCGGATATTACGCTGTCACCCCTTTTCCCGGGGAGGATATGACCCGGTAAAATAACACAACTTGTGCAAGTAATCGATTTTTTCCTGTTAACACCACTGCTGTAGCAGGGGTTTCTAAAGGTATTTATCATGGATCTATACAGGGCCTTCTTGGCCATTGTTCTTTCGTTTCTCATTCTGGTCGGCTACCAATATTTCTTTGCAAAACCTGTTCAGCAACAGCTTGCTGGAGCACCGCAGGCCCAGCAAGTGAGCGAGGTTCCCGGCAACAAGACGGCTCCTTTGCCTGTTGTAGCGGCTTCTGCTGTCAAGCCTCAGCCTTTGGTAGCTGTTGACCCGAGTGCCAAGGATATCACCATTGATACACCTCTCTATACGGCGGTAATCAAGGAGCAGGGGGGAGGCTTTAAAAGTTTTGTTTTAAAGCAGTATCGCACCAAAATGGAAAAGGACTCGGGACCCATGCAGCTTGTTCCCGGGAAAGAACCAGCAAATTTGCCGGTACTTTTCTCTCTCGATAATGGTGGGGCTACCACCTTGCCCACGTTCAAGGCAGACAAGGCGGGAGTCTCTCTGACGGCTCAACAGGATACCGCAACTCTCGTCATGACGGCATCGCTTGCTGATGGTATTAGGATAGTCCGGACCCTGACCTTTCATAATGATAATTATCTGATTGGAGTCGAGTATAAAGTCGAAAATCTGACAGACAAACCGATGCCGATTTCTCCCGCATTGTCGCTTTTCAATGAACCTTTTGGGCATGCCAGTGAGAGTAGCTCGTATTTGTTTGCCGGATCGGCTGCTTATGTAAACGGCGCCTTGGTGGAAACCAAAGGCAAAAAATTATCCGAAGCGCCGGTAATTCTGCAAGGCAAAGTAAGTTGGGTCGGATTTGTTGATAATTATTTCATGGCATCCGCGATACCCGTAACTGACAACGCGCGAACTGTAACAGTGCAAGGATCAGAGAAGAATGTGCAGACGGTGATTTCGGAGGGGCTGCAGACACTACCTGCTCATGGTTCACAGGTATTCGGCTATAAGCTTTATTTTGGTCCTAAAAAGTTACAGATTCTGCAGGCTGCAGGGCATGAACTTGCGAAGGTGGTAAATTTTGGCTGGTTCGATGTGCTGGCCAAGCCTATGCTCTGGCTGCTTAACTTTTTTCATCAGTACAGCGGAAATTACGGGGTTGCCATAGTTTTGGTAACAGTATTGATCAAGTTGGTTTTTTGGCCCATTACTCAAAAGGGCATGAAATCAATGAAGAATATGCAAAAATTGCAGCCCAAAGTCGCCAAAATACGAGAGAAGTACAAAGATGACCCGGCAACGATGAATCAGGAAATGATGACCCTCTATAAGACCTACAAGGTCAATCCGGTGGGTGGTTGTTTGCCGATGATGATCCAGATTCCATTCTTTTTTGCCCTGTATCAGGTGCTGTTGGCGGCTATCGAACTCAGGCATGCTCCTTTTATGCTGTGGATTAACGATCTGTCCGCTCCTGATCGGCTTTGGATTGGGGTGGATCTTCCCTATCTGCATGGCATCCCGATATTGACCTTGCTTATGGGAGCTTCAATGTATTTGCAGCAGAAAATGACACCTACCACCGCTGATCCTACCCAAGCGCGGGTCATGCAATTCCTCCCCGTTATTTTCACATTCATGTTCATTAATTTTGCATCAGGCCTGGTGCTGTACTGGTTTATTAACAACCTGCTCTCCATTCTTCAGCAGCAACTTATAAATCGGCAGGGTAAGGCCTGAACCTCTGACGCAGAGAAGGTTTGTCATGGCAAAAGGAAAAGACTTTTACGGTAATGATATTTCTGAAGTTATAGAACAGGCATGCAAAGACCTTGGCGTTTCTCGTGAGGATCTCGATATTGAGGTCATCGAGACAGGTTCAGCTGGAATTTTTGGCCTTTGTAAGAAAAAAGCACATATTCGTGTGCAGCGCAAGGTGGCATCGTTAGTCGAACAATCTGAACCAGCTAACTCCTGCGCTCGCGAATCTGAGGAGAAGGTTGCCGAGAAGGACGTCATCGTACCCCCTGTTCCCGATGTAGCTAGCAGTAATGAGGATGGTGCGGCAGTGCTTGTGGTTGCTGTTGAGGATGGAGAAAGGCAGGTAGAGAAAACCGAGCCTGTTGACGAAGAGCAAGAGGTTGATATCGAAGGCTTTGAAGATGAGGCACCGCTTGAACCTCCTTCTGAGGAAAATATCGCGGCGATCAAAGAAGATTTGAACCGGCTTTTAGTCTTAATGGGATTGCCTTCGGAAGTGCAAGTCGTCTTTGAACAGAATGCTGTGCAGTGCAACATCTCGGGACCGCATGAGGAGCATATAGTAGGGCCAGAAGGGAGAATTCTTGATAGTTTGCAGTACCTGCTGCGCAAGATGGTTTCTCGTCATCTTCCTGATAAGATTATGCTCGCTCTGAACGCAGGCGATTTTCGCGAAAGAAGAGCGGAAGAACTCAAGGTGCGGGCTGTTGAATTGGCAGAGTTAGTGAAGGCGGATGGGAAAACGCAAGCAATTCCAGCGCTCAACCCCTCCGAGCGTCGTGTTGTTCATATGATACTCCAGGAAGACAAAGGGGTGCGAAGCCGTTCCGTGGGTGAAGGATTATTTAAGAAAGTACTGATTTATAAGCCTGGCAAGAACCGTCGTCCGGTTTCAAGAAAGCGACGAGGAGGACAAGGTGGCCGTCCATCCGGCGACTGACACTATTGCTGCAATCGCTACTGCTCCAGGTATGGGAGGGATAGGCATTATTCGGATATCAGGTCCGGATGCCCTCTCGCTACTCCATAAACTCTTTATACCCCATAAACCACGCGCTCATTTTTCGAGTCATAAGCTCTATTATGGCACAGTGGTCGCTCGTGACGGTCATGTCCTTGATGAGGTATTGGCTGTTTACATGCGAGCTCCTCATACTTACACCCGTGAAGATGTTGTCGAACTTCATTGTCACGGGTCGTATTTAGTCCTTCAGGAAATTCTGCGAAATATTTTTGAATTGGGAATCCGTTCCGCTGAAAAGGGCGAGTTTACCAAGCGAGCATTTCTTGCTGGCCGGATTGACTTGACCCAGGCTGAGGCTGTGCTTGATTTGTTGCAGGCGCAGACTGATAAAAGCGCCCGGTTAGCGACCAATCAATTGCGGGGTGAACTGTTTGATATTCTCGAAACAATTCGGGAAGAGTTGATTGCCATTCTGGCATTGCTGGAAGTGGCGATTGACTTTCCCGATGATGATGTTGAAATATTTAACGTGCCTCAGGTCCTCAGGCAACTGCAGTCGGCGATTATCGAGCCCCTGCGCCGGCTCATTGCTATGTCCGAACAGGGGAAAATCTTTCGGGAGGGTATCAAAGTCGTCATTGCTGGACAACCGAATGTTGGTAAGTCAAGCCTGCTGAATGCTCTTTTACAGGAAGAAAGGGCGCTGGTGAATTCTCTTCCAGGAACAACCCGTGATACAATAGAGGAACAGATTGCCATCCGTGGGATTCCTGTCCACCTAATCGATACCGCCGGCATCAGGATGCATGAGGATCCGGTGGAGGCTATGGGGATCGAACGGGCGCGGCAAAAACTTAACGAAGCCGATTTGGTGCTGTTCGTGGTAGATGCTTTAGCCGGGGTGGGTGTTCGCGATCATGAACTGTATTGCACTGTCCGGGACAAAAAACACATGGTTGTTATCAACAAACAGGATCTTGTCGCCTCCGAGCAATTGCGAAGCGTGTATGAGGAGTTTCCCGGAGAGAAAGTTGTTGCGATATCAGCTAAGAACTATCAGGGGCTTGACGCTCTTCAAGACACTGTATACCAAGTTGTCATTGCTGATGGTGATGAAATCTGCGAGCAGATGACGTGTGCACCCAATACCAGGCATCGTTCCGTTTTGCAGAAGACCCTTGATGCTTGTCGGGAATTCGAGCAGGCGATCCTGGCAGGAGCGCCGGTAGATCTGTTGGCAGTTGAGGTTCAGTTGGCCCTAGATTATCTAGGCGATATTACCGGATTAACGACCCCAGATGATGTCCTTGAGGCTATTTTTAGCCGTTTCTGCATTGGCAAATAGCTTATTTGCCAATTTCTTCCACTTTTTTACTTTGTTAATAAAGGATTTAGAGAGCACGCATCGAATTGATACGATGAGTCGGTTAGGGTGACGAATCTCGGAGCTAGTGACTTCCCGGAATAGGCTAAGGGC
The DNA here is from genome assembly GCA_964607065.1 of uncultured Desulfobulbus sp. Taxonomy (GTDB): domain Bacteria; phylum Desulfobacterota; class Desulfobulbia; order Desulfobulbales; family Desulfobulbaceae; genus Desulfobulbus. The sequence goes on along the minus strand of CAZSIJ010000020.1, from coordinate 32,769 downwards.
AATTATTGTAATGTGTGTTTGCAGGGTGAAAAAGGGGGGGATGTCTGGGCAAGGTGGAAAACTGCATTTTGATATAATCAACATCGCGATTTAAAATAAGCAAATCTATTTAAATCGCGATGTCGTTTCATCCCCTATAGTTTTAAAGGGGGGATGGTAGCATGGTGTTTGGTGCTGATTATTTTCCGAAACTGTCGGCAAAAAGTTGAGTAATGGCGGCTATGCCATCATCGCTGAGATATCGTGTCCCCGAGCCAACAAAGGTGCTATAGCAAATTTTGGGAGAATCTTCCTTCCAGGAGCCTTCCTTCCAAGTGAACCATTGGGTGCGACCTTGGTCGTAAACGTGGAGAGGACGGTTGAATAATTTTGCTAATTCCACCGCCCAGCCGGTTCCCCCTTTAACCGAATCGTCATCGAGAATATTGCCGATAACGAAGACCTGGTGCCCTCTGTTGACCATGTGGAAGATCGTTTGCAGGACTCGGCGGATTTTTTCGGTTTCATAGTAGGTTCGGTTCATCATCCTGGAGGCGAGTTCCATGCTAATATCGCCTCGTTGTAATTCCTCCTCGCTCAGCATTATCGAATTACGGTCACGGTTAAGACGGTGGTTTTCAAAAGTGAAAATTACCTCAGCAACACCGTATTTCTCCGCGTTTTCACCAAAAACAGATTCTGCTCCTTTTAGGCCGCCGTGGTACAATGTGCAATCATATGCATTCATAATCAACTCACCTGGTTCTTTCGTTATAAGAATGTAAGGCTGCATAATACAGCCGGAGATACTGTTCGATATAGGGTTGTGCAGGAACAGTTATTTTGTTGCTTTGAAGAATACCCGGCGGGGAGCTGGATATCCTTCTATAGTACGCGCCGGGTTGTGCTTGTCAATGAAATCTTCATAGGATTCAAAGGTCATCCAGTCGGTTCGCCGCTGCTCCTCGCTACTCATGGCGTGGTCACAGAAAAAATCTACAGCTTGAAAGCCTGTTCGTGTCATCCAGTTGCGCAGGCAAGCCGCTGTGGGGACGAACCAGGTGCCGGGAACCTTGGCATAGGTATGTTCAGGGAAAAGGGCTATCGGCTCGCTTCCGGGAATGGCCTGGGATTCCACAATCAGCGAGCCCCCTGGTTTGAGAGCGGTATGCAGGTCACGCAGTGCGTCCAGCGGTGAGGGGCGGTGGTAGAGGATGCCGAGGCAGAAAATTACATCAAAGCACTCAGGGAACAGATGCAGATGTTCGATGCCCAGCAACTCTGTTTGCAGTCTTCTCTGACCGGCAAAGGTATTCAAGGTGTTGAAAGTATAATGATGCTGAACATAGGGCTCGAACCCTAGCACAAACTCAGGCTGATGTTCAGCCATGCGAAACATGTAATAGCCATTGTTGCAGCCGATATCAGCTATAACTTTCCCCGAAATGTCAGGTAGTTTTGGGACAATACGGTTCCATTTCTTCTCGCTCCGCCATTCGGCATCAATGTCGATGCCGAAAATCGAAAAAGGTCCTTTCCGCCACGGCATAAATATTCGCAGGATTTTATCAACAAGTTGCCGCTCATCAGTATTCAGATCTTCAGCAGTGCCAATCCGAACCACGTCTCCGGAGAAGTCGCAGGTTGAGGCCCGCAGATGTTGTATGGCCTGAAAGGGGTTGCGGTACCTGAGAAATCCTTGTTTGTCCTGATTAATCCAGAGAGATTTTTCTTCAAGAAGACGTTGGAGCTTGTCAAGGTGAGCGTTGGGGAAACGCTGGAATAGATCCATGTTACTGTCGTTTTATGGCTACGAGGGAGGTGAAGTTGAACCATTTGAAGAACGTCTCGATTTCTTCAAATCCTGCATCTTGAAGTAGTGCAATGTTCTCTTGAAGGGAAAAGGGAATCAAGATGTTTTCCAAGGCTTCGCGCTTGGCAGCAATCTCGAGTTCTGAATATCCCTGCTGTTTTTTGAAAGCATGGTAGATTTCGATGAAATCTCTATTGAGCCGACTGGAATGGGAGATGGTTTTTTCGCTGAGAAATAAAACCCCCCCATCGGGGAGTGCCTCATAAAGTCTCCTGACAAAGCTCTGTCGAGTCATGGGGCGAAGAAACTGCAAGGTGTAGTTGCAGATAATTCCTGCAGCTGCCGGAAGATGGCAACTGGTGATATCGTCTTGGTGGAAATGAAGAACAGCAGTCTTGCCGAACATGGTGCTTTTTTTGCGGGCCTTGTCCAACATAGCCGGAGCGTTGTCTATCCCAATATAGTGAAAATTCATAGCAGGTACCCGTCTTGCCAACTCCAGCAAGGTCGTGCCGGTTGCGCAGCCTAGGTCATAGATCGTCGAACCTGCAGGTAATCGGCAGGCAAGTAACTGCGCCATGCCATCGACAACCGTACGGTAATAGGGAATAGATCGATTGAGCATGTCATCGAAAACTTCCGCCACTCGGTCATTGAAGGCAAAGTCCTCTTCGATCACACCTGTGGAATAGAGGGTATCCTCGGTCATCGGCACTAAATGGTTATCTTTTATTGTTGTTGATTAAAGGGTGGCGATTGTTTTTCTGACTGGAAGATCTGTAGCTTGGATGTCACAATATAGTAATGAGCGACTTGGGAAGCCATCGCTTTCTTGATTCCCTCGATCCTTTCATTTATACCCATGAGGGTTGGCCGACTGCCAGCGCCAGGTATCTTCGCACATTTCCTGAATACCAAAATGAGCTTTCCACCCAAGTTCCTCATAAGCAAGGGTCGGGTCGGCATAGCATCGGGCAATGTCGCCGGCTCTGCGGTCGGCAATGCGGTACGGTATCTGTTTCCCACTGGCCAAAGCAAAGGCCTTGACCATATCGAGGACTGAATAGCCCTGTCCCGTCCCTAGGTTGCATGTAATAACACCTGGATTCTTTGTAAGTTTTTCAAGGGCCCGCAGATGGCCGATAGCCAGGTCGACAACATGGATGTAATCACGCACCCCGGTGCCATCGGCTGTGGGGTAATCGTTACCGAAGATTGAGAGGTGCTCTAATTTTCCTGCCGCCACTTGTGCAATGTATGGTACGAGATTGTTAGGGATGCCGCTCGGATCTTCACCTATCAGTCCGCTTTTGTGGGCTCCGACTGGGTTGAAATAGCGGAGCAAGGCAACATTCCATTGTGGATCAGCTAGGTGCAGATCGCGCAGGATCTCCTCGGACATCAGTTTGGTGCGACCATAGGGGTTGGTGCAGGAGAGGGGGAAGCTTTCCCTGATGGGTAAGGTGGCCGGATCGCCATAGACCGTGGCGGACGAGGAGAAGACAATATTTTTGATGCCCTGTTCTTGCATGACCTGACAAAGATTCAGGGTCGAAAATAGATTGTTTTGATAATAGAGGAGCGGGCGTTGAACGGATTCGCCGACCGCTTTTAAACCAGCAAAATGGATGACCGCTTGGACATCCTGAGTTCTCGCAAACACATCTTGCAGGGTGTTTCTATCAACCAGGTCAACCTCAAAGAAAGCGATGGACTTGCCGGTTAGGTCCTCAACACGTTTGATCGATTCTTTGTTTGAATTGCAGAGGTTATCGATAACGGTAACCTGATAACCAGCATTCAGCAGTTCTAGGCAGGTGTGGCTGCCGATGTAGCCGGCGCCACCGGTGACGATGACATGCATATTTACCACTCCTCATTTCGAACACGATCTCAAGTTTCCTTGGTGGAAACCTGATCGACTTACAGGTAAAATTCTGATATGTTTTACCTGTGTTGGATGTGTTTGTCTTGCAAAAAGGGAACAGGCGCTATGCGTCTTCGATTATCGGAAAAAGCGGACTAGATATTATCCGTGAGTATGTTTTGGTGCTGTCGAAATGTTTTTGCAGTGAGCCGACAGCTCGGGTGATGCAATGATAAAAAACAAAAGGTGGAGGTGGTAGTATGCCCTACGTTAGTATTCGTGTTGCTGGTAAGTTGACTAAAAAACAGAAAGAGAAAATTGCCCAAGGTGTCACGGATGTAATTGCCGAGGCAGCTGGCAAACCGAAAGAATCAATCCTCATTTTTATTGACGAAGAAATTAGGGAGAATATCGCCAAGGGCGGCGTTTTGCTTGAGGACATGTAGCGCGATGGAGAAAGGGGGGGCGGCTGATCGTTTGGCGGAACTGCGTGAGCAGATACGATTTCATGCGCACCGTTATTATGTGCTCGATGACCCGGTTATTTCCGATGGCGAGTACGATGCCCTGTTTCGGGAGCTTCTTGCACTTGAAACAGAGCATCCCCATTTGATAACAGAAGATTCACCGAGTTGTCGTGTCGGTGGGTTACCTCTACAGGCTTTCGCTACCGTGCAGCACGCCTCGCCTATGCTCAGCCTTGATAATATTTTCAGTTTTGCAGAGGTTGCCTCTTTTGAGGAGAAGTTGCAGCGGTATCTTAAGTCTGATCAGCCTATCCGCTATATTACCGAGCCGAAACTGGACGGCTTAGCCGTGGAATTGGTCTATCTAAAGGGTGTACTGACAGTCGGTTCGACTCGGGGAGACGGCCTCGCCGGCGAAGACATCACCGCACAGTTGAAAACGGTACAGGCTATCCCCTTGCGTCTTCACGGCAGAGAAGGGGTTGCGATTCCGGAAAAGCTGGATGTCAGGGGGGAAGTGTTTTTGTCAAAAAAAGGATTCCATCTCCTCAACCAACTTCGGCAGGAAGAGGGCGAAGCGCTGTTTGCCAATCCTCGCAACGCCGCTGCCGGTTCACTGCGTCAGTTAGACCCGAGGATTACAGCCCAGCGGCCGCTTGGTTTTTTTGTTTATGGCGTGGGGAACTCAGAGGTTCTGCCGGTTTCGAGTCAAGAAAAAGTCTTATGTCTGCTCTCTCAATTAGGGTTTCCAGTCAATCCTATGATCAAGGTCAGCACCTCCTCGCAAGAGGTTGCAATACAGTATCGACGAATTTTGACTGTGCGTCATGACCTTGACTATGAAATTGATGGTATGGTGATCAAAGTTGATGATTTGTCTCTCCAGCAGCGGTTGGGTTCTACGGCAAGGGCGCCACGCTGGGCGATTGCCTGGAAATTCCCTGCTACTCAAGCAACAACGGTGCTTGAGGCTGTTGAATTTCAAGTTGGAAGAACCGGGGCCGTGACGCCGGTTGCTATTCTGAGACCGGTCGAGGTCGATGGTGTGGTGGTCAGGCGGGCGACCCTGCATAATCAGGATGAAATCGTAAAAAAGGATCTGCATCTCTACGATACAGTACTTGTCCAGCGTGCTGGTGATGTTATTCCTGAGGTAATTAAGGCAATCCCGAGTAATCGCAATGGTCAGGAAAAGCGGATTGTCTTTCCTTCAGAATGCCCGGAGTGTGGCCAAGGACTGGTACGTGTTCAGGGGGAAGCAGTCATACGCTGTGCCAATGTCTACTGTCCGGCGCAGCATCTGCAGAAACTGATCTATTTTTCCGGAAAAAATGGGTTAGACGTGGAAGGATTGGGAAAAAAGAATGTTGAGCATCTCGTTCGCGCAGGTCTAGTTCGTGATATTCCCGATTTTTTCCGTCTCGATGAGGATAAACTCGCCGCACTCGATGGCTGGGGCGAGAAATCCGCCCGTAATGTTCTTGAGGCGATTGAAATCCGGAAAACCATCTCGTTTGCACAGTTTATAGGTGCTTTGGGGATCCGTCATGTTGGCGAGGTGACGGCGGGCGCGCTCGCTGCACATTTTTCGGGCCTGCCCCAACTTATGTCGGCCGGTGAGAATGAGTTCCTCCAGGTAGACGGAATAGGGGTGCAGGCGGCAACCGCGCTTGTTGAGTATTTTGCCAATCCGTCGGTACAGCGTATGATCGATCAGCTCGTTCAAGCAGGGGTGGTCATTCAACCTGTGGCCGTGAAGCGAGAGTCTCTTTCAAATCGGGTCTTTCTTTTTACCGGCACCTTGCGCACATTATCTCGGGAAGAGGCTAAGCAACTGGTGAAAGCGCAGGGTGGCCAGGTCACCTCCAGTATGAGTCATCGGGTTACGGACGTCGTTGTGGGGGAAAAGGCTGGCGGGAAAAAGAAAAAGGCCGAAGAGTTGGGCCTTGTTATTCTTTCGGAAGAAGAATTTTTAATGTTGGTCTCTAAAAGCTTACCATGACGGACCAAAAACGAGTATATGCAAGAGTATATGGCAGGGTGCAAGGGGTTGCCTTCCGCGAATATACGAGGCGTGAGGCGGTCCGGCTAGGGCTCTCCGGTTGGGTTAGAAACCTGCCCGATGGAACCGTTGAGGTGGTGTTCGAAGGAACGGAGGCACATACCAGTGCTCTCCTTTCATGGCTCGCAACCGGGTCACCCTTTTCTGTTGTGACCAAGGTCGAATCCAATGAAGAACCACCATTGGGAGAGAAGACCAGCCCTTTTTTAATACGATAGCTCTTTTAAGAGGTGGCAGCAGTATTCCCTTCTGCCATCCTTACTGAAGGCTGTAAACCAATTCAATAACCGATTGCAGATTTGATCCTGTCAGCCTATGAAGAAAGTCTACATACCCTCTGGAGAACCAGCGGGGCGTATAGTATGTCAACAGTGCGGTAATAATGCAAAATTTGTTGAAATTGCCGAGAATGTTCTGGTCACGACCCATTATTTGCAAAACAGTGATGGGTCTTTCACGCCAGAGGAAAATACAACCGAAATTTTTGGAGAGGTGAAGTTTATCTGCGGAATTTGTGGTGCGGATATGACGCGTTTTCACGCCCATTTCCTGGAGATGTCTTTTTAAGCTGTTTTGCCAGGAAACGCTTCAGGTGTGCCGAATCTTGACCGATTTGCGCAATGTAGACAAAAAAGGCTGCCTTGAGGGCAGCCTTTTTTGTCTAACACTCTTTGATTAGAAGCGGTAGATCAGACGCAACCAGTCGGTTTAGGAAGTCCCGCCATTTTGCAAGCACCTTTGCCAGGTCCTGATGGGAACAATTCATAGATGCGTTTCAGCGGAAAACCAGTGGTCTTGGAAAGGATACGAACCATCGGAGCAATACCGTTTTTCTTGTAATACTCTTGCAATGCGTCGATGACTTTCTGGTGCTCATCGGTGATATCTGCGATACCTTCGACGCTTTTTACGTAGTCAACCCAGTTTTCGTCCCACTCTTCCGCACCTTTCAACAGGAAGCCGTCTTCATCAACCTCGTAGTTTTTTCCCTTGTGCTCAATGTTTGCCATGTGTTCCTCCTAGGCCAAAATGTTTATTATGGGTGAGTAATGAAATCCTATTTTTTAAAAATCATCAATTTCATACTATAGGGGGTGCGCTTTGTCAAGCAAACACCCCGTTTATTTTGAAAGAGTGGTTACGCATTTTTAGAAATGTCCTGAGTGCATTTTTCTCTGGTAACTTGCTGAGAAATTGAACATAATGCCCGCTTCGGTTGAATCGGCTTGCTGTTAAGATTGTTTAGGGGGTGTAGCGTATAATGTTGAATTTTCTTAGAAAAAATGCCCAGTCGGTAATTATTCAGGTGATTGTTGTGGTGATCGCTATTGTCTTCGTTTTTTGGGGTGTGGGTGCCAAACTAAAGGATAATCCAAACGCAATAGCCATTGTCAATGGGAAGGAGGTAGCTTATCGCGATTTCCAGCTAAGTTATGAACGGGCTGTCGAAAACTACAAGCAGCAGTTCGGGGGGCAGATGCCTCAGGGGTTTCTTGAAAGCATTGGTTTGAAAGAACAGGTGCTTGAGCAACTAATCCAGTCGGAGTTATTGCGACAGGGCGCTGAGAAGATTGGTGTCATGGTCAGTAAAGAGGCTACCCAACGGAAAATACAGGACATGGCCGTCTTCAATAAGAATGGTCGGTTTGATCTGGCCAACTATAAGGCGGTGCTTGAGCGCAATCGATTGTCACCTACAGCCTTTGAGGCTGGCATTCAAAATGATTTAGCCATCAATCGAGTCGTTGACGCCATCAGGTCTTTTGCCAACATTTCTGGCATCGAGGTGCAAAATTGGATTGATTACACCGACCAGGAGATCAAAATCGCTTACACGGTCTTTAGAAGTGATAATTATATATCCCAGGTCAAGGTTGTCGATGATGAGTTGCTGGCATGGTATGCAACCAACAAACAGAACTATAAGTCACTGCCTCAAAATAAATTACAATATCTCTTCTTCAATTATGCTGACGACTTGAAGCAAGTGACGGTCAGTGAAGATGATGTGCAGAAATATTACCAGGAGAATTCTGGTGCATACAATACTGCTGAACAACGTCGGGTTCGGCATATTCTGTTTAAAATCGCAGCCGACGCAAGTCCTGAAGTCAGGACAGCTAAGAAGACTGAGGCGGAGAAGGTGTTAGCTCTGATTCAAAGTAAGGGAGATTTTACGCAACTGGCCACCCAGTATTCTGAAGATTCTTCTAAAATCAAAGGTGGGGATTTAGGATTTTTCAGCCGTGGGAAAATGGTGCAACCGTTCGAAGACGTAGTGTTTTCGTTGAAAAAAGGGGAGGTCAGCGGGCTGGTGGAGACCCCGTTTGGGTATCATATTATTAAGCTTGAAGAGATCAGCCCTGAAAAAACACAAACACTTGGCGAGGTCAGGGAAGCAATCCGCCAGGAACTCGAGAAAAAGGGTGGCAAAGCAATCACATTCAAAAGGGCCTCAACAGCCTACGAAGATATCATTAAAGCGGGTAGCCTTGCTAAATACAGCGCTGGAAGTGGCCGACCTGTAAGTAAAACGGATTTTTTTGCACAAAATAATCCGCCGCAGGACAGTGTGGTGCGCGATCGTTCTTTTCTTCAGGCTGTCTTTGCATTGAAAAAAGGTGAATTGAGTTCAATCGTCGAAACCAGCACCGGATATGCTATAATCTTTGTCGATGATATAAAAGAATCGGTGATCCCTGAACTTTCCGTTGTTCGTGATCGAGCAGTTGCTGACTTTAAAAAAATCAAGAGTGTCGACCTCGCACGTACTGCCGCAGAGGATATGCTCAAAACGGTCAAAGAAAAACAGAACTGGCCTGCAAGCTCGGACCGCAATGAATCTGAATATTTGAAAAGGCTTGGACCCTCGGCTTCTGTTCCTGATCAGGTCCGACAAGATGCCTTTACGCATGTCGGTCGGTCGGTGTTCCCGGACAAGATTATCATGGTGGACAACGCTTTTTATGTCTATCAGCTCATTGACTCTCGCCAGGGCAAGGACATGATGGACAAAACCAAGCGTCAAGATTTCGAACAGCAGTTGCTTGCTGTTCAGAATAATAAACTGATGACGGACTGGCTCGGTCAGTTGAAAAAAGAGGCGAAAATTTGGACCAACGCGCAGATGTTAAAATGATATCGGTGCGTAATGTATATCCTTCCGTCATTTTCAGTGCCTTGGCGAATCGGGGATACTCACAGATCATCAGCAGAAGTATAACCGGGATACGAAAAGGGTTGTTGTTCCCGATTACTGCTCGATGGTCTTCCCCCCTTGTCCGTTTTCAAGGACAACAACAAGCATAATGACTGGGATATAATAACTATTTTGAATGAATTATCTTGTCTTCCCCCATCGGGATCTTCGCCTGAAGCAGGTCGAGATTTCAATGATCTCTCGTCCATCTCCGCTCTTCCAGCAACAGAGCAACTGCTGTTACAGCTGATCTCTGTCATCTATGAACCTGTTTCCACTGGATTTCTTGCGAGGTGTCTCGCCTCTCTGGATTCTGCCCTTTTCGGGGATCGGCGTCCCGGAGGAGAAGAACTCAGCGAGATGGTTTCCCGCCTTCGGCGCAAAGATTTTTTGAATGGGAAAAATCAATGTCCGCCGATTCTTGCCGAGTTGCTGACCCGTCAGGCGGTCTCTCTCAATCGTTTTACTCTACTGGCCTCCTTTGTCGAAAAAGCGGCCCCGTTTGATTATATGCACGGGAAATGGCCTACTAGATGTTGGCGAGCGATGCGGCAATTTCGTATAGGTGTTTACAGTCAGGATTTCGACAAGCTCGATGAGGCATCGGCCTTCATCGAAGGTGGCTGTCACCGACATATCAATACCGATCCTCCGGCAGTGCTCGTTGCCGTTCGTGCTTTTGACCCCGTATGGTTCGGCAGCCTTCCAGGTTCTCTCCAATTTTTCCTTTTGGATTCAGTCGTTCGGTATTCCTTGGAAAGGTTGCATCATTTTCCCGCTATACTCCTTTATCTTGAGGATGAACAGGCACTGACCATACCTGCGGACGAACGAGTGCCTTTCCGCCGACTACTTGCCAGCTGTTATCTGCTCCAAGGCCGTCTGGAAGATTTGCAGCAACTCATTAGCCGTCATGGCGACTCTTTTCTAGGTTCCGGTTTTGCCGGTTCCGTGGCGTTTCTAGCAGGTGACACGGAATCGGCATTCCGCCTGTTTGCCGAAGACCTGAAACAGTTACAGCAGTACGCAGGCTCGGAGCCTTGTTTTTTTCTTGGCATTACCGGTTTGTTTTGTATTTTTGCCCTGCTTGCCAGAGATTTGGAAGGGGACCGTGACCGTGTACGTCAGGCTATTAACACTGTTCTGAAACGGTGTAATGGCTGTCCCGAGGAAGTTCCCTTTCGTTTTCTTGATGCAGTGATTTGCTCACCCGATGATGTCATGCCCGACATGTTGGCGCTCACTGAGAATCTGGTTGCCGATGAACGAAGCTTGACCTCTCTGGTGGCTATCCTGTCCCTGTATTGGATAGGGGTGGAAATCCCGCCTGATTTCCAGAGAATTTTAAAGAAGCTGTATGAACAGGCTCGCGAAAACAACTATCTTTGGGTCGCGATGGAATCGGCAGAGTTGCTGGCAACTCTCGACAGTAACCAAGAGGAGATGAAAAATAACGCTCAGCTCCTGGCAACTCAGCTGAACTGTCGATACCTAACGCATATTATTGCCCCTCATGCCTCCTGGAAGCAAAGTCTGCAAAACCTGATCGAGGTAACGAGTAGGATTAGGGAACCGGAAAGGTCGACCAGGCTGTGTTGGTTGGTCGATTATATTGACGGTAAGCTTGAGCTGATCCCAAAGGAACAGAAAAAGGCTGTGGCCGGTAACTGGACAAAAGGACGAATCATAGCTTTTAATAGGCTCCTCTTGGCCAAAGAATTCGATTATATGACCCCTCAGGACCGGCTAATTTGTTCGGCCTTGCATCAGGTTGGTGAGGTAGGGGAAAAAAATGGCGGATACGCCTTTGACTCCACGAAAGCGCTCCCTGCCCTAGTCGGTCATCCCCTGGTGTTTCTCCAGCGATCACCGCAGACACCTGTTGAAATCGTAGCGGGTGAACCTGAGCTTGTGGTCGAACGCAAGGGGGAGTCGCTTTTTATTCATTTTCTGCAGGATCTTGGAGAGAATTCTGTCGCTGTCTGGTCCGAAACTCCGACTCGTTTCAGAATTATTCGGGTCATTGATGAACACAGAAAGGTTGCGGATATAACCGGCCGAGATGGGTTGCTTGTGCCTCTTGCTGCGAGCCGACAGGTGCTGGACGCCATAGGTAACATCGCTTCCTTCATGACAGTTCATTCCGCCATTGAAGTGCCTAGTGAAGGGGTGCCTGCAGAACTCGTGGAGTGCGATTCAACAATCCATATCCATATCCTTCCTTATGGCAGCGGGTTTAGAATCGAACTGTTTGTTCGTCCTTTTGCACTGGGCGGACCCTATCTTAAACCTGGCGTAGGGGTAGCGAATCTCATTGCCGAGATTGACGGCAGGCGGTTGCGAACCAAACGGAATCTGCGGTTAGAGGAGGAAAAGGCAAGGGAGATTGAAGAAAGCTGTCCGATGCTGGACCTGGCCATCGATTTAGAGCAAGAAAACAAACGTGAGTGGCATCTGCTCGACCCTGAAGAGTGCTTGCAGGTCCTCCTGGAAATAGAAGGAATCAAGGACAGTGTTATTCTCGAGTGGCCGGAGGGTGAAAAACTTGCGGTGCGTAGGCAGGCCGGTGTCAATCAGTTGAATCTCAATATTCGGACCAGCCAACAAGATTGGTTTTCGCTGTCCGGGCAATTGGAGATCGATCAGGACGAGGTGATGGAACTCAAGACCTTGCTTGATAAGGTCCGAGAAACCCGAAGCCGCTTCATTCCGATGGGTGATGGACAATTTTTGGCTTTGACTCAGGAGTTTCGCAACCGGCTTGAAGAACTCATTCTTTATGGTAACAATCAACCGGGCAGTGAGACCGAGGTTAAAATCCATCCACTGGCCGCCATTGCGCTTGAAGAACTGACGCATCAGGCGCAGACCAATGCAGATAAAGGGTGGCGACAACGGTTGCAGGCGATTTCTGATGCGCAGGATTTGACGCCGAAAGTGCCGTCGACCCTGAAGGCTGATCTCCGTGATTATCAGAAAGAAGGGTTTGTCTGGATGAGCCGGTTGGCACATCTGGGCGTCGGCGCCTGCCTAGCCGACGATATGGGGCTTGGCAAAACATTGCAGGCGATAGCTGTCATCCTGAGCCTTGCTCACCAAGGACCTACCCTGGTCATCGCCCCTACTTCAGTCTGCATGAACTGGGAGGCTGAGATCAACAAGTTCGCCCCCACCCTTAATTTTCATATGTTTTCTGACCTGAACCGGAACGAAATTGTTTCTTCTTTGGGTAAATTCGATCTGTTGATCACCAGTTATACCTTGTTGCAGCAGGAGATTGAGCTGTTGGCGCAGGTCAGTTGGCAGTCGATTGTTCTTGATGAGGCACAGGCTATTAAGAATGCGGCGACCAAGCGGTCTAAGGCTGCCATGCGGCTGGATGGGCGGTTTCGGTTACTTACCACGGGAACCCCCATTGAAAATCATCTGGGTGAACTCTGGAATCTCTTTGCGTTCATTAATCCCGGTCTGTTGGGCACCTATAAACAGTTCAACCGCCGGTTCGGCATTCCCATTGAGAAATATCATGACAGAGAGGCGAGGCGAACACTAAAGAAACTGATTCGGCCCTTTATGTTGCGGCGAATCAAATCGCAGGTTTTAGAAGAATTGCCGCCAAGAACGGAGATAACTCTGCGAGTTGAAATGCAACCTGAGGAAATGCAGTTTTACGAGGCACTCAGGCAGCAGGCCATCGAAAATATCGAAGGCAGTAGTGAAAAGACAGGGCGACATCTGCGGATTCTCGCCGAAATAATGCGATTGCGGCGCGCCTGCTGTAATCCTAAGCTCGTCAATGAGCATGTGGAAATTCCGTCAACTAAGTTGCAGGTTTTCACGGAAGTGGTGGAGGAGTTGCTTGGAGGGGGGCACAAAGCGTTGGTCTTCAGTCAATTCACCGGACACCTTGCCCTTCTTCGAGCCTATCTCGATGAACGGGGCATCATTTATAAATACCTTGACGGCACCACCCCTACCAAAGAACGGCAACAGCAGGTTGAAAGTTTTCAGGCAGGCGAGGGAGATCTTTTCCTTATCAGTCTGAAAGCTGGCGGATTGGGGCTCAACCTGACTGCTGCCGATTATGTCATCCATATGGATCCCTGGTGGAATCCGGCCGTAGAGGATCAGGCCGCTGACCGGGCGCACCGGATCGGTCAGAAACGACCGGTCACCGTCTATCGTCTGGTTACTGCCAACACTATTGAAGAAAAGATCGTCCGGTTGCATCAGGAAAAACGCGATCTGGCCACCTCCCTCCTCGAGGGCTCCGATGTCAGTACCCGGATTAGCGCTGAAGAACTGCTGGAGCTGATCCGGTCCAGTTAATCGTTTTTCACTCCCTGCAAGGGGGCCATGGTGCCGACTAGTTTTGCCGGTAATCGGGGAAGGCCGCTGATCAACGAAACTAGGACCGACGCGCTGTAAGGTATTGCCTGAATCCCCAGTACCAATGTCCAGATCCGAATGTCGAGCATGTGGCCATCTTTTCGTAGTAATACACCAATAATCGCCAAACAGAGGGCAATAGCGAACAACAGTTCTTCACGGGCATCGCCCAGGGCCTTGAAAAAGGCGTTGGCTTGGGCATTCTTTGGGGTACGGAAAAAGCCAATACCTCGAGTGATGAACCCCGTGAGCATTGCTCGTGCGATGGTGTGTGAGAGCGCCAATCCCGCTATGCCGGCTGCAATGCTTTGCAGGCGTGTGGCAACCACCCTGCTCCGGTAGAGAAAAAACATCTTTAGGCTTTTGAAGAAGAATAGAACTATTGGAAGACACGCAAAAACAATATGGGGCGGCGACAGATAATCCGGAAAAAAGATCATGCCGGCGGACCAACACAAGGCCAACAGGTTAAACAGCATATTGATGCCATCGGCAAACCAGGGGAGCCAACCGGCGAGAAAATGGTACCGCTGACCCCGGGTGAGCTTGGTTTTCTCCAGACCGAACATCGACATCATGTGATGACGTAGAATGAGTACAGAACCGTAGGCCCACCGGAATCGCTGTTTCTTGTAATCGAGAAAGGTATCGGGCATCAATCCTTTGCCGAAGCTGTGAGGTATATAACAGGCGTCGTAACCGTGTTCAAAGATGCGCAGGCCAAGTTCTGCATCCTCGGTGATGCACCACTCGGCCCAGCCACCGACCTCATCGAGGACCTTGCGGCGGACCATGGTCATGGTGCCATGCTGGATGATAGCGTTACGTTCGTTACGGGTTACCATGCCTATCTGGAAAAAACCCCGGTATTCGGCATGGCACATGGCTTTAAAGGCGTTTTCATCACCATCTCTGTAGTCCTGAGGGGCCTGGACAATTGCCATGTTTTCGTCGGCGAAGTGTGGTGCTAAGGCTCTGAGCCAGTTGGGATTTACTATATAATCGCTGTCAATGACCGCGACGATTTCAGCCTCAGGAGCGGTTTCTCGGAGGGCATAATTGAGCGCACCTGCCTTGAAACCCGCAAGCGGGGAGACATGGAAAAAACGGAATCGTGGACCCAGTGTTTGGCAGTGTGCTGCAACGGGTTCCCAGACTGCAGGATCTTTGGTGTTATTGTCGATGATTAGCACCTCAAATCTCGGATAATCCAGAGCAGCCAAGGCGTTGATCGTCTCGATCATCATGTCCGGTGGTTCGTTATAGGCCGGGACATGGACGGATATCATTGGTAATGCGTCATTATCGGTAATGGTTTCGATGGGCTGCGGCAGGCGTCGCCATTTGTTGATCCAGAGTGATTCCGCCCACTCGTGTGCCTCCGCCAGGATAACGAGTATGGCGCCGGTTGCAGCGAAGAGCAGGGCAATACCGACCACCAGCGTAGAGGCGGTCATGTATTGTTGCTGGAAATCGTAGACGACCCAGACGGCAAAGGTAGTGATAGCGTAGGCGACAATGGCTAGGAATCCGCGACCACGGTCAAGCAACCCTTTGCTGTCTCTAAACAAAAGGAGCAGGATGATAACAGCTAAAGCGATACTGATAGCTGCCAGTTCCCGCCATTGTGGAATCCTGATGACAGGCTGGGTGAATTCAAATTTGGTTTGCCGCAGGTCGTTATAGACCCCCCACAAACTGCCTGCTTCCCCTTCCAAATCCTTTTTCCAGATCTGGTCAAAGGCCTCCATAATGTAGTATTTATAGTTGTTCTTTTCAGCGACGTCGAGAAAACGCCGTAAGAATTTGGCTTGATTGGTCGGGCTGGCAACAGCATTTTGACGGATGCGGCCGCCACTCGGCCACCCCACTTCGGAGATGACGATCTCTTTATTGGGATAAGCTTTCTGCAATTCTTTGTAACGCATGACGCAATAATCGACGGCCTCGTCAATAGAAATGCCTTCCCAGTAGGGAAGCAGGTGGACGGCTATGAAGTCGACATGGTCAACGAGTTGGGGGTTTTGCAGCCAGATGTGCCAGGGCTCTGCCAGGCTTATTGGAGCCCACACAGATTTTTTAACGGTATCGAGATACTTGATCATTTGGCCGACAGGCTGGTCTGCGCGAAGAAGCACTTCGTTGCCGACAATCACTCGGATGATGTTACGGTGGTTTTCGCGATATATTTTGATCAGTTTCGCGATCTGTTCATCGTTGTCTTTCGCATCAGTAGCTAGCCATGCGCCAAGAACGACGTTTAACCCATGGGCTGCAGCGAGACGTGGAATCTCTGCGAGATTGTCTTCCACCGTGTAGGATCTGATAGCATTCACTGAGCCGGCTAGGGTCGCCAGGTCTTTATCAATTTCCTCAATAGACGGAAAAATTTTCTTGCTGGGAGATTGTCCAGCTCTGAAGGGTGAGAAAGAAAACCCCTGAATTTTTGAGGGCCATGGAGGTTCTATATTGGGTGCATTGGCGACTTTCCAGAGTAAGACGGCTAGGCAGCCCATGATGAAAGTGATGATAAGGCTGGAACGGTTCATAATCGGCAAGGTAGGTTGAGAATGTTAAACATGATCAGTAGCAGCTCTTTGGAAGAAATGAAATTCAGGGTATGGTGATGGAAAAGTGCCAGGCAATACGTAACGATAAAAAAATATTATAAAATAATCTATTGTACCACACGGTAAGGAGAAACAAGAAGAGGAATAGAGGAAAGATGCCAGCGCATTATCTCACCTTTATTCAGTACACCCTGCAATCGTGAATAATCTGGCACGGTACAGGCAAGCGATGATTAAATAAAAACGCACGGACAGTCAAGCGTCATGTCAAATATTTCTATGAAAACAGGCTAACAGAATAAAAAAGATAACTTCTCATGATCATTATATTTCAAAGGACACGATATTATGTGCGCCATGGAGCGCAACCAAGCCTTCAATGTTTATTTTTTCGAGTATGTATGGTGCTGAGGGAACGTACGGCCTGCCAGGAATGTATGTCTTGCTGCAAGAGATGTACGGTGTAATGGTAGAGAGATTCCAATGCTTCCGTGGCCGTTGTTCCGGACAGTTGCAACCGGTTGATCCGGTCGAGGCTGGCGATCTGGGCTCTGGCTAGGAATTTCAGGGTCTGCACCGATATTTTGTTATCGTTCGGCCCGCTGTGCCCTCGGTGACACGCGCTACAGAGTAACGAGCCATTGCTTGGTAAAAATATGAAGGTGCGGTCAGGGCCAACA
This sequence comes from uncultured Desulfobulbus sp., assembly GCA_964607065.1. Classification (GTDB taxonomy): domain Bacteria; phylum Desulfobacterota; class Desulfobulbia; order Desulfobulbales; family Desulfobulbaceae; genus Desulfobulbus. The sequence continues at coordinate 15,743 of CAZSIJ010000020.1, read as the reverse complement.
GGTTGCTGGCAATTGAAGCATCGATCTAGTCCTGGACGATAGCCGGTGAGATTAAGAAGTTGGAGGTGAGAGAGAACCGCGATCTTTTGAGGAGCATTATCAAAATTTAAAGAGGCAAAGGCCCATTTTAGTAAAGCATAGAGTCGAGGATCGGGGTCGTTATCACGGGTAAATCGCAGCATCAATTCGATGATGTACATAGCGCAGATATAGCGCCGAAAGTCTTTTCTGATAGGGAGATGGGCGCAAAGTAATTCAGCTTCGCTGATGAAGAGTAATCCTGTCAGTCCGCGAGGTGGGCGATAGAAGATTTGCAGAGATGAAAATTCTTCAAGTTTGTTGACAAACCGTCTCCTGCTTCTTTTCGCACCTTTGGCGATCCCCGTGACACGTCCAAGGTCGTAACTGTATATGGTAACCAGTTTGTCCGATTCACCATGCTCGGAGATTTTTAAAACTATGCCGCAGGTGCTGCGGAGTGTCATGGAGTGGATGTCGTAGCTGGTATCCGGAGAATGTAATGTCCGTCAACCCCTTGGGGGAAAGGCAAGGATATACTGTTTAATTGCAGCTCGGCACTATCTGGCTGGGAGAATTCCAAGATGATCTTCTTTTCAGCTTTCCAATGAGCGCTTGTGCCTTTGGTAAATATTTTTTTGATTGATTCTTTGTTATCCAGCGAAATAGTGACTTGGGAATCTTTCAGAAAAAGGGAGGTCAGATTCAGGTTTTTTAGATTTGTCCGGTTACTTGTAGCGGGATTGGCCGGATGGAAGGTGTTTAGTACCGAAGAAGAGAGATTTTTCGTTTTGTTTGTCAGGAAAGCAAAGGGATTCCATGAAGTATACATGCAGAATCCGGTAATCGAAAGGACTATGAGCAACAAGAGGATGCCAGCGATGGTTGCTGATGATATGTGTGTTGGTTCGGCGAGTTGCTTTGCTGTTAGAGAATGAGGCCTTAGCTTGTTTTTGAGAAAATACCCCGTTTCCTTACCACCATCACGTTCGATAAAGAATTGTTTGGCAACCTGTCGGCCATCGAGTCCTAAAAAATTACCGTAAAGGGTTATTTGTCCCTTGGTGAAGATGTCTGCCGGGAGTCTTGCGTACATCATCGATTCGATGGCTCGAAGGTTTGCAAGTGAAATCCTGGTCGCCTGGGTAACATCTTCAAGCGTCAGCGATTTCTCGAGGCGAGCCTTTTGCAGGTTGCTACCAATAACATATTGTTTAGATGTACCAAGGGTTTGTTTTTCTTGCGCTGTCATGAGCCTTATTTTACAGGCCTCATTGCTTACGAGGCGGCATTCCTTTGAAAAAGGGGGGGGGCTGCTGTCCCGATTGTTGGGCGGAGGAAGTAATGGGTGTGATCAGCAGCTCATGGCTTGTTTGAGACGATCTAAAGAATCTTGATATAGGCCTTGTCGCGGATAGCCTTTAACCAATCTTTGTATCGAAGCTCCATTGACTGCTGGTACAGTCTTTCACGGATTTCTTCTTTTACCGATTCGTAAGGGGCTTTGGTAATGGTCTTCCCGTCGCCATGGTTAGGAAGAACTTTGAAAAATTGGTACCCTTTTTCAGTTTCGACAATCTGGCTGATTTCCCCTGTCTTGAGATTAGCAACAGCATCCCGTATATAGGCGGCCATTTCATGCTTCTGGAAAGCGCCTAGGTCTCCGCCATCGGCGGCTGAGGGGAGGTCGGAATATTGTCTTGCCAGGGTCTTGAAATCATCACCCTTCAGAGCAAGATTGCGAACCTTCTCTGCTTTGGCTCTGGCCCCTGCTTGGGTTGTTTTTGTGCCGTCACGGTCTTTGGATTCCCATGTAAAGCCTATCTGGAGAATGTAATATTCCCCATTCCCTCCCATTTTTTCACTGGATAGGGTATTGTCATAGTAGTCTTTTATCTTGTCTTCGGTGATGACAACTTTGGAGCGGATTTCATAGTTGATGAGTTTTGAGCTGAGTATTTGGTCTCGGAGGTCTTCCCGGTATTGCTTTTCGCTCATTCCCATGGTGCCAATTTCTTTGCGAAACTGCTCCATGGTTGATTTGTTGTTGGCAAGAAGATTTTTGAGAGCGTTTTCGACGTCTTCATCGCTCACGCGAATATTGAGTTTTTTAGCTTGTTGCAACAGGAGTTTTTTATCGATAAGTTTGTCGATTACGGTTTTGCGAGCTTGCTGTAAAACGTCAGCCAGCTGATTTGCAGGGGTTTCTTCGGAAATTTTTTGAAAAAAGGTTTTACCGAGTTCATTCACCTCTGAAAGGGTGATCGTGTCTTCATTGACGATAGCAACGCTTCGATCAACTACATTAGCGAGAGTGCTAGCCGGTAGGGTCAAGAAGAGTAAAAAGGTGGACAAGAGAAAAATTTGTGAGGCCATGGTCTTTTATGAATGGATGATATAATAAGGACTTCAACTGCACATTGTGTAACTCACCCAGAACTATCTACTCGGTACCATGTAAAGGTGCAACGATTTTTGCGGTATAGGGAATGTCAGATGTTTTTCAAGAATGAGCTGAACGTGTGATCTGGCTTTCATTTTGCAAGGATAATTGTAAGCATTTTGTCAACGTATTTCACGAGGAGAAAGACCATGATTTCCGGGATTCAATCAGCCTTGTCGGGTTTGCAGGCATTTTCAAAAAAAATAGAGAATAATGCGAACAATGTTGCAAACATGAATACCGATGGGTTTAAAAAAAACAGGGTGGTGCTATCCGCTCAGTACCCACAAGGTGTCAAAGCGACCCTCGACAAGGTCGATGCTCCCGGACCCGTTGTTGCCGAGATGACCGGACAGGGTTACGAAATGGTGCAGCAATCAAATGTCGACCTCGGCGATGAGATTCCCGATATGTTGCTGAATAAGCACGGATATACAGCAAATATTAAGACCTTGCAGGTTGCTGATCAGATGATGCAGAGTGTTCTTGATATCAAGGCCTGAGATGCGTAGCGATCGTTCACCGTAACTTGCGGGTATTGCGCTTACAATATAGGAATTCAAATTCCCTTGTTGTTGTTATCCATGAGCCTTGAACCTCTAGCTTGCAAAGAGGCATTCGTAAAACGAAAACATGAATGGATATATTGTATTCGCCTTCTCGTAGCTTAAAAAATATTGAATCAGTGCGTTGATAGCCTTCTTTGTTCCTGTTTTATGTATCTGATTGCTGTTGACAATCCCTACCGTTTTTCTTAAATTGTGGCATAGGAAAGAGGCGATTAGTTAGGTTTTGTACAACCCACTTATAATTATTATTAAGGAGATTATCGTGAAGAAAATTGTAACAGCAGTGATGGTTGCGGCTTTTGTGCTGAGCGCGGGTGCTGTATTTGCGGCTAAGTGTACTGTCGACAGTGTTGCCGGTAACAAGGTCACCGTGACCTGCGATAAGGCTGACGGCATGAAGGCTGGCGACAGTGTTACCGTGAAAGCTGCTAAAAAAGGGCTGGAAGGTTGCTGATAGTCTGAAGTATTATTTTTGTACTGAAGAGCGGGTCGATCAGAATCGGCCCGCTCTTTTTTTGTTCATAGCCCAGGATAGTATGGAATGTTGTTTCGAATTTTTAAATTTTTTGTATGACACCGTATCATAATAATCAAACACTCTCCTTTTAATTGCGAGACACGTAATGGACCCACAAACGTTACCGGCTTTCGAGCTGACACTATACAATAGTATTAAAGACCGGTATAAAGTAGCGTTTGAGCTGCTCAAGATAAGAGAGCACCAGCTCCACCTCCTTAAGATTACTGATTTGGAGCAGATGCTCGATGGCAAGGATCCCTTGAAGGACGTGTCCACCTTTCCTTTCTGGATCAGACTTTGGGAGGCTGCTATTGTTTTGTCTGAGTTTGTTGCCGGACTTCCGTGCCCTGAGGGAACCTCATTGCTGGAACTTGGTGCAGGGCTGGGTGCTCCCGGGCTCACAGCAGCAGCAGCAGGGTTTCAGGTGACGCTGACCGATTACGAAGATCTAATTCTTGATTTTGAGCGGATCAACGCTGCAGCGAGTAAATTGCTGAATGTGCAAATTGCCATGCTGGATTGGTTGGATCCGCCCGAGATGCCTCAGTATGATGTTATTGTTGGTGCAGAGATCTTGTTTCGTGAAGAGTTTTTCGAGCCGTTGCTCGGAGTTCTGCGCAAGGCGCTCAAACCTGAAGGCGTTGTGTATCTGGCGCACGATATTAAACGCCGTAGCCTTGAACCCTTCCTGAAATTGGCGGAGAAGGAATATATAATTTCCGCTTCCAGAAAAAAGCTGAAAAGCCTGGGTGAGGATAAAATCATTCTCATGACCCGATTACAACCACGCAGGTAAACTGCCGGAAGGCGGCTTCGCTCTCCGGTGGTCGGACCGCTGCATCTTTACCGACAACTCTTCTAGGTCAGGCATCTTGCGGTTCTATCAGCGCAAATATCTGGAGGGTTCGATTTGTCATTGACCAAAAGATTGAAAAATCACAAAATGTATTCTGTTTGCCTCAATATATCCGGTAAGCTCTGCGTCGTTATCGGCGGCGGCCGTGTTGCGGAACGAAAAATTCAGGGAATACTCGCTGGTTCCGGGAGTGTCAGGGTCGTCAGTCCGGTTATCACAAACACCTTGTACGACCTGGCGAGCCAGAAAGTGATCGAGTGGCGTGAGAAACCGTACAGTGTAACCGATCTCGAAGGGGCTTTTCTTGTTTTTGCAGCGACCGATTCCCACCAGGTGCAAGGTGCTGTGTTGCAGGATGCTCATGCTGCCGGGTTGCTAGCGAATATAGCGGATAACCCTGCAGCCTGCGATTTCCAAGTGCCAGCTTCGATTCGTCGGGGTGACCTAACTCTAAGCGTTGCAACTCAAGGTAAAAGCCCGGCAGTAGCGGCCATGGTCAAGCGTCGGCTTGAACACGATTTCGGCGAAGAGTATGCACAACTTACGGTACTCGCATCCTTGCTCCGTGACCGTGTTTTGGCTGAAGACGCATTGAGCCATGATGAAAAGAAGATTTTGTTCCAAAAGATTCTCCATGACGATATGGTTGATTGGCTCCGGGACCGCCATTGGGATAGGATTCAGCAACACCTGGAGAGAGTGTTCGGTCAGCCGGTCGATCTCAACATGGAAACACTGACCAAGGAGATCCCATGAGTTTTTTGCTCTTTCAAGGCAGTGTAGCAATCTATCTGTTCTCAGCCGCGGCCTACCTGGTTTTTTTTCTGACTAAAAAAACAGCGGTACGGCGGATTGGCCGGGCGATTTTTTTTGCGGCCTTTCTGCTCCATACCGTCAATCTGGTCGTCCGCTATTTCGAAGCAGGCCACACGCCGATAATTAGCCATCACGAGACAGTTTCTTTTTTCGCTTGGTCACTTGGCTGCTGTTATCTCTCGTTTCGCTGGCGCTATACCGTTAAGAATTTAGGAACTTTTGTCATTATGCTGGTGCTGGCTTTGATGCTGATAGCCGCCTTTTCCTCCCGTGAGATGCTGCCCCTGCCTCCTGCTCTGCAATCCTGGTGGTTGCCGGTGCATGCCTCGATCGCCTTGGTTGCCGATGGTTTTCTTGCTCTGGCGTGCATTGGCGGGGTCATGTATCTGTTGCAGGAACGGGCGATCAAAACCAAAAGGTTCGGGCTTTTTTATTCGCGTTTGCCCTCACTGGAGGCTTTGGATAAGCTCAACCATCACTGCTTAAGCGTAGGTTTCCCCCTGCTCACTCTTGGTTTGATTACCGGATCAATCTGGGCCAAGCAGGCTTGGGGTGCCTATTGGCACTGGGATCCCAAGGAGACCTGGTCGTTGGTAACTTGGTTTTTATACGCGGCCGCAGTGCATCAACGTTTTACCGTCGGTTGGCGAGGGCGTCGGGTGGCCATTCTCAGTATCATTGCTTTTCTTGCTGTCCTGTTCACCCTTTGGGGTGTTTCCTTTCTCCTGAAAGGGGTCCACACCTATGTCTCGTGACGCCATTGTGCTGCTGGGCGTCAATCACAAAACGACGCCTTTGGCCATCCGAGAAAAGCTGGCACTCTCTGCTGGTTACGATGAACCGCTTCGCGCTCTGGGGCAGTTGGAGGAATTGCGGGAATACTACCTGCTCTCCACCTGCAATCGGGTTGAGGTCCTCTTTACCTGCCAGGATGTAAAACAGGCAAGAGCTCGTGTTCTTGAGCGGTTATTTGCTAATAATGTGTCGCAGGAAGAACTCGATCAGTACATTTACCAGTACCTTGATGACCAGGCTGTGGAACATCTTTTTTTGGTGGCAGCGAGTCTTGATTCGATGATTGTTGGCGAAGCCCAAATTCTCGGTCAACTGAAGGAGGCGTATCGGCAGGCGTCAAAACATCGGTGCAGCGGTTTTGTGCTGAATAAGTTGCTGCACAAGTCATTTTCTGTGGCCAAGCGTGTCCGTACCGAAACCCGGATAGGGGCCAATGCCGTTTCGATCAGTTATGCAGCCGTGGAAATGGCCCGGAAAATATTTGGCGATCTTGCCGGGAAAAAGGTCATGCTGATTGGTGCCGGTGAGATGGCGGAATTGGCGGCGGAACATCTGGTGGGGCAGGGCGTTACTGAGGTCATAGTCGCCAACCGCACCCTGCAGAGGGCTGTGAATCTGGCTCGCTGTTTTAACGGACAGGCGGTGGTTTTGGAGGAGTTGGTGGATCAGTTGCAGCATGTTGATATTATTATCAGCTCGACCGGAGCCCCCGACCTTATTCTCCGAAAGGAGGATGTCCGTTCGGTGATGCGGGAACGCCGCAATCGGCCGCTATTTTTCATCGATATTGCCGTGCCCCGTGATCTTGATCCGGCCATCAACGAGTTGGACAACGTCTATCTCTACGACATTGACGACCTGCACAATGTTGTTGAGATGAATAAATCCGAGCGCGACAAAGAGGCGGTCAAGGCCTATCGGATCATCGCCGAGGAGAAACTGAAATTCAGCAAGTGGCTGTCGAACATGGAGTCGACACCCACCATCATCCAACTGCGCTCCATGGTTGAAGGTCTTGTCCGGGGGGAGGTCGAAAAAACTATAGGCCGTCTTGAAGGCCTGAGTGAACACAACCAGGAACGAACAGAAAAATTGGTGGCTGCCATTACCGGCAAGATGCTGTATAGGCCCCTGCACTATCTCAAAAATGAAAATCATTGTATCAGCCTCCCGGATCGGATCAACACGGTCCGTACCTTGTTTCAGCTTGATAACGGCAACGATGATCCTGAGAACTCGTGATTAACAACGATCGTGCATACATCCTTGCGGAGGAGTGGCTCATGGTCCGCCATTCCGGAGAGATTCCAGAGGTGGCCCTGCATGCGAGTCTGCATTATCTCTGCGAGGATGCGGAGGGGCCCCATTTCATTCTTGCTGATGAGGAATTGATTCCGTTGCAGGAAGCGGTCCTGGCGCGATACCGGGAAATAATCCTGCGTGATCTTGATGCGGCCAATCGTGATCGTTCTCTGTTTCGCGGTATCAAACGGGCGCTCCACAACTGGTATCGATTCGCCCGTTTCAGTGATATGATCGGCTGTCCGTATGAGGAATTCCGAGAGACTACGGCACAGGTATTGATGCTGTATCTGCAGCAAGAATTGGATGACGTCTGTTCCGAAAAAAGATCATCATCAATCAACTGTACCACAGAAGCCATGCTGTCCTTTGCCCACACGCTGGGCATCGATCCGGTTGAGCTTCCGGATGACTGGGCCTGTCTCTGTGAAAAAACAACGATATAGCATGCTCTTGCATCTCCTTTGAAGAAATTTTTCAATACTCTTTTTCAGAAGTTCAAGCAGCTGCAGGGTTCGTCCGTATCGCTTGCTCGAGGGGCGGCGGTGGGCGTGTTTATTGGCATCGCGCCGGTGATGCCGCTTAAATCGATACTGATTCTGCTGATCACCGTGGTTACCAGAGGCAGTACGGTGGCCGCGATACTTGTCTGTACGCTTATCTGCAATCCTCTCACCTATATTCCCCTGTATTACCTTGCTTGGTTGGTCGGCAATCTCATACTCCCAGGACGGGCAGACTGGGAAACCTTGAAAACGGTCATCTATCGGATGCAAGAAGTGGGATTTGTCGAGGCGATTTCTTTTGCCGGAAGGGTAGGGCTTGATACCGGCATGGTATTGTTAGTTGGCGGTCTCGTCCTGGCACTGCCGCTCGCCATTCTCAGCTATCCGTTAGCGCTCCGATTTTTTCTAGGGATTGAGCGGAGGCGCTATGAGAAGCATCTTCTTAATAAGAAAATCGAAGAACCCGTCCTCTGAGTCCTTGGCGGGGGCTCGGGAAGGATGAAGTGATTGGATCTGTCGCAGGTCTACGAATTTTCGGTAACAGGTGACGTGCCCGGCAGTCCTATGTGCTGCTGAAGGAAAACGGGTGGCGGGGGACAACAGCAGCGCGTCGGACGGATCGTTTGTCCGGTGGACACGCTGCTGTTGTGACAATCAGGTTGATTTAATGTTTGAAAGAGCGCTGGCCGGTAAACATCATCGCCACCTGCGGTTTGGCCTCGTTGCAGGCCTGAATCGATTCAAAATCCCGGATTGAGCCGCCTGCTTGGAGGATGGCGGAGACCCCTTCGCGGATGCCGATATCGGCGGCATCGCGGAAGGGGAAGAAGGCATCCGAGATCATAACCGAGCCCGGGAGTCCGGCCCGGTCAGCTCGCACCTTGGCATCAATAGCCTCCTTGTCAGCCTTGTTCCGTTGACCGCGCTCGACTTCTGCAACCAGATCGACGTAGGGGATGCCGTGGGCATCAAAACAGGTGATGTCGGCGTATTTAGCATAGGCCTTGTGGACCGCGATTTCGGCGACGCCAACTCTGTCTTGTTCGCCGGCACCGATCGCGGTGGTGCAGCCGTCCTTGACATAGATGACCGAGTTGGAGGTTACGCCGTGTTCGATTGCCCAGCCAAAAAGCATGTCATCGATCTCACGAGAGGTCGGCTGGCGTTCGCAGGCATAGTTCATCCCTTTATAGGTAGCCTTCGCTGGTTTCAGATCCGAAGCTGAGCGGATGGAGTTGACAGCCGACTGCTGGACAATGATGCCGCCGTCGATCAACGACTTGAAATCAACGAAACGGTGGCGTTCAAACTCGGCCAGCCGGGAAATTCCGGTCATGCGAATCACTCGCAAGTTTTTGCGGCGGGCAAGGATCGCCAGAGTCCCTTCCTCGAAGTCCGGGGCGCAGACAACCTCTAGATAATTTTCCGCCATCAGCTCAGCCGTCTCTTTATCAAGGGGGCGACTGGTGACTACCGCTCCACCGAAGGCCGCGATCCGGTCGCAGCGGTTGGCGCGGTTGTAGGCATCGGCCAAGGTTGAGCCGATGGCTGCGCCGCAGGGGTTGTTATGTTTGAGAATGGCGGCTGCCGGTTTATCGATTAAGTATTTGATGATATTGAGGCCGTTGTCGACATCGGTGAGGTTGATCTTGCCCGGATGTTTGCCGACCTGGAGCATGTCTTCCACGGTGATGGCGCTAACTAGCCCGTTGCCTGGCTCGATGAAGGTGCAGTCGCCCAAGACCAGATTGCCGTTCACCAACTCATACAGGGCCGCCTCCTGATCCGGGTTCTCACCGTAGCGCAGCCCACGTTCATCGACAGTGCCGTCGGCCATGGGGATCTTCCAGGTTTTTTTCCGGTAGACCAGGGTTTGGCCGTCAAAGGAGATGGTCATCTCCATGGGAAAGGAATCACCGAGAAGTGTTGAATACATTTTTTTGAGATCAGTCATAATATTGTGCTAGGCTCCATGGAAAGGGAGATGAAGTTGATAAATGGTTATTTTAATGTGTCGATGAATCTTCGGAATGTAACCGGTCGATCGCGGTTGATAAAGTGCTAAATCGTTAGCGGTAGAGGTGGCGTTGTCGTGACCGGATACTCTTTGGTGGTACAGGAACATTGGGCTAGCCGTCATTTCGGTGCGTTAGCGGCGCAATCGTGCTGCCCTTTGGTATCGAACAGTGCTCGAGCACGGAATTAGCCCCAACCGTAACCCCATCTCCCAGCTGGCAGGCATGGAGGATGCAACCGCTGTGGATGCAACAGTTTTGGCCCAGCGTTGTCCAGCCACTGATCCGAACAGGGCCGTGAAGCACACTATCCTGGCCGATGGCGCAGTCCGCCGCAATCAGGGTCGACTCCGGCCCATAGAGAGTAATGCCGGACAGCATTAGGCCGCGGTTGTGGCGGAGTTGCAGGGTGGCATGGGCTTGGGCAAGTTCGATCCGGGAATTGACCCCCAGAACATCGATGGCCTGGGGGTGGACGAATTTATGCACCGCGAGTCCCTGGCGGTTGGCAATGGCAACGATATCGGTCAGGTAGGCCTCGCCCTGGCTGTTATCGGTCCCGATCTGGCGCAGGGCGGTGAACAGGAACGGGCGGTCGACCAGGTAGATGCCGGCATTGATTTCTTGGATGCGCCGCTGTTCTTCACTGGCGTCTTTTTCTTCAACTATAGCCAGCACGGCTCCTTGGTCATCGCTGAGAATGCGGCCATAGCCGAAAGGCTGCTTGAGCAGGGTGGTCATCAGGGTGAGGGGTGCGTGCTGTTGGCGGTGCGCGGCGATCATGGCCCGCAGAGTTCCCGCCTGGATGAGCGGGGTGTCGCCGCAGAGGATCATCACCAGGTCCGCCTGGCCGCAGGCTGTTTCAGCACAGAGTACCGCATGGCCGGTCCCCAATTGCTGCTCTTGAATTACCGGCTGAATTGAATAGTCTGTCAGGGTGCTGAGGACTTCCTGGCGTTGGTGGCCAACGATGACGGCGCAGTCGGTGATCTCGGCCTCACGGACCGCATCAAGCACATGGTGGATCATCGGTCGGAAGAAGACCTCGTGCAAGACTTTGGCGCGCATTGATTTCATGCGGGTTCCCTTGCCGGCGGCAAGGACGACAGCGGTAATCGTTGGATTCATGACAATAACCTTGAGAAAATAAATAATGGGAAGAGGCCCCCACTGTAGAAAAAAAAGACGGGTTTGACAAGAGGTGCATCATCGGGACGGCTGCGAGGGGCAAGTCGGGTAGAAAATAATTCTCTGGCCCTAATGGGCAGAAACTTGATGCGAATCTTACGTTTCATCCTTACATTGGCCTGACCGGGAGGGCCGGGATAATAAGAAACGACTAATCGGCAAGCGTAAGGGTAACTCCCCCTATGGGGCAGTTATTGTATATTAAGAAAAGAATAACCAGTAAGCGAGAAATCTGACCAATGCGACCATCTGACCATGAGGTGCTGATCCTTGACGGCGCCTGCGGCACCAATCTTCAGGAAATGCAGATTCCTATTACCGCTTGGGAGGGCAAGGAAGGCTGCAACGAGCTGCTCAACCTGACCGTCCCAGAAAAAATCTTCGAGCTCCATGGCGCCTTTGTTGCCGCCGGGGCTATGGTGATCGAGACCAATACCTTTGGTGCCAATCGGATTGTCCTTGAGGAATACGGGTTGCAGGATCAGGTGGCGGCCATCAATCAGGCCGGGGTCGAGAATGCCCGCAAGGCGATCGCCGGCAAGGCGAACACTTATATAGCAGGCTCGATCGGCCCGGGCACCAAGCTGCCTTCGCTCGGGCATATCTCGGTGGGGAGCCTGTCAAATGCCTATGAAGAACAGATCCGGGCCTTGGCGCTTGCTGGGGTGGATTTGCTTATCATCGAAACCTGCCAGGATCTGCTCCAGATCAAGACGGCCATGACAACCTGCTTTGCCACCTTGGAAAACCTGGGTCTGAATATTCCGGTGATGGCCTCGGTCACCATAGAGCGCACCGGCACTATGCTGGTTGGCACCGATATTGCCGCCGCTGCCGTCACCTTCGAGCCCTACCCAATCTTCTCCTTTGGCCTGAACTGCGCTACCGGACCGATGGACATGGAATCGCATATCCGCTACCTCAGTCGCAACTGGCCAGGCCGCATTTCTTGCGTCCCTAACCAGGGGATGCCCGAGGTGGTGGACGGCAAGACCTGCTATCCTCTGAGCCCGGAAACCTACGCCAACGAGATGAAACGGTTTATTACCGACTACGGGGCCAGTGTGGTCGGGGGCTGCTGCGGCACCACTCCTGCCCATATCCGGCAACTGGTCACGACGCTCACCGGAGTTAAACCGTGCAAGCGGGAGGTGAACGCATGAAGCCCTCGGTTGCCAGTTTGTACCAGGCCGTGGAGTTGCAGCAGGAGATCCCGCCTCTCTTGATCGGCGAGCGGGCCAATGCTAACGGCTCCAAAAAATTTCGCGAGCTGCTTCTGGCCGACGATTACGAGGCCTGTCTGCGGATCGCGCAGGAGCAGGAAGCCAAGGGCGCTCATATTATAGATCTCTGCACCGCCTATGCCGGCCGTGATGAAAAGGCGGATCTGACCACCATGGTGCGGCTGTGCGCGGGGGCTCTGAAAGCGCCGCTGATGATCGATTCGACCACGCCAGAGTGTATCGAGGCCTGCCTGCAGCTCTATCCGGGCCGGGCGATCGTCAACTCCATTAACCTGGAAGATGGGGGGATCAACATCCGCCGCATCTGCCGGGCCGCCAAGAAGTACGGGGCCGCGGTCGTTGCCCTCACTATCGATGAAAAGGGCATGGCCATGAGCAGCGACGACAAGTTGCGGATTGCCAAGGACATCCACGCTATTGCCGTTGATGAATGCGGACTGCGGTCTCAGGATCTCTTGTTTGACTGCCTGACTTTTACGGTTGGCTCTGGTGACGACACCCTCCGCGATGCCGCCCTCCAGACCCTGGATGGAATTCGCCGGATCAAGGCAGAGCTGCCCGGCTGCCTGACCGTGCTGGGCCTGAGCAACATCTCCTTTGGCCTGGCCCCCCAGACTCGGCGCATCCTCAATTCCGTTTTTCTTCATGAGGCAGTGGCTGCCGGCCTGGATGCCTCCATCGTCGATGCCGCCAAGATCCTGCCGTTGGCGCGGATATCCGCAGAAGATCGGCAGATCAGTATCGATCTGCTTCAGAACCGGCAGGTTGCCGGGGAAAAGGACCCGCTGATGCGGTTCATCGAACATTTCAGCGGGAAATCCACTGTGGTGACCGACGACGACCAGGGCATTGTCCGCACGCCGGAGGAGCAGCTGTTTCACCGGGTGATGGACGGCGACAAGGAAGGGCTTGACGATATCCTTGCCATCCTGCGTGAACGGTTTAAGCCGCTGGACATAATCAATCAAATCCTGGTTCCGGCCATGCGGCATGTAGGGGAACTCTTTGGCAAGGGCGAGCTTCTGTTGCCCTTTGTCCTTCAGTCGGCCGAGGTGATGCGCGCTTCAGTGGACCTGCTCGAACCCTATATGGACAAGGCCGACGGCGGCAGTGCCACCAAAATCCTCCTGGCCACGGTCCAGGGCGATGTTCATGATATCGGCAAGAATTTGGTGGATATCATCCTCTCCAATAACGGTTACAAGGTCTATAATATTGGCATCAAAGTGTCAACCGAGACAATCATCGAAAAGGCGAAGGAATATAAGGTGGATTTGATCGGGCTGAGCGGGCTTCTGGTTAAATCCGCCCTGGTCATGCAAGATTCTATGGCTCAGTATCGCGAGGCAGGCTTAACGGTGCCGATTTTGCTGGGCGGGGCGGCGTTGACCCCGAAATTCGTTGCTGAATCGTGCGCACCTAACTATCCCGGGCCGGTGGTATATTGCGCCGATGCCTTTGCTGGATTAAAGGCGGTGCGTGAATTCGAGGAGGGGCGCCTGGTCTCGACCAAATATGACAGCGACACGGCTGTGCAACCCATGAAGCCCGGGGTCAAGGATGTGGTGCTCGACCGGACGAATCCGGTGCCGGTACCGCCCTTTATCGGGCAGCGCTATGTGACCGATATCGACCCGGAAGCGTTGTTTCCCCTGATCAATATCCAGGCGCTCTTTCGTGGCCGCTGGGGCTATCGGCGCGGCAAGATGGGGGCAGGGGAGTATGAGCAGCTGATTCAAGGCACTGTCCAGCCCAAATACGAGGAGTTGCTGCAGCGCATTCTGGCCAAAAGCTGGATTAAGCCCAAGGTTTCGTATGGATATTTCCGCTGCCATGCCCAGGAAAACGAACTGGTCGTTGCAGCCGAAGGGAAGGAGTATGTCTTTGCCTTCCCGCGGCAAGCAGAGCCGCCCTATCTGTGCATTGCCGACTATTTTAAAACGGCTCAGACCGGAGGCGATATAGCCGGATTTTTTATTGTCACCATCGGGGAACGGATAGGTGAGGAAACCGCCCGACTTTATAGGGAGAATGCCTACCATGATTACCTCCTGCTCCATGGCTTGAGTGTCGAGATAACGGATGCCCTGGCCGAGTATTGGCACAGGAAGATGCGGCAGGAGATGGAGATTGGCGGGAAGCAAACAGGTGACCTCCATGGGGCCATTACCCAGGCTTATCAGGGCTCCCGCTACGGTTTTGGTTATCCATCGTGCCCGGATTTGGAGGCGCACCTGCCTTTGTTCGCTTTTCTCAAGCCGGAGGCGCTAGGTATTTCTTTGACCGAAAACATGCAGATGGTGCCGGAGCAGACCACTTCGGCGATCGTTGTTCATCATCCCCAGGCCAAATATTTTGCGGTGTAAATCATGACTACCACCTCAAACGGCCGTTATATCTGCGTGAACTGCGGCTATGTCTATGATTCCGGGGCAGGGGACCCCATGAATGCAATCCCTGTAGGGACGGGTTTTGATGAGCTCCCCGAACCCTGGGTCTGTCCCATGTGCTACGCTACCCAAGATCAATTTGATCTGCTAGATTGAGATCATGTAAGTGTTTTGATGGTCACAACTGTAGATCGGTACCGCTCTTAAGCTGAAAATAGAATTTTTTAAGATCGACTAATAAGCATCCAAGCGTCCATCTATCGATCATTTATGTAACAGTGCTGATCTGTAATGGTTTCGAGGAAATAAACGAATAGACGATCCTATAAAATATGCAATGCCATCATTGCCTTTTTCAAGGTCTCGGGGTAAGTGATTGACTTTTCCTACCGAGTAATTATTCAATCTGCAACAAAATGGGGTCGCCATATGGCTGAAAATATAGAAGAATTGACGGTTAACCATGAAGAAGAAGGGGTCTTGGTCGTCAAGCAAATAGACAAAGAAATTCTTTCCAAAGGGGCTTGGACAACGATTCTTTTTCGCTACCAGGATTATGACAAAACAACTCAAGAATATAGCCCGGATAAATTTACTATTAGAAGGTATCAGAAAAGAAACGGGCAATATCTAATCAAGTCAAAATTCAATATTTCGAGTACTACGCAAGCGTTGAAAATAATCGAAGCCCTGGCATCCTGGGTTAAGCCGGCATAGAGTTGACAAGATAGGCGGTGCTATCATGCTGTTTATTAGGTCCTATTCATTCATCGTTATCACCATTCAATTCTTCATTCCAGCAGGATTTAAAATCCCCAAATGAAATATTTCGCACGAGTCGTTTATTTTTCATTGACGGCTACGGATATTTCCGACTATATAGTTCCTCTTGTTGCTTGTGAGTCAGCAACGAGTGCCGAAAAAACATTTTCAAATAAGGATTTTAGGCTTGACAGGGAAATGAAAAAATGTTATAATGACTCTCGCGGCACAACGGTAAGCCGCAGCCTGACAGTGCATCGTTGAGCGAATTGATCTTTGAAAACTGAACAGTAAACGAGCGGGCCAAGTAGTAGATTTG